>NZ_JAIWYM010000001.1:0-611429 GCF_020515595.1 Pseudomonas sp. MWU16-30323
ATAAGCGGCCGTTACCTAAATAACGGATATACACCCCACCTAAGAATCAAGCCTACGCCGTCTTCCCAGTATGGTTATTCAGCGAAATAACCTTGGTCTTCCCAATCCGATGACGATAAATCTCACGCAGGTACTTGATCGCCTTCTTCACACAATCCCGCGACAGCCGGATATCGTTGATCGACACAAACTTGTCCTTGTCATTGATCAACTCACGATACTTCTTCTCGTACATCGGCTTGATGGCATACCAGTTGGTATCCAGGATCTTCGCCGGGTTCTCAAACTCATTGAGCAGCTCATCAATCCGGTCTTCATCAAAATCCTCATGAATGATGAAATCCAGAATCGAGTTATCCAGCGTGTCATCAAACCGATACGGATTCCTCGCAAAGCAGCGCTTGATGAACGCCACGATCAGCGTCAAAAAGTCATCCGACAAACACGGACTCTTAGCGATCAAGGTCGTGAGCGACAAGTTGGCCGACGCCCCGATCACCAACGCATACCGCTTGAGCGTCGTGTTGGGAAACAGGCTGTTGAGGTGCGTCTTGAGCCGATTCAGGTCCATATAGGACAGCTTGTAATCCTTGGGCAACGACACAATCGACACCACCGACGAGCAGTTCTTGAAGAAGTGCAGGTCATGCAGTGCCGCCGCGTCATACCCGGAATTCTTGTACTGCTCCAAGGAGGCCTTATAGCGCTTGGACTCAATCGGCAACAGGCTGATGCCCTCGATCGCCTGGGTCACCTTGTTGAAGTGCGGCAGATCAATGGAACGGAAAAACAGGTCATCGATATTCAGCCGCTGTGGCTCTTTGTCGAACACCTTGAACTTGTCACTCGAAGGCGCGGGCGTTTCCGGCACCACCGATTCGGCATAGGCAATCGCCACCGGGCCGGCCAGGCTCATGAACAGGTCGTTGGCGTCCAGGCGGATGGTCTCGCCAATGTCGATCCCGGCGCGACGGAAGTAGTTCTGGTCGTAGTCGGTGGTAACCGCCTGGGCCGTCAGAATGTTGAAGATCTGTTGTGAGATGTACTGGTTGGCGTGCTTCTCCATGGCATTGACATCAATGTTCTGGATGTTGCCGTCATCGCTTTCTTCGGCATATCGCATGATGTCGTTGGAGATCAGCATCATCGCGTTCCACGGACGGATGCGGCCTTTCACGCTGGCCTCGCTGCTGTCTTCATTGTCGAAGTTGTACGAGAAATCCCATTCTTCCGACAGGTATTTGCACAGCAGCCGCCCGGCGTTGATGTGCAGCGCCTCGGACATTTCACTGCGGTGATCGGAGATGTTCGGCAGCACGCAAATGCCGCTGGTGAAGATCGGCTCGAACACGAAGGCGTGACCGCTCTTGCTGTCATGCTCGTCGGCGGGCTTGGTGTCGAACGTCTTGTTCATGTACGAGTGCTGCTGGGCCAGGCCGAATTCCGAGGCCATGCCCGAGCCGGTACCGCCGCCGGCGCTGAAGATCGAGAAGTACAGGCGTGACTGGTTGGCCTTGATGCCGCAGGAGTCGATCAGGTACGAGTGGATCATCTTCCAGTCGGGGCTGGAAAAACGCTGGGTGTCTTTGTTGAGGATGATCTTGGCCAGGTACTGGCCGAGGATCGGCGCGTTACCGGCGCCACCGGCATGGACTTCCGAGAGGTCCATGATTTTCATCTTGCTGTAGTCCCGCAGGAAACCGCTTTTCTCACCCTTGCGCGAGAAACGGATGCGCCCGGCAATGTCCTTGTCCAGGTCACCCAGCATCACCAGTGGCTCGACCAGGAACACCGGCTTGGTGCCTTTGTTCGACCCCAGGCGCAGGTTGTTGCGAATCCACTGGGCCGGGCGGTAACCCTTGTCAGTGGTTTTATCCTCGTTGCTGAATTCGTTGAGGTAGAATTTGCGGGCGTTGTACACCAGCTCTGCCACATCCAGGGCAATGTTGGAGCCACAGCGGCCCAGGCCGATCAGGCACACCGAGGGGAATTCCTGCTCGTTGCGCAGTTCGCCGTCGACTTCCAGGTGCGGTGAGCGCGGGAACACCATGTCGCGCAGGCCGTCGAGGTTGTCGAGGATGCGGTCGGTGTTGGTCTCGGTGAAGTACAGGTACTGCTGGGTGGCCAGTGGGCGCGCGGTGCTCAATGACTTTGAGCCTGAGGGTTTTTCCGCAGGGGCTGTCAGCAACACATCGGATACCGCAGTGGCAGAGTTATTTTTAGAAGTCATTGTGCGCCATGTGCCTGGACGGATGGCTGAAGAGGTATCAGGTAGCCATCACGGAATGAGAGATCGCGACTTTACAGTGCGTCCTGGTCCTGGGCGGGAGGGTTTAACCCTAGGGTTTTAAGGGGAAATCCTGGCCGGACTCTGATGAATCGGCCGTTCGTCGGGATTCTTTAGTGAAGTGATGGCGATTTGCCAAATTTTCGGCGTCAGCGAATTGGCCTGACGATGGACGCGGGGCCCGTACGGCCCGAAGGCGGATCTTTGGGTGCGGGTTCACTGCCTGTAAGCCCCAGCAGGCTAAACATGTTGTGCTGATCGAGGCCTTTGATCACTGCGCTGATGTCACTCATCGGTACAGCGGCGCTGAGCAAGTAACCCTGAACAAAATCACAGCCGTGTTTTTGTACCACTTCCAATTGTTGCAGGGTCTCCACGCCTTCGGTCACGACTTGCAGATGCAGGGTGTGGGCCATGCCGATAATGGCCTGGACGATATCGATGTCGGTGGCGGATTTGGGAATATCCTGAATAAACGAGCGGTCGATTTTCAAGGTATTCAGCGGCAGGCGCTTGAGGTAGGCGAGGGACGAATAGCCGGTGCCGAAGTCGTCGATGGACAGCGACACGCCCAAGGCGCGGATTTGCCGCAGCAGTGCCAGGGTGCTGCTGATATTGCCCATCAGGGCGTTTTCGGTCACTTCCAGTTCCAGGCGATTGGCGGCGATCCCGCCGAAGCGCAGGGCGTTTTCGATTTCATCGGCCAGTTCGTCACGGGTCAGGTTCAAGGCCGAACAATTGACCGCCATGATCAATTCCGTATGACCCTGCTCCGACAGCAGGCTCAGGTCGTGGCAGGCCTGGCGCAGAACCCAGTGATCCAGTTCGGCAATCAGCCCGTTGTTTTCAGCAATGCCAATAAACCGGTCCGGGGTCAGCAGGCCGTGTTGAGGATGTTGCCAACGCACCAGGGCTTCGAGGCGTGTGATCCGGCCTTTTTTCAGGTCAAGAATCGGTTGGTAAAACAGCACCAGCTCGTTTTTGCCCCGCAGCGCGGCGCGCAGTTCTTCCTCCAGTTGCAGTTCCAGGAAAGCCCGGGTTTTCAGGTTGGAGCTGAAAAAGTTCAGGTTGTTACGCCCAGTATCCTTGGACTGATACAACGCCAGGTCGGCAGTTTTGAGTAGCTCTTCGCTGGTTTTGCCGTCTTCGGGGAACAGGCTGATGCCGATGCTGGTGGTCATCACCATGCGCCGGCCGGCCAACTCGATGGGGTCTTTCATTTTCTGCATGATGCGTTGGGCCATGTGCCGCGCTTCATCGCGATGGTGAATGCTGATCAGGATGCAGAACTCGTCGCCGCCAAACCGCGCGACCACGTCGTCATGGCTGCGGACCGAACTTTTGATATGGCCGGCCAGCACCGTGAGCAATTCGTCGCCGGCGTCATGGCCGAGGCTGTCGTTGATGCGCTTGAAGTGGTCGATATCCAGGAAGATCACCGCCAGCATGCCGTCGGTTGCGGTTTTTTCTGCGAGCTTCTCGGCGAAGATCTGGTTGAAGCCACGGCGGTTGAGCAGGCTGGTCAAGGCGTCGTAGTGCGCCACCTGTTGCAGCGAGGCGCGGGCCTGGTCGAGTTCGGTGAGCAGTGCATTGACCCGGCGCAGGTCGGTTTCCTTGTGTTGCAGCTTCTTGTCTGCCAGCGCAGCGCTGATGCTGCTGCCGATCACCAGCAAGGCGATGACCGCTACCAGCAGGCCCAGTTGGATGGGATTGTTGTCCACGGGCAGCGCCGACGGAACAAGGTCTGCGGGCACCAGCAGTTGCATGGCCGCCATGCCGGTGAAGTGCATGCTGATAATGCCGGCGCCGAGCACCAGGCTGGCGGCGTACTTAAGTAATTGATGAAACATGCCGGTGCCGTTGCGCAAGTACAACGACAGCAGCAACGCCGCCAGGCTGGCGCCGATGGCGATCAACACCGAGGCCAGGAACAGCCCGGTCTCGAAATACACGCCCGCCTCGGAGCGCATGGCCGACATGCCCACGTAGTGCATCAACGCAATACCCAGCCCCATCCACACCGATGCCAGCACATATTGGTGCAGGCGCAGCCTGGGGTGACTGAGGGTTTGCATGGCGAACAGCGACGCGATCAGGGCGATCAGCAGCGAGGCGAACGTCATGATCAATTCGTAGTGAATCGCGATAGGTGCCTGGAAGGCCAGCATGCTGATGAAGTGGGTCGACCAGATTCCGCCTGCCAGGCAGCCCGCACCTACCCAGCGCCAGTGCCGTTGAGCCTTGGGGTTGTCGACATGGCCGACCCGCTCGGCCATGTCCAGGGTGCCGAAGCCCGCTGCACAGGCCACCACGTAAGCCAGAAGCACCAGAAAGGGGTTATGACTGCAATTGAGTAATAAATGCCCGCTGTCCGGAAGGTCGGTAAAAAAATGCAAACCAAGCCATTCCATAGCATGTCCCGTCACAGAGTTTTAGTCTGACTGCGTCTTTCAGTATAGAGAGCGTGAGCGGGTTACAAGGGCTGATGGCAGATTGCTTCTAATCATTTGGCGATGAGTTTATAAATAACTAGAACTAAATGATTAGGGATGATCTCCCGGGTCGCCCGATGGAGTGACATCAGGCTTACGAATCATTACAGACAATCCCTACGGGGCTGACTAGATTGCAGGTTCCGGGCTCAGGATGCGTCTGGCATCGCGGCTCACATAACAATAAAAGAGACGGACCCATGCAGAACTCGACCCAAGCGGCGAATGCCTGGCGCATTCTGTTCCTGTTGTTCCTGGCCAACCTGTTCAACTTTTTCGACCGCACCATCCCCGCGATCATCATCGAACCGATCCGCATGGAGTGGCACCTCAGCGACTTCCAGCTCGGCATCATCGGTACTGCGTTCACCATTGTTTATGCGATTGCCGGCTTGCCCCTTGGGCGGATGGCCGATACTGGCTCGCGCAGTAAGCTCATGGGCTGGGGCCTGGCGGCGTGGAGCGGCCTGACAGCGGTCAATGGCCTAGTGGGCAGCTTCTGGACGTTTTTGCTGGTGCGCATGGGCATCGGCATCGGCGAGGCCAGTTATGCACCGGCGGCGAACTCGTTGATTGGTGACTTGTTTCCGGCCCATCGCCGGGCGCGGGCCATGGGCATCTTCATGCTGGGCCTGCCGTTGGGGCTGTTGCTGGCGTTCTTTACCATCGGTGCAATGGTCAAGGCGTTCGACAGCTGGCGCGCGCCGTTCTTTATTGCGGCGGTGCCGGGGCTGATCCTTGCGGTGTTCATGTTCTATATCAAGGAACCCAAGCGCGGCGCGGCGGAAACCGTGCAAGTCTCCCAGGAGAAAGTCGACCGGCCGATTCGCCGGGTGCTGGCGGTGCCGACGTTTCTATGGCTGGTGCTGGCAGGCTTGTGCTTCAACTTCGCCACCTACGCCTGTAACTCGTTCCTGGTGCCGATGCTGCAGCGCTATTTCCTGCTGCCGTTGCAGGATGCGGCAGTTGCCACCGGTGTTATCGTCGGTATTACCGGCCTGGTGGGCCTGACCCTGGGCGGCTGGATTGCCGACAAGATCCATCAACGCGTCGCGAATGGCCGGTTGTTGTTCGCGGCGTGCAGCTTGATCATCTCGACCGTCACCACTGCTTGGGCGTTGCACGCCGGGCGGATCGAGATTGGTGTGTTTGTGGCGTTGTTCAGTGTCGGCTGGCTGTTTGCCTATAACTTCTACACCTGCGTGTACACGGCGATCCAGGACGTGGTTGAGCCGCGCCTGCGGGCCACGGCGATGGCGTTGTTCTTCGCCGGCTTGTATTTGCTGGGCGGTGGCATGGGGCCGATTGTGGTGGGCGGGTTGTCGGATCATTTTGCCCATTCGGCGATGTATGCGGCGGGGGCGGAGCAGATGACCGAGGCGTATAAAGCCATAGGCTTGCACGATGCCATGTACCTGATTCCGGTGGCGCTGTTTCTGACCATGCTGTTTCTGTTCCAGGCGTCCCGCAGTTTTGTGCGCGATGCCAAGCGGATGAAGGAGGGGTTGGGGGTGGTGGAGGTGCCGGCTACGGCGGTTACTGCCTGAGACCGAGGTGAGGCTATCGCAGGCAAGCCAGCTCCCACAGTTGACCGAGTTGTCGCTGATGTACACGGTCACTGTGGGAGCCGGGCTTGCCCGCGATGAGGGCATCAGGGTCACCGATGAAACCCAGTGAATAAAAAAGGCCCGCATTGCGCGGGCCTTTTTGTTTGGCAGGGTAGGGCGGCGAAGTCAGCCCGCGACCAACACCCGAATCGCTTCCAGTCGCAGCGCAGCCTTGTCGAGCATGGCCAGGCCTTGCTCGCGCTGTTGGCGCAGGGCAACCAGTTCGCTGTCACGCACGGTCGGGTTGACCGCTTGCAACGCGGTCAGGCGTGCCAGTTCTTCGTCGGTGTCCGCCGCCAGGCGACGTTGAGCCTCGGCCACACGCTCGGCGTGACGCGGGGCGATCTTCTCTTCGCCGGCGTTGATCCGTGGCGTCAACTGGTCGCGCTGGGCCTGGACGAACTTGTTGGCGCTGGCCCGGGGCACGCTTTCGAGCTGGTCGTTCAAGGTCAGGAACGAGACGCGGCCCGACAGGTCATTGCCGTTGGCATCCAGCAGGCAACGCAGCGCAGCCGGCGGCAGGTAACGGCCCAATTGCAGCGAGCGCGGGGCAACCACTTCGCTGACGTAGAGCAGTTCCAGCAACACGGTGCCCGGCTTGAGCGCCTTGTTCTTGATCAGCGCCACGGCGGTGTTGCCCATGGAACCGGACAGCACCAGGTCCATGCCGCCCTGCACCATCGGGTGTTCCCAGGTGATGAACTGCATGTCTTCGCGGGACAGCGCCTGGTTGCGGTCGTAGGTGATGGTCACGCCTTCGTCGTCGCCCAGGGGGAAGCTGGCGTCGAGCATTTTTTCGCTGGGCTTGAGGATCAGCGCGTTTTCCGAATGGTCTTCGCTGTCGATGCCGAAGGCGTCGAACAGGGTTTCCATGTAGATCGGCAGGGTGAACTGGTCGTCTTGCTCGAGGATGGCTTCCACCAGCGCGTCACCTTCACCGGCACCGCCGGAGTTGAGCTCCAGCAAACGGTCGCGGCCGGTGTGCAGTTCGGCTTCGAGGCGCTCGCGCTCGGCACGGGCTTCGTCGATCAGCGCTTGCCACTCGCCGTCGTCGGCGTTTTCCAGCAGCGGCAGCAGGCGTGGGCCGAACTGGTGCTGCAAGGCGTTGCCGGTCGGGCAGGTGTTGAGGAACGCGTTCAGCGCTTCGTGGTACCACTGGAACAGCCGCTCTTGCGGGCTGGTTTCGAGGTACGGCACATGCAGTTCGATCACATGCTTCTGGCCGATCCGGTCCAGACGGCCGATCCGCTGTTCCAGCAGGTCCGGGTGGGACGGCAGGTCGAACAGCACCAGGTGGTGGGAGAACTGGAAGTTGCGGCCTTCACTGCCGATTTCCGAGCAGATCAGCACTTGGGCGCCGAACTCTTCATCCGCAAAGTACGCGGCGGCGCGGTCGCGCTCGAGGATGTTCATGCCCTCGTGGAACACCGTGGCCGGGATGCCGGAACGCACGCGCAGGGCGTCTTCCAGGTCCATGGCGGTTTCGGCGTGGGCGCAGATCACCAGGACTTTGGTGCGCTTGAGCATTTTCAGCTGGTCGATCAGCCACTCGACGCGCGGGTCGAAACGCCACCAGCGTTGTTCTTCATCCACATCCGGCTGGGACTGGAAGCTGACTTCCGGGTACAACTCGGCGTGTTCGCCCAGGGGCAGTTCGAGGTATTCGTCCGGGCACGGCAGCGGGTAGGCGTGCAGCTTGCGCTCCGGGAAGCCTTGTACGGCGGCGCGGGTGTTGCGGAACAACACGCGGCCTGTGCCGTGGCGGTCCAACAGTTCGCGTACCAAACGGGCGCTGGCTTCGGCATCGCCATCGTTGACGGCGGTCAGCAGCGCTTCGCCTTCGTCGCCGAGGAAACCCTGGATGGTCTTGTGGGCGGCGGGCGAGAGACGTCCCTTGTCCAGCAGCTCCTGAACGGCTTCGGCCACCGGGCGATAGTTTTCGCTCTCGGCGCGGAAGGCGTGCAGGTCGTGGAAGCGATTCGGGTCCAGCAAGCGCAGGCGCGCGAAGTGGCTGTCCTGGCCCAACTGCTCAGGGGTTGCCGTGAGCAGCAGTACGCCGGGAATCACTTCGGCCAGTTGCTCCACCAGCGAGTATTCGGGGCTGGCTTTTTCTTCGTGCCAGACCAGGTGGTGAGCTTCGTCGACCACCAGCAGGTCCCAGCCGGCGGCGAACAACGCGTCCTGGGCCTTCTCGTCGTCCACCAGCCATTCCAGGGCCACCAGCGCGAGCTGGGTGTCTTCGAACGGGTTGGCGGCATCGCTTTCGATAAAGCGCTCTTCGTCGAACAGCGCCACCTGCAGGTTGAAGCGGCGGCGCATTTCCACCAGCCACTGGTGCTGGAGGTTTTCCGGCACCAGGATCAGTACGCGGTTGGCGCGACCCGACAGCAACTGGCGATGGATCACCAGGCCGGCTTCGATGGTCTTGCCCAGGCCCACTTCGTCCGCCAGCAGAACCCGCGGCGCGATACGGTCGGCGACTTCACGGGCGATGTGCAGTTGGTGCGCGATCGGTTGCGCACGCACGCCGCCCAGGCCCCAGAGCGAGGACTGCAACTGGCGGCTGGTGTGTTCCAGGGTGTGATAGCGCAGGGAGAACCAGGGCAGCGGGTCGATCTGGCCGGCGAACAGACGGTCGCTGGCCAGACGGAACTGGATGAAGTTCGAGAGTTGGGTTTCCGGCAGGGTGACCTGCTCGTTCTGCCCATTGAGGCCGTGGTAGACCAGCAGGCCGTCGACGTCGTCGACCTCTTGCACGGTCATTTTCCAGCCTTCGAAATGGGTGATGGTGTCACCCGGCGAAAACCTCACGCGAGTGAGGGGCGCATTCCGTAGCGCATACTGGCGGGTGTCGCCAGTGGCCGGATAGAGCACGGTTAACAAGCGGCCGTCCTGTGCCAGAACGGTGCCTAACCCCAGCTCTGCTTCGCTGTCACTAATCCAGCGTTGCCCCGGTTGATACTGCTGCGCCATGCTGCCTGACTCCCGCCGTGAAAAAGCCGACTATTCTAACGGAACACGGCTTCCAGACCAAAAGGAATAGGTGCAGCTTCAAGCTTTAAGCTACAAGCGGCAAGAAAAAGGGCTGTATGTTCGTCGGATAGATGACGATTGGTTCACAAGTTGGCGGCTTGACGCTCAAGTCGTCACCCACGCAGCCGACAGTCTGCTGAACAGGAGACTATTAATATGCTGCCACCCATGCTGCCCTTGAGTGTTGTGCCGGTCACGTCGCAGCTTGATCCGGTGCGCCAGAAACCGGATATCCCGCCTGTGGTGCCGGTTCAACCAGGCTCCAACGAAAGCACCATCGACCTGCAAAAGCGCGACCCCGAGGAAGCAGCCCTGTTGCTGCGCGAGGAACAGCGACGCCAGCAGGAGCAGCAAAAGCGCCGCCGCGAAGCCGATGAGGATTCGGAGCAGCACCTGGCCATTCCCGGCGACGAACTCAACGCCGACAACACCGTGCCGGTGGTGCCGCTGATTGAAGATGCACCACGCCAAGGCCTGTGGGTGGACGTCGAGGTTTAATCCCGCAGCTCGTGCAGGGCGGCTACCAGTTGCTCGATATCGTGCGCGGTGTTGAGGTAGCTCACGGAGATTCGCGCCACGCTGTCCAGCTCTCGGGCCTGCATGTCCAGTGGAGTGTAGG
This sequence comes from Pseudomonas sp. MWU16-30323, assembly GCF_020515595.1. Classification (NCBI taxonomy): domain Bacteria; kingdom Pseudomonadati; phylum Pseudomonadota; class Gammaproteobacteria; order Pseudomonadales; family Pseudomonadaceae; genus Pseudomonas; species Pseudomonas sp. MWU16-30323. Next base: position 10,039 of record NZ_JAIWYM010000001.1, read on the forward strand.
GCACGCCATTGGCACCGATATTGATCCGCTTGAGCCCCAGGCGGCGCTTGAGCTCGAAGGCGTCCCAGCCGGCCAGGTTGAAGGCGATCAGGCCGGACTGGTTTGCGCTGGTTCCCAGGTCATGCAAGGTAATCCCGTCGATTCGGCGCAATTCTTCACGGATTGTGTCGCTTAACAGCCGGACCGTCTCGCGGATCCGCTCAACCCCCAATCGATTGACCTCCTGCAGTGCATTGCCCAGCCCTGCCAGCAAGGCGAATGACACTTCGCTGGTTTCAAAACGCCGGGCGTCGTTGCGCAAGTCGAAACCCGCAGGGCTCCAGGGCGCAGAAAACACATCGCGTTGGGCCGGGTTCAAGCGCTCGAGAAAATCCGGTCGCACGTACAGCAATGCGGTCCCGCGCGGGCCGCGCAGATGCTTGCGCCCGGCGCCCTTGAGTACATCGCAGTGCAGCGCTTGCACATCCACCGGCACCTGGCCGATGGCTTGTCCGGCGTCGATGAAGTAGGCGATGCCACGACGCTTGGCCAACGCGCCGATGGCCTCGGCAGGGTTGATCAAGCCGCTGTTGGCGGGGAGCCAGGTCAGGTCGATCAACCGCACCCGGTCGTCGAGCATGGCTTCCAGGCCGGCGACGGACACCGCGCCGGCTTCATCGCAAGGGATCACCTCCACGTGCGCACCCGCTTGCACGGCCGTCTGCATGCTCGCCAGGTTGCCGCCCCATTCGTGGCGGCCCACCAGAATGCGGTCGCCCGGCTGCCATGGGCCCAGCGCCTGAAACGCCAGGCTCCAGGCGGTCGAGCCGCTGCTGGCAAAGGCAATCGATGACGCGGGGGCGTTGAGCAATTGCGCCGCCGCGCGACGGGCTTTCTCCGCCAGCAGCGACCCGTGCTCGCCGGCTTCCATCGGGCCGTCACGGGCTTCGCGTTGCAACTGGTCAATGATTGCGTCGAGCGTCCCCTGGCTCGGCAGGGAGGCCCCGGCGTGGTTGAAGTGGACGATGCCGGACTGGCAGCCCGGCGTTTCGCCCCGCAGCTCCCGGACCTCGGTCAGGGACAGCGCGGTCACGGCAGCAGCTCGAAAATGGCATCAACCTCCACTGCCACGCCGCCCGGCAAACTGGCGACGCCCACGGCAGTACGGACATGGCGGCCTTTGTCGCCAAGGGCGTTGACCAGCAGGTTCGAGGCGCCATTGGCCACTGCGCCCTGGCGCTGGAAATCACCGCTGCTGGCGATAAACACGCCCAATCTAATGATGCGCACCAGCCGCGACAGGTCATCGCCCAAGGCATCGCTCAATTGTGCCAGCAGGCCCAGCGCAGCGAGTTCGGCGGCCTTGGCGCCTTCGTCTTCGCTGATGGACTCGCCGAGACGACCGATGTAGGTGGGTTTGCCGTCCAGCAGCGGAATTTGGCCGGAGATAAACAGTTGGTTCTGGCTGATCACGTAATTGACGTAGTTGGCGATCGGCTGGCTGGGTGTTGGCAGGCTCAGGCCGAGGGCTTTTACGCGTTGGGAGATGGAGTGGCTCATGGTGAATCCTCTTGGGAAGAGTCTTCAGCATGGGCGGCGTGGTTTGGGTCGACAAACGGATAGATCTCACTCAACGCATCGAAATAACTCATGCGTCGGCGCAGATTTCCCCTAGCCACTCACTGAAACAGGCGGCTGCTTCGCTCGTATCGCCTTGCGGGGTAATCAGCCAGTAACCGATTTCGCTTTGATAGGGCGGCCAGTCGAAGGCTTCCACCAATGTGCCGTCCTTCAGCCTGCGCTCGATCAGGCGGTGGCGGCCCATGGCGATGCCCTGGCCGGCCACGGCGGCTTCGACCACGATGTTGTAGTCGTGTAACAGTGCCTTGGGGTAGTGCTCCACCTCCACCTGGTAATGCCGGGACCAGTCGGTCCACTCGAAAGGGCGGTGCGAGGTGGCCATCAGCAGCGGGCCGTTGGCCAGTTGGCTGGCCTTGAACGCCGGGCTGCAGACGGGTGACAGTGTTTCGTTCATCAGGCGTGTGGCCTTCACGTCGGCCCAGTCGCCCTTGCCATAGCGAATCGCCAGGTCGACCTCGGCGGCGGCGACATCTGCCAGTTGAATCGCGGGTACCAGCTCCACCTGGATGTGCGGGTAGCGGCTGAGAAACCCGGCCAGGCGCGGCGCCAGCCACAAGGTGGCGAACGAGGCGAGCAGGCCGACGCGCAGCACGGTGGCGGCGGGTGGCGTTTGTTGCTGGCGGGTAGCGGCGGCGATGACGTCGAGGGCGGGGCGGATCTGGTCGTAGTAGTGTTGGCCGTCTTCGGTCAGATCGATGGCGCGGGTGCGTCGGATAAATAGAGGCTTGCCCAGATGTTGTTCGAGTTTCTGCACTTGATGGCTGAGGGCGCTTTGAGTCACCGACAGTTCGGCGGCAGCCTTGATAAAACTCAGATGCCGGGCCACGGCTTCAAAGGCGCGCAGGGCCAGGAGTGGGGGAAGGTCCTTGTGCAGTGCCACCTGAGTGCGCCTCTTGCGTAGAGTGTAAACGTGCTGATTCTGGGCGATGGCGGTGTAATTTGTCGCCCGTTGTTTTGCTGTCGGTTTTTATCACCAGGCCTGCATGGCAGTGGCTTGGGATTTGTCTTGCATATATTTTCACAATTATTCTGAAGAATTTACGCCTCATTATTGAGGTGATAGAACGATGCACACGTATGTAAAAAAGTGGTTGTTTGGGGTGACTATCACGGCGGCACTTTGCGGGACGGTACTGGCAAATGAGTCACCTTTGGTCGGGGCATGGCGACTGGTCGGCTATCAGGTTGAGTCCCAGGCTACCCTTGAGCGGATTCCTGCGATGGGAAGCCATCCATCCGGGCGCGTCATTTTTACCGCAGATCACCGAGTGGCTTTTGTGCTGACGGGTGAGGGAAGAAAAGCGGGGTCAACGGACGCGGAAAAGTCGGTGTTGCTGAATACGCTGGTGGCCTATACCGGTGTCGAGCGGGTCGAGGGCAACCGATGGTGCACACAGGTAGAGGCTGCCTGGAACCCGGATTGGGTCGGTACCGAGCAGTGCAGGGATTTTGAGGTCAAGGGGGACACGTTGGAAGTGCTGACGCCTTGGCGAGAGATGCCGAATTGGCCGGGCACTACACGCTCCATCATTACGTTTGAGCGCGATAAATAAGCGAGTGAATGTGAGGGCGACGGGAATTTTCTCCAGGGTATTTGCCGCAACGCAGGCAAGGCCGCATTATTGAGTCATTCCCGCCACAACGTAAGCCAAGCCATGAGTGATGACGACAAGCTGATTGACCTGAATGCCGAACGTGCCAAACGCGTTCATGACCTCAATGACAAGCGACTGAACGAAGTGCGCCAGGCATTTGAGCAGGCGATGCCGTTGGGCAAAGGTAAGAAAAAGCCGAAAAACAAACCGAAAAAGCGTTGATATAGCCTGCATCCCTTGATGCAGGTCAGTTATTTCCCTTCTTTACGCCCCGTCGCGGGCGACATTGATCCTCGTCAATTTCTTCTTTCGTCTTCTTGGTTAACTTAGCCCCATCGCAACAGGGCAAGTGCAGGAGGCCGGTCATGTTTTTCGATAATGTGGTATTTGCCGGAGTGCTGACGGTTGGCCTCATGGTGATGTTCTTTGTAGGGTTTGGAATTTTTATCTGGAAAGACGCTAATAAGCGTAAGAAGCCTTAGGTCTTTTCGGGATACATGAGCACGCAAGGCATTTTGGGCGACTTCGGTCGCCTTTTTTTTGTTTTGGATTTAGTGGGTGTTGAGTACATATCCGTTATTTAGGTAACGGCCACCTATGGTTCCGCTCTTACAGCGGGTAAATCGGCATCCTTGCCGATTTACCCGCTCCACCGTGCCTACTTGCGGCCATCGTGGTTAACGGGGCCCGCAGATCAAGATCAAAAGCAAGAGCACAGCGGCCTCCCGGCCGGCTTGAGTGTTAAAAGCAAAGGCAAGATCCAGAGCGAAAGCCAAATCTGAAGCGGATGCAGCTCTGCTTTTCTGTGGGAGCTGGCTTGCCTGCGATGCAGACAACTCGGTTTTTCAGATACACCCAGTTGATGCTATCGCAGGCAAGCCAGCTCCCACATTTGACTGTGCCCGCTTTTGATTTGGCTGTTGCTTTTGCTTTTAATACTCAAGCCGGCCGGTAGGCCGCTGTGCTCTTGCTTTTGATCTTGATCTTAGGCGCCCCGTTAAACCACGCTGGCCGAACGCAGGCTTTGGAGCGTGGGTAACCCGGCAAGACGCCGGGTTAGCCGCGCTGGGCCAAGGATGGCCCATCGTGGCGACCCACGGTCCAAAGCCGGATAACGGATATACACCCAAACCCCAGCCACAAAAAAAGGCACGACCCTCACAGGTCGCACCTTCTTCACAAGCCAAAGATCTGTCAGCTACCCAAAGCCTTGGAAGCCAACCAGAACAACCCGGCCGAAAGGCCCACAGTCGCCGGCAGCGTCAACACCCAAGCCATCAAAATGGTCTTAACGGTACCGCCTTGCAGCCCACTCTTGTTCGCCACCATGGTCCCGGCCACACCCGAAGACAACACATGGGTCGTGGATACCGGCAAGCTAAAGATGTTAGCCAGGCCAATCATGCTGGCCGTGGTGATCTGCGCCGACATGCCCTGGGCATACGTCATCCCTTGCTTGCCGATCTTCTCACCAATGGTCAACACCACACGCTTCCAGCCCACCATGGTGCCCAGGCCCAAGGCCAGCGCTACCGCCAGGATCACCCAGAACGGTGCATATTCGGTAGTGGCCGTCAGATCCTTGCGCAACTTGTCCAGGTCCGACTTCTCACGCGCTTCCAGGCCAGGCAACTTGCCCACCTTCTTCGCGGTGTCATCCAGGCACAACAGATAACGACGCACTTCAATGCGGTGCTCGGCAGTCAGCGAATGGTAGTCAGAGACCCCCTTCAATGTATCCAGCAGGGCGGTGATGGTCGGTTCGGTCTGTTGCGGATTGCACTGGAACTTGCCCGGCAAATCGTCCTTCACACTCTTGCCCAGGGCGAGGAACTCGCCGAGGGTTTCGTGATTACGCTGGTAGAACTGATTCAAGTGCAGCGTGGCGTCGCGGGTACGCTCGATCTGGTAAGTGGTGCTGCCCAGGTCCAGTACGAACTGCGCCGGGACAATACCAATCAACACCAGCATGATCAGGCCAATACCTTTCTGACCATCGTTGGAACCGTGCACGAAGCTCACGGCCATTGCCGAAATCACCAGTACCAGGCGGTTCCAGAACGGCGGGTGCTTCTTGTCGTCGAGTTTGCGGCGCTGGTCCGGTGTCTTGTGCATCTTCGACAGCGGGCGCCACCACTTCAGGCCGAGCAGCACCAGGGCTGCCACCACGAAGCCGGCCATCGGCGAGAACACCAGCGAGGCACCGATATCGATCGCTTTCTGCCAGTTCACGCCGTCAGCCAGGGGAATGTCGTTGATCAGGGCGTTGGCCAGGCCGACACCGAGGATCGAACCGATCAGGGTGTGGGAGCTGGACGCCGGGATCCCGAAATACCAGGTGCCGAGGTTCCAGGTGATCGCCGCTGCCAATAATGAGAAGACCATGGCCAGACCGTGGCCGGTGTTCACATTGATCAGCAACTCCACCGGCAGCAAGTGCACGATGGCATACGCAACACCGACACCACCGAGCAACACGCCGAGGAAGTTGAACACCCCGGAGAAGAACACGGCCAGATGCGGAGGCATGGCTTTGGTATAGATGACTGTGGCAACCGCGTTAGCGGTGTCATGAAAGCCATTGATGAACTCGAAGGCGAGGACAAAGGCCAGGGCGAGCAACAGGCTCACTAGAACCCAAGCATCCAGTCCGCTGAATAAATCGATCATGAAGGTTTTCTGACCCGGTCGTAAGGGGGCGCGATTATGCCAGAAAACATCGGTAATCAATGCACTAGCTGCTCATCGGTAACATTCTTCAACGAAAAAAAATGGCGGGGAGGGGCGCATCCCGGTGTTTTCGGGGCTTTGGCAAGTGGTTGATTTATAAGGAGGATGCTTTAAATGTGCGGCTTAAACCGCTGGAAGGAAGCATCTGAAACAATTGTATGAAATTTCGGTAAGACGCCATATAGGCGCTTCCCTCCGCCAGCGCGGTACTGGCAGAGAGATGGCACCCCTGGAAGCTCAATCCGATTCGCTTATGGCTCTTCGGCTTTGAGATCCTGTTCAATCTTTTGGATTTCCTGGGCAAAGGCCTGGTCGAGCAGACTGGCCCGTTTGCGCCATGGCTTGCGTTCAGGTTCTGGTTGGGCGGCGTAGGTGGTGACTTCCCCGCCGTAAACATCCTTGTAACGTTGTTCCTGGCGCTCAAGTTCCGCGCGCAGTTCGTCTTTCGTCACATTGTTACCTAATTGAGTTGAGTTTGATTCCGGCGAAGCGCGATGCCGAGAAGTCGCCCCGGTATACCATCAACCCGAAAGATCAGCGTGTGAAGGTATACAGGAAAAACCACTTCTTTATTGCACGCGGCCACGATGCCGGAGAAGAACAGCTGTCGTAGCAACAGTTTTCTTGTTCACAACCACAAGCAGTTGGCAGGCATTTGAAATGAGTGTCAGGTACTTGCGGCGCAGCTTGTACACAGCCGGTTCACGGCCGGGTGAGGTTCGTCCTCGAGGGCGAGACGAGGCTGGCCTCTACACAGGATGCATTATAGCGACGCGTTTGAATAACACTATCGCCATCAAGTTAAAAATCGTCAACTTTGTGTGAGCGTTTTGTTACGCGCTCAGGTGAGGTACTTGCTGAACTATTGGCGTCATAAAAGGGTGAAGCTTTCTAAAGGCGGTAAATAAATCTTAACTTCTCTCGTACATCAGTCGATTCTGAAAGTCGCTTGAGAAGCCACCCCGGGGGACGATCCGGATCCGACACCGGCCAGCAGTGAAAAATTGCGATAATCGAATGGTCGTCCGATAATCGCCCAATGTTGACCTCGCTGCCTTGTGTATCAATTGCACGGCGGCTTGTAATAGCAGTCACCCCTCCGCAGCGGTTAAAAATAAGAGAAAGGACCCCAAATGAACGATCAATTGCGCAACTCCTTCGCATCAGTGGCGCCGCCGATCGTTGCGTCACCGGCCAAGCGTATCCAGGCGTTTACCGGTGATCCGGACTTCATGACTTCTCTGGCCCGTGGCCTGGCCGTGGTGCAGGCGTTCCAGGAGCGCAAGCGTCACCTGACCATCGCCCAGATCAGCCACCGCACGGAAATTCCTCGCGCCGCCGTACGCCGTTGCCTGCATACCCTGATCAAACTCGGCTACGCCACCACCGACGGGCGTACCTATTCGCTGCTGCCCAAGGTGTTGACCCTCGGCCACGCATATCTGTCATCCACGCCCCTGGCGGTTTCGGCCCAGCCTTACCTGGACCGCATGAGCGAACAACTCCACGAAGCCTGCAACATGGCGACCCTGGAAGGCGACGACATCCTCTACATCGCCCGTTCCGCCACCACCCAGCGCCTGATTTCCGTCGACCTGTCGGTGGGCGGTCGTTTGCCGGCCTATTGCACCTCCATGGGCCGTATCCTGCTGGCGGCGCTGGATGACGCCTCGCTGCAGGACTACCTCGACCACGCCGACCTGCAAACCAAGACCAGCCGCACCCTCACCACCCCGCAAGCCTTGCTCGAATGCCTGCAGGAAGTGCGGCAACAAGGCTGGTGCATTGTCGACCAGGAACTGGAACAGGGCCTGCGTTCCATCGCCGTGCCGGTGTACGACGCCTCCGGCCAGGTGCTGGCCGCGCTGAACGTCAGCACCCATGCCGGGCGGGTCAGCCGCAGTGAGCTGGAGCAGCGTTTCCTGCCAAGCATGCTCAGCGCCAGCCAGGAACTGAGTGCCCAGCTGTTTGCGTAAGCTGTTCGGTGACCGCACAGATCCCGGCTGGATGAATTGACGGTGTTTCCCAAGGCTTATTAATGTGCGGCAGCGCTTCAGGGCGCGGCCCCAATAATAATGACGACTCAAGGTCGTTCGCCCGCCCATCGGTGTGGAAATAAAAATAATGAATCAGCCTTCACCTGCTGTCGGTACTTGCCTGGACGTTCAGTCCTTCATCAACGCCCAGCCGCTGTCGCGGTATCAGTGGCGGGTGGTGATCCTGTGTTTTCTCATCGTCTTCCTCGACGGCCTCGACACGGCTGCCATGGGTTTTATCGCCCCGGCGTTGTCCCAGGACTGGGGCATCGACCGCGCCAGCCTCGGCCCGGTGATGAGCGCCGCGTTGATCGGCATGGTCTTTGGCGCCCTCGGCTCCGGCCCACTCGCCGACCGCTTCGGGCGCAAGGTGGTGCTGGTGGGGGCGGTGTTGGTGTTTGGTGCCTTCAGCCTGGCATCGGCCTACAGCAGTAACGTCGATCAACTGCTGATCCTGCGTTTCCTCACCGGCCTGGGCCTGGGCGCCGGCATGCCGAACGCCACGACGCTGCTCTCCGAATACACCCCGGAGCGCCATAAGTCGCTGCTGGTGACCAGCATGTTTTGCGGCTTCAACCTGGGCATGGCCGGTGGTGGGTTTATCTCGGCCAAGTTGATCCCGGCCTTTGGCTGGCACAGCCTGCTGATGATCGGTGGCATCTTGCCGTTGATCCTCGCGGTGGTGTTGCTGTTCTGGCTGCCGGAGTCGGCGCGTTACCTGGTGGTGCGCAATCGCGGCACCGACAAGGTGCGCAAGACCCTCGCGCCCATCGAACCCGGCATCGTCGCCCAAGCCTCAAGCTTCAGCGTACCCGAGCAAAAAACCGTCAAGGCGCGCAACGTGTTCGCGGTGATCTTCTCTGGCACCTACAGCGCCGGCACCTTGTTGTTGTGGCTGACTTATTTCATGGGCCTGGTGATTGTTTACCTGCTGACCAGTTGGCTGCCGACCCTGATGCGCGACAGCGGCGCCAGCATGGAACAGGCCGCATTTATCGGTGCATTGTTCCAGTTCGGCGGCGTGCTAAGCGCAGTCGGGGTGGGCTGGGCGATGGACCGGTTCAATCCCCACAAGGTCATCGGCACCTTCTACCTGCTGGCCGGGGTGTTTGCCTACGCGGTGGGGCAGAGCCTGGGCAATATCACGCTGCTGGCGACCCTGGTGCTGATCGCTGGCATGTGCGTCAACGGTGCGCAATCGGCGATGCCGTCGTTGGCCGCACGCTTCTACCCGACCCAGGGCCGTGCCACCGGCGTGTCGTGGATGCTCGGCATCGGCCGTTTTGGCGCGATCCTCGGCGCATGGATGGGCGCAACCTTGCTGGGCCTGGGCTGGAACTTCGAACAGGTGCTGACGGCCCTGGTGATACCCGCGGCATTGGCCACCACCGCGGTGGTGATCAAGGGCATGGTCAGCCATGCGGACGCCACCTGAAGCGGACCGATAGCAAGACAACAATCCGTTCGATAATCGAACACTCAGTCGATTATCGGATTGTTTGGCCCCGACCCCCGGCTTAATCTTCAAGCACTTCGGCGCTGCCCCCCAGCGCCTTTTTCGATCGATACCGGGAGCCCAACCCCATGGCTGAAATCCTTTCGCTGGCTGATGCAGTAAAGCAGTTCGTGAATGACGGTGACACCGTTGCACTGGAAGGCTTTACTCACCTGATCCCTACGGCGGCGGGTCATGAAATCATTCGTCAGGGCAAGAAAGACCTGACGCTGGTGCGCATGACGCCTGACCTGATCTACGACCAGTTGATCGGTGCCGGCTGTGCACGCAAGCTGATTTTCTCCTGGGGCGGCAACCCGGGCGTGGGCTCCCTGCATCGCCTGCGGGACGCGGTTGAAAAGCAATGGCCGCAACCCCTGGAGATCGAAGAACACAGCCACGCCGACCTGGCCAATGCCTACGTCGCCGGTGCGTCCGGCCTGCCATTCGCGGTGCTGCGGGCCTACGCCGGTTCCGACCTGCCCAAGGTCAATCCGCTGATCAAGACCGTGACCTGCCCCTTCACCGGCGAAGTGCTGGCCGCCGTGCCATCGGTGCGCCCGGACATCACCGTGATCCACGCACAAAAGGCTGACCGCAAGGGCAACGTGTTGCTCTGGGGCATTCTCGGCGTGCAGAAAGAAGCCGCCCTGGCGGCCAAGCGCTGCATCGTCACCGTCGAAGAAATTGTCGATGACCTCAACGCACCGATGAACGCCTGCGTCCTGCCGACCTGGGCCCTGACTGCCGTGTGTCATGTGCCGGGTGGCGCGCATCCGTCCTACGCCCACGGTTACACCGAGCGTGACAACCGCTTCTACCAGGCCTGGGACCCGATCGCCCGGGACCGTGAGACGTTTACTGCGTGGATCAACGAATACATCCACGGCACCGCCAACTTCAGTGAATTCCAGGCCAAGCTGGCCACCGCGCAGGAGGCCAAATAATGGCTTACTCCACCAATGAAATGATGACTGTCGCCGCCGCGCGCCGCCTGAAGAACGGTTCGGTGTGCTTCGTCGGCATCGGCCTGCCTTCCAAGGCCGCCAACCTGGCGCGCCTGACGTCGTCGCCGGATGTGGTGCTGATCTACGAGTCCGGCCCGATTGGCGCCAAGCCATCCGTGCTGCCGCTGTCCATCGGCGACGGCGAGCTGGCGGAAACCGCTGACACCGTGGTGCCAACGGGTGAGATTTTTCGCTACTGGCTGCAGGGCGGGCGCATTGACGTCGGCTTCCTGGGTGCGGCCCAGGTCGACCGCTTCGGCAACATCAACACCACCGTGGTCGGTGACTATCACCAGCCCAAAGTGCGCCTGCCGGGTGCCGGTGGCGCGCCGGAGATCGCCGGCTCCGCCAAGAGCGTGCTGATCATCCTCAAGCAGTCGGCGCGTTCGTTTGTCGACAAACTGGATTTCATCACCTCGGTAGGCCACGGCGAAGGCGGCGACTCGCGTAAACGCCTGGGGCTGCCAGGGGCCGGTCCGGTAGGCATCATTACCGACCTGTGCATCATGGAACCGGAGGAGGGCAGCCACGAGTTTGTCGTCACCGCCCTGCACCCCGGCGTAACCCGTGAGCAAGTGGTGGCCGCAACTGGTTGGGCGATTCGTTTTGCCGACCAGGTGAGCACCAGCGCCGAACCTACCGAGATTGAACTGACCGCCCTGCGCGACCTTGAGGCACGCACGGCGGCGGCCCACGGCCAAGCCCCCGGAGAAGCCTGATGCGCGACGTATTTATCTGTGACGCCATTCGTACCCCCATCGGCCGTTTTGGCGGTGGCTTGTCCACCGTGCGTGCCGATGACCTGGCGGCACTGCCGATCAAGGCGCTGATGGAACGCAACCCATCGGTGGACTGGAACGCGGTGGATGAAGTGTTCCTCGGCTGCGCCAACCAGGCCGGCGAAGACAACCGCAACGTGGCGCGCATGGCAGCATTGCTGGCGGGCCTTGCGCAAAGCATTCCCGGCGTCACCCTGAACCGCCTGTGCGCTTCGGGCATGGACGCCATCGGCACGGCTTTCCGCGCCATCGCCAGCGGTGAAATGGAGCTGGCGATTGCCGGTGGCGTTGAGTCGATGTCCCGCGCACCGTTTGTGATGGGCAAGGCCGATGCGGCGTTCTCGCGCAACATGAAGCTGGAAGACACCACCATCGGCTGGCGTTTTATCAACCCGCTGATGAAGGCCCAATACGGCGTGGACCCTATGCCGCAAACGGCCGACAACGTGGCCGACGATTACAACGTGTCCCGCGCCGATCAGGACGCCTTCGCCCTGCGCAGCCAGCAACGTACCGCTGTTGCACAGGCTGCCGGCTTTTTTGCTGAAGAAATCGTGCCGGTGCGTGTCGCCCATAAAAAAGGCGAAACCCTGGTCGAGCACGACGAGCACCCGCGGGCCGATACCACTTTGGAGGCCCTGGCCAAACTCAAGCCGGTCAACGGCCCTGACAAGACGGTCACTGCGGGCAACGCCTCGGGTGTGAACGACGGCGCCGCAGCGCTGATCCTGGCCTCTGCGGAAGCCGTCAAAAAACATGGCCTGACTGCCCGCGCTCGTGTGCTGGGCATGGCCAGCGCCGGGGTGGCGCCTCGCGTCATGGGCATCGGCCCGGTGCCGGCGGTGCGCAAACTGGTAGAACGCCTGGGCCTGGCAGTCACCGATTTCGATGTGATCGAACTCAACGAAGCCTTCGCCAGCCAGGGCCTGGCCGTGCTGCGCGAACTGGGGATTGCCGACGACGCACCGCAGGTCAACCCGAACGGCGGCGCCATTGCCCTCGGCCATCCGCTGGGCATGAGTGGCGCACGCCTGGTACTGACCGCCCTGCATCAGTTGGAAAAAACCGGCGGCAGCAAAGGCCTGGCGACCATGTGTGTCGGTGTTGGCCAAGGCCTGGCCCTGGCGATCGAACGTGTTTGAGACCCACAAGAATAAAGAGGATTGCTCCATGAGTGACAAGCCCGGATACCGGCGCCCGCAAGCGGGTACTCAGCCTGATTACCTGCACCCGGCCTACCAGTCGACGAACCTGCGTTCGCCGTCCAAGCCGTTGGTGTTCCTGCCCCATTCCCTGTCGGAAATCACCGGCCCGACCATCGGCGCCGAGCGCATCAACGAGAAGGACAACGACCTGACCGCCCAGCATGAAGGCGAGCCCCAGGGCGAACGCATCATCATTCACGGGCGCGTGCTGGATGAAAACGGCTTGCCCGTGCCTGGCATCCTCGTGGAAATCTGGCAGGCCAACGCCGCCGGCCGCTACAACCACAAGCGCGACCTGCACGACGCGCCGCTGGACCCGAACTTCACCGGCACCGGGCGTACCGTCACCGACGCTGACGGCTGGTACCAGTTCCAGACCATCAAGCCCGGCGCCTACCCATGGGGCAACCACCACAACGCGTGGCGCCCGGCGCACATCCACTTCTCGCTGTTCGGCCCGAGTGTGCTGACGCGGTTGGTGACGCAGATGTACTTCCCCGGCGACCCGTTGCTGGCGTACGACCCGATCTACAACTGCGTCCCGGACACCTCCGCCAAGGAACGCCTGATCGCCAGTTTCGACCTGGAAAAAACCATTCCGCACTATGCCCTCGGCTACCGCTGGGACATCGTCCTGCGCGGCCGCGACGCCACGCCGATGGAGAAATGAGATGAGCCTCAACGCGACTACTTCCCACACCGTCGGGCCGTATTACCACATCGGCCTGACCTGGCTGAACCGCGAAGACCTCACCGTTGCCGCAACCCTTGGTGAGCGCGTGGCGATCACCGGGCAGGTGGTGGATGGCAACGGCGATGTGGTCAACGACGCCATGCTGGAAGTCTGGCAGGCGAATGCGGCCGGCAAGTACGACCATCCTGAAGATGAGCAGGACAAGCCGGTGGACCCGAACTTCGAAGGCTTTGGCCGGGTGCCGGTGGATGCCGAAGGGCGTTTTAGGTTTACCACCATCAAGCCGGGCAGTGTGCCGGGGTTGAAGGGCACGACCCAGGCGCCGCATCTGGTGGTGCTGGTATTTGCCCGTGGGTTGGTGAAGCACCTGCTGACGCGGATTTACTTTGACGGTGAGGCGGCGAATGGGGATGACGCGCTGCTGGCGTGTGTACCGCAAGAACGCCGGCGCACGTTGATCGCCAAGGCGGATGCGACGGGTGTGTATCAGTGGAATGTGATTTTGCAGGGCACAGACGAAGAGACGGTGTTCTTCGATTATTGAGTTGGCTGGGGATTTATCGCCGGCAAGCCAGCTCCCACAGGGGAATGCATTCCAAATGTGGGAGCCGGGCTTGCCCGCGATGAGGCCGGCCCAGGCAACAAATATGCAAAAGTCTGCTTGCGGAACATGGTTGTTGCAAAGTATGTCTAGGCTATAACCGTTCCCACTGAGTGAAAAAACATGACAACAAAAACCAGCCACTACACCGGAGAAGAACGCAGCAAAAGGATCTTTGCGATTGTCGGTGCCTCTTCCGGCAATCTCGTCGAATGGTTCGACTTCTACGTCTATGCCTTCTGCGCCATCTATTTTGCCCCGGCGTTTTTCCCGTCGGACGACCCCACCGTGCAACTGCTCAACACCGCCGGTGTGTTCGCCGCCGGCTTCCTGATGCGCCCCATCGGCGGCTGGCTGTTCGGCCGGGTCGCGGATAAACATGGTCGCAAGAATTCGATGATGATCTCGGTGCTGATGATGTGCGCCGGCTCCCTGGTCATCGCCTTTTTGCCCACCTACAAAGACATCGGCGCCTGGGCCCCGGCCTTGCTCCTGGTCGCGCGGCTGTTCCAGGGCCTGTCGGTAGGCGGTGAATACGGCACTACCGCTACCTACATGAGTGAAGTGGCCCTCAAGGGCCAGCGCGGCTTCTTTGCTTCGTTCCAGTACGTGACCCTGATCGGCGGGCAACTGCTGGCGGTGTTGGTGGTGGTGATCCTGCAACAGATCCTCACCGAAGATGAACTGCGGGCCTGGGGCTGGCGGATTCCGTTTGTGATCGGCGCCATTGCGGCGGTGATCTCGCTGTTGCTGCGTCGTACCCTGAAAGAAACCACCAGCAAGGAAATGCGTGAAGACAAGGACGCCGGCAGCATTGCCGCGCTGTTCCGCGATCACAAGGCCGCGTTTATCACCGTGCTCGGTTACACCGCCGGCGGTTCGCTGATTTTCTACACGTTCACCACCTACATGCAGAAGTACTTGGTGAACACCGCCGGGATGCACGCCAAGACCGCCAGCTACATCATGACCGGCGCGCTGTTCTTCTACATGTGCATGCAGCCGGTGTTCGGCATGCTGGCGGACAAGATTGGCCGCCGTAACTCGATGCTGTGGTTCGGTGCCCTGGGCACGCTGTGCACTGTGCCGATCCTGTTGACCCTGAAAACCGTCAGCAGTCCGTTCCTGGCCTTTGTGCTGATCACCCTGGCCCTGGCCATCGTGAGCTTCTACACCTCCATCAGCGGCCTGGTGAAAGCCGAGATGTTCCCGCCACAAGTGCGTGCACTGGGCGTGGGCCTGGCGTATGCGGTGGCGAATGCGATCTTCGGTGGTTCGGCGGAATACGTGGCCTTGGGTCTCAAGTCCATGGGTATGGAGAACACCTTCTACTGGTACGTCACGGCGATGATGGCGGTGGCTTTCCTGTTCAGCTTGCGCTTGCCCAAAGAGGCGGCGTACTTGCACCACGATCTGTAACCGGCTGGCGCATGCCCATTGTCGGGTATGCGCCACCTAGGGATGTTTTATGACGATGCGCACGAGCAACCAACTGTTCGACGCCTACTTCACTGCCAACAGCATGGCCGAAGTGTTCTGCGACCAAGGGCGCTTGCAGGGCATGCTGGATTTCGAAGCGGCACTGGCCCGGGCCGAGGCCCAGGTCGGGTTGATCCCGCAAGCGGCCGTCGCGCCGATTGCCCAGGCCTGCCTGGCTTCTCTCTACGACGTGGATGCCCTCGGCGAGGCAATTGCCACGGCGGGCAATTCGGCGATTCCGTTGGTCAAGGCCCTTGGCAAATTGATCGCCGGCGAAGATGCCGGCGCCGAGCGTTATGTGCATCTGGGCGCGACCAGCCAGGATGTGATGGACACCGGCCTGGTGCTGCAACTGCGCAGCGCCGTCGAGCTGATCGAACATGACCTGGCACGGTTGGGCGAGATCCTGGCCGCGCAGGCCCAACGCTATGGGACAACCCCCTTGGCTGGCCGCACCTGGTTGCAGCATGCAACACCGGTCACCCTGGGCATGAAGATCGCCGGCTGGCTCGGCGCGGTCACCCGCAGTCGGCAGCGCCTGAGTGAGCTCAAGCCGCGTTTGCTGGTGCTGCAATTTGGCGGTGCTTCGGGAACCCTGGCAGCCCTTGGCGAACAGGCGATGCCGGTGGCACAAGCGCTGGCGGCGGAGTTGCAACTGGGCCTGCCGGAACAACCCTGGCACACCCAGCGCGATCGCCTGGTGGAGTTTGCCTCGGTGCTCGGTTTGATCGCCGGCAGCCTCGGCAAGCTGGGCCGCGACATCAGCCTGCTGATGCAGACCGAAGCGGCGGAAGTGTTCGAACCGTCGGCACCGGGCAAAGGCGGCTCCTCGACCATGCCCCACAAACGCAACCCGGTGGGCGCCGCCGTGCTGATCAGCGCCGCCACCCGCGTGCCGGGCCTGGTGGCGACGATGTTCAGCGCCATGCCCCAGGAGCACGAACGCAGCCTGGGCTTGTGGCATGCCGAATGGGAAACCTTGCCGGAAATTTGCCGGCTGGTATCCGGTGCGTTGCACCAGGCGTTGCTGGTAAGTGAAGGTCTGGAAGTCGACCCCGGGCGCATGGCCCAGAATCTGGACCTGACCCAAGGCCTGGTACTGGCTGAAGCGGTCAGCATCGTCCTCGCCCAACGCCTGGGCCGCGAGACCGCGCACCATCTGCTGGAACAATGCTGCAAACGCGCCGTCGCCGACGGGCGCCACCTGCGGGCGGTGCTGGGGGATGAACCCCAAGTGACTGCCGAGCTTTCGGCGGCCGAACTCGATCGCCTGCTGGACCCGGCGCACTACCTGGGCCAGGCACACACCTGGGTTACCCGGGCCGTGGCCGAACATTTTGCTTTGATTGCCTGAGGAGGCTGCTGTGGGATGTGTACAACTCGCCGATGGCGAACTGAACTACCAACTTGATGGCCCCGAAGACGCACCGGTACTGGTGTTGTCCAACTCCCTGGGCACCGACCTGCACATGTGGGACATCCAGATCGAGGCGTTCACCCAGTACTTCCGGGTGCTGCGTTTCGACACCCGCGGCCACGGCAAATCCCTGGTCACCGAAGGCCCCTACAGCATCGAGCAGTTGGGCCGTGACGTACTGGCGCTGCTGGATGCACTGGAAATCGAGCGCGCGCATTTCTGCGGGTTGTCCATGGGCGGCCTGATCGGCCAGTGGCTGGGCATCCATGCGGGTGAGCGTTTGCATCGGTTGGTGGTGTGCAACACCGCAGCCAAAATCGGCACGCCCGAGATCTGGAACCCGCGCATCGAGATGGTCCTGCGCGACGGTGCGGCAGCGATGGTGGCCCTGCGTGACGCATCGATCGCGCGCTGGTTCACTGCCGACTTTGCCGAGGCTCACCCTGACCAGGCCACGCTGATCACCGACATGCTGGCAGCGACCAATCCCCAGGGTTATGCCGCAAACTGCGCGGCCGTGCGAGACGCGGATTACCGTGAACAAGTGTCGTCGATCAAGGTGCCGACCCTGGTGATTGCCGGCACTGAAGATGCGGTCACACCGCCTTCTGGCGGGCACTTTATCCAGGAGCACGTGAAAGGCGCCGAGTACGCCGAGTTCTACGCCGCGCACCTGTCCAACGTACAGGCCGGTGCGGCGTTCAGCGACCGTGTGCTGAAATTTCTGCTCGCCCGCTGAGTATCGCTGAACCCTGTGGTGAGGGAGCTTGCTCCCGTTGGGCTGCGTAGCAGCCCCTGAGCAGCTGCAACCCAACTATTTGTAAAACCCTGCAGCGGCCTCACTGGGGCCGCTGTGTGACCCAACGGGAGCAAGCTCCCTCGCCACAGGTTATGTGCCTGTTGTCAAAAGTTGCATGAGGAGCTTTTTGTGGACGAGAAACAACGTTATGCCGACGGCCTGCAAGTGCGCCGCGAAGTGCTGGGCGACGCCCACGTCGACCGCAGCCTCAACGCCCTGACCGAGTTCAACAGCGAGTTCCAGGAAATGATCACCCGCCACGCCTGGGGTGATATCTGGACCCGCCCGGGGCTGCCGCGGCATACCCGCAGCCTGATCACCATCGCCATGCTCATCGGCATGAACCGCAGTGAAGAGCTGAAGCTGCACCTGCGGGCCGCCGCGAGTAACGGCGTGACCCGTGCCGAAATCAAGGAAGTGCTGATGCAGAGCGCGATCTATTGCGGGGTCCCGGCGGCCAATGCGACGTTTCACCTGGCCGAGTCGGTGTGGGATGAACTGGGGGTTGAGTCGCGGGAACAGGCGTGATTTGCGCCTGCTCCTTAATTCATGGGGTCAGGTCTACGGTTTCTCGTCGACGCTTTTTCGTAATGGAACACGCATTTCTTGTCTCAGGCCGTTTTCGGTGAATGGCCGTGGGTTGGTGGTGGTCGGCGGGGTCTCAGGATCCCCGTCAAAGTCGAAGGGGTCAGCTACCGTTGGCAGGCCAATTGCCTGACGCTCAAGGTCTTCCTCAACGTGTTTTTCATACGGATCCAGCGCGGTTGAGCCCGGTAACGAAGTGCCGGTGGCACCATTAAACGCGTGGGCCATTTCATGATAAAGGCCGATGATTGGGTTACCGACGTTGGACGCAAGGGAAGGGTTGTAGATAATCGTTCCACGGTCAGCAGTGGCTCCGGGTTTACCATCCGTTATAAAACCCAGCTCTGAAGGTGTCAGTGAATTGACATCGCCGCCTTTCTCAAGATACTCCTGGATCGCTTTGTTGTTAAAGGCATAGTTCATGTCGTCTCGGGTGTTCAACTCACGAATGGTGATGGGCGCGTTGTTCTGTCGGGCCAGTTCGTCAGCCTTCTTCAAGCCTTGTTGGCCGGTAGGCGACATTCTCAAGAGCTCCAGGTCGTCTTCCACGCGCTCTTTGAATTCGGTGGAGCCCACGACTGAATAACCTGTTTTGCCAGCGTCGCTGGGATGTACGTCAAACCTGCGTGAGTGGCTCGTGCGGGTCACGTTATCTGAAGGTTTGGCGTAAATAACGGTGTTGTCGTGGTAGGCGTTGACATTGTTTTTGTCCCTGCCGGTATAGATGACGGCACTGCCCAGCGTGGTGATCCGATTTTTACCGCCGTTACCGTGTATTACCGAGTGGCCGCTTTTGGAAATTATGGAATCGTTTCCCTTACCAGCGTCCATATGCATCACACGTTCGGGCGGTCCGTCCAGGGCGAGAAGCCAGTCATTTCCTTCACCGCCATAAAGCGCGCCACTGCCCGTGCCCGCGACCAATACGTCGTTGCCACCTTCGCCCGATGCAACCCCGTTGTCGCTGCCCAGGAGGATAACGTCATCCCCGGATCCGCCCCTGATCTGTGTGGGGCCGCCTCCGGCACGGGCGTAGTCATTGCCATCTCCCAGGTTGATCCTGATAGGTGTGGTGACCTCAGGGGCGACCACCACACTGTCGTTGCCACCGTGTGTCTTGACGTGCAGCGGTTGGTTTATTTCGAGGTCGGGGCGGTTGAGCAATTCGATTAGGTAGCGTTTACCGTTGACGGTGACGAGTAACTTGCCGTCGGGGGCTCCGGTGATCTTTACCGTGTCTGATCGGTTGCCTGTTTCCAGTACGATTTCGGTGAACACTACTTCCACTTCGCCGTTTTGATTGGCTGAGAATTCATATTCCTGGGAGATCTTTACGTTTTGGTCTTGATACAAGACTTCGCTGTTGATGTAATTTTTTTGTCCGAGTTGGAACTCGGGAGAATATCGGGAAGCGTTGGTGAACGCTCGAGAATCAGGGGTTTTGTATTGGATCTGAATGGGCGGTTCTGATGGCGGTAACGAACTACGGGTGTAGTTCATCGGGTTAGGCGCGTGCGGAGAAATATTCATACCAAAACCTCAATCATTCTTTGTGAGAGCCTTTTGGTTGGTTTGAAGAGAAGGGCAGTTCCGCAGTAGGAAAAGTCGAATGCTGTCGCGATATTTCGTGCTTGAGCCGGGTTCAGATTCAATGCGAGTCAGCGTCCCACACCCAGTTCCACACGCCGGGCAGATGCACCACTTCGTCGGCGTTCTTCACCGTGCGGGCCATGGCCGCCCGCTGCAAGGTTGCCCGGTCGGTATAGAACGGCTGCTGGGCGACGGGCACGCCGTTGATGCGCGCGCTGTCCATCAGGATCTGCAGGTATTCCTTCAAGTGCCAGGCGGTGTAGCGGTTGATGTCGTGGAAGGTCACCACCACGGGGATCACGCCGTCCACCGTCGGCAACTCACCCCGTGCGATGCGTTCGCGCAGCACTGACAGTTGGCGGATCAGGTTTTCCCGGCGACGCGGGCTGCCATTGAATACCCAGATCACGCCATCGTTCGCGCTCAGGTCCGTGAGCAATACGTGCAGGCCATGTTGCTGGTAGGCGGCGAAGGTGCGTTTGTCGTAATTCCAGAAGGGTGGGCGCACCAGTGTGGGCGGCTGGCCGGTGATTGACTCAAGGGTCGACGAGCCGAGGCTGAGGTAGTGCTCCAGTTCCACCGGGTTCTGCGAGCGATGATTGCTGTGCCATGGGGTCGCGGTGTGGAACGCCAGGATATGGCCGGCCGCGTATTCGCGCTCCATGGTCTTGCGACCCCGCGGGTTGCCGCCGGAGCGGGGCGCCTCGGTCTGCAAAAAGAACACCGCCTTGATCCCCGGCTGTATCGGGTTGTTTGCCAGGTCTGCCATCACCGAGCGGCTCGGGTTCATAAAACCCGAGGCGCTGGGGCCGTCATCGAAGGTCAGCAAAAAGCGGATCGGCGCCTCGGTTTTCAAACGCTGTTCGGTCTGCGGTGTCAGGGCCAAGGGCGGACCGATGCAACCGCTGAGGCTCAGGGCCAGGAGCAGTAGAGCCGATACGGCGGCGAAGGGTTTCATGGTGTACGGCGGACTCGAAAGACGTTGGCTGCGGGTTTCGGTCATCCATGACACGCGCGCACCATACAGCAAGTTCGTCGCAGTTTTTAGCCAGGCTGACGAGCGCACACAGCCCGGCCATTCAGGCAGTTTTAAACAGGGTTGTAGTTCTGGTTTCTATATTGCTGGTCCTGCTTCGTTTCTTGCGGGCCGGAGACAAATCCACCGCCGGTATAAACCGTGCCCGACTTGTCCGCGCCCAAGTTGATATAGGAGAAGTTTTTAACGTTTGAGTCGATGGTGACGTGAGCTTCGCCTTTCTGTGTCTGTAAAAACAATCGCGAACGTCCGGTAGGGTCATTTTTGACCGGCAGTAAAAAATTTTCTCCATTGATGTCGGCTATTAATGAGCCATCGTCGGCAGCACTGATACGAACGTTGTCGTCACCATCACCCGTTTGGATTTGTGTGACGCCGTCGCCGGGATGGTCGGAGTATTTGTTTTGATCGTAGCTGATGGTGACAGCGTCGTGCGTGAATACCTTGCTGTCACCCTCTTGCTTCATCTGGGAAGCCACCGGGATAGCGTCTGACGCTTTTTTGTCAGAGGATTCAGGTGCGGACGTGTAGCCATTTCGGCCTGATACACGATGATCATCATTGAGGCTGATCTGCGTTTCGAACCAGATATTTTTGGCGATATTTACCTTATCTTTTTCCCCGCCATTGGTATTTATTTCAAGTAGCCCAGCTATTGCACCCACGTTTTCGATGGGGAGCGCGTAGGCTTTTCCATTGATTTCAGCGACGACACCTCCAGACTGAAGTGTCTTTATCTCGATGTGATCGTCCTGATGGCCCGTTTCGATGGTGACCTTGTTTCGCGGGGTAGGCGTGCCGTTGAAGCTTCCCTGGTGCATGGGCGACGAGGTTATTTTGACATTGCCATTGTCAAATTCGTGGGTCACGGGGGCTCCACTCGCAGATCTCGGCACGTTGACAAGATCGGTCCAAACGAATTCGTTGGCGCGGTACTCGTTACCGGGTGGTGTGACAGCGGGTTTAGCGGGAGGTGGGGCCGCGTCGTACTTGTGTTGAGTGAAGTGACTGGAAGAGTTGGACCGGTGCCGTTGGCGCTGGCAAGTTTCCTTGTTGTGGGTCGGCTCCTGATGGGCGCTCTGGTGGTGTGAGGTGCTTGCTGTATGTTTTTCGTCCAGTTTTTGTCGCCAGTCATTCCAGGAGAATGAACTTGGATTGCCTGAAGTTACTGTTGTCATAGTGTTGCTCCATCTTGCAAACATTAAGTGAAGTGTTGGTCGGAACAGATTGTTATTGGTGCAACGATGGAGTTGGTTCATTTGGGGTTGTGTCATTTTCCTACCGACCGTAGGGAAAAATTTTTGAATAGTTAAGCGTTTTCCCAGTGAAGTCACAACCATGGAGCTTCCAGCATTAGAGCAAGGAGATCGGGTAACTGACGATCAACCGGTTTTCATCAAACTCATTGTTGTTGTAGTCCCGGCGCATGCTGGAATTGCGCCAGCGCACATTGAGGTCCTTCAATGTTCCGCTCTGCACTACATAGCCCACTTCACTTTCCCGTCCCCATTCCCTGCCGTCGGTCACCGTGCCGCTGTGTACGTTGCTGCCGCTGATATAGCGGTTCATCACGGTCAGGCCTGGAATGCCCAGGGCGGCGAAGTTGTAGTCGTGGCGCAGCTGCCAGGATTTTTCCCGGGCGTTGTCGTAACTGGCGTTGTAGCTGTCGTTGGCCAGGGTGCCACCGCTGGTGCCGTTGACCCGCATCCAGGCGCTGTTGCCGGTGAGTTTTTGCAGGCCCACATAGAAGGTGTTGCCGCCGTATCGGGCCGAGAACAGTCCGGACCAGGTCTTGTTGTCGAGGTCGCCGGCGCGGGCGCTGCCGTCGTCCTTGCCGTAGAAGAACCCGAGGTTGGCGCCCAGGGTCCAGGCGCCCACGGGCTGGCTGTGGATCAGGTTGAGGTATTGCTGGCGGTAGATGTCCTTGAGCTGGGCGTTCCATACGCCGATCTGGGTGCGTTTGTCGTTGAAGGTATATTCGCCGCCCTGGAAGTTGAAACGGTCGGAGGTGAAGGCGGCTTTTCCGGACATCGACAGGTCGGTCATGCTGCTGTCGTCCCGCGGGCTGTTGGCGCGGAACTGGCCGCCATAGAGGGTCAGGCCGTCGATCTCTTTGGAGGTGATCTGGCCGCCGCGCAGGGTTTGCGGGAGTGAGCGACCATCGTCGGAGCGCAGGATCGGCAGCACCGGCATCCACTCGCCGACTTTCACTTCGGTCTTCGAGATTCGCGCCTTGAACGCGACGCCAAGGCGCCCGAAGTTATCGGCGGGCTCGCCATCACGGTCCAGCGGCAAGAGTTGTGTACCGCCGGTGCCGCGTCCGCCATCGAGCTTTTGCGAGTACAAACCGAGCACGTCCATGCCGAACCCGACGGTGCCTTGGGTGAAGCCGGACCTGGCGTCGAGGATGAAACTTTGGGTCCACTCCTGGGCGCCGCCCTGGGCCTTGGTCGGGTTGGTGAAATTACGGTTGAAGAAGAAATTGCGCAAGTTGAGGTTAGCGCTGGCGTCTTCGAGAAACCCATGTTCTTCGGCGAGAACGGGAAGGGCGAGACTGGCGACAGCGGTCGCCAGCAGTAGCTGGCGCGGGTGAACGATGCTCATGGCGTTAGACCTGTTGTTATTGGGGTTATGCAGGTGCGGGCCATGGTGCGGGGCGGCGTGGGCGCGTTTCAATTGGGGTAAAGCGGGTTTTGGGCGATGATCGAACGCAGTTGCGCGGCCGGTCGCCGGGGAAGGGCTGGCCGGTTTTTTCGCAGTTTTACAGGCGGGAGGCGGTAAGGCTGGTCCAGGGAAAAGCGGGGAGGTATTTCTGGCAGGCGAAGGGGGTCGCTACCATAACGATCGTCGAACAGTTCGATGATCGACACGCCAAAGGTCCCGCCACCGAGCACCAGGAAGGAGGTTTCCTTGTCCCGCTGGAACCGACGCTCAACTGGTCTGTACCTGTGATTTCTGCCAGTTGTTGAAAGTGAAGTGGGGGGGTAGCTTGAGGGCCGGAAGGTGATTTGGATGTCCTCCCCGATCCATTCACGTTTTACGAGCAGGAGCGGCGTCATGGATTTCAAGTGGAACAAAGAGACGAAGAAAATCGAGGGTGTTGAAAATCAGCGTGCGACAACCGGATCCATGGAGTTGGTGGTCGAAGCCCCGGGCCAACGGCCGCATATTCTGAAATCCCACAGAATGACTATTGGGTACCAGGGACCGTCAACCATAGTGGAAACCCACTTCGGGCCGGGTGAAGACGCATCAAACTTGTCTTTGGTGTTTATCAAACCTCTGGCTGCCGACACGGCTTATCTCATCGGTAATCCTTTTGTAGGAGAAGATGCAGACGTCTTTGCTTCTTTCAATTACGTCGATAAGGGAGGTGGCACGGGTAGTGGCATTGGTGGAGGACTTCTCCAGGTCAATGACTATTTTCAGAACGGCCAAAGACTGAGTATCGAGGGCCGTTTTCGCTTTCACTATAACGTTCCCGATGGCACTGTTTCGGTCAACTGTGAGTCGTTCAACCTCGAACATACGCAGGATGAGTAGGCGTTGCGTGAGCCAAAAAAAGCCCACCATGAAGGTGGGCTTTGCGTTTCAACTGAATGTAATCAGAACAACTTCAAGGGCGGTGCTTCTTCTTTCAACGGCTCGTTCTTCGCGGTCTGCTCGTTCCAGCCACCACCGAGGGCCTTGTACAGGTTGACCTCGCTGTTGAGCTGCGCCAGGCGATCGGTGATCAGCGACTGCTGGGCACTGAACAGTTGGCGCTGGGCGTCGAGGAACGTCAGGTTGCTGTCGACACCAATGCGGTAGCGACGCTCGGCCAGGCGGTAGTAGTCCTGGTTGGCGGCGACGAAGCCACGTTGGGCGTCCAGTTGCTGCTTGTAGGTCTCGCGGGCGGCGAGGCCGTCGGAGACTTCCTGGAAGGCGGTCTGGATCGCTTTCTCGTAGTTGGCGACGTTGATCTCTTTCTGGATTTTCGAGTAATCCAGGCTGGCGCGCAGGCTGCCGGCATTGAAGATCGGGATGTTGATCTGCGGTGCAAACGACCAGGTGCCCGAACCGCCCTTGAACAGGCCGCCCAGGGTCGGGCTCGCGGTACCGGCGCTGGCGGTCAGGCTGATGCTCGGGAAGAACGCGGCCCGTGCTGCGCCGATGTTGGCGTTGGCAGCCTTGAGGTTGTACTCGGCCTGCAGGATGTCGGGACGACGTTGCAGCAGGTCCGACGGCAGGCCGGCCGGTACTTCGCTCAACAGGTCATCAGACAATGGCCGGCTGGCGATGTTCGCCGGCAGGCCGGTGCCCAGCAGCAGGGTCAGGCTGTTTTCGTCCTGGGCCACCTGGCGGGTATAGCGCGCCAGTGCAACCCGGGCGTTTTCCACCGAGGTGCGGGCCTGGCTCAAGTCCAGGGCCGACGCCACGCCGACTTCGTTGCTGCGGGAGGTCAGTTTGAAGCTCTGCTCGTACGCGCCCAGGGTGTCTTGGGTGAGCTTGAGCAGCTCCTTGTCGGCTTGCCAGGTCAGGTAGGCGTTGGCCACGCTGGCTACCAGGCTGATCTGGGTGGTGCGACGCGCTTCTTCAGTGGCGAAGTATTGTTGCAGCGCTTGTTCGCTCAGGCTGCGGACGCGACCAAACAGGTCCAGCTCATAGGAGCTGATCCCGAGGCCCGCCGAGTACTGGCTGGAGATGGTCGATTCGCCGGTCTGCGACAGCTTGGCCGGGGTGCGCGAACGACTGCCGCTGCCCGTGGCCGAGATTGCCGGGAACAGGTCGGCACGCTGGATCTGGTACTGCGCGGCATACGCGTCGATGTTCAGGGCCGCGACACGCAGGTCGCGGTTGTTCACCAGTGCAGTCTGGATCAGCTGTTGCAGGGCAGGGTCATGGAAAAACTGCTTCCAGCCTTGCTCGGCAGCGGCCTGGCCAGGCGCCTGGGCCGACGAATACGCCGGCCCCTGCGGGAACTGCGCGGCTACCGGCGCTTCAGGGCGCTGGTAGTCCGGGATCAGCGAGCAGCCACTGAGCACGAATGCTGTGACCGCTAAGGAGAGTAGCGACTTGCTCATTGGCCAGCCTCTTTAGGAGTTTGCTTGGTTTCAGTCTTTTTACGCTCGCCAGCGGAGGACACGGTTGCGAAGAACAGGGGTACCCAGAAGATCGCGAGGACCGTGGCGGTGATCATACCGCCAATTACGCCCGTACCGATGGCGTGCTGGCTACCTGAGCCTGCGCCGGTGGAAATCGCCAGGGGCAGTACGCCGAGCATGAACGCCATGGACGTCATGATGATCGGTCGCAGACGCATGCGAGATGCCTCGATGGCCGACTCGACGATGCCTTTGCCCTGTTCGTGGAGCTCTTTGGCGAACTCCACGATCAGGATGGCGTTTTTCGCTGCCAGGCCCACCGTCACCAACAGGCCTACCTGGAAGAACACGTCGTTGGACAGTCCCCGCAGGCTGGTGGCCATCAACGCACCGATCACACCCAGCGGTACCACCAGAATCACCGCAATCGGGATCGACCAGCTTTCGTACAGTGCCGCGAGGCAGAGGAACACTACCAGCAGCGACAGGGCGTACAGCGCAGGTGCCTGGGAGCCGGACAGACGTTCTTCGTACGACAGGCCGGTCCACGCATAACCGACACCCGCCGGCAGGTCCTTGGCAATGCGCTCGACTTCAGTCATCGCGTCACCGGTACTGTAGCCAGGTGCCGGAGTACCGAGGATTTCCATCGCGGCTACACCGTTGTAGCGCGAGAGTTTCGGCGAACCGTAGATCCACTTGCCCGACGAGATGGCCGACATTGGCACCATCTTCCCGGAGGTGCTGCGCACGTACCATTTATCCAGGTCTTCCGGGGACATCCGGCTGAAAGCGTCGCCCTGCACATACACTTTCTTCACACGACCACGGTCGATGAAATCGTTGACGTAGCTGCCACCCAGAGCGATGGCCAAGGTCTGCTGGATGTCTGCCAGGCTGATGCCCAGGGCACTTGCCTTCTCGTCGTCGACGCTGAGCTCGTATTGCGGTTCATCGTTCACGCCGTTGGGGCGCACACCTGCCAGGATCTTGCTTTGTGCCGCTGCACCAAGGAACTGGTTGCGTGCAGCCATCAGCTTGTCGTGACCGACGCCGCCCTGGTCTTGCAGGAATACGTCGAAACCTGTGGCGTTACCCAACTCCAGAACCGAAGGCGGCACAATGGCATATACCATGGCGTCCTTGAACGTCTGGGAGAAGTAACCTTGGGCGCGCTTGGCAATCTCGAATACCGAGTTGGATGCGTCGCGCTCCTCCCATGACTTGAGCATCACGAAGGCCAGGCCAGAGCTCTGACCACGACCGGCGAAGTTGAAGCCGTTTACGGTAAATACCGATTTTACGCCTTTGCCTTCGCCCGGCTCGCCTTCCTTGTCGTTCAGCAGGTAGGCACGCATATCGTCGATGACTGTCTGCGTGCGCTCCGCCGAAGAACCGACCGGCGTCTGTACCTGAGCGAAGATCACGCCCTGGTCTTCATCGGGCAGGAAGGCGGCAGGGATGCGCATGAACAGCCAGATCATGCCGGCCAGGATCAGCGCGTAGACCAGGAACGCCGGAATCTTGTGCTTGATCATGTTGCCGACGCCGCGTTCGTAGCTCAATACGCCGCGGTCGAAGGTACGGTTGAACCAGCCGAAGAAACCGCGCTTGGGTTGGCCGTGTTTTTCCGGGTCGATCGGCTTGAGCATGGTGGCGCACAAGGCCGGGGTGAAAATCAGCGCAACCAGTACCGACAACGCCATCGCCGAAACAATGGTGATGGAGAACTGCTTGTAGATCACACCAGTGGAGCCGCCGAAGAAGGCCATCGGCAGCAGTACTGCCGACAGCACCAGCGCGATACCTACCAGGGCACCCTGGATCTGGCCCATGGACTTGACCGTCGCTTCTTTAGGCGACAAGTGCTCCTCGGCCATGACCCGTTCGACGTTTTCCACCACAACGATGGCATCGTCCACCAGCAAGCCGATGGCCAGGATCATGCCGAACATGGTCAGGGTGTTGATGGTGAAGCCGAACGCAGCCAGGATCCCGAAGGTACCCAGCAACACTACCGGCACGGTCATGGTGGTGATGATGGTGGCGCGGAAGTTTTGCAGGAACAGGAACATCACCAGGAACACCAGCACGATCGCTTCGACCAAGGTGTCAACCACACCGGAGATCGATTCGGTCACCACTGGGGTGGTGTCATACGGCACCACAGCTTTCATGCCTGGCGGGAAGAACGGTTCCAGGGACGCTACAGTGGCGCGGATGGCCTTGCCGGTGTCCAGCGCGTTAGCACCGGCCGCCAGCTTGATCGCCATACCGGATGCCGGCTTGCCGTTGAACTGTGCAGCGATGCTGTAGTTCTGACCGCCCAACTCGATACGGGCAACATCCTTCAGGCGTACCTGTGAGCCGTCGGTATTGACCTTCATCAGGATATTGCCGAACTGCTCTGCAGACTGCAGGCGGGTCTTGCCGATGATGGTTGCGTTCAACTGGGTGCCGGGCACGGCAGGCAGGCCGCCGAGTTGGCCGGTAGCCACTTGCACGTTCTGTGCGGAGATCGCTGTGCTGACATCCACCGGCGTGAGCTGGTAGTTGTTCAGCTTGGCAGGGTCGAGCCAGATACGCATGGCGTACTGCGAACCGAACACCTGGAAGTCACCTACACCGGCGGTTCGCGAAATCGGGTCCTGGATGTTGGATACGATGTAGTTGGACAGGTCGTCCTTGGTCATGCTGCCGTCTTCGGACACCAGACCGATCACCATCAGGAAGTTCTTCACCGACTTGGTCACGCGGATACCCTGCTGCTGCACTTCTTGCGGCAGCAGTGGGGTCGCCAGGTTCAACTTGTTCTGCACCTGAACCTGGGCGATATCCGGGTTGGTACCCTGGTTGAACGTCACGGTGATGGTCATGCTGCCGTCGGAGTTACTGTCCGAGGAAACATAACGCAGGTTGTCGATACCGTTGAGCTGTTGCTCGATAACCTGCACCACGGTGTCCTGCACGGTTTGTGCGGACGCGCCCGGGTAGGTCACCTGGATATCAATGGCGGTTGGCGCAATGGCCGGGTACTGGTTGATGGGCAACTTCAGGATCGACAGTGCCCCGACCAGCATGATCACCAGGGCAATTACCCAGGCGAAAATGGGACGGTCGATAAAAAATTTCGACATGGATTACTCCCCTTTACCAGCATCGGCAGCAGGCGCTGCAGCAGTGCCGGCGGGTTTAGCGTTGTCAGCGTCCTTGACCTTGACTTCGATGCCCGGCTTGATGAATTGCAGGCCTTCGGTGATCACGCGGTCACCAGCGTCCAGGCCTTTTTCCACCAGCCAGTAGGCGCCGGAAGTGCGGTTGGCCACCAGGACACGTTGCTCGACCTTGTTGTCCTTGTTCACGATCAGTGCCGTCGGTACACCCTTGAGGTCACGAGTGACGCCTTGTTGCGGAGCCAGGATGGCCTTGCTGTTCACGCCGGCTTGCAGCTGGGCGTGTACGAACATGCCTGGCAGCAGGGTGTGATCCGGGTTCGGGAACACGGCACGCAGGGTCACGGAACCGGTGGTCTGGTCGACCGAGACTTCGGAGAACTCCAGCTTGCCGTCCAGCTTGTAGGCGCTGCCGTCTTCCAGGGTCAGCTTGACCTTGGCCGCGTTTTCGCCGGCTTTTTCCAGTTGGCCGCTTTCCAGGTCGCGACGCAGTTTCAGCATCTCGGCGGAGGACTGCGTAACGTCGACGTAGATCGGGTCCAGTTGCTGGATCACCGCCATCGCGTCGGTCTGGCCATTGCTGACCAGCGCGCCTTCGGTGACCGAAGAACGGCCGATACGTCCGGAGATCGGGGCAAAGACCTTGGTGTAGCGCACGTTGATCTGGGCCGTTTGCACATTGGCTTCAGAGGTCATGCGGTTGGACACGGCGGTGTCGTATTCCTGACGGCTGACGGCTTGCTCGTCGACCAATTGCTTGTAGCGATCGGCAATCGACTTGGTCTGGGCCAGGTTGGCCTGGGCGCTTTTCAGGGAGGCGTCATACACCGACGGATCGATCTGATAGAGCTGCTGGCCTTCCTTGACGTCGCCCCCTTCCTTGAACAGACGCTTGAGAATGATGCCGTTGACCTGAGGGCGAACCTCGGCAATGCGATAGGCCGTGGTGCGGCCTGGCAGCTCGGATGTCAGGGTAAAGGCTTGAGGTTGAATGGTGACCACGCCGACCTGAGGGGTTTGAGCGGGCGGAGCCGCTTCTTCCTTTTTACATCCGCTGAGCAGCGATGCCAGGGCGACGGCAGTAACCAGGGCGGTAACAGCTGGCTTAAGTTGCATGAAGATCCTCGGGTCAGGCGCGCAGGGTGCGCACAAGAAGTGTGGAAGGGTAAAAAACAGGCACTGAGTAGATAAGTAGCTTGCTACGCAATATACTTACGTTCATGGTTGTTTGTAAACTCTTGACAGGCTTCGCGCAATGTTGACAAAGCAACGCGCAAAGCCTCGATTCTAGTACGTTCGGCGCCCTTGACGGTGTCGTCCCACAATTATTCAGATGATGGTTACCGGCTCTTGAATTGCCGTTACCTATCGCCCCAGGATTCCTGATTGAGGTTTTACTGCCATGGTTCGTCGTACCAAAGAGGAAGCTCAGGAAACGCGCAGCCAGATTCTTGAAGCGGCCGAGCAAGCCTTTTACGAGCGCGGGGTTGCGCGTACCACACTGGCGGATATCGCCGCGCTGGCAGGCGTGACGCGCGGTGCCATCTACTGGCACTTCAGCAACAAGGCCGATCTGGTGCAGGCGATGCTCGATACCCTGCACGAGCCGCTGGATGAATTGGCCAGGGCCAGTGAGAGCGAGGACGAGGTCGATCCGCTGGGTTGCATGCGCAAGCTGCTGATTCATCTGTTCCATCAAGTGGCCCTGGACCCGAAGACCCGGCGCATCAATGAGATTTTGTTTCATAAGTGCGAATTCACCGATGAAATGTGTGATCTGCGCCGTCAGCGCCAGACCGCCAGCCTTGAATGCAACCTGCGCATCGGGCTGACCCTGCGTAACGCGGTCCATCGCGGGCAGCTTCCGGAGAATCTCGACACCGTACGTGCGGCGGTGTGCATGCACGCCTATATCGACGGAATTCTCGGCCAATGGCTGCTGGTACCCGACAGTTTTCAATTGGCCCAGGACGCAGAACGGTGGGTGGATATCGCGTTGGACATGCTGCGCTTGAGCCCTGGCCTGCGCAATTAAGACAAAATGCGTAATTGCGACCAGTTGTGTCAACAATAAAGACCAAGGGAGGTCAACCAGACTTTTCCCTGATTTTGTGGGGTGACTTTATATACGGGCTGGCGGGTGGTTGATAGGTAGTTTGCTAAGTATTTTGTAGCAATATTGTTGCAAGGCTGTGAAGGAATGTTTCCCGCCGCCCATAAAAAAGCCCCGGCTTTCGTAAGCCGGGGCTTTTTCGTTTCAGCAGATCAGAGTGCCAGGGTCGGATAGTCGATGTAGCCGACCGGGCCTTTGGCGTAGAACGTCTCTGGATGTGCTTCGTTCAGCGGCGCGTCGGCCTTCAGGCGAGCGGGCAGGTCCGGGTTGGCGATGAACGGCACGCCAAACGCTACGGCGTCAGCTTTGCCGGAGGCCAGCCAGGCGTTGGCGCTGTCCTTGGTGAAGCGTTCGTTGGCGATGTACGGGCCGCCGAAAGCTGCTTTCAGTTGTGGGCCGAGGCTGTCGCCCGCTTCCTTTTCACGGGAGCAGATGAACGCGATGCCACGCTTGCCCAGCTCTTTGGCGACGTAGGTGAAGGTTTCCGACAGGTTGGCGTCGCCCATGTCGTGGGAGTCGGCACGCGGTGCCAGGTGCACACCGACACGACCGGCGCCCCACACTTCAATCACGGCGTCAGTGACTTCGAGCAGCAAGCGTGCGCGGTTTTCCAGGGAGCCACCGTAGTTGTCGGTGCGCTGGTTGGTGCTGCTTTGCAGGAACTGGTCGAGCAGGTAGCCGTTCGCACCGTGGACTTCCACGCCGTCAAAGCCAGCAGCCTTGGCGTTCTCGGCGCCTACGCGGTAAGCGTCGACGATGTCGGCGATTTCGGCGGTTTCCAGGGCGCGCGGCGTTGGGTAGTCGGCCAGTGGGCGTACCAGGCTGACGTGGCCTTTAGGCTGGATGGCACTTGGCGCGACCGGGGTTTCACCGTCCAGGTACGACTCGTGGGAGATCCGGCCCACATGCCACAGTTGCAGGAAGATCTTGCCGCCTGCACCGTGCACGGCCTTGGTCACATTGGCCCAGCCGCGAACCTGATCGTTGGACCAGATGCCCGGGGTGTCCGGGTAACCCACGCCCATTGGCGTGACGGAAGTGGCTTCGCTGAGGATCAGACCGGCGGAAGCGCGTTGTACGTAGTACTCAGCCATCAGCGCATTGGGCACGCGACCGGCGTCGGCACGGCAGCGGGTCAGCGGCGCCATGATGATGCGGTTCGACAGTTCCAGGTCGCCCAGCTTGATTGGATCGAAAATAGTCGTCATGGGATAACACCCTTCTGTTTAGTTGATCAGTTAGTCGCGGGGGCCAGGTCGGCATCGCCGGTCTGACGGAAAGTAATCAGGGTCACCAGCAGCGCGAGCACGGCCAGTGCTGCAGCGGCCAGGGGCACGCTGGTCAGGCCGAAGCCATGGGCAATCACACTGCCGCCTACCCAGGCGCCGAGGGCGTTGCCGATGTTGAAGGCGCCGATATTCAGGGTGGACACCAGGTTCGGTGCCGCCTTGCCGAAGGTCACCACGTTGATTTGCAGCGCCGGTACGGCGGCAAACGAGGCGGTGGCCCAGAGGAACAGGGTGATTTCAGTCGGGATCACGGCGACGCTGGTCCAGGTCAGGACCGTGGACACCACCGCCATGCTGATGAATACACCGATCAGGGTGGCAGCCAGGCGCTTGTCGGCCAGCTTGCCGCCGATAATGTTGCCAACAGTCAGGCCCAGGCCGATCAGCAACAGGGTCCAGGTCACGCCTTTGGGCGAGACGCCAGTGACATCCCCCAGCAGCGGCGCGACGTAGGTGAAGAGGGTGAACATCGAGGCAGCGAACAGTGCGGTCATGCTCAGTGACAGCCAGATGCCGGCGCCTTTGAGCGCTCTCAGCTCGGCGCGCATGTCGAGTTTTTCCTCGTCACGCTTGGCCGGCAGGAAGCGGATCAGGCCGATCAACGCAATCACACCTATGACGGTCACGGCCCAGAAGGTCGAGCGCCAGCCGGCTTCCTGACCCAGCGCGGTGCCCAGCGGTACGCCGAGCACGTTGGCCAGGGTCAAGCCGGTGAACATCAGCGCCACGGCCGAAGCACGCTTGTTGGCCGGCACCAGGTTGGCGGCGACCACCGAACCGATACCAAAGAAGGCGCCGTGGCACAGCGCGGTGACCACACGGGCAAACATCAGCACGTTGTAGTCGCTGGCCAGGGCGCAGAGCAGGTTGCCGACGATGAAGATGCCCATCAACGCTACCAGGGCGGCCTTGCGCGGCAGCTTGGCGGTGGCCAGTGCCATGAACGGCGCACCGATGGCCACGCCCAGGGCGTAACCGGTCACCAGCCAGCCGGCGCCGGGAATCGATACACCGAGGTCGGCCGCCACATCCGGCAACAGGCCCATGATGACGAACTCGGTGGTACCGATGGCGAAGGCGCTTAAGGCCAGGATGAGTAGCGAGAGAGGCATGGGTGAGTCCTTGTTACAGCGGTGCGCTGAGTTCTTCGGTGAGCGCTTTGAGGAAGGCTTGGATCACATCCTCATTGCGTTTGAAAAAATGCCATTGGCCAGCCTTCTGGCTGCTGATCAGTCCTGCCCGTTGCAGGTTCGCCAAGTGCGCCGAGACGGTGGACTGGGACAGCCCGCAGCGCTGGTCGATCTGCCCGGCGCAAATGCCATGCTCGTGGTGGTGGATCTGATCGGGGAATTGCGTCTTAGGGTCTTTCAGCCAGTTGAGGATGTCTCGCCGTACTGGGTGCGCCAGGGCTTTTATTATTTCGTCGAGGTCGATGGACATGGCAGTGATGCTCGGGTTTGTAAAACGTTATATCGCGATGAGGCGAACCTTAAATCGTTGTATCCCGATATACCAATATGATTTTGGTCTTAAACCAGATTAAATCGGTATATCGGGTTATAACGATACGTTGACGGCAGTGCTAAACTGCGCGCCATGAATTATCTCGCACATCTGCACCTTGGCGGCCAACTTCCTGCTCAATTGCTCGGCAGCCTGTATGGCGACTTTGTTAAAGGTCGCCTGCAAGGCCAGTTCAGCCCGCAAATCGAGTCGGCGATTCAGTTGCATCGCTCAATCGATCGCTACACCGACAGCCACCCGCTGATCGGGGAGGCGCTGTCGCGCTTCACGCTGACCCGACGCCGCTACGCCGGGATCGTCCTCGATGTGTTTTTCGACCATTGCCTGGCGCGGGATTGGGCGTTATATGCCGATCAGCCACTGGAGCGTTTTACCTCCCAGGTTTACCGGGTGCTCGCCGAAGAGCCGGCGCTGCCGGGTCGGCTGGCGCAGATTGCGCCGTACATGGCGGCGGATGACTGGCTGGGTTCGTACCGGGAATTTGCGGTGATGGAGCAGGTACTGCGGGGAATTGGCCGGCGCCTGACACGGCCCGAAGAACTGGGCCATGCCATGCAGGAATTGCGAGCGCTGTATGAACCGTTAAGCGAGGACTTCCGGGTGTTTTACCCAGAGTTGCAGCGGTTCTCAAATAGCCAGTTGGCAATACAACTATAAATGTGGGAGCGGGCTTGCTCGCGAAAGCGGTGGGTCAGCGAATGAATCTGCTGATTGATACACCGCCTTCGCGAGCAAGCCCGCTCCCCCATTTTTCAGCGCGCTCGCTTTAGGCCGCGAATGCTGGCCGCGCTGGCATTTGCTCAGCTTCTGGAAGGGGGCCAAACAACGCCTTCTGCACCGCCTGCTGCGCCTGGAACGCCAGCGCCGCACGCTCCTGCCCGGCGCAGGCAATCGGCTTGAGCAGATGAATTTCCACATCGCCCTGGTCATTGCCAAACAACCGCATCAAGTGCGAGAGCAAATCATCATCGCCAATGAACGGTGCCAGCGGGTCGATTTTGCCGTCGCGCAGATAACGAATCGCCACTGGTTGCAACGACACGTCGGCATCAATTGCACTGGCCAGTAAGCGCCCATGAAAAGTACGCAGGGTGCGGCCATCGGTGGTGGTGCCTTCCGGGAACATCAACAGCGGGTGTTTTTGTTCCAGGTGACGCGTCATCTGTTTGCGGATCAACTGGCTGTCACCTGAACCACGACGGATAAACAGGCTGCCGGCCTTCGCTGCCAACCAACCCGCCACCGGCCAGGTGCGTACCTCGGCCTTGGACAGGAACGACATCGGCGCCACCATCCCCAGCAGCGGAATGTCGGTCCACGACACATGGTTGCTGACCCACAGCATCGACTGTTGCGGCAACTCACCGTGAACGGTTACGCGAAAGGGCAGGGCGTTGGTCAACCGCGCCATGAAAAACCGCGACCAGCGCTGGCGGCGCACCATCGAGTTGGCCACGCCCAAACGCTCAAATACGCCAAACACACTGGCCATGGTCAAACCCAGGGCCACCACCACCAGCACGCGGGCAATTCGCCCGTACACCCGAAGACGGCTCATCACATGGCCGCCTTGAAGTGGCGGGCATAACGCGGGCACAGCTCGTCACGCTTGAGCAGGATGAACACGTCGGCCACCTGGAAGTCTTCGTCCCAGCACGGTTCGCCGCAAATCTTCGCGCCCAGGCGCATATAGGCCTTGAGCAGGGGCGGCATTTCAGCGATGACGTTGGACGGCAGGTCCAGCGCTGGCAGCGGCTTTTTCGGTTCGGCCCGCAGGTGTTCGTTGCACAGGTAGCGTTCGCGCAGGCGCTGCATGATCGCGTGGGCCTGGATGCCGCCGTCGTGCATCGGGATGCTCGCGCAGCCCATCAGGTAGCTGTAGCCGCCCTGGTTGAGTACTTCGGCCAACTCGCCCCACAACACCGCGATGGTGCCGCCGTTGCGGTAGGCGGGGTCGACGCAGGTGCGGCCGATTTCCAGGATTGGGCCCTTGAGGTGGAGCAGGCCGTGGAGGCTGAATTCTTCTTCACTGTAGAAGCGGCCCAGGGTGCTGGCGGCCTGGTGGTCGAGCAAACGGGTGGTGGCGACGAGTCGACCGCTGTTCAAATCCCGCACGCCGATGTGGCTGCAGTGAACATCATAGTCATCCATGTCCAGGCCCAGTTCCGCGCCTTTCAGCTTGGCGTTGAATTCGCCGCTGAATACGTTGAATCGCAGGGCCTGGGCTTCCTGCAAAGCCTGGGCGCCGATCAGGCGTTCGGCTTGCAGACGGCGTTCATTGCCGGTGTCGCTGATGCGGGCGATCTGAGTCATGGCGAGTCTCCGAGTGCCGGCCAGGGTTGCGGCCAGTCGACTTGTTTGTGCCATGTCAGGCTATGTAGGGCCGGTGTCATCTCCATGAAGTTACGGTGACGCTTAGATGACAGGCGCCTGGGGCTGGTTTGGGATTTTTGTGTACATATCCGTTGCTGCGGTAACGGCGGCTTAGGGTTCCGCTCTTACAGCGGGTCACTTTTTTACAAACGCCTAAAAAAGTAACCAAAAAACGCTTTGCCCCACCACTCGGTGCCTCGCCTAGGCTCGGCATGCCCGCACTCCGGCACGCCTCCGCGGGCCGCCGCGACGGGCCATCCATGGCCCGGCGCGGCTAAATCGGCATCCTTGCCGATTTACCCGCTCCACCGTGCCTACTTGCGGCCATCGTGGTTAACGGGGCCTGCAGATCAAAATCAAAAGCAAAAGCACAGCGGCCTCCCGGCCGGCTTGAGTGTTAAAAGCAGAGGCAAGATCCAGAGCGAAAGCCAAATCTGAAGCGGATGCAGCTCTGCTTTTCTGTGGGAGCTGGCTTGCCTGCGATGCAGACAACTCGGTACATCAGGTACATCCAGTTGATGCTATCGCAGGCAAGCCAGCTCCCACATTTGAACCGTGCCCGCTTTAGCTTTTGATTTTGCTCTTCAACACTCAAGCCGGCCGGGAGGCCGCTGTGCTTTTGATCTTGATTTTGATCTTAGGCGCCCCGTTAAACCACGCTGGCACACCGAGCCTAGGCGAGGTGCCGAGTGGTGGGGCAAGAGCGTTTTGCTTACTTTTGCGCTTTT
Source organism: Pseudomonas sp. MWU16-30323 (assembly GCF_020515595.1). NCBI lineage: Bacteria > Pseudomonadati > Pseudomonadota > Gammaproteobacteria > Pseudomonadales > Pseudomonadaceae > Pseudomonas > Pseudomonas sp. MWU16-30323. The sequence goes on from NZ_JAIWYM010000001.1 coordinate 46,991, forward strand.
CAAAAGTGAGCCGCTGTAAGAGCGGAACCCTAAGCCGCCGTTACCCAAATAACGGATATGTACTCCCCCCAGGGCCCCGTAACAAAACCGTCATCCCCCTGGGCTAGCCTCGCGGGCTTGAATGCCCTGAGTCTCAACGTCCATGTTCAAAGGCCTCCTATACGCCGCGCTGCTGTTCACCCTGACAGCCCACGCCGAAACCTGGCCGGAGAAGGATTGGTCCCAAGGCCAGCCCCTGACCGGCCCGGCCGCCAAGGCCTTGGATGACTACGCCTTCCCACCCCGCGACGACAGCACCCGCAAAGGCATCCGCACCGACGCCTTGCTGGTCATCCGTGACGGCCAGATCATCTACGAACGCTACGCCGCCCCCACCACCGCCAACACCCCGCACTTGACCTGGTCCATCAGCAAAAGCCTGATGGCCACCGTACTCGGCGTGGCATTCGGCGAAAACCGCTTCAAACTCAGCGACCCCGCCGCTCGCTTTTACCCACCCATGAAACAACACCCAAGGGTGACCATGGCCGACCTCCTGCACTGGGCCTCGGGCCTCGACTGGCAGGAAGACTACGAATTCGCCCCGCTGAAATCCTCGGTGGTGGCAATGCTCTACACCCGCGGCCGCCACGACATGGCCGAATTCAGCGCCGACACCACCACCTTCAACGCCCCCGGCCAGGCATTCCGCTATTCCAGCGGCGACAGCAATATCCTGTCCGCCACCCTCAAAGGCATGCTCGGCCACAAGGCCTACGTCGACTACCCATGGACCGCCCTGTTCCAGCCGCTGGGCATCCGCAACGCCACCTGGGAAAGTGATGCCGACGAAACCTTCGTCGCCTCTTCATACGCCTACCTCACCGCCCGCGACCTGGCGCGCGTCGGCCTGCTGATGCAGCGCGACGGTCGCTGGGGCGACCGCCAGTTACTGCCCAAGGAGTGGATCGCGTTCAACCGCCAACCCTTCGACCACTACAAGCCCGGCCAGGACGAAGCAGTCCCCGGCGGCCAATGGTGGCTCAACCGCGAAGTGCAGGGCGCCGCCAAACCCTGGCCGGACGCGCCCGCCGACACCTTCGCCGCCCTTGGCCACTGGGGTCAGGCGCTCTACGTAATGCCCGATGAACACCTGGTGATCGTGCGCTACGGCGACGACCGCGACGGTAGCTATCGCCACAACGAACTCCTCAAACGCGTCCTCGCGGCGGTGCAACCATGATCCGCCGCCATCCCTTCATCAGCCTGTTGATCCTGCTGCTACTCGTGTTGCTCGGCTGGGTCTGGCACGAGCGGGTCAATCTGCAAGCTTTCCCCGACATCATCGCCGCCTATACCGCCAAGGAGTACTGCTCGTGCCGGTATGTGGAAGGCAATCCCGCTGATTATTGCGTGGGTTATGTGAAGCAATACGTGCCCACCAGCGCCTTCGCCGACAACCCGGAAAAACACCGGGTGACCGCCAGCGGCCTGGGTCGCACCCACAGTGCCCAATGGCTGGGCCAACGCGAGGGCTGCCGACTCACACCATGAGGTTCCACAGGGTGGAACCACCTTTGATTGTCCTCCTGCGCACATCGCGGTTATCTGGCGGTGTGCAACGAACAAGAACGGGAACACCCGCCTGCGAGGAGAATCACCATGAGCCCACACCAGCACATCCTGGATTGGCTGAGCGATGTCGCCAGCGACCTGCACGCCGTGCGTCAGGACATTCACGCCCACCCCGAACTGGGCTTTGAAGAAAACCGCACCTCGGCCCTCGTGGCGCAATCCCTGCGAAGCTGGGGCTATGAAGTCCACACCGGTATCGGCCAGACCGGCGTGGTCGGTGTGCTGCGCAATGGCAGCAGCGCGCGCAAGCTGGGGATTCGTGCCGACATGGATGCCTTGCCGATCATCGAAAACACCGGCGCCAGCTACAGCAGCCAACACGCCGGCTGCATGCACGCCTGCGGCCACGACGGCCACACCACCATGCTGCTGGGCGCCGCGCGTTACCTGGCCGCGACCCGTCAATTCGACGGCACCCTGAACCTGATTTTCCAGCCCGCCGAAGAAGGCCAGGGCGGCGCCGAAGCCATGCTCGCCGACGGCTTGCTGGAACGTTTTCCCTGCGACGCACTGTTCGGCATGCACAACATGCCGGGCTTGCCCGCTGGCCATCTGGGCCTGCGGGTCGGGCCGATGATGGCCTCCCAGGACTTGCTCACCGTGACCCTCGAAGGTGTCGGCGGCCACGGTTCCATGCCGCACCTGACGGTGGACCCGCTGGTGGCCGCCGCCAGTATGGTCATGGCGTTGCAGACCGTGGTGGCGCGCAATATCAATGCCCAGGAAGCCGCCGTGGTGACCGTCGGTGCCCTGCAAGCGGGCCAGGCGGCCAACGTGATTCCCCAGCAAGCACTGTTGCGTTTGAGCCTGCGGGCCCTGGATGCAAACGTGCGTGAATTGATGCTGGAGCGGGTCAAGGCGATCATCCTGACCCAGGCCGCGAGCTTCGGCTGCACCGCGCAGATCGAACATCGGCCGGCCTATCCGGTGCTGGTCAACCATCCGGATGAAACCGAGTTCGCTCGCGAGGTCGGTGTCGCCTTGTTGGGTGAGGACGCCGTCGACGGCAACACCACCAAGCTGATGGGCAGCGAAGACTTCGCCTGGATGCTGCAACGTTGCCCCGGCAGCTACCTGTTTATCGGTAACGGCGTCTCGCGGCCGATGGTCCACAACCCCGCCTATGACTTCAACGACGACATCCTGTTGACCGGCGCCGCCTACTGGGGCGCGCTGGCCGAGAGCTGGCTCAAGCCCGCCTGACGACCTCTTTTTTCTGCCGCTGGACCCTTTCCCAACAGGTTGAATGGAGTGTTCCTCATGCAGACTGCAAAACAGGGCGTATCCCGCACCCGCCAGGTCGTGGCGGCGGTGATTGGCAATGCGCTGGAATGGTATGACTTCATCGTCTACGGCTTTCTCGCCAGCATCATCGCCCGGCAATTTTTCCCCTCGGAGGATGAATACGCCTCGCTGCTGATGGCCCTGGCCACCTTTGGCGTCGGCTTCTTCATGCGTCCGGTGGGCGGGATTCTGCTGGGCATGTATTCGGACCGCAAAGGCCGCAAGGCCGCGATGCAACTGATCATCCGGCTGATGACCATCTCCATCGCCTTGATCGCTTTCGCTCCCAGCTATGCGGCGATCGGCATGGGCGCGCCGATGCTGATTGTGGTTGCACGCATGCTCCAGGGCTTTGCCACCGGCGGCGAATACGCCAGTGCCACGGCGTTCCTGGTGGAAAGCGCGCCGGCCCACCGCAAGGGGTTGTACGGTTCCTGGCAGTTGGTGGGGCAGTGCCTGGCGGTGTTCGGCGGGGCGGCGATGGTGGCGTTGGTCACGCACTTTTTCGAGCCGCAAACCCTTGAAGTCTGGGGCTGGCGCCTGCCGTTCATCTTCGGTTTGCTGATCGGCCCGGTGGGCTTGTGGATCCGCCGGCACATGGAAGACCCCGAGGAATTTATCGAGGCGCGCAAACAGGCCAAGGGGGCGGCACCGAGCTTGATGGAGGTCATCCGCGATCACCGCCGCAGCATCCTCGTGTCGATGGGCCTGGCGTGTGGGGCAACGGTGTCGTTCTACGTGGTGCTGGTGAATATGCCGACCTTCGCCCACAAGAACCTCGGCCTGCCTTTGGACCAGGTGCTGATGGTGCAGATGTTCGCGGTGGCGCTGATGACCGTGGTGATTCCGCTGTCCGGCCTGTTGTCGGATCGGCTGGGTCGGCGTCCGGTATTGATGGCGTTCACCCTGGCGTTTTTTGTGATGGTGTACCCGCTGTATGTGTGGGTCGCGACGGCGCCATCCATCGAGCGTTTGCTGGTGATGCAGGTGATGCTGTGCACCGCCATCGGCGGCTTTTTCGGCCCGGCGCCGACGGCCCTGGCGGAGCAGTTTCCCATCGAAGTACGCTCTACCGGGGTGTCGGTGGCCTACAACGTGGCGGTGATGGTGTTCGGGGGCTTTGCACCGTTGATCGTCACCTGGCTCAGCAAGGTGCTGGGCACGCCGGTAGCCCCGGCATTTTATGTGCTGTTCGCTTGCGTCCTGACGCTGCTGGGCACTTACTGCATGCATGAGGCGCCACGGGCGAAACGACCGGCGCCGTTTTCCAGCGAGGTGAAACCTTGAGTATTGTTGAACTGGATGCCATCGAACTGTCCCGGGCGATCCATGCGCGGCAGGTGTCCTGCCATGAAGTGATGCAGGCGTATCTGGCCCAGGTCGAGCGCTTCAACCCGGCGGTGAATGCGCTGGTCTCGCTGCGCTCTGATGAGGAGGTGCTGGCCGAAGCGATGCAGCGTGATCGCGAGTTGGACCAAGGCCAATCCCGTGGCTGGATGCACGGCATGCCCCAGGCGATCAAGGACCTGGCGGCCACCCAAGGTCTGCGTACCACCCTTGGCTCGCCGCTGTTCGCCGAGCACATTCCTCAAGAAGATGCGATCAGCGTGGCGCGGGTGCGGGCCAGTGGCGCGATCATCATCGGCAAGACCAACGTGCCGGAATTCGGCCTGGGCTCGCAGACCTACAACAGCGTGTTCGGCACCACCGGCAACGCCTATGACCCGCGCCTCGTGGCCGGTGGCAGCAGCGGCGGCGCGGCAGTGGCGCTGGCATTGCGCATGCTGCCGGTGGCCGATGGCAGCGACATGATGGGCTCGCTGCGTAACCCGGCGGCGTTCAATAACGTGTTTGGCCTGCGCCCGTCCCAGGGCCGGGTGCCTCACGGGCCGGCGCCGGAGCTGTTCGTCCAGCAACTGGCCACGGAAGGCCCGATGGGCCGCAGCGTGGCGGATGTGGCGCGGCTGCTGAGTGTGCAGGCCGGCTACGACCCTCGGGTGCCGTTGTCGCTCAAGGAAGATCCGGCGGTGTTGGGTGAGCCGCTGCAGCATGACTTCAAGGGTGCACGCCTGGGTTGGCTCGGGGATTACAACGGTTATCTGCCGATGGAAGACGGTGTGATGAGCCTGTGCGAATCGGCCCTCAAGGACTTCGCCGCGTTGGGTTGCGAGGTTGAGCACTGCCAACCGGAATTCTCCCTGGAACGCCTGTGGCAGACCTGGCTGGTGCACCGCCATTGGCTGATCCAGGGCTCTCTCGGCGCGGCCTACGCCGACCCGCAAAAACGCGCGCTGCTCAAACCCGAGGCGCAATGGGAAGTGCAGGGCGGTTTGCAATTGAGTGCGGCGGACGTTTACCTGGCGTCGGTCAACCGCAGCGACTGGTACCGCGCCCTCGGCAAGCTGTTCGAACGTTACGATTTCCTGTTGCTGCCCACCGCCCAAGTGTTCCCTTTCGATGCACAACAACCCTGGCCGCGCCTTGTCGCAGGGCGCGAGATGGACACCTACCACCGCTGGATGGAAGTGGTGATCGGCCCCACGCTGGCCGGTCTGCCGAGCATCAACGTGCCGGTGGGGTTCAACCCCCAGGGTTTGCCCATGGGCCTGCAAATCATCGGCCCGGCCCAGGCGGACAGGGCGGTGTTGCAACTGGCGTACGCCCACGAACAACTGACCCAGTGGGTGCAGCGGCGGCCGCCCGCTTGCCTCTCGCCGACCGGCTGAGTCGCGACGGGCCTGTATCTTGCTGTGAAATCAGATCATCCATCGGCATCAAGGAGATCGACACATGGGCAGCGACGCCGAGACGGGAACCGTACGCTCAGTGGGGCGGGCACTGGCGATCATCGAATTGCTCGGCGAGCACCAGGCGCTGGGGCTGGAAGAACTGCACTACCTGACTCACCTGCCCAAGGCCACCGTCTCGCGGATGCTGCTGACCTTGCAGGAACAAGGCTGGGTCTATCGTGGCCTCAGCGACCGGCGTTACCGCCTGCGGGCCCGGCGTTTGTTCGGCGACACTCAGCAACGTTTCAAGCGCCAACTGGTGGAAAGCGCCGCGCCGTGGCTGTTGGACCTCAGCGAGCGCACCGGCCTGGTGGTGGATTTGTCGAGCTTCGACGGCGAACGCCTGGAAGTGATGGAAAGCGCGATCCCCACGGTGCTGCGCAAGCTCTACCCGAACAACTGCCAGATCGTCGGCCAGCACGCCAGCCTGTTTCATTCGGCCATGGGCAAGGCGTGCCTGGCGCAATTGTCGGCGGATGAAGTGCAGCGCCTGGCCGGCCGTGAGCGGGTGGCGGAAGACGATCAATACCGGGCGTGTGAACAATCCCAGCATCAGGGGTTTGGCCAGCGCACCGAAGGCTACTGGGAATACCCGGTGCGCCTGCCGTTCCTGATTCGCGCGGTGGCTTTGCCGGTGCGGGCCAATGGGCGGTTGGTGGGCAGCATGGCGCTGCATTGGCCGATGGATCAGGCTCCGGTGGAACGGGTGCTGAGCCTGCACCTGGCCACCCTGGAATCGACCATTCGCGATGTGCAGCAGGCGTTGGCCTGAAATACAGCTCCCACACAAGCCAGCTCCCACATTGGATTTGCGCCGCTCGTTACATTGCGCTTAAGGTTCGTGCAGGTTTTTTGCCCCAAGAGTCTTTATGTCCCTGTTCAAACCCATGGCCTTCCTGCTGCTGGCCGGAGCAGCTGTGCCTGCTCACGCCGACTGGTACCTGGACAACGAGTCCTCGCGCCTGTCGTTCGTCACCACCAAAAACACCGACGTCGCCGAAGTGCAGCGCTTTCTGGTGCTGCATGGCAAGGTCGACAGCAAGGGCGCGGCGCAGTTGGAAGTCGAACTGGAGTCGATCAACAGCGGCATTCCGCTGCGCGACGAGCGCATGCGCAATGAGCTGTTCGAGATCAAGACCTTCCCGGACGCGGTGATCAACGCGCAGATCAACCTGCAACCGATCAACGACCTGGCCCCCGGTGCGCAATACGAGCTGCGCCTGCCGCTGTCGGTGACGCTGCACGGCAAGACCCAGACCTACAGCGCCGAATTGCTGGCGACTCGCCTGGATGACCGACGCTTCCAGGTGGTCACCCTGGAACCGCTGGTGGTGCACGCCGAGGATTTCGATTTGCTGCCGGGCGTGGCCACATTGCGCAAGGCCGCCGGGCTGTCGCAGATCAGCCTGTCGGTGCCGGTGGGTGCGGTCCTGATTTTCACGGCGCGCTGACATGAGCGGCGCAGTGTTCCCGTGGCGCAGCGCCAACCGTTTCGAGTTGATGATCGACGGTCCGAGTTTCTTTCCGCGCATGTTGGAAAGCATCGCCCAGGCCGAGCAACAGGTCGCGCTGGAGTTGTATCTGGTGGAGGCGGGCGCGTGTGCCGAGGCGATGGTTCAGGCCTTGGTGGCCGCCGCCGAACGTGGCGTGCGCGTACGTTGCCTGTTCGATGACTACGGCAGCCTGGCGTTTACCCTGGGCCTGCGTCGGCGATTGATCGAGGCGGGGGTGGACCTGCGTTTCTATAACCGCCTGAGGTGGCGCCGCTGGATGCGCAACCTCTACCGAGACCACCGCAAGCTGTTGCTGATCGACCAGACCGTCGCTGTGGTTGGCGGCACGGGTGTGACGGATGAATTCTGGACACCCGGGGAAGACACCGCCGACTGGCACGAAGTGATGGTGCAGATTCGTGGCCCGTTGGTGCTGGATTGGCAGGCGTTGTTTGATCGCCAATGGCTGGCCAACGACGATCGCAGGGCCTGGAAACCGGCCACGCATTTTGGCCTGCCACGCTTGCCCAAGGTGCCGGCGACAGGGCCGGGGCTGGGGCGGGTGGCCTATGCCGACGCTCGCCAGCACCGGGATATTTTGCAATCACTGATCCGTGCGCTGAACAGCGGCCACCAGCGTATCTGGCTGGCCACGCCGTATTTCCTGCCGACCTGGAGCGTACGGCGTGCCCTGCGCCGGGCGGCGGGGCGCGGAGTGGATGTGCGCTTGCTGTTGACCGGACCGCGTACCGATCACCCGTCGGTGCGGTATGCCGGGCACCGTTATTACCCGCGTTTGCTCAAGTCCGGGGTGCAGATTTTTGAGTATCAGCCGTGCTTCCTGCACCTGAAAATGGTGTTGGTGGACGATTGGGTGAGCATTGGTTCGTGCAACTTCGACCACTGGAATCTGCGCTTCAACCTGGAGGCGAATCTGGAGGCGTTGGACCCGGAATTGGCGTTGGCGGTGGCGGGGAGTTTCGAAAGGGATTTTGCCAAGAGCCAGGCGGTGAGCCTTGAGGCGTGGCAGTCACGCCCATTGTGGCGGCGCGTGAAGCAGCGGGTGTGGGGGTGGATTGATCGGTTGGTGGTCAATCTTCTGGACCGCCGCGGCTAGCCAGAAAACCCCAATCAAATGTGGGAGCGGGCTTGCTCGCGAAAGCGGTGGATCAGCCAAACTTCCATTGACTGACACACCGCATTCGCGAGCAAGCCCGCTCCCACACTTTGACCGAGCAAGACTTTAGAGCAGTTCGAAACTCTGCTGCTTCACATCCTGGGAATCCAATCCGATCTGCACATTGAACTCGCCCGGCTCAGCCGCGAACTTCAGTTGGGTGTTGTAGAACTTCAAGTCTTCCTCGGTGATGGTGAAGTGCACCGCGCGCTCTTCGCCCGCCTTGAGCATGATCTTCTGGAAGTCCTTCAATTCCTTGACCGGGCGGATCATCGAGCCGGCCACGTCCTGGATGTACAGCTGCACCACGGTTTCGCCATCGACCTTGCCGGTGTTTTTCACCAGCACGGTGGCGTCGAGCTTGCCGGACTTGTTCAGGGTGGTAGAAGACAGTGCCATGTCCGACAGGCTGAAGCGGGTGTAGCTCAAGCCATAACCGAACGGAAACAGCGGCCCGGTGGTGTCATCGAAGTACTGCGAGGTGTAGTTGCCCGGCTTGCCCGGGGTGAACGGCCGACCAATGCTCAGGTGGTTGTAGTAGGTCGGAATCTGCCCCACCGAACGCGGGAAGGTGATCGGCAGCTTGCCCGACGGGTTGTAGTCACCGAACAGCACGTCAGCGATGGCGTTGCCGCCTTCGGTACCGGCGAACCAGGTTTCGAGGATTGCGTCAGCCTGTTCGTTCTCCTCGACAATCGACAGCGGACGGCCATTCATCAACACCAGCACCAGCGGTTTGCCGGTGGCTTTCAAGGCCTTGATCAGGTCGCGCTGGCTCTGCGGGATGTTCAGGTCGGTGCGGCTCGACGACTCGTGGGACATGCCACGGGACTCGCCCACTGCGGCCACGACCACGTCGGCGCCTTTGGCGGCCTTGACGGCTTCGTCGATCATGTCCTGGGACGAGCGCGGGTCATCCACCACTTCCGGCGCATCGAAGTTCAGGAAGTTGAGGTAGTCGACGACTTTCTTGTCGTTGGTGATGTTGGCGCCACGGGCATAGATCACTTTGCCCTTGTCGCCGATCACGGCATTCATGCCGTCCAGCAGGGTCACCGATTGCGCGGGTTTACCGGCAGCGGCCCAACTGCCCATCATGTCGATCGGCGCCTTGGCCAGCGGGCCGACCAGGGCGATGGTCGCGGTCTTTTTCAGCGGCAGGGTGTCGTTCTGGTTTTTCAGCAGCACCAGGCTGCGGCGTGCCACGTCACGTGCGTCGGCGCGGTGCAGACGGCTTTCGGCGTAGGTGTCGGCCGGGTCATCCTCGGCCTTGCCGATGCGCAGGTAAGGGTCGGCGAACAGGCCCATGTCGTACTTGGCGCCGAGCACTTCGCGCACGGCGTTGTCGATGTCGCTCTGTTCGATCTCGCCGGATTTCAGCAGACCGGGCAATTCCTTGCCGTAGAGCGAGTCGTTCATGCTCATGTCGATGCCGGCCTTGATCGCCAGCTTGGCGGCTTCACGCCCGTCCTTGGCCACGCCGTGCTTGATCAATTCGAAGATCGCACCGTGGTCGCTCACGGCCAGGCCCTTGAAGCCCCAGTCCTTGCGCAACAGGTCGTTCATCAGCCAGGTGTTGGCGGTGGCTGGCACGCCGTTGATCGAGTTCAGCGCAACCATCACGCCGCCGGCACCGGCCTTGATGGCGGCGTGGTAGGGCGGCAGGTAGTCCTGGTACATCTTGACCGGGCTCATGTCGACCACGTTGTAGTCGCGACCGCCTTCCACCGCGCCATACAGGGCGAAGTGCTTGACGCTGGCCATGATGCTGTCGGCCTTGGCGGGGCTGGTGCCCTGGAAGGCCTTGACCATCACTTCGGCAATGCGCGAGGTGAGGTAGGTGTCTTCGCCAAAACCTTCGGAGGTGCGGCCCCAGCGTGGGTCACGGGAGATGTCGACCATCGGTGCAAAGGTGATGTCGAGGCTGTCGGCGGCGGCTTCCTGGGCGGCGATGCGCCCGGAATGGCCGATGGCGTCCATGTCCCAGCTGGAGGCCAGGGCGAGGCTGATGGGGAAAATCGTGCGGTGGCCGTGGATCACGTCATAGGCGAAGAACATCGGGATCTTCAGCCGGCTGCGCATGGCCGCGTCCTGCATCGGACGGTTTTCCGGGCGGGTGATCGAGTTGAAGGTGCCGCCGATACGACCTGCGGCGATTTCCTTGCGGATCAGCTCGCGGGGCATTTCCGGCCCGATGCTGATCAGGCGCAACTGGCCGATCTTTTCATCGAGGGTCATTTGTTTCAGCAGATCACTGACGAAGGCGTCTTTGTCCTTGAGTACTGCGGGCTTTGTTTCGGCAAATACGGAATGAGTGGCCAAACTGACAACAAGGCCCAGCAAACACAGCTTCTTCATGAAAATCCTTTCTCGCAGCCTTGGGACCGGAGAGCGTCTATTGTTGTTCGGGTGTTGTTCAGATAAATACCGCACACTTCTGAACTCTTATTGGCGCTGGGCATCTTTTAGCTGATTGGCACGATGCAATCCAGTGGGTGGTGGCGGATTATGCCCTAAGCCCGTGGCTAACGCGTCAGTCGGTAAATTTCATAGGTTTGGCAGGAGAAACACCATGCAAGCAGCACAAGGTTACCGCTGGGGCTGGAAGGTCGTGGCATTGATACTGGTGAGCACCGTGCTGAGCGGTTGCGGCATCAACAAGATCCCGACCCTGGACGAACAGGCCAAGGCGGCCTGGGCCCAGGTGCAGAACCAGTACCAGCGGCGCGCCGACCTGATCCCCAACCTGGTGGAAGTGGTCAAGGGCTATGCGGCCCATGAACAGGACACCCTGACCGCCGTGATCGAAGCACGGGCCAAGGCCACCTCGATCCAGGTGGATGCCAGTACCCTGGACAACCCGGAAAAGCTCAAGCAGTTCCAACAAGCCCAGGACGGCTTGAGCGGTGCACTCAGCCGCTTGATGGTGGTGTCCGAGCGCTACCCGGACCTGAAGGCCAACCAGAACTTCCTGGCCCTGCAGTCGCAACTTGAAGGCACCGAAAACCGCATCGCCGTGGCCCGTCGTGACTTTATCCAGGCGGTACAGGCCTACAACACCGAGATCCGCACCTTCCCGGGTCGCCTGTGGCACAGCCTGATGTACAGCGACTTGCCGGTCCGCGCCAACTTCGAGGCCACCAGTGCCGATGCCGATAAAGCGCCGCAAGTGAAATTCTGATGGGCAAGCGCGCTTGGCTGCTGGCGGCGGTGCTGCTGGCCTTTAGCCTGACCGCCCAGGCCGCCCTGAACTTCCCGGCCCTGACCGGGCGGGTGGTCGACAACGCCCAGATGATCGATCCGGCCGTGCGTGCGCAACTGACCCAGCAATTGCAGGCGCTGGAGCAGACCAGCGGTGACCAGATCGTGGTGGTCACCGTGCCTGACCTGCAAGGCGTACCCATTGAAGACTTCGGTTATCAACTGGGTCGCGCCTGGGGCATCGGCCAGAAGGGCAAGGACAACGGCGCATTGCTGATTGTCGCTCGGGATGAGCACAAGATCCGTATCGAAGTGGGTTACGGCCTGGAAGGCGTACTCACCGACGCGCAGTCCTGGGTGATCATCAACCAGGTGATCGCCCCGGCGTTCAAGACGGGCAACTACAGCAAGGGCATCAGCGACGGCGTGGCGGCGATGCTGCAGGTGGTGGGCGGCGATCCGCTGGCCGTGCCTGCGCATGTGTCTGAAGCCAACTTCGCCAAGCAAAACCCGGGCATTTCCATTGGTCTGTTCATCCTGTTGCTGGCGGTGCTGTGGCTGTGCAATCGCATGGGCCTGCCCGTTGGCGCTATCCTGCTGGCGATTCTCAGCAGCAGTGGCCGTGGCGGCGGGGGAGGCGGTGGCGGTGGTGGTTTCAGGGGCGGCGGCGGTGGTTTCGGTGGCGGTGGCGCCTCGGGTGGCTGGTAATGACAATAACGAGAGAGCATCAACAACCATGGCATTACTGAGTCAACACGAGCAACGCCAGGTCGCCGAGGCGATCGCCAGGGTCGAGCAGCAGACCGACGCCGAACTGGTGACCGTGCTCGCGGCCCGTGCCGACGACTACGCCTACATCCCGCTGTTGTGGGCCAGCCTGTTGGCGCTGGTGGTGCCGGGGATCATTCACTACCTGTCGGGCTGGCTGACCATGTACACCTTGCTGCTGGCGCAGTGGGGCACGTTCGTCGTGCTGTGCCTGGTGTTCCGGTTGCCCAAGGTCACCACGCGGCTGATTCCGCGCTCGGTGCGCCACTGGCGTGCGTCCAACCTGGCACGGCGGCAGTTTCTGGAGCAGCACCTGCACCACACGCTGGGCAGTACCGGGGTGCTGATTTTCGTCAGTGAGGCCGAGCGGTATGTGGAAATCCTGGTGGACAAGGGGATTTCCAGTCGCCTGGATGACAGCGTTTGGGATGCGATCGTCAAGGACTTCACCCGTCAGGTGAAGCAGGGGCAGACGTTGGCCGGGTTTGTCGCGTGCATTGAAGCCTGCGGCGAGTTGCTCAAGGAGCATGTGCCGGTGACCCACGCGCGTAATGAGCTGCCGAATCGGTTGGTGGTGTTGGAGTAGTGTAAAATTCCCGGCATTCCCTGCCCGAGGCGTTTTTGTTCATGTCTGCCACCGCTAAACCTGCCAGCCCCGCGCCGGATCATCACGCGCAGTTCCTAGAACTGCTGAGCGCGAGCCTTGAGCAAAACGCCTTTATCAAGCTGGTGCTGGCCAAGTACGTCGGCACCGAGCCTGATCTTCAGAAGCTGATCATCAAGCAGCTGACGGTCAAGGACCAGCCTTGCCTGTCCTTCGTCTACCGCTACAAGACCCGCGACATCACCAAGAACTTCTCCCTGGCCGATGGCGTGGCAGCGATTGCCGAGCTGCTGCCGGTGTCGTTCAAGAACGCGCACCTGCTGTCGGTGACCGACGAAGCCCAGCTGGAATACAGCAAGAAGAACAAAAGCTCGCTGTTCAAAAGCAAGCCGCAACAACTGCGGGAGGCGCCGTCTGCCGAGCACAACCGCGAGAAGAATCGCTTCCTGGACCTGTCCCGGCCCTTTCTCGCTGACCTTGGCGTGACCAACGCCAAGCACGAGCTGATCCCGGCGATGTCGCGCAAGTGGAAGCAGATCAACAAGTTCATCGAAGTGTTCAGCCATGCGCTGACCACCTCACCGCTGAAGCTGGACCAGCCGGTGCGGGTTGCGGACTTTGGCTCGGGCAAGGGCTACCTGACGTTTGCCATCCACGATTACCTTCGCAACACCCTCAATGCCGAGGGCGAAGTCACCGGCGTGGAACTGCGCGAAGACATGGTGACCCTGTGCAACAACGCCGCCGCCCGCCTGGATCACCCGGGGCTGGTGTTCAAGTGTGGTGATGTGCGCAGCGTCGCGCCCAGCGAACTGGACGTGATGATCGCCCTGCATGCCTGCGACATCGCCACCGACTACGCGATTCACACCGGCATCCGCTCCGGGGCGTCGATCATCATGTGCTCGCCGTGCTGCCATAAGCAGATTCGTTTGCAGATCCAGAGCCCGGTGCTGCTCAAGCCGATGCTCCAATACGGCCTGCACCTGGGCCAACAGGCGGAAATGGTCACCGACAGCCTGCGTGCGTTGTTCCTTGAAGCCTGCGGCTATGAAACCAAGGTGTTTGAGTTCATCTCGTTGGAACACACCAACAAGAACAAGATGATCCTTGCCGTGAAGCGTGCGGAGCCGGTGGATAACGCTCAGCTCCTGGGGAAAGTCCAAGAGCTCAAGGCGTTCTACAACATCACCGAACATTGCCTCGAAACCCTGCTGCGGGCGGACGGTTACCTCGCCTGAGAACGACGCTAACCAAAATGTGGGAGCTGGCTTGCCTGCGATGCAGGCACCTCGGTGTAACAGGTAAAGCGAGGTGATGCTATCGCAGGCAAGCCAGCTCCCACATTAGATCGCGCTGGGCTTGGGAGCTGGCGCAGGCTTCACACTGGTCTTGCGCCCCAACATCACCGTCACAATCACCCCGCAGGCAAACAGCCAGGTAATCGGCTCGATGTGCTCACCAAAAAACAGCGCGGAAAACGCGATGGTGAAAAAGATCTGCAACAGCTGAATCTGGCTGACTCGGGCGATGCCACCCATGGCCAGCCCGGCGTACCACGCAAAGAAACCCAGGAACTGCGAAAACAGCGACACATAACCAAACGCCCACCAGGTGCGCATGGAAATCGGCCCTTCGTGTTGCAGCGCCAGGTAGGCCACCGGCCCGATCAATACCGGCGTCGACAGCACCAGCGCCCAGCAGATCACCTGCCAGCCGCCCATCTCCTTGGCCAAACGGCCACCTTCTGCGTAACCCAGGCCACCCACGGCAATCGCCCCGAGCATCAACAGGTCGCCCGCCTGGATACTGCCGGCCCCGGTGATCAACGCATAACTCAGCACCAGCGCACTGCCCAGCGCCGCGCAGGCCCAGAACGCCTTCGATGGCCGCTCATGGGACAACCACGCGGCATACAGCGCCACGCACAGCGGCTGCAAACCGTTGACCAGCGCGCCATGGGACGCGGGCAAGGTTTGCATGGCCCAGGCCGACAGCACCGGGAAGCCCAGGATCACCCCGGCAATCACCAGCGTCAGCCCGCGCACCTGGCGCCAGGTGGGCCAGCGCTCACGGCGCCACAGCAACAACGCCGCCGCCGGCACCGCCGCAAACAACGCCCGGCCCAGGCCATTGAGCAGCGGGTGGATTTCCTGCACCACGATACGGGTGAAGGGCAGGGTGAGGCTGAAGATGACGACGCCCAGCAGGCCGAGGGCCATGCCGGTATTTTCGCGGGAGCTCATGGAAGGAACCAGAATCAAATGGGCCGGAAGTGGACGTTCATCTAGCCACAAAGCCCCGCAAACGCGCGCTTACAGCTGGGTCAAGATTGAGCCGTACAGTTTTGAATGGGCGACTCGGTTCATGTGGGAGCTGTCGAGCCTTGGCGAGGCTGCGATGGGATCAACGCAGTTTACCTGTCAGGCCGAGGTGTCTGCATCGCGGGCAAGCCCGGCTCCCACACAAGCCGGGGTGCTGATGTAGTAGCGGGCCATTACCCGGCCCATCGGCACAGGTCTATCTTGGCTACTCCTGTCTGCCCAACCGTTCAACCGGAGGAATGTCCCATGGCCGCGAAGAAAATCCTGATGCTGGTCGGCGATTACGTCGAAGACTATGAAGTGATGGTGCCGTTCCAGGCGCTGCTGATGGTGGGGCATACCGTGCACGCCGTGTGCCCGGACAAGACCGCCGGCCAGACCGTTCGCACGGCGATCCACGACTTCGAAGGCGACCAGACCTACAGCGAAAAGCCCGGGCACCTGTTCGCCCTGAACGCAGATTTTGCCAAGGTCGACGCCGCCGACTACGACGCGTTGCTGGTGCCCGGTGGTCGCGCGCCCGAGTACCTGCGCCTGAACGAAAAAGTCCTGCAACTGGTCAAGGCCTTCGATAAGGCTGGCAAGCCCATCGCTGCGGTATGCCACGGGGCACAATTGCTGGCCGCCGCCGGCATTCTGGAAGGCCGTGAGTGCAGCGCTTACCCGGCGTGCGGGCCGGAAGTGCGATTGGCGGGCGGTACGTTCATCGATATCCCGGTGACCGACAGCCACGTTCAAGGCAATCTGGTGACGGCACCGGCGTGGCCGGCGCACCCCAGCTGGCTGGCGGGTTTCCTCGGCCTGCTGGGCACCAAAATCACCCTGTGAAGTGGAGGTCATCGCCATGTGCGAGCTGTACGTCAAGGCCGACCCGATTCTGTACGAATCCCGCTCGCGTTCCCTGCGCATCTGCGGCGTGGTGACCACCGTGCGCCTGGAAAACCAGTTCTGGGACATCCTCAGCGAAATCGCCGAGGTGGATGGCATGACCACCAATCAACTGATCGCCAAGCTGTATGAAGAGGTGATGGACTACCGCGGCGAAGTGGTGAATTTTGCTTCGTTTTTGCGGGTGAGTTGCACGCGGTATCTGAGCCGGCAGCGGGTTCAGGCCCCAGAGCTCAGCCTTGTGAATACAAGAAATGGCGCGCAGAAGATCTGAATGTGGCCACTCGTTCAATGTGGGAGCCGGGCTTGCCCGCGATGACATCGCCTCGGTTTAACTGGCTGACCGAGTCGCCCGCATCGCAGGCAAGCCAGCTCCCACACTGATCGGGTTTCCAAGCCGAATACGTGTGAAGGGTCAGAAGAACCGCGTCACGCTGATCTTCGCATCCCGGCCCTTGGTGTAGGCGCGGTCGCCGCTCAACGCCGGGCGGAAGTTGTTGTTGAACAGGTTATCCACGGTGAAGTTGACCTCGGTGCCCTTGAGGTAAGCCTGCTGCGGCTTCCAGCTGGCGAACAGGCCCTGGGTGTTGTAGCGCTTGTTGCCGTACTGATCGTAGAACAGGTCGCCGATGCTGGTGCCCGGACCGCCGGAATACTTGTCGCTCGGCAAACGGCGGGTGGCGCCGATGAACTGTCCTTGCCAGCCCACCTGAGCGTCGAGGCTCGGGATCTTGGTGCCGAGTACGATCACCCATTTGGTCGGCGGAATATCCCGCGCCCAGACGTCCGGGCCCCATGGGTTGGTGTAGGCGCCTTCGTGTTTGCCGGTGGTGTAGGCGAAGGACACCGAGCCGAACACGTAGGTGGAGTCGTAGAAACTCTCGGCCTCAAAGCCCTTGATGGTCATGCCGCCGATGTTGCGGTAGTTGGACATCGCCCCCGGCGGGCAGGCGCTGGAAATCGTCCCGCCGTTGACCGCCTGGTTCTGGCAGCCCACCCCCGTGTTCTTGAAGATCTCGTCCTCGACCTTGTTGTGGAACAGCGTGGTACGCAGTTGCAGGTTGTCGCCGTGGGTGAACACATCGGCGAAGCGGGTGACGTTGCCCAGGGTGATGGAGGTGATGCGCTCCGGGTCCAGGTCGAGGCTGGTGGCGGTGCGGCTGCCCAGGCCCTGGACTTCATACTGCTCGTCGATCACCGGGGCGCGCCAGGTGCGGCTCCAGTTGGCAAACATCGCCACGTTCGGGGTGATGGTCCAGTAGGCGGCCAGGCGCGGCGACCAGCCGGTGTAGGTGCGGTCGCTGTAGTCGTGGCCGATGGCCGGATCCGGGTTGCTGTAGTACGGCGCGTCATTGGCCTCGCCGCGGTTGCGCACATGGTCATAGCGCATCGACGGGGTGATGGTGACATCGCCCAGCGTCACCGCGTCCTGGATAAAGAAGCTGTGGGTGTCGACCTTGCCATGGGGCATGAAGCCCGGCTGGAAGTGCCCGTAGTTGTATTTCGGGGTGTTGTAGGTGGCGCCGGGCATCCACATTTCGGTTTCCCGGGTGTGCTTGCGAATCTGCACCCCGGTGGTCACCGCGTGTTGCAACGCACCGGTGGAAAACAGGCTGACGTTGCGTACGTCGAGGTTCTTGTCGTTGTAGGCGGTGTCCATCTTGCGCCCGCCAGTGGCCAGCTGGAAAAACGCCGTGGCGTCTCGCTCGTCGGTCTGGTCGGTATTGGATTCGGAATACTTGATGGTCAAGTCCACCAGCGGGTTATTCATCGGCTGGTATTCGTACTTGCCGGACCAGGTGGTGTCGACGGTGTTGCGGTTGGCCAGGAAGCGTTTCAGCGCGGCTTCGTAGCCATAGCGGTCGATGTTGGCCTGGGTCGGCGGTGTTGGGTAGCTGGCGGCAGAGAAGGGCGTCCAGCGCTGGCTGTTGGAGCGCGAATACGACAGGCCAAGGCTTTGCTCATCGGTGAAGTGAGCATTGAACTTGAACAGTTTGCCATCCACATTCTGGGCGCTGTTGGGCAGGCGCTTGGGGTTGATCGGGTACTGGTTGTTGTCGTTGGGCAGGGTGGCGGCCAGTTTCATGTCGCCGCCGTCGCGCTGGGTCAGGTAGGCCAGGGCGTCGAAGCGGCCGTCATCGGTACGGCCGTAGACCGCGCTGCTGTAGACCTGCTCATGGTCGTTGCTGGAGTAGCCGTATTTGAGCATGGCGCCGCTGTTGCGCCCGTCCTTGAGCAGGTCCGGGGCATCCTTGGTGGTCATGTTGACCGTACCGCCAAAGCCGCCGTTGCCGCTGAAGGGCGAGTTGGGGCCCTTCTCCACTTCGATGCTCTTGATCAGCTCGGGCTCGATAAACACGGTGCCTTGCTGGTAGCGCTCAAACCCGCTTTTGGTGGCGCCGTCGACGGTCAGCGGCACGTCTTCGGCGTCGCCGAAACCCCGGATGTTGATGGTCTGGCCGCCGGGCTTCAGCGAGCCACCCTGGCTGATACCGGGCAAGGTCTGCAGCAGGCTGGGGATGTTATTGGACTGGTAGCGGTCGATGTCGGCCTGGCTCAGGGTGGAACGGCCGACGGTGGTGGAGTCCACCTCGTTGCCGGTGCCGATCACGCTCAGGGCCTCCAGCTGGATCGCGCTGCTGTTGGTGGTCTTGCCCTCTTCGGGGCGTACCACGTAGGTGCTGCCGACCTTGAGCAACACGAACTCGCCGTTGTTGAGCAAGGTGCGAATCGCCACTTCCGGTGTGAAGTCGCCATTGAGGGCCGGCGCCTGGACGTTTTTCAGCAGTGCTTCATCGAACAGCAGCTGGATTTTCGCCTGCTGCGCCACCTGGCTCAGGGACGTGGCCAGGGACTGGGCCGGCAGTTGCAGCTTGAACGACTCGGCCTGGGCACTCAGGCTGAAGGCCAGGCAGGCGGCAATGGCGGTGGGTCGAAGAAACAGGTGCTGAACGTGGCAAGGCGCGCGAAACATGAAATCCCCCGAAGTAGCCAAATGGCCAGAAAGGTGTGCGTATCAAACGCAGACCCGAGGAAGACGCGGCAGGAAAAATAATCCTCACATGCGAATGCAAAATATTCTCAAATGAGTGTATCGAGGGATTATTTCCGAGGCTCAATCCTGATATTGCCGTCGGCCAGGGCCACGGTTTTTACTGGCAGCAGGGCGGGCAGGGCGTTGAGCAGGGCGTCCGGATCATTCACGTCCAGATTGCCCGAGACCTTCAACTGCGCCACCGCGCTGTCCACCAGCAACGGCGCCTGTGGCCGGTACAGGCTCAACTCGTCCATCAGGCTGGCCAGCTCGCGATTACGAAACGATACGTGCCCGCCGCGCCAATCGGCGACCTCGCCGGCTTCGAGGGTTTGCTGTTGCAAGGTGCCCTTGGCATAACTGAACGTGGCGCGCTGCTGGGCGCCGAGCAGCGTAGCTGGCACCTTGGCATTCGCGTCGAACGCGACTTGGCCGTGGGCCACGCTGACCACCAACTGTTGCTTGCTGCGCCGTACATCGAAGCCGGTGCCGACCACCCGCACATTGGCTTCACCGGCTTGCACGAACAGTGGCCGTTCCTTGTCGGGTGCCACCTCGATATACAGTTGGCCTTGATCCAGATGCACGACGCGCTGATGACTGTTGAAATCCAGCCGTAGGCGCGTGTTGGCATTGACGTACAAGGTGCTGCCGTCGGGCAAGTGCAAGGTGCGCATGCCCTTGGCATGGGCCGCGACCTGGGCGTGGAACAGCTCGCGCGGGGCGCCGAGATTGCTCGTCAGCAGGGCACACACCAAGGCGGCCGCCACCGCCAGGGCCGGGCGCCAGACTGGCGTTTTGCGCACGGGCAGCGGTGTGGGTTTGTTCAGTTGCTGCAACTGGGCGAGGTCGGCCCACAGCTGTTCGAATTCGGCGTAGGCACGGGCATGGGCCGGCTCGGACTGCCAGGCGGCAAACGCCTTGCGGTCGGCGCGACCGGCGTCATTGCGGTTGCGCGCAAACCAGCTGGCGGCTTGGGCATCGATGGAGTCGCGGGCCTCGATGTCACAGCTGTCGATGTCGCTCAGGCGGGTCATTCTGGCTGCTCCTTGCCCTGTTCTTGTTGAAGTCGCTGCTTGCAATGCAGCAAGGCAAAAGCGATGTGCTTTTCCACCATGCTGACGGAAACGCCCATGCGTTCGGCGATCTGCGCCTGGCTCAGGCCTTCGAAGCGGTGCAGCATAAGGGCTTCTCGTCTTCTCGGCGAGAGTTCAGAGAGGACTTCTTTCAACTGTTCCAGGCGTTGCAGGCGTTGCGCGGCGGCCATGGGATCGTCTCGCGAGTCGTTGACAGGTTCGGCCTCCAGTTCGGCCTGTTGCTGGTGGACGGTGTGCCGCACCTTTTGTTTGCGCCAGTGATCGCGCAGCAGATTGCGCGCCATCTGGAACAGAAACGCCCGTGGCTGCTCGACCTGGGCGCGGTCGCGGTAGTCCAGCCACTGGGTGAAGACGTCCTGGGTCATGTCTGCCGCGTCGCTGGCGTTGTCCGTGCGTTTGCGCAGGAAATGCAAGATATCTGCATAAAACCTGCGAAAAGCATCGGCCGACAGCGGGTCGGGCTTGGGACGAGACATGGATATCCTTCTTGACGAAGCACGACGTGGAAAAGTCGCGAATGATATCGAGAACTATTGTCATTTGTCTCTAGTGAAATTCTACGGAGGAATGCGGACTGAATGTGGGAGCGGCTTGCTCGCGAAGGCGGTGAATCAGTCGACATATTAATTGACTGACCCACCGCCTTCGCGAGCAAGCCCGCTCCCACCTTTGGATGGCGTTTCAGCGCAACAGGGTCAGCAGTGCTTGCAACTGAACACGGCCAGGCTCACCCAGCGGGAACACCGGCAACCGTGGATCCCCCGACTCCAGCCCCGTCAGCCGCAAACCGGCCTTGATCGTCGCCGGCAAGCCGCCTTTGAGGATGAAGTCCAGCAACGGCAACTGGCGATAAAACAGCTCCCGCGCTTTCTCCAGGTCATTGGCCAAAACGGCTTCATACAAATCCAGGTTGAGCTGCGCAATCAGGTTCGGCGCCGCCGTGCACCATCCCTTCGCCCCTGCCGCAAACGCCTCCAGTGCCAGCGGATTGCAGCCGTTGTAGAACGGCACCTGGCCCTCGCTACGCCGATGCAGTTGGTGCATGCGCTGAATATCCCCGGTGCTTTCCTTGACCATGGTCACGTTGTCGACGCTGTCGACGATGCGCAGGATCAAGTCCACCGACATATCGGTGCCGCTGGTGGCCGGGTTGTTGTAGAGCATGATCGGCACACCGATGCTGTTGCCAATGGCCGCGTAGTGAGCGAGGATTTCCGCCTCGCTGAGCTTCCAGTAAGAGGCCGGCAATACCATCACTACGTCCGCACCGTGGGCTTCGGCAAACTGCGCGCGACGCACGGCCTTGGCGGTGGTCAGGTCGGAGACGCTGACGATGGTCGGCACGCGTTTGCCCACCTTCTGGAGGCTGTAGGCGGCGACTTCATCCCACTCCGCATCGCTGAGGTAGGCGCCTTCGCCGGTGCTGCCCAGCGGGGCGATAGCGTGCACGCCGCTGTCGATCAGGCGGTCGATCGAAAGCCCCAGGGCGTCCAGATCAATGTGCTGGCCGTCCGCGCTGAACGGGGTGATGGTGTAGCCGATAATGCCGTGAATAGAAGGGCTGGACATGGAAAAGTCTCCGGTCGAAAAAGGGTTTCAGTTCAGGCAATCGGCGTGTTGGCGCAGGTTCTGCCGAGCGTAGTAGTTGAACGCAGCGCCGTGGCGCTTGGGCTTGGAAATCCAGTCATGGGCTTCGCGGCCCAGCGCCGGCAGGATCGGTTTGATCGTGCCGGCGGCCATCGCCAGCAGCTGCAACTTGGCGGCACGCTCGATCAACTGTGCGATCACACAGGCTTCCTCGATGCTCGCCCCGGTGGACAATTGGCCGTGGTGAGAAAGCAGAATCGCGCGTTTATCCCCCAGGGCGGCGGTGATGATTTCGCCTTCTTCGTTGCCCACCGGCACGCCGGGCCAGGCTTCGAGGAACGCGCAGTCTTCGTACAGCGGGCAAAGGTCCATGTGGGACACCTGCAGCGGCACTTCCAGCATCGACAACGCAGCGATATGAGTCGGGTGAGTGTGGATGATGCAATTCACATCCGGGCGACCGCGGTACACCCAGCTGTGGAAACGGTTGGCCGGGTTGGGCATGCCGTGGCCTTCCAACACTTCCAGGTCTTCGTTGACCAACAGCAGGTTGCTGGCGGTGATTTCATCGAAACCCAGGCCGAGTTGTTGGGTGTAATAGGTGCCCGGGGTGGGGCCGCGTGCGGTGATCTGCCCGGCCAGGCCGGAGTCGTGGCCGTTTTCGAACAGGATCCGGCAGGTGAGTGCCAGCTTTTGCCGGTCGGTCCACGTATTATCCGCCAGGGTGTTTTGCATCTGGCTCAGCGCTTGCTTGACCAGTTGGTCTTTTGGGAGTGCTAATGTCTTGGCCATATCAGTGTCCTTGTTCGTCGCAAATGACACGAAAGAGACTATATGACACAAAGTGTCATTGGCAAGTATTCATCATCGCCTCTTTAATGGATTAACCGCTGCACATGTCTATCCGTTTGAAAATACTGAGAAAAAAACTTGGTGTGACCCTGGAGTCGCTCGCGGAGAAATCCGGGATGACCAAGAGTTACCTGTCGAAAGTCGAGCGCGGGCTGAATACGCCTTCGATTGCTGCGGCGCTGAAGTTGGCCAAGGCGTTGAACGTGAAGGTTGAAGAGCTGTTCAGTGAAGACAACGTCAGTCTCGACAGTTACAGCCTGGTGCGTAGCCATGAACGGCAGGCGTTGTCGGGCACCGATGCGTCACCAGGGTATGCGGTGTTGGCGCATCAGGTCAGTGAGCGCAGTTTGTTGCCGTTTATCATTTACCCGCCGGCGGAGTTCACCGACAAGACCTTCAAGGAGCATTTGGGGGAGGAGTTTCTGTTTGTGCATGAAGGCCAGGTTGAGGTGGATTTCATGAGTGAGCGGGTGGTGTTGAATCGGGGGGATGCGTTGCATTTCAATGCGCAGAAACCGCATCGGATTCGGTCGGTGGGGGAGGTTCAGGCGCAGCTTTTGGTGGTGGTGCATAGCGCTGAGGAGTGATGGTGGGGTGGGGGCATATCCGTTATTTGTGTGATGGCCGCTGACGGTTCCGCTCTTACAGCGGCTCACTTTTGAAGAGCGCAAAAGTAAGCAAAACGCTCTTGCCCCACCACTCGGCTCCTCGCCTAGGCTCGGAGTGCCCTCACTCCGGCTTTGGACCGTGGGCCGCCGTCATGGGCCATCCCTGGCCCAGGACGGCTAACCTGGCGTCCTGCCAGGTTACCCACGCTCCAAAGCCTGCGTTCGGCCAGCGTGGTTTAACGGGGCGCCTAAGATCAAGATCAAAAGCAAGAGCACAGCGGCCTCCCGGCCGGCTTGAGTGTTGAAGAGCCAAATCAAAAGCTAAAGCGGGCACGGTCAAATGTGGGAGCTGGCTTGCCTGCGATAGCATCAACTGGGTGTACCTGATGCACCGAGGTGTCTGCATCGCAGGCAAGCCAGCTCCCACAGAAAAGCAGAGCTGCATCCGCTTCAGATTTGGCTTTCGCTCTGGATCTTGCCTTTGCTTTTAACACTCAAGCCGGCCGGGAGGCCGCTGTGCTCTTGCTTTTGATCTTGATCTGCGGGCCCCGTCAACCACGATGGCCGCAAGTAGGCACGGTGGAGCGGGTAAATCGGCAGGGATGCCGATTTAGCCGCGCCGGGCCATGGATGGCCCGTCGCGGCGGCCCGCGGAATCGGGCCGGAGTGCGGGCATGCCGAGCCTAGGCGAGGCACCGAGTGGTGGGGCAAAGCGTTTTTTGGTTACTTTTTTAGGCGTTTGTAAAAAAGTGACCCGCTGTAAGAGCGGAACCCTAAGCAGCCGTTACCGCAGCAACGGATATGTACACCTCACCCCGCCCCACCCCCATCACCGCTCCACGGGCACCGAAAGCCCCGAACCCCCAAGCGCATGACTACGCGCATCAAAAAACCGCAACTCCACATCCACCCCCTCAAACAACTGCGCAAAACGCCGCTTCTGCTGCTGAATAAACCCCGCACTGCGGCCAAACACCGAAATCGCCAACATCGTGATCTTCGCCTGTCGAATCGCCTGCACCAGATGCACATCCTGCGCGCCGAGGTGATGCCCGAAGATGCACAACGCGCCCTCATGGCTCAACAACTGCTCATAACAGAACGACAAATAGTCAGAACTGCGAATGGTCTTCAACTTCTCCTCAACCTTGCCCTCGCTGACAAACAACGGCACATCATCCAGCGTCTTGATCGTGTTGTTGATCGCAAAACTGCTGAGCAACGTGCTGTCAGTGGTCGGCAATTTACGCGCCGTACCGTCAAGGTTACGCACCAGGTGCAAACCACCATGCAGATACAAAATGCGCGGGGTGTCGCAGCCAGTATTGCGCAGGTCAAAGCTCGCATCCGTACTGCGAAACAGATCATCGATTCCCGGCGCCTGCAGGATCGCCCAGTAGTTGAGCAGGTCGTAATTGCTGGTGAATACCGTCGGATAACTCGCCAACTCCTGATGAATCGTCGCCAGCGTCGAAGGCTTCACCAGGCGCCACGGAATGTGCACGCTGTGGATCGTGTTGATCAGTGCTTCCTTGATCGCGTAGTAGCGATTGCGCGGCGCCGCCGAGCTGACCGCCAAGGCTTTGTTGACCCGGCTGGTAGTTTTCAGCGCGCCCAGCACCTGTTCGAAACTGCGGGTCTGCATCGCGTCAAACACACTGAGCTCGGACTGGCTCAGGGGTTTCTCTTCCACGGTGCGGGCGTTTTCGAACAGTGAGTCGTAGGCAAAGTCTTCCCACACTGCGCGGCTGGCGCCGTTGCCGATCAGGATCCCGCTGAAGGCGGTACTGCTGCGCAAGGCGTTCCAGTCTTCAAGGTGGGCGTCAAAATCCTGGGAATCCTTCATTGCGGCGGGTCTACTCAAAAACGGCTGGGCGGTGACTTTATCACGAGCGGGCGTTGATCCTGGTCAAGATGCCGCAGGCAATCGAGGTCGATGCTGTAGGCATAACGACTTTCGAGGATTCGCCACCATGAGCAGCACCTTCTTCATTCCATCCGTCAACATCATGGGCATCGACTGCCTCGACGACGCCATGACCGCGATTCGCAACTACGGCTTTCGCAAGGCGCTGATCGTCACTGACGCCGGGATGGCCAAGGCAGGTGTCGCCAGCATGATCGCCGAGAAACTCGCGATGCAGGACATCGACTCGGTGATCTACGACGGCGCCAAGCCCAACCCGAATGTCGAGAACGTCGAAAAAGGCCTGGCGTTGCTGAAACAGAGCGCCTGCGATTTCGTGGTGTCCCTCGGCGGTGGCTCACCCCATGACTGCGCCAAGGGCATTGCCCTGTGTGCGACCAACGGCGGGCACATCGGCGATTACGAAGGTGTCGACCAGTCGGCCAAACCGCAACTGCCGCTGGTGGCCATTAACACCACCGCCGGCACCGCCAGCGAAATGACCCGTTTCTGCATCATTACCGACGAAACCCGTCACGTGAAAATGGCCATCGTCGACCGTAACGTCACGCCACTGCTGTCGGTCAACGACCCGGCGCTGATGGTCGGCATGCCCAAGGGCCTGACTGCCGCCACCGGCATGGACGCGCTGACCCACGCGATCGAAGCCTATGTGTCCACCGCCGCCAACCCGATCACCGACGCCTGCGCGATCAAGGCCATCGAACTGATCAGCGCCAACCTGCGGATTGCGGTGCGCGACGGCCAAGACATGGCCGCCCGGGAGAACATGGCGTATGCGCAGTTCCTTGCCGGCATGGCCTTCAACAATGCGTCCCTGGGGTTTGTGCACGCCATGGCGCACCAGTTGGGCGGGCTGTATGACTTGCCCCACGGTGTGTGCAATGCGGTGCTGTTGCCCCATGTGCAAAGCTTCAACGCCAGCGTCAGCGCCGAACGCCTGAGCCATGTGGCACGGGCCCTTGGCGCAGACATCAAAGGGACGTCGGTGGAAGAGGGCGCCCAGGCGGCCATCGCGGCGATTCGCAGCCTGTCCCAGGACGTGGAAATTCCTGCCGGGCTGCGGGAGCTGGGCGCCAAGTTGCAGGACATCCCGCTGCTGGCGTCCAACGCCCTGAAGGACGCCTGCGGCCTGACCAACCCACGGCGCGCGGATCAGCGTCAGATTGAAGAGATCTTCCGCAGCGCGTTTTGATAGGGACAACGGCAAACTTCAGGCAACAAGCTGCTAAGGTGTGTGCCT
This sequence comes from Pseudomonas sp. MWU16-30323, assembly GCF_020515595.1. NCBI lineage: Bacteria > Pseudomonadati > Pseudomonadota > Gammaproteobacteria > Pseudomonadales > Pseudomonadaceae > Pseudomonas > Pseudomonas sp. MWU16-30323. Next base: position 73,481 of record NZ_JAIWYM010000001.1, read on the forward strand.
TGCTGCTTTTTAACTTGAAGCTTGCGGCGTGAAGCTTGCCGCAGAGGTCCCCCCTATGAGAGTTCTGCTATTCGGTGCCACCGGCATGGTCGGCCAGGGCGTGTTGCGCGAGTGCCTGCTGGCCAGTGACGTGCAGGAAGTCGTCGCCGTCGGCCGTACCGCGCTGACCCAGGAACACGGCAAGCTGCACCAGGTGCTGCATGCCGATATGTTCGATTTCCAGCCGCTTGAGCATCTGCTGCAAGGTTTCGATGCCTGCTTCTTTTGCCTGGGCGTTTCCTCGGTGGGCATGGACGAAGTCAAGTACACCCATTTGACCTACGACCTGACCCTGGTGGCCGCCAGCACCCTGGCCCGGCTCAATCCGCAGATGACTTTCATCTACGTGTCCGGCGCCGGTACCGACAGCAGCGAAACCGGCAAAACCATGTGGGCACGGATCAAGGGCAAGACCGAGAACGCGTTGCTGCGCCTGCCGTTCAAGGCGGTGTACCTGTTCCGTCCCGGGGTGATTCAGCCGTTGCACGGCGTGCGCTCGAAAACCCCGCTCTACCAATCCATCTACACCGTGGTCGGCCCGTTGTTGTCGCTGCTGCGCCATGTGCGGCCGGCCTGGGTGGTGAGCACGGAAACCGTTGGCCGCGCGATGCTCGCGGCCGTCCGGCACGGCGCACCTCTGCCGGTGGTGGAGCAGGCCGATATCAATCGCCTGGCCACCGAGCGCGCCTAGATGCTGCACAAAAGCCTGGTTCGTCGCCTTGATCTGATCACCCTGCAACTGTTTGTGGCGGTGCATGAAGAAGGCACGCTGACCCGCGCTGCGGCCCGCGAAGCCATTGCGGTCTCGGCCGCCAGCAAGCGTTTGATGGAGCTGGAACAGGTGTTGGGCGTGAGCCTGTTTGTGCGCCAGGCCAAGGGCATGCAGCTCACGGCCGCCGGCGAGACCTTGCTGCACCATGCGCGGCAGATGTTGTTCAACGTCGAGAAGATGGGCCTGGAGCTGGGCGAACACAGCCACGGCGTGCGCGGTTATGTGCGGATGCTGGCGAACCTCTCGGCGATCATTCAGTTCCTGCCGGAAGACTTGCGCGACTTTTCCGCGCGGCACCCGCAGGTCAAAGCCGACCTGGAAGAGCGACCCAGCAATGGCGTGGTCCAGGGCGTGATCGATGGGGTGGCGGACCTGGGTATCTGCTCCAGCGACACCGACACCAAAGGCCTGCCCGGCGTGACTTATCGTCGGGACAAGCTGGTGGTGCTGATGCCAGCGGATCACCCGTTGGCATCGCGTAAGGCCCTGGCGTTTGTCGAGACGCTGGACAGCGACTACGTGGGGCTGCATTCCGCCAGTTCGATCAACATGCGCACCCACGCGGCGGCGCGGGAGGCGGGCAAGGTGTTGCGCCTGCGGATCCATGTGCCGGGCTTTGATGCCATGTGCCGGATGGTCCAGGCCAACATGGGCATCGGCATCCTGCCGCAAAAGGCCTATGAATTGTTTGGCCGGGCGTTGGGTTTGCACGCGGTGCCGCTGACGGATGCCTGGTCGGATCGCAGCCTGATCCTGGTGGTGCGTGATGAGGCGCAGCTGTCGCCGGTGAGCCGGTTGTTGTTCGACTACCTGCGGCGAGAGCAGGCGTAAGCACACCCTGTGGCGAGGGAGCTTGCTGTGGCGAGGGAGCTTGCTCCCGCTGGGCTGCGTAGCAGCCCCAAAAAAGCCGGGAGCGCTACGCACTCCAGCGGGAGCAAGCTCCCTCGCCACACCCAACGCTTATTCAAGCCTTCGCATTTCGCGAACGCTCGTTGCCAACTGACGGTTGGATTTCTACTGCCCGTGTCCTCTAGCCTTGGCCCACATTCCAAGAACAAGAGGTACACCCCATGACGGCTCCCCTGAGCGGTATCAAGGTGATCGAGATCGGCACCCTGATTGCCGCGCCCTTCGCCGCCCGGCTGATGGCCGAGTTTGGCGCCGAGGTGATCAAGATCGAAGCCATGGGGCAGGGCGATCCGCTTCGCAAATGGCGAAAGCTGCACGAAGGCACCTCGCTGTGGTGGTACCTGCAATCGCGCAACAAGAAGTCCCTGGCCCTGGACCTCAAGTCGGCAGAAGGCCTGGACCTGGTCAAACAACTGCTGGGCGACGCCGACGTGCTGATCGAAAACCTGCGTCCCGGCGGCCTGGAAAAACTCGGCCTGGGCTGGGACGTGCTGCACGCCCTCAATCCCAAGCTGACCTTGGTGCGTATCTCGGGCTACGGCCAGACCGGCCCCTACCGCGACCGCCCAGGCTTCGGTGCCATCGGCGAGGCGATGGGCGGGATTCGCTACACCACCGGCAACCCGGATTCTCCACCGGCGCGGGTGGGCGTGAGCCTCGGTGATTCCCTGGCGTCGCTGCACGGCGTGATCGGCGCGCTGATGTCGTTGCTGCGGGTCAAGACCGGCCAGGGCGACGGCCAGGTCGTCGACGTGTCCCTGGCCGAAAGTGTGTTCAACCTGATGGAAAGCCTGGTACCGGAATACGACATGCTCGGCCATGTGCGCGAACGCAGCGGCGGCGCCTTGCCCGGCATCGCACCTTCCAACACTTACCTGACCGCCGACGGCGCCTACGTGGTGATCGCCGGCAACAGCGACCCGATCTACAAGCGCCTGATGCTCGCCATCGGCCGCGCCGACCTGGCCGAAGCGCCGGAGTTTGCCCACAACGATGGCCGTGCCGCCAAGAGCGGCCTGCTCGATGCCGCCATCACCCACTGGACCAGCAGCCTGCCCATCGACCAGGTGCTCAGCGCCCTGGAAGCCGCCGAAGTGCCGGCGGGTCGCATCTATTCAGTGGCCGATATCGTCGCCGATCCGCACTACCAGGCCCGCGACATGTTGCTCAGCGCCGACCTGCCCGGCGGCCTCACGGTGAAGATGCCCGGCATCGTGCCCAAGCTGTCGGAAACCCCTGGCGCGGTGAATTGGCAGGGCCCGAGCCTGGGCCAGCACACCGATGCAATCCTCGGCGACCTGGGCTTGAGCGGGGCCGATATTCAACGTCTGAAAACCTCGGGAGTGGTGCAATGAAAAGCTATTCCGATGCCCTGATCGTGCAGGAAGTCTCGCCCCGGGACGGCCTGCAAATCGAGCCGACCTGGGTCGAGACCGTCGACAAGGTCGCGCTGATCGACCAGCTGTCCCTGGCGGGGTTTTCCCGGATCGAAGCCGGTTCGTTCGTCTCGCCGAAGGCCATTCCTGCGTTGCGCGATGGCGAACAGGTGTTCCAGGGCATCACCCGCCGCCCCGGAATTATCTACGTGGCGTTGATCCCCAATCTCAAGGGCGCCCAGCGTGCCATCGAATCCCGGGCCGATGAGTTGAACCTGGTGATGTCCGCCAGCCAGACCCACAACCTGGCGAATATGCGCATGCGTTGCGAAGCGTCGTTGGCGGCGTTCGGCGACATCGTGAGTTTTGCTGTCGACTATCCGGTGCGCCTCAACGGCAGCATCGCCACCACCTTCGGTTGCCCGTTCGAGGGCAAGATCGATGAGGACCGCGTGCTGCAGTTGGTCGATGCCTACCGCGAGCTGGGCATCCAGGGCATCAGCCTGGCGGACACCACCGGCATGGCCAACCCGCGTCAAGTCGAGCGCCTGGTCAAACGCGTTCTGGAACGTGTTCCGGCGAGCGACCTGACCCTGCATTTCCACAACACCCGCGGCCTGGGTTTGTGCAACGTGCTGGCCGCCTACGAGGCCGGAGCGCGACGGTTTGATGCGGCGTTGGGCGGTCTCGGCGGCTGCCCGTTTGCGCCCGGCGCGTCGGGCAATATCTGCACTGAAGACCTGGTCAACCTGTGTGACGAAGTCGGGATTCACACCGGTATCGACCTGCCTCACTTGCTGAAAATGTCGCGGCAACTGCCGGCCCTGCTCGGCCATGAACTCCCGGGCCAGGTGGCCAAGGCCGGGCGCAATTGCGACCTGCATCCGCCACCGGCCTACATCGCCACCTTGTAAGACGCCACCAGACAACAAAAACAATCGGACGCCTGCGAGCAGTCCGCTGGAGAGAAACAATGAGCCTTAATACGTTGGAGGTCGGCGTGCGCCCGGCCGCTGAACACGATGCCGAAAAAGCCCTGGTCAGCAAGGTCGCCTGGCGCCTGATGCCGCTGATCATGGTCTGCTACCTGTTCGCGTTTTTTGACCGTATCAACATCAGCTTCGCTAAGTTCCAGCTGCAGACCGACCTGAGTTTGAGCGACACCGCTTACGGCCTCGGCGCCGGGCTGTTTGTGGTCGGCTATGTGATCTTCGAAGTGCCGAGCAACATGATGCTGTACAAGGTCGGCGCTCGCCGCTGGATCGCGCGCATCATGATGTCGTGGGGGCTGGCGACGGCGGCGATGGTGTTTGTCACGGCCGAATGGCAGTTCTACGGGCTGCGTTTCATCATTGGTGCGATGGAGGCAGGGTTCGCGCCGGGCGTGTTGTATTACCTGACCTTGTGGTTCCCGCAGCACTACCGTGGGCGTATCACGTCGATGCTGTTCCTGGCCTCGGCGTTTGCCGGGCTGGTGGGCGCGCCGTTCTCCGGGCTGGTGCTGGAACACCTCGACGGCGTGCTGCAAATGCGCGGCTGGCACTGGCTGTTCTTGCTCGGTGGTTTGCCCTGCGTTGGCCTGGGTTTCCTGGTGCTCAAGCTGCTCAAGGACCGCATCGAGGATGCCCACTGGTTGACCTCGGCGGAGAAGACGTTGCTGGCCAGCCGCATTGCCGTGCATGAACCCCACAAGAGCGGTGGCTCGCTGCTTGCGGCACTGCGTATTCCCGGTTTCCTGATGCTGGGCTTTATCTACTTCCTGATCCAGGTGGCGTCCTACGGCCTGAACTTCTGGGCGCCGCAATTGATCCGCAGCGCCGGCACCCAGAGCCCGGTGATGATCGGCCTGCTGACGGCGATTCCCTACGTCTGCGGCGCTATCAGCATGGTGGTGATCGGGCGTTTGTCGGACGCCACCGGCGAACGTCGCAAGTTTGTCAGCGGCCTGGTGGCGCTGGGGGCGGTGGGGTTCTTTTGTGCAGGGATCTTTGCCGATCACACCACGTTCCTGATCGTCGCCCTGAGCTTGCTGGGCGCCGGCATCATCGCCTCGATCCCGACCTTCTGGACCTTGCCGCCGAAGCTGTTGGCCGGTGCCGGCGCGGGCGCGGCGGGCGGGATTGCGGTGATCAACACCCTGGGCCAGTTCGGCGGCATCGTCAGCCCGGTGATGGTCGGCCGGATCAAGGACCTGACCGGCAGCACCACGCCGGCGCTGTATGTCATCGGCGTGTGTGCACTGCTGGCGGCGGCGTTGTTGCTGTGGGGCTTGCCGCAGAAGCTGCGCACCCTCGACAAGCACTGATCAGCCGGCCGTGCGCCACGCCGGGTGGAGACCCGGCGTTGAAGTGGTTGAATGGGCAGGTGCAGGGAACAGTGTCGGGCCTGTTTGGCCGCAAGATTTGACGACCGTTCGTCGCACTGGCAAGTTTTTTCTAAACCTTTACCGCCCTGAAAATTCAGATTCAGAGCGGGGCTCATTTCCCTGCACCTGTTTATTACCTGGAGGAACCCATCATGAGCCGCATGGCTATCCGGTTACGCACCGCCAGTTTCGCGATGCTGCTGGGCCTCGGCGCCAGCAGTGCTTTCGCCCAGTCGCCTGCCGATTTCATCGAGCAGGCTTCGGCCAAGGGCATGGCCGATATCGAGACCAGCCGCATGGCACACGCCAAGACGTCGTCCCAGGAAATCAAGGACTACACCATCGAAGTCATCAATGAACGCACCCTGGCCAATCAGCACCTGGCGGCCATTGCCAAGAAGCTCGACTTGCCGGTGGCCCCACGGGACAAGATCGTCGACAAGGCCGAGTCGCTGATGCCTGAACTCAAGGACGGCGATTCGTTTGACGCCGCCTACACCGCCGAGCAGGTCAAGGCCAATGAAGACGCGATCGCGCTGTTCAAGCAGGAAGGTGCCGAGTCCGACATTCCTGAAATAAAGGCCCTGGTGGATGAGACCCTGCCCAAGTTGGAAGAGCGCCTGGAGAAAGCCCGGGCGTTGGCGTCGACTTACGGTAAAGGTCACCAAGGCGACGGTTGATTGCATTGAGTACTTCATCAAAAACGGCGGCTGGGTCACTCCAGCCGCCGTTTTTTTATGCTTGGTTAAAGTCCGTCTTGGGGCGGTCACCGTCATTCGGTGTTTCGGTCACCAGCGTGGTGACGGTGATGGTTTCGCTGTCGCCCATGGTCTTGTATTCCTTGCGCAATTTCTCAAGTTGCTTGCGATCAAGGCCATCGAGGCTCAGCACCGCGTTTTGCGCGTCTTTGGTGGCGCGTAGCAACTCGTCGATCTTGATATGCAAAATGTCGTTGTCGCGGTTTTGTGTGTTCTGGATCAGGAACACCATCAGAAAGGTGATGATGGTGGTGGAGGTGTTGATGATCAGCTGCCAGGTGTCGTTGTAGTGGAAATAAGGCCCGCTCAAGCTCCACAGGAAGATCAACGCCACCGCCGCATAGAACGTGCGGGCACTGCCTGCCCAGCGGGACAGGGACTGTGAGACTGCGGAGAATTTCATGACCGTTTTCCTTAAAGGGTGGGTGATGAAAATACTGACCGCAGGCGTGTTCTGAAATTTCTTTTAACAAATGAGTTTTAAGCAGATTTATATATTTTTCCGTTGGGCTTTTAGGACGGGTCCTACATTGCCCGGAAGGGCCGAGGGGAACACTAGGTTTTTGTCCGGACCTGCCCCATGCATTCCACCGCAACCTGCGATCTGGCCGCTCTTTATTACCATACCGAAGAGCATTTCTTAACGGCGCTCTGCCCGCTGATTCACCGCTACAGCGCCTGCGTAAATGCATATTTTTCCGACGAGCATCCTGTCCCCTGGAACCTGCTGTTTGTCCTGGTGGGCAGTTCGGCACTGGACCACTCGATGGACGCTCCGTTGGAGCTGATTCGCCGTACCCCACTGGCGACTCGTGTCTTGATTCATCAAGACAAGGTGGAGGGCCTGGGTGAGGTGCTGATAGGGATGGGCTTTGTTGCAGTAGAGCGGACGACAGCCATGGTCCTGGAACTATCGACGTTTACCCCGGTGTCGAGGGATAGCGACCTGAACATCCACCTGACTCGGCACTTGAGCGAGTGGGCCGGGCCGATTGGCAGTGCGTACGCGCTGCAGCAGAGCGGCATCGCGCACTACCAGGCACGGCATCAGAGAGCCTTGGACAGCGATCAAGGCCTTTACCACTTCACACTGTCAGTCAGCGTCGGTGTGGTGTGTGCGTTGACGTTATCGATGTGCGATGGCGTGGCCCGGCTTAATGACATCGCGACTGAGATCGCCTGGCGCGGTAAAGGCTATGCCACGCAACTGATTCACGCGGCACTGGCTCACGCTCAGGCCCTGGGCGCCCGGCACTGCTTTCTTGAGGCAGCGCCACAGGGGGTGTCGCTTTATCGCAAGCAGGGTTTCAACCCGTTGTTCGAATATCAGGCGTTCATACGCGGGGCCGTGGTTCAAGCGGAACCGGATGGCGTTTGTGCCTGAACGCCATCCTCAAGCGCCAACAGGTACTGCTTGGCCTCAAGCCCGCCGGCGAAACCGGTCAAGCCGCCTGAAGCACCAATGACCCGATGGCACGGCGCAACAATCGAAATCGGATTGCGTCCGTTGGCTGCGCCCACCGCACGCACTGCCTTGGGGTTACCGATCTGTGCGGCGATCTGGCTGTAGCTGCGGGTCTGTCCGAACGGGATGGTCAGCAGCGCCTGCCAGACTTTCTTCTGGAAGTCGGTGCCGGCAAAGTCCAGTTCCAGCTCGAAACGGTTGCGGGTACCGGCGAAATACTCCTTCAACTGCCGCTCGGTTTCCTGCAACACCGGGCTGTTATTGGCCTCTTGCAGGGCACCCAGGCGAACGCGGTTGGGGCGTTCTTTTTCCCAGAGGATAGCGGTGAGCTTTCCGTCACGGGCCACGAGGGTCAGTTGGCCGACGGGGGAAGGCATGTATTGGTATTCATAGGACATGGTCGGGCTCCTTGAGTGGGTATGGCTCTACTGTAGATAGGCTGGCCTATGGTGGAACTACGTTTCTTGCGGTCGAATTCGCGAACGACTTAGAAGTTCCAGTAAACCCAATCGGCGTAATACGGATACCAATAAAGCCACGAGAACCAGTACAGCGCCTTGAGTACCGATGCCGTGCCGATGACAAAAAATGAAGCGATGTTGAGCAGCGTGATGATCACGGCACCTACGGTTACACGTCGGCTGGCATGCAGTTGGGCAAACCGGGCGCCATAAACGGAGGCCGTGATGGACGCCAGCACCAGCACGAGCCCCAGCGGAAAGGGCAGCCTGAGAAACGAGAGCAGCAGAGGCGCGACCAGCACCCAGCCCAGTACTTTGCGCAGTACGGGGCTGGGCGTGCGGTGTGAGGGAGGGAGCATTGCGCGGTTCCTTGAAGTGCTGTTACCGGTCCTGTTGCAATACCTTGAGGGCAGCAGACGCAAGAAAGCCCGAGCGGCTTTTTTCTTCCGGATGATGCAGGACGTATTCGTCAATGCGGTTCAGCAGGTAGCCGGGCAACGTGATATTGAGTTTCTGTGCCTTGCCCAGGTACTTGGTGACATCAATATCCACCACCGCCCACGTGCAGCCGGCATATTGCGAGTTGGCGGCATGAAGGGTGACTTTCTGTGCTGTAGGAATGGGCGCACCGTCTTCTGCGAGGATCTCGAAGTGGCCTTCGATCGCTTCGCGGGCCATGGCCATGGCGTCGTCCAGATCATCTCCAGCTGAGAAGCAACCGGGAATGTCCGGGACTTCCACACCCCAGGCATGGTCCTCGTCACCGGTTGAAATTGCGATTGGGTACAGCATGTTTGTTGTCCTCCACGAACGTATCAGCTGAGCAGAGCTTGTTTCAAAATGCTCTTTGCGGTCTTGTCCAGCAGGTCCTTTTTAGGATGGGGAATCGTCACAAGCCCCGGCTTTGTCGGGTGCTTGAAATGATGATGGCTGCCTCTGATTCGCACCAGGTACCAGCCATCCGCAACGATGTGACCTATCAAATAACGGCTGTCCACATCACCTCCTTGTGGTGTGTGTTGGTGGAGACTATAACCACTGAAGATAAATTATCAACACTCTACCTACCAGCGGTCGACGACCGATGTTGTTGTAGGTGGTGTATGCAGTGTATGAGCGTGTGGGGACGGCGCCCGGCGGAGGTATTGCGAGGTTTTTCGGCAGAGCAATCAGGTTTGCTGACGAGCCTGGAGCAACTCATCAATCACGTTCAAAAATGCCGTAACCATCAAGCTGCTCCCACCGTTGCGCGTCAGAACAAGTAACCGAGCATACGCATCCGCGTCCACCAACGGCCGATACGTCACGCCCTTATTCATCAAACTCTGAGTACATTCCGGCACCAGCGCCACACCTTGGCCCGCCGCCACCAGTGCAATGATCGACGTGATTTGCCGCCCCGACGGCCCGGCCCGTAGTGGCAAACCCTTGCCCCGGTAAAGCTGCTCAATGGACTGGTTAAGTCCCGAGCCATAATCGGCTGGGAACAGAATCAGTGGATACCCACTCAACTGCGCCAGGCTGACCGCCGCCTGGTTGGCCAACGGGCTGTCGCTGGACACCGCCGCCACCAGCCGCTCCTCACCCAACGACAAGGCTTGCACCTCAGTCTGACCGTCCTGGGGCAGTAACCGGCTCAGGCCGATATCCAGTCGCCCATCCGCCACCTGTGCGCCCAGGCTGCCGGAGGCGCATTCCACCAGCGTCAATTGCACATCGGGAAAACGTTGGGCGAAGGCTTGAATCGCCTGGCTGAACAAGTCCGACAGGGCTATGGAACTCACGTAACCCAGCGCCAGTTGCCCGGCGGTGCCTGCGGCCAGTTTGCCGGCGATGACTTCGGCGAGGTCGACCTGCTCCAGCACCGCCCGTGCGTAGGGCAGGAACGAGCGGCCCTGAGGCGTGAGCGAAACTGTGCGACTGGTGCGGTCGAACAAACGAAACCCCAGTTCAGCCTCCAGCGCGGAAATCTGCCGGGTCAACGGCGGCTGGGCCAGGTGCAGGCGAATGGCGGCGCGGCCGAAGTGCAATTCTTCGGCGACGGTCAGAAAGTAACGCAGCTTGCGTAGGTCGAGCATCCTGGCCCCAGGGTATTGATCGGTTCGAAATCGGTATTGGTCTCGGGTGTGCGGGTCATTCTATAAAGGCCTCAGATAATAAAACGAGAGGTTTCATGAAACCGCGCCTGCATTGTGCCCGTCTTGCCCTGTTCCTGTGTGGCTGCGCGGCGTTTCTCAACCTCTACGCCACCCAGAGCATTTTGCAGACGCTTGCCGCCAACTTTGAGGTGAGCGCCAAGGCGGCCGGTTGGAGCATTACTGTCACCACCTTGGCGGTGGCGCTGACTGCGCCCTTTGTCAGCCGCCTGACCGGGCGGTTTGAGCAACGCACCGTGATCTCGGTGGCCGCGCTGTTGCTGGCGGTGCCGGCGCTGATGACTGCCTATGCCAGCAGCTTCGCCGAGCTGCTGGTGTGGCGGTTTATCGAAGGCATGCTGATCCCCGTGGTGTTTGCCACCAGCGTGGCTTATATCGGTGATCGTTGGCGCGGCGGCACCGTGACCGAAGTCACCAGCCTCTACGTGGCCGGCACCGTGCTCGGCGGGTTTGCCGGGCGCTTCGTCACCGGGGTGATGATCGAGTATGTCGGCTGGCGTGAGGCCTTTGAGCTGTTGGCAGTGTTGAGCCTGATGGTGGGCGGATTTATCCAGTTCCTGCTGCCGGACAATCCTCCCCCCGTTGCACGACCTGCAACCACTTGGAGCGATGTACTCGGCGCTCCGCTGTTGGCGGCGTACGCCGTAGGATTTTGCGTGCTGTTCTCCCAAGTGGCGACCTTTACCTACGCCGGCCTTTACCTCAGCCAAGCCCCGTTCGACCTTGGCCCGGCGGCGCTGGGCACTCTCTACATGGTGTTCCTCCTGGCCCTGGTGGTGATCCCCATCGCCGGGCGCCTGAGCAAATCCCGCCCGCAATCCGAACTGTTGACGGCGGCTGCGGCACTCGGCGTCTGCGGCTCGGCCCTGACCTTGGTGCCGTCCCTGTGGTGCATCGTACTGGGCCTGTCCCTCAGTTCCACCGGCGTATTCCTCGCCCAGGCCGCCGCCAGCGCCTTCACCACCGCCACCGCCCGCCACAACAAGGCCGGCGCCGTGGGCCTGTACCTCACCTGCTATTACCTCGGCGGCAGCTTTGGCGCCATCGTCCCGGCGCTGATCTGGGGGCGCTGGGGCTGGACGGGGTGCGTAGCGCTGATCATCGGTTTCCAGTTGCTGTCACTGCTGATCGCCCTGACGGGCTGGAAGCCCCTCCAATCTGAACTGAGCAAGACCTCATGAACGACGCCGTTGCCGTGCCCGTACCCGAGACTTCCGCCCGTCGCCGCTCGTTGATCGCCGGCTGCAGCGCCCATGCGATTCACGATGGCCTGACGGATGTGATCTACGTGCTGCTGCCGATCTGGCAAGCGCAGTTCGGCATGACCTACGCCCAGATCGGCCTGCTGCGTGGGGCGTACTCCGGGATGATGGCGGTGTTCCAACTGATGGCCAGCCGCGCCGCCAAACGCTGGGGACGCACGCCGATGCTGGTGGGCGGCACGGCGCTTGCCGGTGTTGCTTATCTGTTGGTGGGGCAGGCGACCGGGTTGGGCATGTTATTGCTGGCGCTGCTATTGGGTGGCCTAGGGGCGAGTACTCAACACCCGCTGGCTTCTTCACTGATCACCGATACCTACGAGAACGGTGGTGGGGTCAAGGAAGCGCTGTCTCAATACAACTTCTCCGGGGACATCGGCAAAACCCTGGTTCCCGGGTTGGTGGGGCTGTTGCTGACGGTCATCAGCTGGCGCGCCAGTGTTACGTTTTTGGGCCTGCTGGGGCTGGCGGCGGCGGGGGTGCTGTGGTGGTTGATCCCCACGCAGGCCGCGGCGTCCACTTCCGGGAAAACCGCCAAGGCACTGGTAGGAAGCGGCTCCGTCAGCGGCCTGCGTGCGTTGGTCGTTACGGGCACTCTCGACAGTGCCGTGCGCATGGGCTTTCTCACGTTTTTGCCCTTTCTGCTGCAGGCCAAAGGCGCCGGCACCGCAGGCATCGGCTTGGCGCTGACCCTGCTGTTTATCGGCGGCGCCTTCGGCAAGTTGCTTTGCGGCTACCTCGGCGCACGTATCGGCATGATGAAAACCGTGTGGCTGACGGAGACCAGCACCGCGCTGTTGATCGTTGCGGCGGTGTACCTGCCGTTGACCAGTTTGATGGTGATGTTGCCGGTGTTGGGGCTCGCGTTGAACGGCACGTCGTCGGTGCTGTACGGCGCGGTGCCGGACCTGGCGGGCGCGGGGAAACGGGAACAGGCGTTTGCCGTGTTCTATACCGGCACCATCGGTGGTGGCGCGCTGGCGCCGGTGCTGTTTGGCGGCTTGGGGGACTCGATGGGCGTGCCGGTGGCGGTGATGGTATTGGCGGGGATGTTGTTGCTGACCTTGCCGTTGGCGTGGGTGGTGCAGCGGGGTGTAGTGCTCGAGAGATAGCCGTCTTTTCGGATGGTGAATTCAGTTCCTTGTGGGAGCTGTCGAGCCTTGGCGAGGCTGCGATGGGATCGCTGCGGTGTACCTGGCAGACCGCGCCGCCTGCATCGCGGGCAAGCCCGGCTCCCACAGGAAGTGCATTCCAAATTTGGGAGCGACACCGCTCTAATGTGGGAGTTGTCGAGCTTTGGCGAGGCTGCGATGGCCTTGCCTGAGTGCCACGAAAAATCACTGCCCATCCAGAGGAATTAGTGCTTGCCGCAGAAGGGTGTTGATCACCGTTTGATTTCCGGTCCCAGAGCTTTCAGCGCGTTTGCGGATAGCTTCAATCACTGCTTCATCCAGCATGATCGTTATCTGCTCCTTGCCCACTTTGCTGGCGATGGCACCACGTTTGCCGGTGCTGAAATCGTATGCGTCTTTCATGGTTCAAACTTGGAAATATGGAAGGTTTCTGCTTTTTTGCGAGTCTCGGTCACATAGCTGACCGCTCTGAGAAATTCCCCATTGTCGCCGTCAGCCAAAACCTGAGAAACGTACTCGTTGATGGCTTCGTCAGTGTCCAGCAGTGTCGTCATATCAAATGCCGTAAGTGTTTGGTTCATGATCAATTCTTCGTGGCTGGTTTCTCACCCGTTGGTGCGATGAGGTTCCGGAGAATGATCTGAGTGAGGTGGCTAGTTCAAATGCTAGCGGCTGCTTTCTTGTTGCCAGAGATTGCCGGCTTATTTGGGCGAGTAAGCAGTGATGAATCTTGCGGCTTTGCCTACACAACCATCAGAATCGTCCCGGTTGTACGCCTTGGGCGACCTCTTTAAGGTTCGTCAGCCGCTGCCCATCAGCGGTCGGGTTTAGTAGCCCGTTGTAGCTTTTGGCGTATGGCTGTCCCATCAGTCAGGCACTTCAGTGCCTGTACTTGACGGTGGCTGTGCGCAGGGCGTCTTCGGGCGCGCCGGTTTTGAAAGCTACCCGGTCTACTAACCTGTGTACAGCTGCCACCCTATTTCCGTTGTACTGGGTGGTGGTCCTTCTTGAGGATCAACAGATGTGTACTGACTCGTATAATTCACCCGTAAGAATATTCAGCGTACGTCCCGAAATCGGCACCGATGCATTGCTCGCCAACGCCTACGAAACCATTGCAGGCGCGGGGGCAATGACCAATGAATTTGCCGATAACCTGCCAGACGAGCATCGCTCCCTGGCCTTGGCGATTCAGCAAATGATTGAGTTGGGGCTTTTGCTGGTAGAAGCCGTGCAGGACCGAGTGGATCGCGTTTCTTGATTCTATAAAAGGCTTTCCCTTCCAGGCCGCACATACCAAGGGAAGGGCAGCCGATTTTGATGTGTTGGGAGTTCGCACCGATGACCTGGAACAGCGAAGCAGAAACAACCCCGTTCACCCGAGAGGCAAAGCTTGAAGACTTGAGTGACTTGGTTGAGCTCGACGCTTTCGCGAAATCGAATGTCAGCCGCGGCGAGCTTATTCGCGAGGCTGTTGAGAAGGGTCAATGCCTGGTTGCGGTGGACGCTGGCAGCGTCGTCGGCTATCTCGTACTTACCCATGATTTTTTCGGGAATGGCTTTGTTTCACTGGTGGTTATCTCTCCCGCACACCAGCGCAAAGGCATCGCGCTTCTACTGCTTGTTGCTGCTGAATCCGCGTGTAAGACGAACAAGCTCTTTACCTCAACGAACCGCTCAAACGTCGCTTCACAGCAACTCATGTCCAAGGCTGGATTCTTGCGCAGTGGCGTTATTGAGAATCTGGATGAGGATGATCCGGAGCTTGTCTATTTCAAGGTTGTTCGGTGATCGGCAGCCCTCTCAAATTTCGAGCATAAAAAAACCGGCCACCAAGGACCGGTTTTTTACACATCCCCCGTCAAACCAGCCTGACGCAGGACCAAAATCTGAGTGGAGCGGGTAGAGGGAATCGAACCCTCATCTAAAGCTTGGGAAGCTTTCGTTCTACCACTAAACTATACCCGCTCAGAGCGGCTGACTTTGTACCAGATGTGCTCACGGATTTGAAGTTTTTCTTCGAAAATTCTGTGTTTTACGTGGCAACGGTCGGTCGTGGGCAGGCGGACCCCTATGGAAATCCAGCCCACCCACAACCCCACCGCTCATACGGCAAACGCATGCTGTGGCTGTGACGCGTGGTACCGCAACCGGCTTGGCTGCTGTTCCGGCCTCAAAAAGCCCATCAACGCCTCCCGGCTATCCCGGCTCGCGGCCTTGTGCTCCATATCCAGAAAGTGCCCGGTCGCCTGAATCGTGCCGAAGCTGCTTTTCGCAATATGTTGCCCAAACAGCTTGGCATCCTGGGCACTGGTGTACTCGTCCCATTCGCCGTTCAAGAACAATACCGGTATATCAATCTGCTTCGCCGCCTTGAGGTAGCACAGCCGGTCGCTGTTGAGCACGTGGCTGATGTGAAAGTGCATCTGCCCATACTCATGCTCGGCCAGGCTGCTCACGTGTTTGTAGTTGAAGCGTTTGAACAGCGACGGCAGGTGTTTGCCGATGGTGCTGTTGACCAGGTGGCCCACGCGGTCGCGGTCGAGGTTGCCGAGGTAGTCGACGCCGCGCTCCAGGTAGTCGCGCATGGGGGCGTTGATCACCGGGGAGAACGAGCTGATCACGGCCTTTTCCACACGACGCGGGCGGTGGGCGAGGGCGACGAGGGTCGCGGCGCCGCCCCAGGAAAAGGACAGCACGTGTTCGGCGGCGAAGTGGTCGATGAGTTCCAGAAGGATCTGGCCCTCGACTTCTTTCGTCAGCATATGCTCGTGGCGATTGTGGATTTTTGAGCGACCGGCGTAGGGCTGGTCGTACAAAACCACGTTGAATGTCGGGTACAGGCTTTTCACGGTCTGGGCGAAAGACGCAGTGGTGGCCATTGAGCCGTTGACCAGGATGATGGTCTTGGCAGCTGCGTCCGCGCGATAGAACTCCGTGTAAACCCGATACTGACCCTGTATATCCAGCACAGCGATTTCTGGCCTCATGTCGTAAGACTCCTGGCAAGCGGGTAATGCGCGCAGATCACTCTGCACGAGCTTTGTGACAGGTAGGCATACGCCTGGAAGTGAGGGCCCATGTCGATCCGGTACTGGCTGGCCGACGGGTGTTGTTATGGCGGGCAATTTGCCGTGAGGTGCCCGCAGATCAAGCGTGCGGACGGGCAAAGTGTTTCTTGTAGGTAGGGGTGACTCACCAGTCAGATTGCGGCTGGCTCGGTTGATTCAAGCATCAGGGATGCCAGTTCGCCAGTCGACGCCGTGGTTTTTTGCCATCATCGGCTGAACGGTCATCAGACCTGTTGGATTTCAGCGTCCGTAAGCGCCCGGTACCGGCCTGGGGCAAGGGCTGAGTCCAATGCCAGTGGCCCCATGCGCTCGCGGTGCAGGCGAGTCACTTTGTTGTCGAAGTGCCCGAACATGCGTTTCACCTGGTGATAACGCCCTTCAATGATGCTCAGGCGCGCCGTTCTGGGGCCCAACAGCTCCAATTCGGCCGGTTGGGTGGTGAGGTCTTCAAAGGCGAAGTACAGGCCGGCGGCGAAGGTGGCGGCGTATTCCGGGCCAATGTCCTGCTCGGTCTCGACGTAGTACACCTTGGGCAGTTTGGTTTGCGGCTGGGTCAGGCGGCGCGACCATTGGCCGTCGTTGGTGATCAGCAGCAGGCCGGTGGTATTGAAGTCCAGGCGGCCGGCGATGTGCAGCTCGTGCTTGTCCGGCTCATCCAGCAGGTCGAGTACGGTGGGGTGTTGCGGATCGGCGGTGGCGCTCACGCAGCCCTGGGGTTTGTGCAGCATGAAGTAGCGCGCGGGTTTGCCGGCTTGCAGCACTTCGTCATCCAGCAGCACACGGCTGAACTCGCTGACCGGGTGATGCGGATCGCTGACGAATTGGCCATCGACGGTAATCCGGCGTTCCACCAGCAACAGGCGAACCTGTTTGCGGTTGAAACGGGGCAGGTTGCTGAGGAAACGGTCGACACGCATTACGTGGGCTCGGCGCCGCGCAGTTGCTCGTCCGCCTGGGCGCAGCGCGGGCACAGGCAGGCTTTGTTGCGCAGTTCCGGCGGCAAGGCTTCAAGCACGGCGGGGTCGATGCTGACGCTGTAGCACCAGCAGGCCTGGTCGGCAGTGCGCGGGTCGGCCAGGGCGCAGTCGTTGCGGGCGCCGCAGGCGGGGCAGAGGGTTGGCGTGGTCATCGGTCGGTTCAGGCTGTATCGGACAAGGTCCCGGTGAAACCCGGTGTGCCTTGCACGATACAGCCCCGAGGCGTTATTGCAAATCACGCTCCAGCACCACCACCCGTTGCCCGGCGCCAATGCCGCTGCCCGGTTGCACGGGAATCTCCCGCACGGTGCCGGCGAACGGCGCGAGTACCGGGATTTCCATTTTCATCGACTCCAGGATCACCAGCACATCACCCGCCGCCACGCGTTCACCCGCGCTCACCTGCACTTGCCAGAGATTGCCGGCGATGTGGCTGTCGATGCTGTATTCGTTGGCCTGCAACGGCGTGTCGTCGCCCAATGGCGCCGCGAGTTCCTCACTGTCGAAATGCGCCTGGCCGCTGGCGATCCAGCGTTCGCGTTCGGCGTTGAACGCGCGCTGCTGTTGCCCGCGAAACGCGCCAATGCTTTCGGCTTGCTGCGCGAGAAAGGCCTGGTAATCCGTCAGGTTCAACTGGCTGTGTTCGATGTTCAGTTCAAACCGCCCAAGGGGGAAATCCCGGCGAATCTGCACCAGTTCATCCGCACTCACCGGGTAAAAGCGGATCTGGTCGAAGAAGCGCAGCAACCAGGGTTTGCCATCGAACGCCGCGACTTCCCGGTAGCGGTTCCACATCTGCAAGGTGCGCCCGACGAACTGATAACCGCCGGGGCCTTCCATGCCGTACACGCACAGGTAGGCGCCGCCGATGCCCACGGAGTTTTCAGCGGTCCAGGTACGCGCCGGGTTGTACTTGGTGGTGACCAGGCGGTGGCGCGGGTCCAGTGGTGTGGCCACGGGGGCGCCGAGGTAGACGTCACCCAGGCCCATCACCAGGTAGCTCGCGTCAAATACGGTGTGGCGCACTTCGTCGAGGTTGGCCAGGTCGTTGATGCGGCGGATGAACTCCAGGTTGCTCGGGCACCACGGGGCATCCTTGCGCACGGTGGTCATGTATTTTTCGATGGCCAGTTGGCAGGCCGGATCGTCCCAGGAAAGTGGCAGGTGGACGATGCGCGACGGCACTTGCAGGTTTTGGCTGGCGCAGACGGTGTGCCATTCGCGGGCGATCAAGGCCAGGAGGTCGGCGAGGGGCAGTTGTTCGGGCTGGTAGTGGATTTGCAGGGAACGGATGCCGGGGGTCAGGTCGATGACGCCGTGCAGTGCCTGTGCTTCGAGGGCTTGCATCAGGGCGTGGCCGCGAAAGCGCAGCACCAGGTCGAGTTCCGGGGCGCCGATTTCCAGGAGCAGGTGGGTGTCACCGGCGAGGCGGGCGACCAGGCGCGTGTCGGCTTGGCCGATGTCCAGAACAACAGGCGACATGATCGTTCCCACGCTTTGCGTGGGAATGCATCCTGTGACGCTCTGCGTCATTGCGTCGACAGCGGGACGCGGAGCGTCCCAAGCGGCATTCCCACGCAGAGCGTGGGAACGATCACACACCACAGGCGACTCAATCGAATGTGGGAGCGGGCTTGCTCGCGAAAGCATCGCCTCGGCTTGCCTGTCGGACCGAGTTGCCTGCATCGCGGGCAAGCCCGGCTCCCACACCTGATCCCATTCCAAGGCGAGTGTGCGGGCGGTCTTTAGGTCGACTGGAGTGAACTGAATCTTGTCACCCGCCTTGAGCTGGCCCAACTGCCACAAGTCCGCCTCGATCACCGTCACCGGGCATACAAATCCACCCAGGCTCGGGCCGTCGGGGCCGAGGATCACCGGCATGTCCCCGGTAAAGTCCACCGCTCCGATCGCGTAGGGATTGTCGTGAATGTTGGACGGGTGCAGTCCCGCCTCACCCCCATCGGTACGCGCCCATAATGGCTTCGGCCCGATCAACCTCACGCCGGTGCGGCTGGAGTTGAAATGCACTTCCCACTGAGTGGCGAAGAACGTCTCGATGTACTCAGGCTTGAAGTATTCCGGCGCGCCGTGAGGGCCGTAGATCACCCGCAGGGTTCGCACCTCGGCAAGCGGTTCAGGCACTAACGTGTTGCCGCAACGCACATCCTCCAACGGCAGCACGTGCAACACGTCACCCGCCCGCAAAGCCCGTCCGCCATGCCCGCCAAACTGTCCTAGTGTGAAGGTACTTTTGCTGCCCAGATAATCCGGAACCTGCAGCCCGCCGCGCAGGCAAAGGTAGCTGCGCGCACCGGCCCCGGCGATGGTGCCCAGGCTCAAGGTCGCGCCCGCCGGGATCAGCAACGCGGTGTTCATCGGTACCGCTTCATCATTCAAGCGCAGCACAATGTCTGCACCGGTCACCGCCACCACTGCCGCGCAATTGAAGCGCAGCATTGGCCCGCTCATGGTGATTTCCAGTGCGGCAGTACCCTCGGCATTGCCCAGCAGGCGGTTACCCAGGCGCAATGCGCGGCTGTCCATCGGCCCCGACGGCGGCACGCCCACGGCCCAGTAACCGAGGCGCCCCGGATAGTCCTGGACACTGGTTTGGGTCCCGGCGCTCAGCACCTCGAACGTGTCGGCGTGGTACACCAAATCTTCAAGGCAGCGCGTCCACGGCTGGCCGCTGGCGAACGGCGCAGCCAGCAGAATTTGCCGCAGGTAATCACGGTTGGTTTCCACACCGTACAGCTGGCTGCTGGTCAGGGCTTGATGCAGGTCGAGCCGCGCCTGTTCGCGGGTTGGCGCCCAGGCGATGAGCTTGGCGATCATTGGGTCGAAGTAGGGCGGGATCTCGCAACCGGCCTCCACCCAGGTGTCGACGCGCAGGCCTTCAGCAATCGGGAAATCCACACAGGTCAGAAGCCCCGGGCTCGGCTGAAAATCCCGGCCCGGGTCTTCGGCGTACAGGCGTGCCTGAATCGCGTGGCCGTTAGGCTTCAGGTCCAGTTCCCGCAGCGGCGGCATTTCTCCGGCGGCCAGTTGCACCATCCAGCGCACCAGGTCCACGCCCCACACTTGCTCGGTGACGCCGTGTTCCACCTGCAACCGGGTGTTCACTTCCAGAAAATAGAAGCGGCCATCGGCGCTGTCAAAGATAAATTCCACGGTGCCGGCGCTGCGGTAATTCACGGCCTTGGCCAGGGTGATGGCGGCACGGCACAGCTCATCCGCCATGCCGTCGGGCAGGTTCGGCGCCGGGGTTTCTTCAAGCACTTTCTGGTTGCGCCGCTGCACTGAACAGTCGCGTACACCGAGGGCGATCACCTCGCCACACCCGTCACCAAACACCTGCACTTCCAGATGTCGAGCGTGCTGGATGTACTTTTCGATAAACACGCCGGCGTCGCTGAAGTTGTTCTGGCCGAGGCGTTTGACTGCCTCGAAACAGTCGCGCAATTCATCGGCGCTGTGGCACACGCGCATGCCGATCCCGCCACCACCGGCGGTGCTTTTAAGCATGATCGGATAGCCCACGGTTTCCCCGGCCAGCAGCGCGGCGTCAAGGCTGTTGAGCAGCTCGGTGCCTTCCAGCAGCGGGATGTTGTGCTGTTTGGCCAACGCGCGCGCGGTGTGCTTGAGGCCGAACACCCGCAGTTGCTCCGGCGTCGGGCCGACGAAGGCGATACTGGCTGCTTCGCAGGCTTCGGCGAACGCGGCGTTTTCCGAGAGAAAGCCATAGCCGGGATGAATCGCGGTGGCGCCACAGGCCTTGGCCGTGGCGAGGATTTTCTCCACCGACAAATAGGTGCCGGCCGCCGCGCCTTCGCCCAGGCTGTAGGCTTCGTCGGCTTGCTGGATATGCAGGCTGGCGGCATCGGCTTCGGAATACACCACCACGCCCTTGACCGACAGCTCGCGCAAGGTGCGCAGGATGCGGCAGGCGATGGCGCCACGGTTGGCGATCAACAGTTTTTCGAACATGGCAAAACCCCGCAGGCCGATGAGTGCTCGGCCTTGTCCTGGGATGCGGGCCGTCCCGCAAATGTGGATGGCGCTACGGTCGTCCGGAGCGCAAATTTCAACATCAATGGAGATCAACTGTGGGAGCCGGGCTTGCCCGCGATGGCGGTGGGGCAGTCACCCCATAGGTTGGCTGATCCACCGCTATCGCAGGCAAGCCAGCTCCCACAGGTCATCTTCCACAGTTGATCTTCAGTGTTTTCGCAGACACTGCCCGGCTCGGGCCTGGCACAGGGCGAACAACCACTGACGCAATCGCTTGATTTTCAGTTCCATACCAGTAACTCCGCCGGGGTGGGGTTGTAGCCGTTGCACGGGTTGTTCAGTTGCGGGCAGTTGGAGATCAGCACGATCACGTCCATCTCGGCCCGCAGGTCGACGTATTTGCCGGGGGCGGAAATCCCGTCCTCGAACGTCAGCCCGCCATCAGCGGTCACCGGCACATTCATGAAGAAATTGATGTTCGGCCCGATGTCGCTTTTGCCCAGCCGGCCATCGTGGGCGCAGGCCCGCAGGTAGTTGTCGCGGCAGCTGTGCATGTAGCGTTTTTCCAGGGCGTAGCGCACGGTGTTGCTCTCCTGGGCGCAGGCGCCGCCGAGGGTGTCATGGCGCCCGCAGGTGTCGTCGACGATGGTCAGCATCGGCTGGCCGAGGTTGGAATACAGCACGCTGCCGGTGCTCAGGTACACGCTGTTTTGCCGGCGCAAGGTGCGCTGCACGTCGTAGCGTTCCTTGGGGTTTTTCAGGCTGTAGAACAGCGTGTCGACGGCCTGGTTGCCCTCAAGGTCGAGGATGCGCAGGGTCTGGCCGGCCTTGACTTCCATCAGCCAGGGTTCGCCGGCGGGGATGGTCGCGCGGTACACGGCCGCGTCCGGTTGTTTGGCGAGTGCGATAGACATGGCAGGTCCTCAGGCGAACAGACGGTCAGTGTTGATAAAGCCGCGCTCATTTTCCGGGCGCGAAGTGCGGCAGTGTTCGGCGACGCTTGGGTCGGCGTTCATCCAGCTGAGTTTCAGCGGCTGCGGCGCGTATTCGGGGTTGGGGTCCATGGGATGTTGCAGCGCGGTGAGCACCACCAGCGTGTCCATCGGTGCGTAGAGTTCGATGTAGTCGCCGGCCTTGGAATTACCTTCGGCAAAGTGCAGCGTGCCGGTGTCATCCACGGTGATTTTGCTGAACAGGTTGAGGGTCATCAGCAGGTCGGACAGCCCCAGGCCCCACTTGCCCAATTCCACCAGCAGGTTGTCGGTGCCGTTGCGGTAGAAGCCGTTGCGCAGCTCTTGATAGCGGCCCTTGCCGTATTTTTCCGCGACTTCGGCGGCGCATAACACGCCGCCGATGCTGTCGCTCCAGCCGCAGGTGTCGGCGGTGATGGCGGCCAGCACGCGGCCCATGTCCGAGTACAGGCAATGGCCGCGGGTGAGCTTGGCGGTGTGTTGGCATTTGAGGCTGTCGGGCAGGTTCAAACGCTCGGTTTTTTCGTTGGCATTGAGCAGGGTCAGGCTGACGTTGGCGCCGCCGCGAATGTCGGTGAGGCGCAGCAGTTGGCCGCGCTTGAGCACAAAGGAACGGTGGCCGCCGCCGGGGAGCATTTCCTCGGCGAAAGGTGGGAACAATTGAGTTGAGTCGGTCATTTGGAAGTGGCTCCAAGTTCAGCGGCGATCGCCTTGCGGCGCTCGCTGTTCAAAGGGATGTCGTAGGTGATACGGGCGCCGTAGGCGCCGGGGGCGTGGGGGTCGAGGCGCACCTTGTCGAACACCAGCAAGCGGGTGCCGAGGCTGAAGCCTTCGCTCAGGTCGTGGGTGACCATGAACACCGTCAGCCTGGTTTCGCGCCACAGCTCCAGCAACAGCAGGTGCATGTCTTTGCGAATGCCCGGGTCGAGGGCGCCAAAGGGTTCGTCCAGCAGCAGCACGCGGGGCTTCATGATCAGCGCCTGGGCGATGGCCAGCCGCTGCTGCATACCGCCGGAAAGCTGTGCCGGGTACTTGTCCAGGGCATGGCCCAAACCGACTTTATGCAGCAGAGCGGCCGCTTGTTCCCGTGCCTGTTTTTTCGCGCTGCCGAACAGGCGCCCGAGCAACGGCGAGCGCGGCAGTTCAAGGCCCAGCGCAACGTTGTTCAGCACCGTCAGGTGCGGGAATACCGAGTAGCGCTGGAACACCACGCCGCGGCTGGCATCGGGTTCGGCGGCCAGGGGTTTACCGTCCAGCAGGATCTCGCCATGGCTGGCAATTTCCTGTCCCAGCAACAGGCGCAGAAAGGTCGATTTGCCGCAGCCGGAAGTCCCGACCAAGGTGCAGAATTCGCCTTCGGCCACCTGCAGGTTCAGGCGCTCCAACACCACCTGCTCGCCATAGCGCTGCCACACGTTGTTGACGCTGATAAAGCTCATGCCCGCGCTCCTTCGTACCAGGGGAACGCACGTCGCGTCAGGGCTTTCAGGCCCCAGTCCATCAGCCAGGCGAGCAGGGTGATCCACACCACGTAGGGCAGGATCACGTCCATCGCCAGGTAGCGGCGTACCAGGAAGATCCGGTAACCCAACCCGTCGGTGGAGGCGATGGCTTCGGCCGCAATCAGGAACAGCCACGCCGAGCCCAGCATCAAGCGCAGGGAAATCAGCAAGCGTGGCAGCAATTGCGGCAGCACCACCCGCAGCATCAGGGTCCATGTGGAGGCGCCGAGGGTCTGCGCCTTCACCAGTAACTCGACGGGAATTTCCCGCGCCCGCTGTTCCAGGTCCCGCGCCAGGGCCGGGGTGATGCCGATCACGATCAGCATCACTTTCGACAATTCCCCCAGCCCGAACACGATGAACAGGATCGGCAGGATCGCCAGCGGCGGCACCATCGACAGCACCGTCAGTAACGGCGACAACGGTGCGCCAAACAGCGGCAAGGTCCCGGCAGCGATGCCCAGGCACAGGCCGGCGAGGGCGCTGATGCCGAGACCGATCGCCAGGCGCCGCAGGCTTGAGGCGCTGTCTTGCCACAGCACGTATTCGCCGGTGCGGGCGTCGGCGCTGAAGGCCAGGCGTTTCACCGCGTCGCCCATTTGTGCGGCGCTGGGCAGCAGCTTGTCGTTGGGGTTGTCTGCCAGGCGCTCGGCCGAGCCCACGAAGTAGGCGAACAGCAGCAAGGCGAAGGGCAGCAGCACCAACAGCAGGCGACTGGAGCGTTCCGGGTGACGGTTGATCAGGCGCATGGCCGGGTCCTCTTACAGCGTGCCGTCGGCCGCCATCTGCACGTAGCTGGGGTCGAAATGCAGCTTGAGGTTGGCGGTATCGCCGCGGGTCACGCCGTTGGCGAAGCTCATGCCCACGGCGTTGGTGTCTTTGGCACCTTCACCGAGCAGGCCGTGTTTAAACGAGAACTCGGCGACCTTGCCCATGGTGGCGGGCAACTGCGCGCTGGTGGCGAAGGCCAGGGCTTCCTTGGGCGTGGCGAACAGCTTGGTGGTGTCCAGTTGCGACTGGAAGCCCTTGAGGTCGGTGCCGGAAGCCTTGGCCATGTGTTCCAGGGCGTCGGTGCTGGCGGCGTTTTTCGCGTTCATCAAGGCGACCACTTCAAACCAGGCACCGGTCAGTGCCTTGCCCAGCTTGGGGTTGTCTTTGAGGGTCTGGGTGTTGACCACCATCATGTCCATGATTTCGCCGGGCACTTTGCTGGAGTCGAACACTTCGGTGACGCCGGGCTTGGCCTTGATCTCCGAGAGCATCGGGTTCCAGGTGGTGACGGCCTTGACCTGGTCGGTGTTGAAGGCGGCGGCGATGTCGGCGTCGGAGGTGTTGACCACTTTCAGGTCTTTTTCGGTGAGGCCGGCTGACTCCAGGGCGCGGGCCAGCAGGTAGTGGGACACCGAGAGTTCCACCAGGTTGACGTTCATGCCCTTGAGGTCGGCGACGGTCTTACCGATGCCCTTGATGACCACGCCATCGTTGCCGTTGGAGAAGTCGCTGACCACCAGCGCGGTGCTGTCCACGCCACCGGCGGCGGGGATGGTCAGGGCGTCCATGTTGGTCATGGTGCAGCCGTCGAACTGGCCGGCGGTGTACTGGTTGATGGATTCGACGTAGTCGTTGAGCTGCACCATGTCGATCTTGATGCCGTACTTCTTGGCCCACTTGTCGAGGATGCCTTGGCTGCCGGCGTACTCCCACGGCATCCAGCCGGCATAAATCGTCCAGCACACGCTGAAATGGTCTTTGGGGGCGGCCTGGGCGGAAAAGCTCACGACGGCGGCAAAGGCGGCGGCGAGCAGGGCGGGTAAACGTATCGAGGGCATGGATGCTTCTCCAGTTGATCAAGGGCGAGCAGGAGCAACGCGGCACCGTAAACGGTGGCTTGTCTCCCGGGCTTTTATCCCGCCGTGTAACCTCAACTGGAGGTCGCCAACTCTCGGACCAGCCACTCGCCTTAGCGAGCCGGAACCCTAGTCAGCCATTGCAAATTGTGGTGCCGCGAACCTGTGATGACTCTTGCACGGGAGAGGTAAAGCGAGAGTCGTGCCAAGTGAGGAATGGCGCGGATTTACAGGCCTGCCGACAGGCATGGAGGCGTGGCGCCGGGGGTTCATGCATTGCGCTGGTGCGTGGTTGCACTGCAATGAAGCGAACCCCCGGGCCCGATGGATAATGCGGTTTTTCTACAGCTGGAACTTGGCCACCAGGGTATTGAACGATGTGGCCAATCGCGACAGCTCCTGACTCGAGGCGTTGGTCTGGTGGGCGCCGGCAGCGGTCTGCGTCGACAGGTCCTGGATATTGAGCAGGTTGCGATCCACTTCCCGCGCAACCTGGGCTTGCTCTTCGGATGCCGAGGCAATCACCAGGTTGCGTTCGTTGATCTTCGCCACGCTGTGGGTGATGCGCTGCAAGGCTCCGCCCGCATTCTGCGCCATCGTCTGGGTGTTGTTGGCCAAGGTAAGGCTCTTGTTCATGGCCGCAACGGCGCCATCGGCCCCTAGCTGCACGGTACCGATCATGTTTTCGATGTCGACGGTGGAAGATTGCGTGCGATGGGCCAACGCCCGGACTTCATCCGCCACGACGGCAAAGCCTCGGCCTTGCTCGCCGGCACGCGCCGCTTCAATAGCCGCATTGAGGGCCAGCAGATTGGTTTGATCGGCAATGCCACGAATCACATCCACCACCTTGGCAATTTCCCGAACCTGCACGGCCAGATCAACCACGGCCTGGGTGGAATCATTGATCTCACTGACCATCGAACTCATCCCGGACACGGCCTGGTCCACTTGCAGGCGGCCATCATCCGCTTCAGCATTCGCCTGGCGAGAGGCCTCGGACGTCGACACCGCATTACGCGCTACCTCGTCCACCGCTGCGGTCATCTGGTTTACGGCGGTGGCGGCTTGCTGGATTTCGTCATTCTGGCGGGTCAGGCCGCGAGTACTTTCGTCGGTCACCGCGCTCAGTTCTTCCGCTGCGGAGGCCAGTTGGTCAGAGGCGTTGGAAATTTCCAGCAAGGTGCTTTTCAAGCCCCCCTGCATGTCGGATAACGCCATCAGCAACTGCCCGGCTTCATCCTTGCGATCAGTGATGATGGCCTGCGTCAGGTTGCCTTGTGCTACACGTTGTGCGCTTTGCACCGCCTGTGCGAGGGGGTGGGTGATGAGGCGGGTAATCAATAGGCCAATGGTGATCGCGACAATAAATGCCAGGACGATACCGCCGATCATCCATTGCAAGGCACTGCTACGTAAAGCGTCGGCCTCTGCCGAACCTTCCTTGATTTGGCGATTGTTGGAATCGACGATGATTTTGAGCAGCTCGCGGGATTGCCTGAAGAGTTCGTTGTTGCTGCTGTTGAGCAGCGTGCGCGCTTGATCGGCGTGGCCGGCGTCAATCAGTGAAATAATTTGTTCGGAGCTGGTGACGTACTTCGCCCAAACCTGGTCCAGGGTATCTCCCGCCGCGCGCTCATCATCCTCCAGGGGCGTTGCGCGGTAAGTCGCGTAAGCCGTTTGGCTGCGTTTCAACTCATTGGCGATGTCTTGGCGAACACGATCACGGTCTTGTGAGGAAATATCACCACGGCTGGCATCCAGCAATCGATACAGCCCCCGGTTGTGGGCAACAAGGCCGTTGAGGGTAGCGTTGGTATTACTGACGGATACCAGGTTGTTGGAGAAAGCTGAATCAAGGGCGGTTGCCAGCCGGCTGACACCGTTGATACCCAATGTCCCGACTGCCAGCGTGATGAAGGCGCACAGTACGAACGAAAGCAGCAGTTTGGTTGAGAGTTTCATGGCTGAGATCCGGATTGATGACGATAGGATGACCGCACTAGAGCGTCCGTGCTGTTGCGTGGCATCATAATGACATCATTCGAATTGTTGAAGTTTCAATGCCGATTAAAAATCCATCCTGGGAGCTGGTTTTCATGGCAGGGCTGTCATTGAGGCAAAGTAAGGGGGTGTTGACATGTATCAAGCTGTTACCAAATCGCACCAGATTCGCTTTTTGATGTCAGATATTTCGTCAGGCAGTGAAAGCTGTTTGCCGCCCCCCAGCGTCGCTGGGTGTGCTCTTCCGCGGTCCAGGAGGCCGCCATGTATCGTCGACTGCTTCTCATCGCTTTGCTCGGTTTGACCCTGTCTGCGTGTGCGCCCTATTACGGTGGTGGCGGGGCCTACTACGGTTCCGAGGTCTACACGGCGCCCGCGCCGGCGTACTACTACGGCGGCGGTCCTTATTATCATTACCGCCAGGGTTACTACCCACCACCGCAGCGTTACTACCCGTCGCCGCGTTATTACCAGCCGGCGCCTCGCTATTACCCTGCAGGGCCGCGAGCCGGTTACCGGCCTTACCCCAACCAGGGTTGGGGCAACGGTCATTGGGGCAATGGCGGCGGGCGTGGTCAGGACGGCCGAGGCGGCCAGGGGGGAGGTCGTGGCGGGCATCGCTGATCGTACTAATTGAAAAAACGGCGCTTAGGCGCCGTTTTTGCTGACCGCTGGTCGGTACTGTCATATTTGACAGCTATTCTATGGGGCTACGACAGTAGTTAATTGGGAGCGGACGCTATTTGGCGTGTCGTTTCCTGCATCGCCTGACGGAGCCCATACCATGCGAGTCAGCCCAGTTTACTTATTCTTTTTTGTTCTCTCAGGCTTCAGCGCATTGGCGGCGGCGCAAGGCTGCCCTTACCCGAGTACCGTGCGCTACGTTGATGACCACTTTCAGGGAGCTGATAAAGAGTCCCTCTGGATAAGCCAGGCAATGAGCGGCCAGGACCTCGTGGAAACCTTTGTGGGGGCGATTTTTATCCCGCAGGTGTCGGGTGAGCGCAAGCGTGGCTACCTGGAAAAGTGTATCTATAAAACCGTCCGCGGTAACACGGTTGCCTTGAGATTTGGCCCGGCCCGGGGCGGGGGCACGATGTCGCTGGCAGAGACCACGCACTGGCAACCGGGGACTGATGTTTTCGGGCAACCCACATTCCAGTGCGAAGACCGTCAACCCGATAATTGTGCCTTCACGTTCGAGGCGGCAAAGCGCTGACGGGCGCTCAATAGTCCGACAAGTCCGCCAGCGGATGCCGCCCTTCCCACACCTTGTGGAAGTGCGCCTGCACCACGGCCTCGGGGATCAAATGGATATCCGGCCAATGCCAGTGGGGCCGTTGGTCCTTGTCGATCAACCGCGCCCGCACCCCTTCGCTGAATTCCGGGTGACGGCAGCAGTTCAGGCTCAAGGTGTATTCCATCTGGAACACTTGGGCCAGGGACAGGTGCCGCGCCCGCTGGATCTGCTCCCATACCAGGTGCGCGGTCAGTGGGCAGCCTTCGCTGAGGGTCTTGCCGGCGCGGCTGAACAGCGGGTCGGTGTGGTCGCGCAACAGGCTCAAGGCGCGCCACGCACAGCGCACATCGCCTACATCCAACCACTCGTCGATCTGCGAACGGCGCGGCAGCCATTGGGCTTCGGGCAACTGACCGGTGGCTTCCTGGGCCAGGGCCTTGAGCAGGCTGTTGAGTTGCATGTCGGTCTGTTCCTGCCAGTTCAGTTGCAGCAGGCCTTCGAGCAGCTCGTCTTGTTGTTCATCCAGCAGGAAGCGGTCGGCCAGGCCCAGGTCCAGGGCGTCGCGGCCATTCATGTGGGCGCCGGTCAGGCCCAGGAACAACCCCAACTTGCCGGGCAGGCGAGACAGGAACCAACTGGCGCCTACGTCCGGGTACAGGCCGATGCTGATTTCCGGCATGGCCAGGCGGCTGCTCGGGGTGACGATGCGCACGGCGGCGCTTTGCAGCAAACCCATGCCGCCGCCCAGCACATAGCCGTGGCCCCAGCAGATCAACGGTTTTGGATAGGTGTGCAGGCGGTAGTCGAGACGGTATTCAGCGGCGAAAAATTGCGCGGCCAGGGCCGGGACTTCGCCGGGATGCTCACGGCAGGCCTGGGCCAGGCTGCGCACCTCACCACCGGCGCAAAAGGCCTTGGGGCCATTGCCGCGCAGCAGTACACAGACGATTTGCGGGTCTTTGGCCCAGGCGTCCAGGCGTTCGCTCAGGGCCAGGATCATCGGCAAGGACAGGGCGTTGAGGGATTTTTCCGCGTCCAGGCTGGCGATGCCAATGCGGGCGCCGCCGGTGCCAATCAGCTCTTCGAAGTGCAGGTTCATCATGACCTCAATCGAGAAAGTGAAGGTTCAGTATGATCGCTTCACGGGAAAGTGCCGGTTCTGCGTCAGATCAATTGACAAGCAGGGTGGGCTTTCCTAGGGTTCGCACCATTGTTTTTTCTGGATACAACCATGACCACCGACGACCGTATCAAACTCGAACCCAGCTGGAAACACGCCCTGCGTGACGAGTTCGACCAGCCGTACATGGCCCAGTTGCGGGAATTCCTGCGCCAGGAGCACGCGGCCGGCAAGGAGATTTACCCGCCCGGCCCGATGATCTTCAACGCACTCAACTCAACGCCCCTGGACAAGGTCAAGGTGGTGATCCTCGGCCAGGACCCGTATCACGGCCCGGGCCAGGCCCACGGTCTGTGCTTCTCGGTGCAGCCGGGCGTGCCGGCCCCGCCGTCGCTGGTCAATATCTACAAAGAACTCAAGCGCGACCTGAACATCGACATTCCCAACCACGGCTACCTGCAAAGCTGGGCCGACCAGGGCGTGCTGATGATCAACACCACCATGACCGTGGAGCGCGCGAATGCCAACGCCCATGCGGGCAAGGGCTGGCAGTTCTTTACCGATCGGATTATTGAAGTGGTGAGCGAGCATCAGCCGCACCTGGTGTTCTTGCTGTGGGGCGCCCATGCGCAGGGCAAGCAGAAGCTGATCGACGCCACCAAGCACCTGGTGCTGACGTCGGTGCATCCGTCGCCGTTGTCGGCCTATAGAGGGTTTATTGGCTGCGGGCATTTCAGCCGCACCAACAAATTTCTTGAGCAGAATGGCGAGACGCCGATCAATTGGGTGTTGCCGTCGGTCTGAGTCTTGTGTCGCGGTGGCTCAAATTCGGACCCTGGCCACGGTGTTGTCGCCGCTGTTGGCAACATAGGCCGTGCGGCCGTCTCGTGTCGCCGCAATGCCCCTGGGCCTGTTGAACCCCTCGAATGTACCGGAGATGCTTTGGCTGCCGGTGTTGATGATGCTGACCCGGTCACCTTCGGTTTCGGTGACGTAGGCGAATTCTCGCATGCTGTTAAACGCGATATCCCAGGGGTGTTGCAGGCGGGAGAGAATTTCGCTCTGGCGATAGGTGGTTGTGTCTCCTATATAAATCAAGCCCGCGTTTGGATAGAGGATGTAAATGCGAGCTGCGTGGATTGCGTGGGCGATAGTTGATGGGGTGGCTACCAATCCCGTATTGATGCTGGTGACCAATTGATGGGTTCCGAGATGGACGACGAACCAGTCTGCCCGCTCGTTGGCCAGGTGGGCTCGGGCATTGCCGGGCGCGACGGCGACAATGTCGGGGCCAACGGTAAATCTCAGTTTGGCGCGTTGTTGAGGGGAGGCGGTGGTGATCACATCCAGCTCGCCAGTTTTGTCGGGGACATACAGCCGCGATCCGCTCGAATTCAACGCAATGCCATTGATGAGGAAAAAACCCGTGATCGTCTCGATCACGTCAAACGTAACGGTGCTGATCACCTCGACCACGGGGTTGCCCGGGCGGTTTCCGTAGCTGATATAGATCTGTGGTTGCGTGGGGTGCAGGGCCATCCACAGCGGGGTGCCGTGACCTTCAAGGGTGTGGATGACGGCATCGCTGGCAGTATCAATGACCATGACAGATTCACGCGTACTCGAGATGTAGAGGCGTGCCCCATCCGCGCTGACCACTATACGGCTGGGTGTGTCTGCAACGTTGATGAGGCTGATAATGCCTTTGGGTTCCTCATCGCCGTCCAGTGTTCCAGTCGCTTGAAAGGGGGGCTGGGGAGATTTTCCGGTCATAAACCTTACCCTCTGAAGGTCAGTCTGAAGGCCCGACTCTAAAGGGCAGGGCTGGGACGATTGAGCCTCCAGCCCTTCCACTTGCCCAGCTGTGAATATTGACAGTTCCGACGGATGGCTGGTCAGGGCTGTCGGTTCCAGTGCCTGAACAACGGCTCCGCCAGAAACAACACAAACAACAAACGCATCACCTGCATCGCCGTCACCAACGGCACCGACAGTTGCAGGGTTTCCGCCGTCAGGCTCATTTCCGCAATTCCGCCTGGCATCATGCCCAGTGTCAGCGAACGCAGATCCAGTTGAGTGAGCGCACTCAAGCCCACAGCCGCCAGTGTCGCGATCAACATGGTCAACGCCGTACCGATCAACGTACGCCCCATGAACAACGGCGCGCGCCGGAAGAATTGCCGGTTGAAGTGGCAACCCAGGCCGCTGCCGATCAGCCACTGGCCGATCTGGCTGCCACCGTCGGGCAGGCCGATGTGCAGGTCCCAGGT
Organism: Pseudomonas sp. MWU16-30323; assembly: GCF_020515595.1. Classification (NCBI taxonomy): domain Bacteria; kingdom Pseudomonadati; phylum Pseudomonadota; class Gammaproteobacteria; order Pseudomonadales; family Pseudomonadaceae; genus Pseudomonas; species Pseudomonas sp. MWU16-30323. Next base: position 105,187 of record NZ_JAIWYM010000001.1, read on the forward strand.
AATACTGACGATGGCGCTGACCAGCAGCGGCCCGAACAGCCAGGGATTCGGCTGACGCAAGCGCTGCCAACCCCAGGCTACTAACGCGCCGATAGGGAACAGCACCGCCAGCCAGGCCCAATCGACCGTCGCCGGATGCAACTGCGGAGCACCTTCCCCCAGCAAATACTTGAACGCCGCCGGCACACAGAGCACCACCACCAATACCCGCAAACTCTGGCCCGCCGCGACGCGGCTGAGCACCGCGCCATTGCGGGCACCAAGGTTGACCATCTCCCCCGATCCGCCCGGCATGCTGGAGAAAAACGCCGTGGCACGGTCTTCACCGCTACGGCGCATCAACCACACGCCCACAATGCTGGAGAGGCTGGTGACCAGCGCGCCAAAGAAGATCAGGCCGAAGTGGCTCATCACCTGTTCCATCACCACCGGGGTGAAGTGCAGGCCAATGCCGATGCCCACCACCCATTGGCCGCATTTGCGGCCGCCGGGGATTTCTGCCAACTGCCAGGGTGTGAGGCAGCGCACGAGGATGATCGCCAGCAACGAGCCGACCATATACGGCAGAGGCCAGCCGACCTGGCTGGCGAGGTACCCGCCCAGCAGGCCGACCAGCGGTGTTGCCCACCACTGTTTAAAGCTGACTTCAGACATCGGCCAGGGCGCGACGCTGCAGGGAACGCTTGCGCCAGATACGCAGGATCGGCATCAGCAACATAATGGCAGTCAGTACCCAGACACCAAAGGTGATCGGGCTCGACCACAGGATCTCTACTGCACCGTTGGAAATCGACAGGGCCCGGCGCAGGTTCTGCTCCATCAAGCCGCCGAGGATAAAGCCCAGCAGAACCGGCGACAGCGGGAAGTCCAGCTTGCGCAGGATATAGCCGAAGATACCGATGCCGATCATCAGGAACAGGTCAAAGGTAGTGGCGTGAACCGCATACACACCAATCGCGGTGATGATGGCAATTACCGGCACCAGCGCCCAGTTCGGCACGGCGAGGATGCGCGTGAAGATACGGATCATCGGGATGTTGAGGATCACCAGCATGATGTTGGCGATAAACAGCGACGCGATCAGGCCCCAGACAATGTCCGGTTGCTGTTGGAACAGCAGCGGGCCCGGTGTGATGTTGTACAGCGACAGGGCGCCGATCATCACGGCGGTGGTGCCGGAACCCGGGACGCCCAGGGTCAGCATTGGCACCAGTGCGCCGCAAGCGGCCGCGCCGATGGCGGTTTCCGGGGCGGCCAGGCCGCGCTTGTCACCCTTGCCGAATTCGCCGCTGGCGCCGGCGATACGTTTCTCGGTCATGTAGGCCACGGCGCTTGCCAGCGTTGCACCGGCACCCGGCAACACGCCCATGATGAACCCCAGCACGCCGCAGCGAATGTTCACCACGAACACCGAGGAGGCTTCCTTGAAGTTGAACATCATGCGGCCGGTGGCCTTGACGGCTTCCTGGCCGTGGTGGGTTTTTTCCAGCAACAACAGAATCTCGCTGATGGAGAACAGGCCCAGTACCAGCACCACGAACTGGATGCCGTCGGTCAGGTGAATGTTGTCGCCGGTGAAGCGGTACACACCGCTGTTGGCATCGATGCCGACGGCGGACAGGAACAGGCCGATCAAGGCGGCGACAAAGGTCTTCAGCGGCTTGTCACCGGCCATGCCGCCCAGGCAGACAATCGCAAACACCATCAGTACGAAATATTCCGCCGGCCCGAAAGCAATCGCCCATTTGGCCAGCAGCGGGGCGAACATCACCATGCCGCAGGTGGCGATGAACGCGCCAATGAACGAGCTCCAGGCCGACAGCGACAATGCCACGCCAGCCAGTCCTTTGCGGGCCATCGGGTAGCCGTCCAGGGTGGTCATCACGGTGGAGGCTTCACCCGGAATGTTCAGCAGGATCGAACTGATCCGGCCGCCGTATTCGCAGCCCAGGTACACGGCTGCCAACAAGATCAGCGCCGACTCGGGCGGCAGGCCCAAGGCGAACGCAATCGGGATCAACAACGCGACGCCGTTGATCGGGCCCAAGCCTGGCAACAGGCCGACCACGGTGCCGATCAGGGTGCCGCACAGCGCGGTCACCAGGTTGTAAGGGGTCAGCGCAACGCCGAAGCCCTGGCCCAAATAGCCAAGCGTATCCATATCAGTTCTCCAGAACGTCGAGCAGGCCGAGGGGGAGCGGTACGTCCATGGCTTTATCGAACAACAGATAAAGGCCGACGCTCATCAAGGTGATGATCACCGCACCAGGCAACCAGCGGCCGCCATACAGCCGGGCCATCGGAATACCGATCAGCATGCTGCTGAGAATGAAACCCAGGGATTCGAAGGTGCCGGCGAATATCAGCAGCAGCACCACGCAAACCCCGATCTTGATCAGCGTCGGACGGTCCAGTGCAGGTTCGTCTTCGGTGTGCTTGGTGGGTTGTGGACGAAACAGCATGTAGATCAGCGCCAGGCTCATCAGTCCGAGCATCAGCAATGGGTAGGCGCGTGGTCCGACAGGCTCGTAGGAAAACGATGCCTGATACGGCCAGGCCATCAGCGCCAGGCCAGCACAGGCCAGCAGCAGCGCGGCAGCGAAAATGCGTTGTAAGAGCATGAAAAACTCCTGGGCCACGGCCCTGATGTGCAGGGACGTGGCCGCACGAACAGGGGGGCGATTACTGGATCAGGCCGAATTCTTTGGCGAGTATTTTGTAGTCAGCCACCTGCTTCTTCACGTAGGTGTCCAGTTCCGGGCCGGTCATGGCGAACGGGAACAGCTCACGCTGGTTGCGCAGCTTGGCGAATTCGTCGGAAGCCAGCAGTTTGTCAAAGGCGGCTTTCCACCAGGCGTAGTCTTCATCGCTGACTTTTGGCCCAAGGTAGAAGCCGCGTACGACTGGCCAGACGATGTTGTAGCCCTGCTCCTTGGCGGTCGGGATATTCTTCATTTCCGGCTCGTCCAGGCGCTCCTCGGAGAACACGGCCAGCAGGCGCATGTCACCGCTCTGGATGTGCGGCATGGAGTCGGAGATGTCGGTACTGCCCACCTGAATGTGGCCGCCCATCAACGCTGTGACGATTTCACCGCCGCCTTCCAGTGCCACGTAACGCAGGTCGCGCGGGTTGATCCCAGCGGCCTTGGCGATCAGCGCGGTTTGCATCCAGTCCTGGCTGCCGACAGTGCCGCCGGAACCGATCACCACTTTGCTCGGGTCTTTCTTCAGCGCTTGAACAAGGTCGTCGAGGTTTTTATAGGGCGAATCGCTTTTCACCGCGATAGCACCGTAGCTGGTGCCAACGGCCGCGAGCCAGCGCACGGCGCTTTCATCGAAGCGGCCAAACTTGCCCTGGGCCAGGTTCAGCAGCGAGCCGCTGGACCACGCCACCAGCGTGCCAGCGTCTGCCGGACGCTGCGCCACGACGGCGTTGTAGGCCACCGCACCCACGCCGCCGGGCATGTAGGTCACGCGCATCGGCTTGCTCAGCAGCTTCTCGTTGACCAGCGCGCTCTGCGCCAGTTTGCAGGTCAGGTCAAAACCACCGCCCGGGGAGGCCGGGGCGATGCATTCCGGGCGCTTGGGCTCGGCGGCCAGCAATTGGCTGGCGAACAGCATGCAGCTGGCCGTCAGGGCAAATTTACGCAGTGAAAGGGTCATGTTCATCTCCATCATTGTTGTTATGAGGTGGCTGTTACCAGAGTGCGACGCTGTAGCTCACCAGCAGGCGCACTTCATCCGCATCACGGGCCGAGTAGTTGGAACGGTAAGTGGCATTACGCAGGCGCACGGCCACGTCCTTGAAGGTGCCGCTTTGCACCACGTACTTGATCTCGCTGTTGCGTTCCCACTCCTTGCCGGTCTCGCCGTTCTTGAGCTTGATGTTGTCACCCGACAGGTAACGGCTCATGAAACTCAGGCCGGGAATCCCCAGCTTGGCGAAGTCGTAGTCGTAGCGTGCCTGCCAGGAGCGTTCTTCGGCGCCGGCAAAGTCGTTGATCTGCACGAAGTTGACAAGGTAAGGATCGCTACCGTCCACGTAGGGAAAGGCGCTGTCGCCCGACATGTGCTGATAGCCGGCGCTGAGCTTATGGCCATTGAGGGCATAGCTGAAAAGGCCGTTGAGGGAGGTGTTGTCGATCTTGCCGCCGCGGGCGGCCCCGGTGTCATCACTGACGGCCAGGCGCAGGTCGGCGCCGAAGGTGCCGGGGCCCATCGGCCGTGAGGCCACCAGGCCGAGGAAATGCTGGCGGTACACGTCGTCGAGTTGGGCAAAGTGGTAGCTGCCGGTGATCTTGTCGGCGAACTTGTAGTCCACGCCGCCGAAATCGAAATGCTTGCCGGTGGCGCCGCTGAGGAAGCGGCTGTTCTTGTTATTGAGGCCGATGTCTTCGTAGTGAGTGTCGTCGCGGTCTTTGGCCTTGTTCAGGCGGCCGCCGGTAAACACCAGGTTCTTGAACTCCTTGGAACTCAACAGGCCGCCTTCAAACGTCTGCGGCAGGATGCGCCCGTCGTTGGGCTTGAGGATCGGCAACTCGGGGATCAGCGCGCCGATCTTCAGCTCGGTGGCGGAGATCTTCACTTTGCCGGTCAGGCCGAGTTTGGAATATTCGTTGGCGGCGCGGCCGTCATCGTGGGTGGGCAGCAGGCCGGTGCCGGTGCGGTCGGGGCTGGAGTCGAGCTTGACCCCGAGCATGCCCAGGGCATCCACGCCAAAGCCGACGGTGCCGTCGGTGTAGCCCGACTGCAGGTTGAGCATGAAGCCCTGGGCCCACTCGTCGCGCTTGGATTGTTGTGCGCTGGTGCCATCGCGGAAGTCGCGATTGAAGTACATGTTGCGGGTTTCGAGGGTGGCGGTGCTGTCCTCGAAAAAGGCGGCTTGGCCTACGGGCGAAAAGCCGGCAAAGGCGGCAGCACTGGCAAGGGCGGTCTGGGTGAAACGAGAAGAACGAGCAGGCGGCTGTGTGCGCAGCATCGTGGGTGTACTCCGTTTATTGTTCTTATTTTGGCGAAAACGCTTCGAGGCGTTTTTCGGGCGCTATGGGTGAAATAGCTCGGCAGGCGAAACCCACCGTGGTTGGATGCTAAAGGGCGAAGCTTTCACTAACCTTTCAGCCGCCTTTCAATGTTTTCGGGCTTCACAGCACAGGTGGCGCCTGTAAACTCCCCGGCAAAGCGTGGCGTCGACCACCCCCGAACGAGGTAAAAACCCATGCGTGTCCTTCTGGTCGAAGACCATTTGCAGCTAGCCGAAAGTGTCGCCCAGGCGCTCAAGAGCACGGGTTTGACCGTCGACGTGTTGCACGATGGGGTGGCGGCGGACCTGGCCTTGAGCAGCGAGGAATACGCGGTGGCGATCCTTGATGTGGGCCTGCCGCGCATGGACGGTTTCGAGGTGTTGGCGCGGTTGCGGGCCCGCGGGAAAAATCTGCCGGTGCTGATGTTGACTGCACGCAGTGATGTGAAAGACCGCGTGCACGGCCTTAACCTGGGTGCGGATGACTACCTGGCCAAACCGTTCGAACTGACGGAGCTGGAAGCCCGAGTCAAAGCCCTGCTGCGCCGTAGCGTGCTGGGCGGTGAGCGGCAGCAGGCGTGTGGCGTGCTGATTTATGACCTGGATACGCGGCGTTTCACCCTGAGTGGCGAACTGCTGACCCTGACCTCCCGCGAGCAGGCGGTGCTTGAGGCGCTGATCGCGCGTCCTGGCCGGGTGATGAGCAAGGAGCAACTGGCCTCCCAAGTGTTCGGCCTGGATGAAGAGGCCAGCCCCGACGCCATCGAAATCTACGTGCACCGCCTGCGCAAGAAACTCGATGGCCAACCGGTGGCCATCGTCACCTTCCGTGGCCTGGGCTATCTGCTGGAAGCCCGCGATGCATAAGCCCAGCAGCCTGCGCTGGCGCCTGCTGTGGAACCTGGCGCTGTTGCTGGTGGTGTTGATGCTCGCCAGTGGCTTGAGCGCTTACTGGAATGGGCGCGAGGCGGCGGACACGGCTTATGACCGCACGCTGTTGGCCTCGGCGCGGACCATTGCGGCCGGCCTGTCCCACCGCGACGGGACCTTGAGCGCCGACGTGCCGTACGTGGCCCTGGATACGTTCGCCTACGACAGCGCCGGGCGGATTTACTACCAGGTCAATGATATTCACCAGAAGTTGATTTCCGGCTACGAGAACCTGCCGGGCCCACCGCCGGGCACGCCGCGCACCGATGACTATCCGGCGCTGGCGCGCTTTTATAACGCCAAGTATCAGGGCCAGAACGTGCGAGTGGTCAGCCTGCTCAAGGCCGTCTCCGAGCCGAACATGAACGGCATGGCAGAGATCCGCGTGGCCGAAACCGATGAGGCGCGTGTTGCCATGGCCCGCAGTCTGATGGCCGATACCTTGCTGCGCCTGGGGATGTTGGCCGTCGGCGCGTTGCTGTTGGTGTGGTTTGCCGTGAGTGCAGCACTGCGGCCATTGGAACGTTTGCGCACGGCCGTGGAAGAGCGCCAGCCCGATGACCTTCGGCCATTGCCGCTGGTGGAAGTGCAGCATGAGCTGGGCCCGCTGGTGCGGGCGCTCAACCATTTCACTGAACGCCTGCGCGGGCAGTTCGAGCGCCAGGCACAGTTTATTGCTGACGCCGCCCATGAGCTGCGCACACCGCTGGCGGCGCTCAAGGCGCGCCTGGAGCTCGGCCTGCGGGCCGAAGACCCGGCCACCTGGCGCACCACCCTGGAAACCGCCGCCCAGGGCACTGATCGCCTGACTCACCTGGCCAATCAATTACTGTCGCTGGCTCGCATCGAAAACGGTGCCAGGGCGATTGCCGAAGGCGGGGCCCAGTTGCTGGACTTGAGCCAGTTGGCTCGCGAATTGGGCATGGCCATGGCGCCGCTGGCCCATGCACGTGGCGTGGCCCTGGCCCTGGAAGCCGATGAGCCAGTGTGGCTGCGAGGCGAGCCGACCTTGTTGAACGAGTTGTTGAGCAACCTGGTGGACAACGCCTTGGCCCACACGCCGCCGGGTGGCAACGTGATCCTGCGGGTGACGGCGCCGGCGGTGCTTGAGGTGGAAGACGACGGCCCGGGCATCCCGCTGGATGAGCGGGATCGGGTATTCGAGCGGTTCTATCGGCGCAGTCAGCAGGGCTTGGGTTCGGGCTTGGGGCTGGCGATTGTCGGTGAGATCTGCCGGGCACATCTGGCGCAGATCAGCTTGCATGATGGTGAGTTGGCGGGGTTGAAGGTGCGGGTCAGTTTTAATGCGGGGTGATCAGTAAAACATTGACCGCGCTTCATCCAGCTCGGCGCGCAAGGCGTCGCTGTGCGGGTCGAGGCGCAGTTTCTTGATTGCAGGCAGCGTCGATAGCGGCACGCTGGCGAGCGGATGGTCGGTGTTGCGGTGGCAATACAGTACGGCGACCTGCACCAGGTCGATATAGTCCAGGCGCTCGGAGTCGCGCTCCAGGTCGAGGTATTGCCCGGGCAGGTTCACCAGCATTTCCGGGAAGTCCCAACGTCGCAGCAGTTTGTCCCCCAGCAGCGGGTGGATGCTTTCAATCACGTGGTTGAGGCTGACAGGGTCAGCCAGCAGTTCATAATGGTCTTCGGCGTAGGTCAGGATCGGCAGCACGCCAATCTGGTGCACCAAGCCGCCGAGGGCCGCCTGGTCTGGCTTCAACTGGCTGTGGTTGCGGCAGAGCACGTAGCTCACGCCGGCCACTTCCAGGCTGCGTCGCCACACATCGCGCATCTTCTGTTCGACCACGTCGGAACGGGCGTGGAAGATCTGTTCCATCACCAGCCCGATCGACAGGTTACTGCTGTAGTTGGTGCCCAACCGGGTGATGGCGGTGTGCAGGTCTGTGACTTCCTGGGTCGCGCGCAACAGCGGGCTGTTGACCACTTTGATCAGCCGCGCCGACAAGGCGGTATCGCGGCCGATCACTTTGCTTAGATGGCTGATACTGATGTCCGGGTCTTCGGCGGCCTGACGAATCTTCAGGGCCACTTCCGGCAGCGTTGGCAGAACCAGGTCATCGTTATCGATGGCCACAACCAACGCCTGTTGGACTTTTTCCGCCAGCATGTTCATTCATGATCTCTAGGGTGTTGCAAAAAGGTACGACGATCAGCGCTGGATCTCGCGATCACGGTCCAGTTGGTAGGGCAGGTCGAGCAACTGAAGACCGGGGCCTTCCAACGTGCCTACATGCACATCGCCACTCTCTGCTGCTTCGGCTTGCAGCACCGCTAGAAGTTCAATCCCTTGGTCGGCACGGGCGGCAACGACCACCTCGCCGATGGCACTGTTGTGAGTCGGGGAAAACAGTGGGGTGCCTGGCTCCGGCAGTTCACTGGCATCCAGGCTCAGGCGGTACAGGCGGCGCTTGAGTTTGCCCAGGTACTGCATGCGCGCGACGATTTCCTGGCCGGTGTAGCAGCCTTTCTTGAAGCTGACGCCGCCGATGGCTTGCAGGTTGAGCATTTGCGGGATGAACAATTCGCGGGTCTGAGGCATGACCTGGCCGATGCCGGCACGGATCTGGCCCAGCAGCCACTGGTTCAGTTCACCTTCGTTCAATTGCGCGGCGAGTTGGCTGTGCAGCGTTTCAGCCTGGGCGGCAGGGGCCCAGAGTTCGGCGCGGCCTGGCGATACGCGGATGGCGATCAAGTCGTCGCTGCGCACCACGCTGTCGGTTTCGGCGGGTAGCTCGAGGCCGAGGCTGGCCAGTACCTGATCGGCATCCGACACACCGAAGCGCACCCAGGCGGAGCTTTCGTCGGTGAGTTTGGATTTGGAGAACACGGCGTACTTTTTCAAGTCTGCCAGTTGCGGCTCCAGCAGTTCGGTGGCCATGGCCAGCAGCACGCCATCGCCTTGCAGCAGAATGCGGAAGCTCGACTGCATGCGCCCCTTTTGGGTGCATCGCGCGCCCAGGCTGGCCTGGGTGTCACTCAGGTAGTTGAGGTTGCAGGTCAGTTGTCCCTGGAGGAACTTGGCAGCGTCGGAACCGCGGACGGCGAGAACGCCTTCGTGGGACAGGGGGCAGAAGAAAGCAGAGTCAGCCATGGGTCATCGCAGGTTAAAAAGTCATGAGTGCATCATAGAGGGGCGCCCGGCAAATGGATAGTTTCCGTATGGCCGACCAAAGCCGACTGTTCCGGGCAGCTTCGGCCTGTATACTTGCGCTCTATTTGAGGAGCGCTCCATGGTCGAAGATGTAGAACTCAATCGCCTCTACTGGCACAGCCGCCGCGGCATGCTTGAGCTGGATGTGTTGCTGGTACCGTTCGTCAGGGAGGTCTATCCGCACCTCAACGACGTCGACCGCGACTGCTACCGCAAGCTGCTGGAATGCGAAGATCAGGACATGTTCGGCTGGTTCATGGAACGCGCCGAATCGGAAGACCCGGAGCTGCAGCGCATGGTTCGGATGATTCTGGATCGTGTCCAGCCTAAGTAATACGTTCGAATGCCGCTGGCATGCCTCCGGGCAGTTGCTGGCGGTTTATCTTTTCGCCCAGGCGTTCGCATTGGGTGCGTTGTGGTTTCTCGATGTATCCCCGTGGGTTGCAGCCTTTGGCGCCTTGTCGTGCCTGGCCCATGCCGGTTGGGTGGTGCCGCGTCATCTCCTGCTCACTCACCGTTCGTCGATTCGCGGCCTGCGTCGCGATGAGGATGGCTGGCAGCTGTGGAGCGCCGCACGTGGCTGGCACCGCGTGCAACTGCGCCCCGACAGCCTGGCGTTGCCGTTGATCGTGGTGCTGCGCTTTCGGGTGCAGGGTGACTGGTGGGTGCGTTCGGTCTGTGTGCCACAGGATGCGCAGGCCACCGATGTGCATCGGCGCCTGCGGGTGCGCTTGAAGTTCAGCCGCCGTAGGTGGTTGGCACCAGAATAGTGTCGCGCGCCTCGGGCAGCATTTGCGGGTAGTCGAGGGTGTAATGCAGGCCCCGGCTCTCCTTGCGTTCCATGGCCGAGCGGATCATCAGTTCCGCCACCTGGGCCAGGTTGCGCAGCTCGATCAGGTCGCGGCTGACTTTATAGTTGCTGTAGAACTCGTCGATCTCATCCAGCAGCAGCCGAACCCGGTGTTGTGCCCGCGCCAGGCGTTTGTTGGTGCGCACGATCCCCACGTAGTCCCACATGAAGCGCCGCAACTCGTCCCAGTTGTGGGCGATGATCACGTCTTCATCCGAATCGGTCACCTGGCTGGCGTCCCAGCGGGGCAGGGCGGCTGGCACGGGAATGCGCGGCAGTTGTTCAAGGATATCGGCGGCGGCGGAGCGGGCGTACACGAAACATTCCAGCAGTGAGTTGCTGGCCATGCGGTTGGCACCGTGCAGGCCGGTGAAGCTGGTTTCGCCGATGGCATACAGGCCAGGCACGTCGGTGCGCCCGTGCTGGTTGACCATCACGCCGCCGCAGGTGTAGTGCGCCGCCGGGACGACCGGGATCGGGCCTTTGGTGATGTCGATGTTGAACGCCAGGCAGCGCTCGTACACCGTCGGGAAGTGGGTCTTGATGAACGCTTCGGGCTTGTGGCTGATGTCCAGGTAGACGCAGTCGATGCCCAGGCGCTTCATTTCATGGTCGATGGCCCGGGCGACGATGTCTCGCGGAGCCAGCTCGGCTCGTGGGTCGAAGCGTTGCATGAAGCGTTCGCCGTTGGGCAGTTTCAGGTGCGCGCCTTCGCCGCGCAGGGCTTCGGTGATCAGGAAACTCTTGGCTTGCGGGTGATACAGGCAGGTGGGGTGGAACTGGTTGAATTCCAGGTTCGCCACCCGGCAGCCGGAACGCCAGGCCATGGCGATACCATCACCGCAGGCGCCGTCTGGGTTACTGGTATAGAGGTAGACCTTTGCCGCGCCGCCCGAGGCGAGAATCGTGAAGCGGGCGCCGTAGGTGTCGACTTCGCCGCTGGCGCGGTTGAGTACATAGGCGCCGAGGCAGCGTTCGCCCGACAGGCCCAGGCGCTTTTCGGTGATCAGGTCGACGGCGACCCGCTGTTCCAGCAGTTCGATGTTGGGGCGTTGCCGCGCTTGGTCGAGCAGGGTCTTGAAGATTGCGGCGCCGGTGGCGTCGGCGGCATGGATGATCCGTCGATGGCTGTGGCCGCCTTCGCGGGTCAGGTGGAACTCGAAGCCGCCGTCGTCGGTGCCGGAATGTTCATCCCGGGTGAAGGGCACGCCCTGGTCGATCAGCCATTGGATGGCTTCGCGGCTGTGCTCGACGGTAAAGCGCACGGCTTCTTCATTGCACAGGCCACCGCCGGCATTCAGGGTGTCTTCGACGTGGGATTGCACGGTGTCGGTGTCATCCAGCACTGCGGCGACACCGCCTTGGGCCCAGAATGTCGAGCCATTGGCCAGGTCGCCCTTGCTCAGTACGGCTATGCGCAGGTGGCTCGGCAGGGTCAGTGCAAGGCTCAAGCCCGCAGCGCCGCTGCCAATCACCAGGACATCGTGTTGAAACTGTTGGCTCATTTGAAGGATTCCGCAAAAAGCGATCCGAAGGGGGCGCAAACAGGACGCCTGGATCGGCGAATCAAAGGGTCACACGGCCCACTAGTATATAGAGGGGGGGAGCGGCACAATAGCCGGGCATTCGTGGCATTGTGAGACTACGGTCAACGAACTGCACGGCTTTCATGAAACTGACAGCGATTGGGATGGGAACTTTTTGCATAAGCCCCGACTCAATAGCAGGATGCCCGAAAGCTGGGAACACGCTGGATTTGCTGATCGGCGCCTGTGTCAGGTGCGTCAGGAAACTGGCGACAGATTATTCGCGCAGCCGGCATAGCCCGTGCTGCGTTTTTCGTGTGTGCCAAATCAGTGCGTACCGGAAACTTGCTTGGAGGGGGAGAACTTTTGCGAAAAGCCCGAGTCTATGTTTGCAAGCCTGATCGATTAGTTATGCAAGCCTCCTTCAAGTACTACGAGGAGTGTTCATGCTAACCCAGGAAGAGGATCAGCAGCTGGTCGAGCGCGTTCAACGTGGCGACAAGCGGGCATTTGATCTGCTAGTGCTGAAATACCAGCACAAAATTCTCGGGTTGATCGTGCGGTTTGTGCACGACACCCATGAAGCGCAGGACGTTGCACAGGAAGCCTTTATCAAGGCGTACCGTGCACTCGGTAATTTTCGCGGTGATAGTGCGTTTTACACGTGGCTCTACCGCATCGCCATTAACACGGCGAAGAACTATCTGGTTTCTCGCGGTCGCCGCCCGCCAGATAGTGATGTTAGTTCGGAAGATGCTGAATTTTATGATGGTGATCACGGCCTCAAAGATCTCGAGTCGCCGGAGCGTGCATTGCTGCGCGACGAGATTGAAGGAACCGTCCATCGCACTATTCAACAACTGCCAGAAGATTTGCGTACCGCGTTAACTTTACGTGAATTCGATGGTCTGAGTTACGAAGACATTGCGAGCGTCATGCAATGTCCGGTGGGTACCGTACGTTCCCGGATTTTCCGGGCTCGGGAAGCCATCGATAAAGCCCTGCAGCCGTTGTTGCAGGAAAACTGAGACAGCGGCGACAGCCAAGAGAGGAACCGCCATGAGTCGTGATGCCCTGCAGGAATCGCTGTCCGCAGTGATGGATAACGAAGCGGATGAACTGGAACTTCGTCGAGTGCTTAATGCATTTGATGACGCCGAAACCCGTGATACCTGGTCTCGTTACCAAGTCGCTCGGGCGGTGATGCACAAGGATCTTCTAATCCCTCGTCTGGATATTGCTGCGGCCGTTTCTGCTGCGTTGGCTGATGAAGCCGTTCCGGCAAAAGCTGCTCGCGGTCCTTGGCGTAGCCTTGGCCGTCTGGCAGTCGCTGCTTCGGTGACCGTCGCTGTTCTGGCAGGTGTTCGCCTGTACAACCAGGACGAAATCGCCGGTGCCGAGCTGGCCCAGCAGACCCAGCAACCGGTCATGGCCGGTCCGCAGGTCAAGGGTCCCGCCGTACTGGCCGGCTACAAGGAAAGCTCCGATACCACCGGGCCTATGGCCAACGGTGTACTTCAAGGGCAATCCGGCTGGCAAGATCAGCGTCTTCCTGGCTACCTGCGCCAACACGCACAGGAATCGGCCTTGAAAGGCACTGAAAGCGCTCTGCCATACGCTCGTGCTGCAAGCCTGGAAAACCGCTAGTCCGCCAAGGAGCTTTATGCGCGCCATACCGCTCCTTGCGCTTTTGCTCAGTGGCTGGTTTGTAGTCCCCGCCCATGCCGACGAAGCCCAAGACTGGCTGACGCGTCTTGGGCGGGCGGAGCAGCAACAAAGCTTTCAAGGCACTTTCATCTACGAGCGTAACGGTAGTTTTTCTACCCATGACATCTGGCATCGTGTCCAGAATGGCCAGGTCCGTGAGCGGCTTCTGCAGCTCGATGGTTCTGCCCAGGAAGTCCTGCGCGTGGATGGCCGAACCCAATGCGTGAGCGGCACGCTGGTTGCCGGGCTTGGGGCCTCCCCCAACGCCACAGCACGCACCCTTGATCCGCAAAAACTCAAAGCGTTCTACGACCTTGCCGTCATCGGCAAATCGCGCGTGGCCGGTCGAAATGCGGTGATCGTCTCAGTGACCCCTCGCGATCAATACCGCTATGGTTTTGAGCTGCATCTGGATCGCGAAACCGCGTTGCCACTGAAGTCATTGTTGCTTAATGATCAGGGCCAATTGCTGGAGCGATTCCAGTTCACCCGGCTCAATACATCGGTGCCTGATGATCGTGATTTGCTGCCCAGCGGCGAATGTACGCCGGTCGCTGTGACCAGCGCCAAGGCCCCGGAGGTCGAGATCCCTCAGGATTGGCGCCTCGATTGGTTGCCGCCAGGCTTTCAGTTAGTCAACACCAGCGCTCATAAAGACTCCCACACCAAGGTCACTGTCAGCAGCTTGATGTATGACGATGGCCTCGCGCGTTTTTCGGTGTTCCTGGAGCCGCTTAACGGCGCAACCGTGACCGAGACGCGCACCCAGTTGGGCCCGACAGTTGCCGTATCGCGGCGTCTGAATACCCTGGAAGGCGAGGTGATGGTGACCGTCGTCGGCGAAATCCCGATTGGCACCGCCGAGCGAATTGCGCTGTCTTTACGCAGCGGCACCATGCCCGCCAAGCCGTGAGTTGTTAATCCTATGTTCATCCTGATATTTCAATGTTGCGCAGGAGAGAGTCGATGCCTGCCTCTACCGAGAGACATGAAATGTCTGGATCATTTTTTTCACTTGCTAAAATCTCCTATGTTTTTTATAGGTCAGGGCTTCTCGGCCCTGGCCTTGTTTTGTTCGCGGAACAAAAATGTCGGTCGCAGTTTTTTCGGCGTTTATTGAACCCTGTCGCTCAACCCTGCTCGTCGTAACGGGAGCTGTATGTCGATACCACGTTTGAAGTCTTACCTATCCATAGTCGCCACGGTGCTGGTGCTGGGTCAGGCCGTTACCGCGCAAGCGGCCGAGCTGCCTGATTTCACCCAACTGGTGGAGCAGGCGTCGCCTGCCGTGGTGAACATCAGTACTACGCAGAAGCTGCCGGACCGTAAAGTCTCCAACCAGCAGATGCCTGACCTGGAAGGCCTGCCGCCGATGCTGCGGGAGTTCTTCGAACGTGGCATGCCCCAGCCGCGCACGCCTCGTGGTGGTGGCGGCCAGCGCGAAGCCCAGTCCCTCGGCTCGGGCTTCATCATCTCGCCTGACGGTTACATCCTCACTAATAACCATGTGATTGCCGATGCCGACGAGATTCTGGTGCGCCTGGCTGACCGCAGTGAGTTGAAAGCCAAGCTGGTAGGCACAGACCCACGTTCCGACGTGGCCCTGCTGAAAATCGACGGCAAGGACCTGCCGGTGCTCAAGCTGGGCAAATCCCAGGACCTGAAAGCCGGGCAATGGGTCGTCGCCATCGGTTCGCCGTTTGGTTTTGACCACACCGTGACCCAAGGCATCGTCAGCGCCATCGGTCGCAGCCTGCCGAACGAAAACTACGTGCCGTTCATCCAGACCGACGTGCCGATCAACCCGGGCAACTCCGGCGGTCCGCTGTTCAACCTGGCGGGCGAAGTGGTCGGCATCAACTCGCAGATCTACACCCGCTCCGGTGGTTTCATGGGCGTGTCGTTCGCGATTCCGATCGACGTGGCCATGGACGTTTCCAACCAGCTGAAAACCGGTGGCAAAGTCAGCCGCGGCTGGTTGGGTGTGGTGATCCAGGAGGTGAACAAAGACCTGGCTGAATCCTTCGGTCTCGACAAGCCAGCCGGTGCCTTGGTCGCTCAGATCCAGGACGATGGCCCGGCAGCCAAAGGCGGCCTGCAAGTGGGTGACGTGATCCTGAGCATGAACGGCCAGCCGATCGTCATGTCTGCGGACTTGCCACACCTGGTGGGCGCACTCAAGGCCGGCAGCAAGGCCAAGCTGGAAGTGATCCGCGACGGCAAACGCCAGAACGTTGAGCTGACTGTCGGCGCGATTCCGGAAGAAGGCGCGGCGCTTGACGCGTTGGGCAACAGCAAGCCGGGTGCCGAACGCAGCAGCAACCGCCTGGGCATTGCCGTCGTCGAGTTGACCGACGAGCAGAAGAAGAGCTTCGACCTCAAGAGCGGTGTAGTGATCAAGGAAGTCCAGGACGGCCCTGCCTCCCTGATTGGCCTGCAACCAGGTGATGTGATTACCCACCTGAACAACCAGGCCATCAACTCCACCAAAGAGTTCACCGACATCGCCAAGGCGCTGCCGAAGAACCGCTCGGTGTCGATGCGCGTCCTGCGTCAGGGGCGTGCCAGCTTCATTACCTTCAAGCTGGCCGAGTAATCCGCTAGTCCAATAAAAAGCCCTGCTCTCGATGGACGAGAGCGGGGCTTTTTTGTGGCTGTAAGGTTTAGCCCATCATGTCTTTGATCATGCGTTCCTGGTCGATGAGTTCACGCTGGCGTGCATCGATGCGTGATGAGAGCGGGAAGTTGCTGCCGGCGCGACGCTTGGCGAAGTCCAGTTGCTGGATGGCCTGCTTGAAATCTCCCACCAGGGCGAAGTACTCGGCGCGGGCCTGGTGCAGGCCGATGATATTGCCCGACAAGCCACGGGTTTCCGCGACCTGGTACCAGACATCCGGATCGTCTGTGCGTGATTTAAGCAGGCCTTCCAGGGCTTTTTCCGCGTCAGCGGTACGGTTCTGCTTGAGCAGCAGGTCCACCCGCACCTGGTTCAGCGGGTAGTTGCCTGGATATTGCGTCAACATCCGGTCCGTGCGCTGCTGGGCGTCCGGCAGGCGATTGTTGGTCATGTCCAACTCGATCTGCGCCAGGTTGTAGGTGATGTCGTTGGGTGCCTTGGCCAGCAGCGGCTTGAGGTTTTCCCGGGCCAGGTTGAACTGCGCGCCTTTGATCTGGGCGATGGCCAAGCCATAGCGCGCCACATCATTTTTCGGGTTTTCATCCAGCTGAGCCTGGAAGCGCTTGGCTGCCAGGCCTGGAGTGTCTTCGTAATACAACTGCACGCGCGCGCGGATCAGCTGGTAGCGCAGGCTGTCTTCAATGCCGCCCGGCTTGGCTTGCTCCGCGCGGTTGCGGGTATCGGCGATCCGCGATTCGGTAACCGGGTGAGTCAGCAGGAATTCTGGTGGCTTGGCGTCAAAGCGGTACTGGCGCATCAAGCGCTCGAACATGGTCGGCATGGAACGCGGGTCGTAGCCGGCCTTCTCCAGGTTGAGAATGCCGATACGATCAGCCTCTTGCTCGTTTTGCCTGGAAAAGCGGCGTTGCTCCTGGATGGCGGCGGCCTGGCTGCCGGCAATTGCGGCAATGCCCGCATCACCTGCACCCGCGGCGGCGGCGATGATGCCGCCGAGCAGCGCTGCCATCATCGGGATCTGCATGCGCTGCTGCGCTTCCACGCCTCGGGCGAAGTGGCGTTGGGACAAGTGAGCCAATTCGTGGGCCAGTACCGAGGCATATTCGCCTTCGGTCTGGGCATTGAGGAACAAGCCGCCGTTGACCCCGACGATGCCGCCAGGTGCGGCAAAGGCGTTCAACTGCGGGCTGTTGATCAAAATGAATTCCAGACGCCGGTCATTGACCTGGCTGGTCTCCACCAGTTTGTACACGCTGGTTTCGACGTAGTCCTTGAGCTGCGGGTCGTTGAGTTGCGAGACCTGGCCACGCAGGTAGGCCAGCCATGCCCGGCCCAAATCGTATTCCTGTTTTGGCGAGACAATGGCAGAACTGGCGTCGCCAAGTGACGGCAGGTCGTCAGCGAAGCCTGGAGAGGCCAGCAGGCAAGCCAGCGTCAGCAGGGTAGGGCGCAAAAAAGTCATGCACAAAGCCTTTCGACAAAGAGCTTACTGTAGCCGGACACTGAGCTTCGGACCAGATATTCTAAGCGCCCCCGATGCCCACCCGGAGTTAAACCATGACTGACGCTGTAGCCTTCGATGCCGAACTGGATGCCAGTGGCCTTAACTGCCCGCTGCCATTGCTCAAGGCCAAGCTGGAACTCAATCGACTGGCCAGCGGCGCGGTGCTCAAGGTGATCGCCACGGACGCGGGCTCCCAGCGGGATTTCCGTACGTTTGCCAAGCTGGCCGGCCACACCTTGCTGCGTGAAGAAGACGAAGCAGGCGTCTATCGTTACTGGTTGCGCAAGGCCTGAATCGCGTGAATATGCTGTCCTTATCGCCTGAGGTTTATTGATGTTCAAAGTGTTGCGTGACTGGATTCAGCGCTACTTTTCCGATGAAGAAGCCGTGGTGCTGGCCGTCCTGCTGTTTCTTGCCTTTACGGCCGTGCTCACCTTGGGCGGCATGCTGGCGCCGGTATTGGCAGGGATGGTGCTGGCGTACCTGATGCAAGGCCTGGTCTCCATCCTGGAGCGTTTGCGATTGCCGGGCGGGGCGGCGGTGGGCCTGGTGTTTGCCTTGTTCATGGGGCTGTTGCTGGTGTTTATCGTGATCGTAGTGCCTTTGTTGTGGCATCAGTTGATCACCTTGTTCAACGAACTACCGGGCATGCTCGCCAAGTGGCAGTCATTGCTGCTGCTGTTGCCCGAGCGTTATCCGCATCTGGTGTCGGACGAGCAGGTATTGCAGGCCATTGAAGTAGCCCGCGGTGAAATCGGAAAGTTCGGACAATGGGCACTGACCTTTTCTCTTTCGAGCTTGCCGTTGCTGGTCAACATCATGATTTACCTGGTACTGGTGCCGATCCTGGTGTTTTTCTTCCTCAAGGACCGCGAGATGATCGGTCGTTGGGTGCGTGGCTATCTTCCCCGTGAGCGCGCGCTGATTACCCGGGTCGCCGAAGAAATGAACCGGCAGATAGCCAACTACATCCGTGGCAAGGTCATCGAGATCTTTATCTGCGGTGGCGTCACCTACATCGGCTTTGTCGCACTGGGCCTGAACTACGCTGCCCTGTTGGCGCTGCTGGTGGGTGTTTCAGTGGTGGTGCCATACGTCGGCGCGGTGGTGGTGACAGTGCCGGTGATGTTGATCGCGCTGTTCCAGTGGGGCTGGAGTGATCAGTTCATCTACCTGATGGCGGTGTACGGCATCATCCAGGTGCTGGACGGCAACGTGCTGGTGCCGCTGCTGTTCTCCGAGGCGGTGAACCTGCATCCGGTGGCGATCATCTGTGCGGTGTTGTTGTTTGGCGGGTTGTGGGGCTTCTGGGGGGTGTTCTTTGCGATCCCCCTGGCGACACTGTTCAAGGCGGTGCTGGATGCCTGGCCTCGGCAGGAGCCTGTTGTAGCGCCGTTACTCTGAGAGTTGTGGTGCCGGTGCAGGCCTCATCGCGGGCAAGCCCGGCTCCCACATTGACTGAGTTGTCCTGTCGAACACTGATCACATGTGGGAGCTGGCTTGCCTGCGATAGCTATTTCAAAGCCAGCAAGTGAGTCAAGCCTTGTTCAGGGCCTGCGCCGCTGCCAGCACGGCATCCACATGGCCTGGCACTTTCACACCACGCCATTCCTGACGCAGCACACCATCCTTGTCGATCAGAAACGTGCTGCGATCAACGCCCAAATATTCCTTGCCATACAGCTTCTTCAACTTGATCACATCAAACAGCTGGCAAACCGCTTCGTCCTTGTCGCTGATCAGCTCAAAGGGGAATTCCTGCTTGGCCTTGAAGTTCTCGTGGGACTTCACGCTGTCCCGGGACACGCCAAACACTTCGGTGTTGGCCGCCTTGAACGCTGCGTGCTGGTCACGGAAGCCCTGGCCTTCAGTGGTGCAGCCCGGGGTGCTGTCTTTGGGGTAGAAGTAGATCACCACTTGCTTGCCCTTGAGCTCGGCAAGGCTGAAGGTCTGCCCGCTGGTGGCCTGGGCTTCGAAATCGGCTACCGGTTTGTCGATGACTACTGCCATGAAAACTTCCTTACATTGGGTTCTGTGGGCGCCATGGCTCGATCAGTGCGTCGAGGTTCAGGGCATCGGCGAAATCCAGGAACTGGTCGCGCAGCCAGCTGATCTGCACGCCGGCCGGCAAGGTCACGGTAAAGGTAGCGTTGAGCATGGTGCCGCCGGTCTGTGGAGCCTGATAGGTGTCGCAGGTCAGGTTTTCCAGTTCGACGTTATGGTCGATAAAGAACTGGCACAGCTCGTTGACGATGTCCGAGCGGTAGGCCGAACTGACATAGGCAACATAAGGCAGGGCCTGGGGACGGTTTTCCAAGGCGGCGCTGCGCACCACGTTGACCGTGAAGTCATGCTTCTTCGCCAAACCCGGCAGGCCGGTTTCAAGGCGGGCCAGAGCGTCCCAGGTTCCGGAAATCTGCAGGACCAGCGCACTGCACTCGCCATGGCGGGTCAGGCGGGAGGTCACGACGGCGCAGCGGTTTTCATGGCTGGCGCGGCACAGGACGTTAGTCAGCTCCATGGGGTTGGCGCCAAGGGCACTGATGACAAGGAATTGTTCGCGGACTGTGGGGGTGGACATGCAGCCTTCCTAAAGCGATGAGCGGTCGATACGATGCAAGCGGTATCAATCAAAGGATCAAGGGTAGCGAAAACCATCGCCAAGGGCTAGGAGGTGGCGTTTTCATTACGTAATCAGCTTCATCAAACCCCGCTTTGGCCGAATGATGGCGTTGCCGCGAACTAAGTTGATCCAGAACGCATCCTCAGGCGGTACTTCGCTTGTACAAGCATCTTGGCGCCAGTACCATTACCGCTCTCTTTTTCCGGCAGGAGCGGTTGCATGATTGCGGGCAGTATGGTGGCACTGGTCACACCCATGGATGCACAAGGTAATCTCGACTGGGACAGCCTGGGCAAACTGGTGGACTTCCACCTGCAAGAGGGCACCAACGCCATCGTGGCGGTCGGCACCACAGGTGAATCGGCCACACTGGATGTGGAAGAACACATCGAAGTGATCGAATTCGTGGTCAAGCGTGTTGCAGGGCGTATTGCCGTCATCGCCGGCACGGGCGCCAACTCGACCCGCGAAGCGATCGAATTGACCCGCAACGCCAAGAAAGCCGGCGCCGATGCCTGCCTGCTGGTGACCCCGTACTACAACAAGCCGACCCAGGAAGGCCTGTACCTGCACTTCCGCGCTATTGCCGAAGCGGTCGACATCCCGCAGATCCTCTACAACGTGCCGGGTCGCACCGCCTGCGACATGAAGGCCGAGACCGTGATCCGCCTGTCCACCGTTCCGAACATCATTGGTATCAAGGAAGCCACCGGTGACCTGCAACGCGCCAAGGACATCCTGGCCGGCGTCAGCAGCGACTTCCTGGTGTATTCCGGTGACGACGCCACTGCCGTCGAACTGATCCTGCTGGGCGGCAAAGGCAACATCTCGGTGACTGCCAACGTCGCACCGCGCGCCATGAGCGAGCTGTGTGCCGCAGCCATTGCCGGTGATGCGGTCAAGGCCCGGGCGATCCACGAACAACTGGCACCGCTCAACAAAACCCTGTTTATCGAATCCAACCCTATCCCCGTGAAATGGGCGCTGCATGAGATGGGCCTGATGCCGGACGGTATCCGTCTGCCGCTCACCTGGCTCAGCGAAGCCTGTCACGAACCGCTGCGACAGGCCCTGCGCCAGTCCGGCGTCCTGGTTTAATTGAGGAAGCACTACGCATGAAGCGATTGGCCGGACTTTCCGCACTTGCCTTGATTATCTCCAGCACCAGTGGCTGCGGTTGGATCTGGGGCCCGGAAGGCTACTTCCGCGACCGCGGTAGCGATTACCTGGAAGCCCAACAAACTGCCCCGATGAAATTGCCGCCGGACGTCAATGTCGCCAAGCGCCTTGACCCGTTGCTGCCGATTCCGCGCAACGTGGCCGACGACACCTTCAAGGGTGAATACGAAGTGCCGCGTCCACAGCCGCTGTCGGCCGTGGCCGAGGCCAGCGACTACAGCCTGCAGAAGAGCGGCGACACCCGTTGGGTCATGGCCCAGCGCCCACCTGCCGAAGTCTGGCCGGTGGCCGTCCAGTTCTTCCAGGACAACGGTTTCCGTATCGATGAGCAACGCCCGCAGACCGGTGAATTCACCACCGCGTGGCAGCACACCAGCGAACTGTCGGCGTCCATGGCCAAGCGCCTGCAAGCCGGCGGCGTAGCCAATGACAGCGAAGCCCGTATCCGCGTGCGCATCGAGCCAGGCGTGCAGCGCAACACCAGTGAAGTCTATGTGGTAAGCGCCGAGCGTCCTGCCGGCAGCACTGCCAACGTCGACTTCACCCCACGTTCGGTCAACACCGGCGTGGACGCTGCCCTGGTCGACGAAATGCTCGCCAGCATGAGCCGAATCTCCGAGAAGGGCGGTTCCGTCTCCCTGCTCGCCGCCGGTAGCTTCGACACACCTAGCCGCGTCAGCCTCAGCGAAGACGGCAGCGGTAACGTTGTGCTCAACCTGGGTGAAGACCTGGATCGCGCCTGGTCGAGTGTCGGCCGCGCGCTGGAGCATGGCGAATGGCGGGTTGAAGACATCAACCGCAGCCTGGGCCTGTACTACATCAACTTGGCTGAAAAAGCCGAGAAGAAAGACGAAGAGCCAGGTTTCTTCAGCAAGCTGTTCGGCAGCAAGCCGACCAAGGAAGAAGTCGAGACCCGAGCCGAGCGTTACCAGGTTCGTTTGAGCAAGGTAGGCGAAACCGTGCAAGTCACCGTCGAGAAAAACATCAACACCGTGGCGCCGGCAGAAGTGGCGCGCAAAGTGTTGGGCGTGATTCAGGACAACCTGGGCTGATCCGATGCGTTTTGCCGTTCTCGGCAGCGGTAGCCAAGGGAACGGCACGCTTGTAGCCCACGACGACACGTACGTCCTGGTGGATTGTGGTTTCTCCCTGCGGGAAACCGAGCGGCGCCTGCTGCGCCTGGGGGTTCACCCCGCGCAGCTGAGCGCGATTCTGGTGACCCACGAACATGCCGACCACGTGCATGGCGTGGGTTTGCTGTCTCGGCGCTACAATCTTCCGGTGTACCTGAGTCGCGGTACCTTGCGCGGGATGCGCAAACCGATCGAACCCGCAGGTTTGCTGGCCGGTGGCGACCAATTGCAGATCGGTGCCTTGAGTATCGCTGTGATTGAAGTGGCCCACGATGCCCAGGAACCGACGCAATACGTATTCAGTGATGGTGAACGGCGCTTCGGCCTGCTCACCGACCTGGGTTCCTACTGCGCCAAGGTGCTGGACGGTTATCGCGACCTCGACGCATTGATGATCGAGTCGAACCACTGCCGTGACCTGCTTGCACGGGGTCACTACCCGGCCTTTCTCAAGCAGCGGGTCGGCGGGCAGTTTGGACATTTGAACAACCACCAGGCGGCGTACCTGGTGTATGAGTTGGGCTGGCAAGACCTGCAACACCTGGTCCTGGCCCACCTGAGCAGCAAGAACAACCTGCCGCAGCTGGCCCGGCAATGTTTTGTCGACACCCTTGGGTGCGACCCGGACTGGCTGCAACTGGCCGATCAAGATTCAGGGCTCGACTGGCGACACATCGCCTAGCCCACCTACTTAGCAAGCGGAGCCCATCATGGAAAAACGTGAAGAACTCTACCGCGGCAAAGCCAAATCGGTTTACAAGACCGACGACGCCAACCGCTTGATCCTGCTGTTTCGCAACGACACCTCGGCGTTCGACGGCAAGCGCATCGAACAGCTCGACCGCAAAGGCATGGTGAACAACAAGTTCAACGCCTTCATCATGCAGAAACTCGAAGCGGCCGGCATTCCGACCCAATTCGACAAACTGCTGGGCGACAACGAATGCCTGGTGAAAAAACTCGACATGATCCCGGTCGAGTGCGTCGTGCGTAACTACGCGGCCGGTAGCCTGGTGAAGCGTTTGGGCGTGGAAGAGGGCCTCAAGCTCAACCCTTACACCTTCGAACTGTTCCTGAAAGACGACGCCAAGGGCGACCCGTTCATCAACGAATCCCACGTCGTGGCATTCGGTTGGGGCACCGCTGAACAACTGGCGCGCATGAAAGAACTGTCGCTGAAGGTCAACGACGTCCTGAGCAAACTGTTCGACGACGCCGGCCTGCTGCTGGTGGACTTCAAACTGGAATTCGGTGTGTTCCACGACGGCTCCATCGTCCTGGGCGACGAATTCAGCCCGGACGGCTGCCGCCTGTGGGACAAGGACACCCGCAAGAAGATGGACAAAGACCGCTTCCGTCAGGGCCTCGGTGACGTCATCGAAGCTTACGAAGAAGTCGCCAACCGTCTCGGCGTACCGCTGTAATCGACGCAAGCATCTGATAGCACGGAAAAAAATCGCTTTGGCGCTTTGCTTCCAGGAAACAGGCTGTTATGATGCGCGCCGTTGGAGAGATGCCAGAGTGGCCGAATGGGACGGATTCGAAATCCGTTGTACCTTCACCGGTACCTAGGGTTCGAATCCCTATCTCTCCGCCATTATTGAAAAATGAAAAACCCCCGATAACTTCAATGTTGTCGGGGGTTTTTTGCTTTCAGTCAGAAACTGCATAATGAATTCTGCTACGGTCTTCGTTAATTGGCGCTTCGGACATCAGTCATGAATTTTAAAAAAGTACTGGCGCGTTTGCAGGCTGAAGTTCCCGAACTATTGGCTGTGTATGTGTTCGGTAGCCAAGTGACGGGTGAGGCAGGTAGTGAGAGTGATCTGGATGTTGCGGTCCTTTCTGCGGGAGTGGTCGAGCCTTTATTGCTATGGCAGCTCTCCGGGGAGTTGGCCGATATAGTTGGAGTTCCAGTCGACTTGCTTGATTTGCGCGCAGCCTCAACAGTAATGCAATACCAAGTATTGACCACTGGGCGTCGGCTCTGGTCCGGGAACGTCCAGGCGGGTCTATTCGAGAGCTACGTCCTGAGCGAAAAAACCGCGCTGGACACGGCAAGGGCTGAGTTGTTGGCGGATATCCAGAAGGAAGGGAAAGTTTATGGTCGATGATGTTCTCATCAATAAAGCAGCCAGCATTGAGCGGTACGTTGCGCGCGCCCGTCAGGAATACGATAAAGATCCCACCAGCTTCGCCACAGATTTCACGCGCCAGGATGCGGCGATTTTGAATATTCAGCGTGCCTGTGAGGCAGCGCTGGACATGGGCCAGCACTTGATTCGTCGTGAGCGCCTGGGCGTTCCACAAGGCGCTCGTGACGTGTTTGAGTTGTTATGCCAGGGCGGTTGGGTCAATCCTGCGTTGCTGACCAACCTGAAAAACATGGTCGGGTTCCGTAACATTGCTGTTCACGAGTACCAGACGCTTCAACTGCCGATTACCGTAGCGATCATCACAAAACACCTGGGGGAGTTTCTAGCATTTAGTTCGCATATCTTGACCAAGGATGCGGGGTTGGAAAATAAACAGGTCTAATCTGTGAATTTTACTCTCCCTCTGAATAAGTTTTCCTGCTGCGGTGTTCACCACACAGCCCCCCCAGGAAACGCCCATGAACAGCCCCGCCGACCGCTACGACCGCCTGACCCGCACCTTCCACTGGCTGACCGCCGCGTTGGTGATCTTCATGTTCGCCAGCGCCCATATCTGGGAAAACCTGGAAAAAGGCACGCCGCTGCGCAAGGGCCTGCAATCCGTCCATATCTCCCTGGGCATCGCCATGGCAGTGCTGATCGCTGCACGTATCCTCTGGCGTCTGTTCGGCGGTAATCACCCCAAGGCCGACAATCACCCTGCGCTTAACCTGGCCGCCAAGATCGCCCACGGCTGTCTATACCTGTTACTACTGACGCAGGTGATCCTGGGCTTTTTGTTCCGATGGGCCCAAGGCGAGCCTTTCAGCTTTTTCGGCCTGTTCCCCGTCCCCGCGCCATTTGTGATTGATCACGAGTTGCGTGGCACCTTGGGTGGCCTGCACAACAACGTCGCGTGGGCGATCATCGTGCTCGCGGGGCTGCATGCCTGCGCCGCGCTGTGGCATCACTACATCCAGCGCGACAGCACGCTGCGCCGCATGCTGCCCGGCCCTCGGGGCGATCTTCAACACTGAGTTTGCTGCTGTACTTTTCCTATCGTTACGGAGCATGAACGCCATGAAGAATCGTCCCAAACACGCCGTTGGTTACCGCACCGCTCTGTTCTTCGGTGCCTGTATGGCCGCCGCATTACTGGCCGGGCAGGCTCACGCTTCCGGTGACGAGTCGGCGCCACCCAAACCCAATTGCCCCAAAGGCCAGGTCTGGGATACCAAGACCGGCAAGTGCGTGCTGCAAACCAGCAAAGCCACGTCGGACGCCGACCGCACCGACTACGCCTATCGCCTGGCCAAGGATGGGCGTTATGAAGAAGCCCTGTCACTGCTCGACACCCTGCAGAACCCGAACACCGCCAAGGCCCTGAACTACCGCGGCTACGCCACCCGTAAACTGGGGCGCACCGATGAAGGCATCAGCTACTACCTGAAGTCCGTGGCACTGGACCCCAACTACGCACAAGTCCGTGAGTACCTGGGTGAGGCCTACGTCATCAAGGGCCGCGTGGACCTGGCCCAGGAGCAACTGGTGAAAATCAAAGCCTTGTGCAGCACAACCTGCGAAGAATACGAAGACCTGGCCGAAGCCATCGCCGCCGCGCCTCAGGCTTGAACCCGTGAGCGAACAGTCGGGAGATCACCATCACCCAAGACGCTGAGTTGCGCCGTGAGTTGAGCCAGCTATTGCCACGTTTATGGCGATACGGGTTGGTGCTGTCGCGACAAAAGCATGTGGCGGATGACCTGGTGCAAGCCACTTGCGTGCGGGCGTTGGAGCGTGCAGGCCAGTTCATGGCCGGTACGCGGCTGGACCGTTGGCTGCTGACGATCATGCATTCGATCTGGCTTAACGAATTGCGCTCGCAACGGGTACGGCAAGGGCAGGGGTTTGTCGATGCCGAGCAGGAGTTGTCATTTGACGGCGAAACCCTGGCCCAGGATCAAGTGCTGGCCGCGCAGGTGATCAAGCGCGTCAATGCGTTGCCTGAAGCCCAGCGGGAGACGGTGTTTTTGGCCTACGTCGAAGGGCTTTCATACAAGGAAATTGCCGAAGTCCTGCATATTCCCGTGGGAACGGTGATGAGTCGGTTGGCCGCTGCGCGCTTGAAACTGGCTGAAACGGCGCACTCAAGCGGCTTGTTGGATAAATCGAGCGGAGAACGACGATGACTCAAAATACACCACCGTCGGATGAACTGCTGGTGGCTTATCTGGACGGCGAGTTGGACCCGCAGCAGCGCCAGCTTATCGATAACCTGCTGGGCATCGATCCCACCGTGACCGCCCGCTTGGAGCAGCTCAAGCGTGGTGAGTTACCGTTCAAATCCGCCTTTGATTCGGTTCTCGACCAAGCCCCTGCCGAACGTTTGCAGGCGATGCTCGGTGCCTTGCCGGCAGCACAAACACCCACCCTGAGTCGGCGCAGGTTTCTCGCGGTTGCGGCAAGCTTTGCGGTGGCCGGCGTGGTCGCCGATCGACTGTTCATGACCTGGCCCCGACCAGAGCCCGGTTCGGGCTGGCGTGCCTCGGTCGCCGAATACATGGCGCTCTACACGCCCCGGACCCTGGAAAACCTCAGCACTGACCCCGACTCCCATATCGCCCAACTGAGTTCGGTCGGGAGCCAGCTCGGCCTGCCGTTGAGCCCGGATGCAGTGCACCTGCCCGGCGCCGAATTTCGCCGTGCACAAATCCTCGATTATGACGGCGTACTGATCGGCCAACTGACTTACCTCGACGCGCGGCACGGCCCGCTGGCGCTGTGCATTACGGCGGCGAAGAAAGGAGCCGTGGCCATGGCCACCGAACAGCGCCGGGGCATGAACGTGGTGTTTTGGTCCAGCCCGTCTCACGCCTTCATGTTGATTGGCAGAAATCCGTTTGAAGATTTGCAGATCATGGCGCGCAGTGCCGAGAAGGCGTTGTCCGCCTAGAAATACGACACTCAATCATCGCTATCGGGATAGACGACTCGCCCGAGTATCCAAGGCGCTACCCCATCGCTATGCACGGTGCGCAGAAATGAGCCCCACTCGGCCCGACTGTGGGCATCAGGTCCGATAACGGTTAGTAACAGATAGTCATCGCAGTAGGAGGCAAGAGGGCGCAAGGTGCCTTGCTAGTTACACCCTTTCAGTGATGTCTGTAGCCTGATTCTTTAGCTGCCAGTGCAGGGTTGCGCTGCCAGAGGCACGGCGGTAACCTTCGCCCCGTCGCCCCCATGGCGACCGGTTTTGACAGACCGATTTACAGGTGTACAACCTCCATACGATTACAGGCTGCTTTAGCTGTGGCGTCGTTTTATGGCGGCTGTACGTGGGGCATCTTCGGGTGCGCCGGGTCCTGTATACCGGTCTGTCAACCCGCGTACAGCTGCCACCCAATCCTGTTTGACAGCAGGGGAATGGCAGCTCCGATTACATACAGGAGCTACACCATGAAAAAGATCACCCCCAATCCCCCTGATTCTTTCGGCGCTCGCGCGCACAACAAACTCACTGACGGAAAAATGTCCGACGCGGCGCAAAGAGCGCTTGATTATTACCTGAGTGAACCTGCGCCCGAATCGGCTGAAATCGACGAGCGCCCACCACGCAAAATCTTCCTCGTAGGTGCGGATGTAGGCACCGAAGAAGCACTGGCCAACGCCACCGAAATCCTGTCGTCAGCGCTGGAAACGGCCTACCGCTGCGCCGATGGTCAAGACAGCATTCACTATCGATTAACCATGGGGCTGGCCCAGTTGATCGAGAATGCTCAGGCGTTGGTCGACTCGGTACTCGACCGTCAATTTGCAGCTGATAAACCCGCCAACCCGTGAACGCCAACGACGCCCCGCAAAGCCCGCTGTAGCTAAAAGCCAGCGGGCTTTTTCGTGGGAAATTTTATATCTGGCAACTTGCACGAATTGCGCTCAAGTCCTGCCCTGGCTGGCCGAAACTCTGTCATACGATGTCGTATGCCAATAATGAGAACAATCGCCATGTCGCTCCGCAGCCTGTCCATCGCCCGCCGCGCGGGTCTCGGTTTTGCCTTGATTGCCTTGCTCGTGGCGCTGCTGGGGTTCTTTGCACTCTCGAACATGGCGAGCATCCGCGAAAGCGCCGTGCAGGTTGAAAGTGGCCTGGTGCCCAAGATGCGCCTGGTCTCGGACATTCGCGAAATCATGCTGCGCATCCGCACCATTTCCCTGCGCATGGCCCTTGATCCCAACCCGGCGAGCCTCTCGCAATACCGTAGCCAGATGGACACCCGCAGCCAGGACCTGACGAAGAAACTGGCCGACCTGAATGCGGTGATTGATACCCCCGAGGTACGCAACCTTTATGATCAGTTCCAGGTCTCCCTGCGTCAGTATCAGCAAGGTCTCACTCAGTCATTCATCCTCGCCGACAAGCAGCAGACCACCGAGCTGAACAAGTTGCTGTTGGTGGACATGAAAACTGTGGTCGACGGTTCCGGCAATCAGCTCAATGCCTTGGCCGACTACTACAACGCCCAGATCAACCTGCAGGGCCAGACCGCGCAGGCGCAGTACAGTCGCTCACGCACGATGGTCTTCGGCTTCGTGCTGCTGGCGGCGTTGAGCACCGTGGCCCTGGCGTGGTTGCTGACGCGCAGCATTGTGGGGCCCCTGAGCCACGCGGTGCGTGCCGCGGAAAACGTCGCTCGGGGCGACCTGACCCAGACCGTTGAAGTCACCGGCGACGACGAAGTGACGCGCCTGCTCGTGGCACTGCAGAGCATGCAAGGCAGCCTGCGGGGTACCTTGCAGTTGATTCGCCAGTCGGCCGGGCAAATGGCGGCCTCGGCCACCGACCTCAACGGTATCACCGACCAGAGCAACCGCAGCCTGCAAAAGCAGACCGCTGAAATCGAGCAAGCCGCCACGGCGGTCAACGAGATGACCTCCGCCGCCGATGAGGTGGCACGCAATGCCGTTTCCACCTCCGAATCCACCCGGCTCTCCAATGAAACGGCCCGCGATGGCCAGCAGCGCGTCGGCGAAACCGTCAGCGCGATTCAGGCGCTGAGCACCAACATCGGTGAAACCTCGAATCTGGTGCAGAACCTCGCCGATCAATCGCGGGACATCGGCAAGGTGCTCGATGTGATTCGCTCCATCGCCGAGCAGACCAACCTGCTGGCCCTGAACGCCGCCATCGAGGCTGCGCGTGCCGGTGAGTCCGGGCGTGGCTTTGCAGTGGTGGCCGACGAAGTGCGTGCGCTGGCCCATCGCACCCAGCAATCGACCCTGGAAATCGACCAGATGGTGACCGCGATGCGCAGTGGCTCCAGCGAGGCACTGACCTCAATGCAGTCGAGCACCCAGCGTGCCAGCGAAACCTTGATCCTGGCCGAAGGCGCCGGTGGCGCATTGAGCCAGATCACCGACTCCATCGATCAGATTCACCAGCGCAACCTGGTCATCGCCAGCGCCGCCGAGGAGCAGGCCCAGGTGGCCAAGGAAGTGGACCGCAACATCGTCAATATTCGTGACCTGTCCGCGCAATCGTCTTCGGGAGCGGGGCAGATCAACGGGTCGAGCCAAGAGCTGGCGCGCTTGGCCGTGTCGCTCAACGAGGCGGTGGCGCGGTTTCAGCTGTAACCGGGTCTACCCGTGCCACGGACGGCACCAGTTCCAGGATACGGTCACGACCCCCTTCGGCCACCAGGTACGTTCCCTTTGTCGTACGCACAATCGACTGTGGCGCCTTCAGGAAAGACAGAATCGTCTGCTGGTGTCCTTGCTTGTCGATCAACAACAAACGCGCGCGGTGTGTGGAATCCTCGTTGATCCATAACCCGCGTTCATCGCACATCAGGAAGGTGGGTTTGTTCAGTTGGCCCAGCACCACCGGGTCGCTGCCGTCGTTGGTCAGCTCTCGCACCACGCCCTTCTTCTTTTCTGTGTAGAGCATGCGCCCATCCGTGCAGCGAACAATCGACTCGCCTTCGCTGAGTTGGTCACGCACGACGCTCAGTGTCTTGTCGCTCCAGCGATAGCGCAGGATCCGGGCAGCTACCTTGCGGTCTTCGATGGCGTAGAGGTACTCACCGTCGTCCCACAGCCCTTGCACGCTGTCTCCCCTGAACAGCTCAGTGACGACGCCGTCCTTGAGGAAACTGACCGGCGCGCCATCCACTTCCTGGCTGAACACCCAGCCGCCCTGAGTGGCGACCATGCCATCGGGCTTGGAGAGATTGCCTACCACCAGTTCGCGTTTTCCGTCGGGCAAGATGCGCACGATACTGCCAAGCCCGTTGCTCAATTCCTGGCTCACCATCAGCGAGCCGTCGGACATCGGCATCAGGGATGCGGCCTTTTCCACATCGCGGTGGACTACTTGAACACTCCAGCCATCGGCGGCGCTGACCGGGTAAAAGCTTTGCCAGGCAAAGAAGCCCAGGGTGACGGTGCACAGCAGGCCCGATAGCCATAAACCCGATCGGAGTGCTCGATAAGGCGAGTGGGTTGCATGAGCCCTTTTTATTGTTTTATCCATTGATGACTGCCGATAGGTATTTGTGAAGAGGATTTGCACGCGTCCGCCACCGTATCAAGCACAGGGCCCAACATCACCTTGCTTTTTTCAGGCGGGTACAAGCCGCTGTCCCCCATAATGACGTCACCCGCGACTACCCAACGGCCTACTCGATGATCATCAACTTCGACCTCAACGACCTCCAAGCCTTCCGTGCCGTGGTAGAGAAGGGCAGTTTCCGTGCGGCGGCCGAAGCCATTCGTATCTCCCAGCCGGCCCTCAGCCGGCGCATCGAAAAGCTCGAATCTGCCCTCGGCGTCAAACTCTTCGAACGCACCACGCGCCGGGTCAGCCTGACCATGGTTGGCCGTGCCTTTCTGCCGCAGGTCGAGCGCATGCTCGATGACCTGGACATCGCCCTGATGGGCATCAGCAACGTCGCCTCGACCCGCATGGGCGATGTCACCATCGCCTGCGTGCCGTCCACGGCGTACTACTTCATGCCCCATGTGATTTCCGAATTCCACAAGCTCTATCCGAAGATTCGTCTGCGAGTATTTGACGCGAGTGCGGGCGAGGTGTGTGCGGCGGTGGAAAGCGGCGAGGCGGATTTCGGCGTGAGTTTCAGCGGCAGCCTGGCGGATGGCGTGGAGTTCGAGCTGTTGTTGCAGGAGCGGTATGTGCTGGCCTGTCGGCGGGAGCATCCGCTGGCGGACCGCGCCAGTGTGACGTGGGCCGAGGCGTACGAGCACAACTACATCACCGTGGACAAAACCTCAGGCAATCGCTTCTTGCTCGACCAGGCCCTGCGCGGGGTGCGGGTGAAGAAGCCCAGCATCTGCGAGACCCATCACGTCACTACGATGATCGGGCTGGTGGAGGCGGGGTTGGGGGTGGCGATGGTGCCGTCGATTGCGATGCCAGGCGGCAAGCACCCGATTCTGACGAGTGTGCCGCTGGTGGAGCCGGAGGTGGTGCGCAACGTGGGGTTGATCAAGCGCCGCGGGCGTACGTTGACGCCGGCGGCACTGGAACTGGAGCGGTTGACGCGGGAGATGCCGTTCCGGTCAGTGTGAGACCGAATCCAGGCCGGTGGATTGCACCACGGGTTGCGCCTGGGGCGAGGCGAGGAATTGCAGGAGTTTTTTCGCCTGCTCGGGGTGTTCGGCGTTCACCGGAATGCCGGCGGCAAAACGGGTGACGGACTGCACGTCTTCAGGGATTTTTCCGACGTAGGTCACGCCTGGAATCGGCAGCAGTTCGGACACCTGCTGCAAGCCCACCTCGTAGTCACCCTTGGCGACCTGGGAGGCCACCGGGATGCGTTCGATCATGGTGCCCTTGGACGGCATGCCGAGTTTCTTGAACAGTTCCTTTTCGACGTAGACGCCGCTGGCGCTGTCCGAGTACGCGACGGACTTGGCGTTGGTCAGTACCGCCTTCAGTTCGGCATCGGTGGCAATCGAAGGCTTGGTTGCGCCTTCCTTGACCACCAGGCCGATGCGCGAGTCCGCCAGTTCAACGCGGGAGGCCTTGTCGACCTTGCCTTGCTTGATCAGTTCGTCCAGGGCGTAGCCGACCATGATCACCACGTCGGCGTGTTCGCCACGGGCCAGTCGGTTGGGAATTGCTTCCGGCGCCTTGCCCATCGACGGACCAAGGATGGTGTCGAGAGTGTCGCCGCTCTGGGTGGCGTATTGCGCACCCAGCAACTTGTAGGCGGCGGTGAAGCCGCCGGAGGTCATGACTTTCAGCGCTTCAGCGTGGGCGACCATCCCCAGCGAACCGATCGCCAGTGCCGCCAGTGTTTTGAATAGGGTTTTCATCAGCGTGATTCCTCAGGCAACTTGCAGACGGGCGCTGGCGCGGCGATACAGCGCAAACGTCGCGCACAGGGCGCACAGCGCGGCAAACATCAACCAGTAGGCCGGCGATGCCTTGTCGCCCGTCTCGTGGATAAACCAGGTGGAAATCGCTGGGGTAAAACCACCGAAAATGGCGGTCGCCAGGCTGTAGGCCAGGGAGAAACCCGCCACACGCACTTCCACCGGCATGATTTCGGTCAGGGCCGGGATCATCGCGCCGTTGTACATGCCGTAGAGGAAGGAGAACCACAGCAGGGTTTCCAGCATGTGCGCGAAGCTTGGCGCATTGACCACGTAGGAAAGTGCCGGGTAGGCGGTCAGTACGGTCAAAGCAGTCATGGCGATCAGCACCGGCTTGCGGCCAAAACGGTCACTGAGGGTGCCGCCGATGGGCAGCCAGATGAAGTTCGACACGGCCACCAGCAAGGTCACCAGCAGGGCGTCGGAGGTGGTCAGGTTAAGCACGGTCTTGCCGAAGGTCGGCGCGTACACGGTGATCAGGTAGAAGGCAGTGGTGGTCATCGCCACCATCATCATGCCGCCGATTACGATGGTCCAGTTCTTCACCAGGGTGGCCAGCACTTCGCGCATGGTGGGGCGATGCTTGCGGTTGGCGAACTCTTCGGTTTCCTGCAGGTTGCGGCGCAGGACGAAGATGAACGGGATGATCACGCAGCCGATGGCGAACGGAATGCGCCAGCCCCAATCGGCAACCACGGCCGGTTCCATCCACTGGTTCAGGCCATAACCCAGGGCGGCCGCGACCACGATGGAGATCTGCTGGCTACCCGATTGCCAGCTGGTGTAGAAGCCCTTGCGGCCCGGTGTGGCCATTTCGGCCAGGTACACCGACACACCGCCCAGTTCGGCACCGGCCGAGAAGCCTTGCAACAGTCGGCCCATCAACACCAGCAGCGGTGCCCACAAACCAATGGTGTGGTAGCCCGGTACCAGCACGATCAGCAGGGTGCCGCTGGCCATGATCGCCAGGGTCACGATCAAGCCTTTGCGACGGCCCACATCATCGATGTAAGCGCCGAGGATGATGGCCCCCAGCGGACGCATCAAAAAGCCTGCGCCGAACACGGCGAAGGTCATCATTAATGACGCAAATTCATTCGCGGCAGGGAAGAAGGCAGCGGCGATATAGGTGGCGTAGAAGCCGAACAGAAAGAAGTCGAACTGTTCGAGAAAGTTGCCGGAGGTGACGCGAAAGACCGCGCCGACTTTTGAGCGGGCAGAGTCAGGTCGTGAAGGGTTTTGCATGTTCTTGTGTCTCCAGCGTTCTTTTTGAAGTGCTTGTTTCGCTTAAGACCGCGGATAGTGGCTGACACATTTAGAAATGATAAGTGAGTTGTTTACATGGATTGATGTGCCTTGGTTATCAATGACTGGGATCACACAAAACCGCTCCCTCATCTATGCTTGTCCATTGTGTCCAATTCTTACGGACGGGAGGTGGGTATGAGCAACGAACACAAGCAACGTGATGAGTTGGAGCAGGAGCGCGCCAGGCAGCGTCGCGAGGAAGAAAAGCCGCAGACCTGGAAGCATCCGGACGATGGCACCGAACTGTCCGAGCGCGACCAGGAGCGCCCGCTCAAGCCCTGATGCAGGCAATTCACTGTGGCGAGGGAGCTTGCTCCCGCTGGGCTGCGCAGCGGCCCCAAGATTTTTGGGAGCGCTTCGCACTCCAGCGGGAGCAAGCTCCCTCGCCACGTTCAACCTGGCTAAAATTCACTGAATCGGCGTACACAACTCCACCAGCGTGCCATCCGGGCACCGCACATACGACACCACCTGCCCCCAAGGCTTGGTGCTCGGCGCAGCAAGTTCTTTCGCACCCGCCGCCAGCGCTCTGGCATGGGCCTTTGACACATCTTCAGTAACAAACCCCAACTCCATCCCCAGCGGCTGCTGTGAGGCATGCGCCTCCACATGCCCGCCCTTGAAGTTGATCTCGCCCAACTCATGGGCCGCGAAGGAAAGGGTGGTGCCACCCGTCTCCAACTCGCCATACGTCCCCGATTCATGCAGGAAACGACGACTCAAACCGAAGGCTTTTTCGAAGAACTGCAGGGAGGCAGCGACGTCCGGCACATAGACGATGGTGTAGGCGAATTTCATGGTTCAGCGGTCCTTGCTTGAGAGAGAGCCCATTTAAGTCAGCGTCACACTCATGGTCAACGGGAAACTATTTGACATATTTGATTTGTGATCACATATTGGAGCCATAAGAACGACAACACAGGTTTTGACTCATGACAGATGGCCCGCTCCTCCTTCCCACCTTGCGCCAAGTGTCCCGCGACACCTTGCAAGACCAGGTCTATCGCCAGATTCGCGAAGCCTTGATGAGTGGTCGTTTCCAGCCCGGCCAGAAACTCACCATCCGCGGCCTCGCCGAAGCCCTCGGCTCCAGCCCCATGCCGGTGCGCGAAGCCCTCCAGCGCCTCAGCGCCGAAAACGCTTTTGAAGTCACCGAAACCTCCCGTCTGCGGGTCCGCATGATGACGGTCGAACGCCTGCGGGAAATCCGCGATGCGCGGGTCGCCCTGGAAGGTTTGCTGGCAGAAAAAGCCGTGTTGCTCCTGGAAAAAGCCGACCTCGACGAAATCTCCGACCTCTGCCAACAGATGCAACAGGCCGCCGACGAGGTCGACGTTTCCCGCTACCTGTGGACCAACTTCGCCTTTCACCGTCGGATCTATGCCGTCGCCCAGGCCGAATTGACCATGGCCGCCGTGGAAAACTTCTGGCTGCACATGGGCCCGTGTTTTGCCCTGGTCGCTCCCGATAAAGCTCACTTGCAGCGTTCGATGGAGGCGCATACGCGCATCGTCGAGGCCCTGGCCGCCCGCGATGGCGCTGGCGCCCGCGCTGCCGTGACCGATGACATCATGCAGGCCGCCGATTCCCTGGCGCGCCTGCTCGTCAAGAACGACCGTTCGCGGTCGTCTGTTTCAGGAGGTAAACGTGCATGAGTGTCCTACAGCGGCTGCAGCCCTATCCTGGGTTACGTGTGTTGATTTCCGGCGGGGCTGCCGGTATCGGTGAAGTGTTGGCGGCGGCCTATCTGGAGGCGGGCGCCAAGGTGCATGTGTGTGATATCAGCGAACCGGCCCTGGCGGCGTTTCGCGACAAGTACCCGGGCACCGTTGCCACCCGTGCCGACGTGAGCGATGCCGCGCAGATCGAGGCGGTGTTCCAGGTGCAGCGCGAGCAATTCGGCGGGCTGGATGTGCTGGTCAACAACGCCGGGATTGCCGGGCCCACTGGCGGTATCGACGCCATCAGCGATGCCGAGTGGCAAGCCACGATCAACATCAACCTGACGGCGCAATACCGCTTTGCCCACCACGCAGTGCCGATGCTCAAGGAATCGTCCCACGGCCATCTGCTGCATATCGCCTCGGTCGCCGGGCGACTCGGCTACGCCTGGCGCACGCCGTACGCCGCGACCAAATGGGCCATCGTCGGCCTGATGAAATCCCTGGCCTCGGAGCTGGGCGAAAGCGACATTCGCGTCAATGCCTTGCTGCCCGGCATCGTCGAAGGCCCGCGCATGGACGGCGTGATCCGCGCCCGTGCCGAGCAGGTCGGCGTACCGGAAGCCGAGATGCGCCAGGAATACCTCAACAAGATCTCCCTCAAGCGCATGGTCACCGCCGAAGACGTCGCGGCCATGGCCTTGTTTCTCTGCTCGCCCGCCGCCCGCAATGTCACCGGCCAAGCGATCAGTGTCGACGGTAACGTCGAATACCTGTAGGCCGCGTCAGCGTTTAGCCAAGGAAGAACACACAAGCCACACCCGGGATTTTTTTCATAAGAATAAAAGTCGGAGAATCGTCATGTCCAAAAATCGTCCTGTCATCATCACCTGCGCCGTCACAGGTGCCATCCATACGCCGTCGATGTCGCCGCATTTGCCGATCACCGCGCAGGAAATTGCCGACGCCGCCATCGGTGCCGCCGAAGCCGGCGCCGCCATTGTCCACCTGCATGCCCGTGATCCCATCGATGGCCGTCCCAGCCAGGACCCCGCGCTGTTCGCCGAATTTTTGCCGCAGATCAAAGCCGCCAGCGACGTGGTGATCAACATCACCACTGGCGGCGCACCGACCATGGGCGTCGAAGAGCGCCTGCAACCGGTGATGCAGTTCAAGCCGGAACTGGCCTCGCTGAACATGGGCTCGATGAATTTCGGCCTGTATGAAATGCTCAACCGCTTTACCGAGTTCAAGCACGACTGGGAGCGTCCGTACCTGGAAGAAAGCGACGACCGGATTTTTCGCAATACCTTCCGCGACATTACCCACATCCTCAATTCCTGCGCCGAGAACCGCACACGTTTTGAAATCGAGTGCTACGACATTGGCCACCTGTACACCGCCGCCCACTTCCTGGAGCGCGGCCTGCTCAAGCCACCGCTGTTTATCCAGTCGGTATTCGGTTTGCGCGGCGGTATCGGCGGCCATCCAGAAGACCTCGCTCACATGCGTCGCACCGCCGACCGGCTGTTTGGCGACGACTACGTGTGGTCGATCCTCGGCGCCGGCCGTGGGCAGATCCCGTTGGCCACCATGGGCCTGTCCATGGGCAGCAACGCCCGGGTCGGCCTGGAAGATTCGCTGTGGGATGGCCCGGGCAAGCTCGCCGCGTCCAACGCCGACCAGGTACGGCGCATTCGCACAGTGATCGAAGCCCTCGGCCACCGGGTCGCCACGCCGGATGAAGCGCGGGAAATCCTCGGGCTGAAAGGGCGCGACCAGGTCAACTTCTAAGCGATAAACCGGTCGCGTCACGGCGCGGCCATGTCCATCCCGCACAACAACAAAAAAGGGGATAACACCATGCGTATCGAAGTGCTTGTGGACGTGAAGACCACCCTGGGCGAAGGCCCGGTGTGGGACGTCGAACAACAACGGTTGTACTGGATCGACAGCGCCGACGGCCGGATCCTGCGCTGCACCGAGGATGGCCGCGAACTGCGCGCCTGGGACGTGGGCCAGAAAATCGGCTCCATGGCCCTGCGCCATAGTGGCGAGCAAGCCATCGTCGCCCTGCAAAACGGCGTGCATCTCCTTGACCTGAACAGCGGCGAACTGACGCTGGTCATCGACCCGGAACCCGCACTGCCCAATAACCGCCTCAACGACGGCAAGGTCGACCGCCAGGGCCGCTTTGTCTTCGGCTCCATGGACACTCTGGAAGACAGCGCCAGCGCCAAACTCTACCGCCTGGATGCGGACCTGAGCCTGCACACCCTGGACGAAGGCATCATCGTGTCCAACGGCCCGTGCTGGAGCCCGTCGGGTGACACGTTCTACTTTTGCGACACCTGGTCCGGCGAGATCTGGGCGTACGACTACGACCTCGCCACGGGAGCGGTGAGCAATCGACGCACCTTCGCAAAGGTCGACACCCGCAGTGGTGGCGCCGCCGACGGCTGCACCGTGGATGCCGAAGGCTGTCTGTGGCAGGCGCTGGTCTACGCCGGGAAACTGGTGCGCTACACACCTGATGGCCAGGTCGACCGGATCATCCAGATGCCAGTGAAAAAGGTCACCAGCCTGACCTTCGGCGGGCCGAACCTGGACACCCTGTTCGTCACCTCCATGGCCAAGCCGCCGTTGCCGCGTTTCCCGGCCGACGGTCAGCAGCGCGGGGCGCTTTTTGCGATCTCCGGGCTGGGCGTGCAAGGAATAGCCGAGCGACGGTTCGCCAGCTAGCGCGTTTTTTTCAACAAGGCACATTCCTTCCGCAACCTTGTGTCAGTGCGCGCCCTCGCGCGCCTGGAGAAACCCATGGCAACCTTGAAAAAAGCCTCGCTGCGCAGTATTCACCGGCACTCCTGGGTGTCGCTGCTGGTGTGCTGGATGATCTGGATCCTCAACGCCTACGACCGTGAGATCGTGTTGCGGCTGGGGCCGACCATCTCCAAGCATTTCGATTTATCCGCCGATCAGTGGGGCACCATGGCCACAGTGATCATGCTCGCCCTGGCCCTGCTGGATATTCCCGGCTCGATGTGGAGCGACCGCTACGGCGGTGGCTGGAAGCGCGCGCGGTTCCAGGTGCCGCTGGTGCTGGGCTACACGGCGATCTCGTTTCTCTCCGGGTTCAAGGCCCTGAGCGGCAACCTCGCGACCTTTATCGCGCTGCGGGTCGGCGTCAACCTCGGCGCAGGCTGGGGCGAGCCGGTGGGCGTGAGCAACACCGCCGAATGGTGGCCGGTGGAGCGTCGTGGTTTTGCCCTGGGTGCGCACCACACCGGTTACCCGATTGGCGCCATGCTCAGTGGCATCGTCGCCAGCTTTGTCATCAGCACCTTTGGCGAAGACAACTGGCGCTACGTGTTCTTCTTCGCGTTTGTGGTGGCGTTGCCGCTGATGATTTTCTGGGCGCGGTATTCCACTGCCGAACGCATCACCGCGTTGTACGTCGACATCGCCGCCAAGGGCATGACCCCGCCGGACAACGCACCCGCCAGCCAAGTGAAAGGCCACGCCTGGCGCACGTTTATTGCCACGTTGCGCAATCGCAATATCGCCCTGACGGCGGGTAATACGATGCTGACCCAAGTGGTGTACATGGGCGTCAACATCGTGCTGCCGGCGTACCTGTACAACATCGCCGGGTTGTCCCTGGCCGAATCGGCGGGGATGAGCGTGGTGTTCACCCTCACCGGGATTCTCGGGCAACTGGTGTGGCCGTCGCTGTCGGACATCATTGGCCGACGCGTCACCCTGATCATCTGCGGCGTGTGGATGGCCGCCAGTGTCGGTGCGTTCTACTTCGCCAACACCCTGACACTGATCATCGTCGTGCAACTGCTGTTCGGCCTGGTGGCCAATGCGGTGTGGCCGATCTACTACGCGGTGGCCTGTGACTCGGCCGAGCCGTCGGCGACTTCCACCGCCAACGGCATCATTACCACCGCGATGTTTATCGGCGGCGGCCTGGCGCCGGTGCTGATGGGCAGCCTGATTGCCATGGGCGGCGGCTGGACCACCTTGCACGGCTACACGGTGTGCTTCTTCGTGATGGCCGGCTGTGCCCTGGGCGGGGCGCTGCTGCAACTGTTTTCCCATCGCCCGCCGGCGCTGGTTGCGCAACTCGAACCCTAGAACAACACCGATGCGCCCCCCAACTGTTGCGCTGGCGGGGCGCCAAGAGGAATGCCCGATGAAGACTGCCAACACTGCCCGTGAACCACGGGAGTTGAACAAACTGATGTTCGTCAAGCTGATGCCGTTGCTGATCATCGCCTACGTGCTGAGCTTTCTGGACCGCACCAACATCGCCTTGGCCAAGCACCACCTGGACGTTGACCTGGGGATTTCAGCGGCGGCTTACGGCCTGGGGGCGGGGCTGTTCTTCCTGACCTATGCGCTGTCGGAAATCCCCAGCAACCTGATCATGCACAAGGTCGGCGCGCGGTTCTGGATTGCCCGGATCATGGTGACCTGGGGCCTGATTTCGGCGGCCATGGCGTTCGTCCAGGGTGAGACTTCGTTCTATATCCTGCGCCTGCTGCTGGGCATTGCCGAAGCCGGCCTGTTTCCCGGGGTGATGTTGTACCTCACCTACTGGTTCAACCGCGAGCAACGGGCG
This sequence comes from Pseudomonas sp. MWU16-30323, assembly GCF_020515595.1. Lineage (NCBI taxonomy): Bacteria > Pseudomonadati > Pseudomonadota > Gammaproteobacteria > Pseudomonadales > Pseudomonadaceae > Pseudomonas > Pseudomonas sp. MWU16-30323. The sequence continues at coordinate 145,591 of NZ_JAIWYM010000001.1, forward strand.
CGGGCCACCGGGTATTTCCTGCTCGGCGTGTGTTTTGCCAACATCATCGGCGGCCCGGTGGGCGCGGCGTTGATGCGCATGGACGGGATCCTCGGCTGGCATGGCTGGCAGTGGATGTTCCTGCTCGAAGGCTTGCCAGCAGTGGCGTTTGCCTGGGTGGTGTGGTGCAAGTTGCCGGACCGCCCGAGCAAGGCATCCTGGCTCTCGGCCGAAGAGGCGCGCGGGATTGAACAGCGCATCGCGATGGAGACCGAAGAGGGGGCAGGCGAGGGCGGGCATTCCCTGAAGAACTGGCTGACCCCGCAGATCCTGCTGGCGATCTTTGTGTATTTTTGCCATCAGATCACGATCTACACCGTGATCTTTTTCCTGCCGAGCATCATCAGCAAGTACGGTGAGTTGAGCACCATGAGTGTCGGCTTGCTGACCTCATTGCCGTGGATTGCCGCAGCGGCCGGCGCCGTATTGCTGCCGCGTTTTGCCACCACGCCCACCCGTGCCCGGCGGCTGTTGATTACCGGCTTGCTGACCATGGCATTGGGGTTGGGGATTGCCTCGGTGTCGGGGCCGGTGTTCAGCCTGCTGGGTTTCTGTGTGTCGGCGGTGATGTTCTTTGTGGTGCAGTCGATCATCTTTCTCTACCCGGCTTCGCGCCTCAAGGGCGTGGCACTGGCGGGCGGGCTGGGCTTCGTCAATGCCTGCGGGTTGCTCGGCGGGTTTGTCGGGCCGTCGGTGATGGGCGCGATCGAGATGAGCACTGGCAACGCCATGAACGGTTTGAAAGTGATCGCCGTGGTGCTGGTGGTGGCCGCGTTGGCCGCTTTGCGTTTGCGCCAGGGACAGGAGCCCGATCACACCAGCAATGAGGTCGGAAACCCGGAAGCCAGCACCAGGTAAGCCACGACGGCGGCCAGGCATAAACCGACAAATGCCCGTAACAGTGTCCTGGCGGTGGGATGAGCGATGAATTTGATGGCCCAGAGCAAAATCCCGGCAACCAGGACGCTCAAGGCGGAAATGACCAGCACGATGGTGTTCTCGCAAGCCTTGGAAGCTGCTTTATAGTCCCAAAGCCCCGTGTTGAACAGTGTGCGCATAGACGCAGGGCCCCGGGTGTTTCTAAACTGCGGCTTATCCAGGGCAGTGGGGCGAGCGCCGATGAATCGCAATGAATTACGCAAGGCCGACATCAACTTGATGGTGGTCTTTGAAACCTTGATGCTCGAGCGCAATGTGACCCGGGTGGCGGAGAAGCTGTTTCTTGGCCAACCCACCATCAGTTCGGCCCTCAACCGCCTGCGCACCTTGTTCAATGACCCGTTGTTCATTCGCGTCGGCCACCGCATGGAACCCACCGCGCGGGCCGAGGAAATCATCAAGCACCTGTCGCCGGCCCTCGATTCCTTGTCGTCGGCCCTGAGCCTGACCCACGATTTCGACCCGTCCATCAGCACCATGACCTTTCGCATCGGCCTGTCCGACGACGTCGAGTTCGGCCTGCTGCCGCCGCTGCTGCGGGCCTTGCGCCAGGAAGCGCCGCTGGTGGTGTTCGTGGTGCAGCATGTGGATTACTGGCGCATTCCGGACCTGCTGGCCTCCGGCGATATTACCGTCGGCATCACCCAGACCCGTGGCCTGCCGGCGAATGCCAAGCGCAAGCTGTTGCGGCATATCCGCCCCTGTTTGCTGCGGGCGGACGCGTCGGACAAACCCCTGACCCTCGATGAATATTGCGCACGGCCCCATGTGCTGGTGTCCCACACCGCCAACGTGTCCGGGTTTGCCGATGAGTGGCTGGCGGAAATCGGTCGCAAACGCCACGTGGTGCTCTCGGTGCCGCAATACAGCGCGCTGCCGGCGCTGCTTGCCGGCACCGACATGATCGCCAGCCTGCCGGACTACACCGCCCAGGCCATGGCCGCCGGGGGGCATCTGTTCTGCGAGCCGTTCCCGTTCGAAACCCCGACCCTGGATTTGTCCATGGTCTGGCTCAGCCATGTGGATACCGACCCGGCGGAACGCTGGATGCGTTCGCGACTCGAGGCGTTCATGAGCGAGCGGGACATGCTGCCGGTAGTCGCCCCCAACTCTTGAGATAGGCCTTTCAGGGAGATCCACCCATGACCCCATCCCGGTCCTTGCTGCGTGGGCGCGGCAGTCATGACAGCGGCAAGGTTGGCATGGTCGAGCTGTTTTTCGACCTGGTGTTCGTGTTTGCCGTGACCCAGTTGTCCCATTCGCTGCTCGCCCACTTGTCCATCGGCGGCGCGGTGCAGGTGGCGCTGATGATGATCGCGGTGTGGTGGGTGTGGATCTTCACCTCCTGGGTCACCAACTGGCTGGACCCGGAAAAAATCCCGATCCGCATCGGCTTGTTCGGCTTGATGGTGGCGGGCCTGCTGCTGTCCTCGTCGATCCCCAAGGCGTTTACCGACCGCGGCCTGTTGTTCGCCGGTGCCTATGTGTTCATGCAGGTAGGACGCACGCTGTTTGCCCTGTGGGCGGTGCGCGGCGAGCCCCTGAACATGACCCGCAATTTCCAGCGGATCCTGGCGTGGATGCTGTTTTCCGGGGTGTTCTGGATCACCGGCGCGCTGCTCGAAGGTGAACAGCGTTTGGCCTTCTGGGGCCTGGCGCTGTTGATCGAATTGATTTCCCCGTCGGTGTATTTCTGGGTGCCGGGGCTTGGGCCCTCGACGCTTGCGGACTGGAATGTGGAAGGCAACCACATGGCCGAACGCTGCGGCCTGTTTGTGATCATCGCCTTGGGTGAGTCGTTGCTGGTGACTGGCGCGACCTTCGCTGAGTTGCCCTGGAGCGTGGACGGGCTGGCGGCCTTCCTGGTGGCGGTAGTGGGCAGCATCGCCCTGTGGTGGATCTATTTCGACAGCGGCGCCGAGCGTGCCCACCATCGCATCGCCAGCTCCGCCGACCCCGGCCGCCAGGCGCGGATTGCCTACACCTACCTGCATGTATTGATCGTCGCCGGGATTATCGTCAGCGCCGTGGCCGACGAACTGGTGCTGGTGCATCCGGGGCATGCCAGCCAGGCGGGCGTGGTGGCGATCATCGCCGGCCCGTGGTTGTTCCTGCTGGGCAGTGCGTTGTTCAAGTGGGTGATGAGCGACCGGGCATTGCCACCGCTTTCGCACCTGGGCGGATTGCTGATGTTGCTGGTGTTGTTGCCGCTGGGATTGCAGCAGGTGTTTTCGGCCTTGGTACTGGGGGCGCTGACTTCGGCGGTATTGGTGATGGTGGCAATCTGGGAAAACCGCTCGCTGCGCAGCTTGACCGAAGTTTCACATTGAAAGCGGTCTGATTCGACCCGGCCTCGTGCTATATGTATGACTCTTTTCCTACAACAACTCGGAGCTTTTCATGCCGCATCTGCATCTGGAATACACCGCCAACCTCACAGCGCTGGCCGTTGAGAAAACCCTGTTGCGGCTCAACAACGTGCTGATGGCGTCCGGGCAGTTCGGTTCCGAGTTTGATATCAAAAGCCGGGCGGTCAAGGTGGAGACCTTTCAGGTCGGTACGTCCTTGAGCCCGCGCGCGTTTATTGCGGTAAAACTGTCGCTGCTCAGCGGGCGTTCACCCCAGGTCAAGAAACAGTTGTCGGAAAGCCTGCTGGCAGCGCTGCAGGACCTGGGCGAATGGCCTACGGATTTGCAGGTTCAGCTCAGCGTCCTGCTGGTAGACATGGATCGCGATTCCTACAGCAAAATCACCATTGGCTGACGGGCAATACGCTGTGGCGAGGGAGCTTGCTCCCGCTGGACCGGGCTGGCGCTCCAGTGCGAAGCGCTCCCAAAATTCTTGGGGCCGCTACGCAGCCCAGCGGGAGCAAGCTCCCTCGCCACAGGGGGTTATAGCAACCCCTGATCCGCGCACACCTTCACCACTTGCTCCCTGAACCACGTGTTGGCGCTGTCCTGCTCGCTGTGTTCATTCCACTGCATCTCCAGGGTAAATCCCGGCAAACCGTTCGGCGCTTCGCAATGGCCGAACAGGGTTTTGTCCGCCAGCAGCTTCTGCACCCGACGGGGCAGGGTGACGATAAAGTCGGTGCCGGTGATCATCTTCAGCGCCGCGCTGTAGCTGTTGGCTCGGGCGATCACCTGGCGTTTGTGAGCCTGGCGCGCCAGCCAGCCGTCGATCATGTTGGTGTCGGAACTCCAGGGCGTGGGGAACACATGGCGCCGGGCGACGAAGGATTGCAGGCTGAACGCGGGCTCCCGGGGCGCCGACTGTTTGTCGAACACGCACACCAGGTCGTCTTCCAGCAGCATCTGAGTCTTGATGTCCTTGTGCTCGCGATGAAAGTGCGGCCCGAAGCAGATCACCAGGTCCAGGCGCCCATCGCGCAAGGCGTCGGCCGGGATCTCGGTTTCGAGCTTCTGCACATTGACGATCACCGGCAGGTCGGCGTGGTCGAAGTTTTTCAGCAGGCGCGGCAGGATCAACTGTTCGAAGTATTCGGGGGCGCAGACGTTGAAGGTCACGGCCTTCTGGGTAGGGTCGAAGGCCTGGCTGCCGGCATGGCAGAGGTTGATGCTTTCGAGGATTTTCTGCACATGCCCGTACATGGTGGCGGCTTTGTACGTAGGACGCATGCCCGCCCGGGTGTTGATAAACAACTCGTCTTCGAAGCTGGTGCGCAGCTTCTTCAGGCTGTAGCTCACGGTGGACTGGCTGACGAACAGGGTTTCGGAGACCTCGGTGACGCTGCTTTGGTCGTAAACAGCGACAAACACCATCAGGTCCTGCATATCGAGCTTTCTAAGCAAGTTGCTGTTTAGCATCCGTTCCGTCCGCAAGCGCTTTGTACCGAACTTGGTACAAGACAATACAAAATGTTAACGGAACGCTCGTACCAATAGAAAGCTCTGTCGGACCTTTCTCTGTTTGAGGTGAGACAAATAATGTTTACAACACGACCTCAGCGAATATGCCGAGCGTAATGCCGGGGGTCGAAACGCAGCATGATCAGCAGCATCACCACCACCACGGCCGTCAGTGACCACCAGGCCCACTCGAAGCTGCCCAGTTGGTCGCGGATCATCCCGGCAATCAGCGGCGAAACACCGGCGATCAGGTAGCCGATGCCCTGCACAAAGGCCGTCAGGCCACCGGCGCGCCGCGGGTTGTCGAGGTGGTCGAGGGACAGGATCAGGCTCATCGGAAACAGCCCGCCAATCCCCAGGCCCAGCAGGCACGGCCACAGCAGGCTCAGGTGCTGCGGACTAAGGATCAGGCCGCAGAAGCCGGCGATGATCAGCACCAGCAGCACCGCGACCACACCGCGCTTGTCCCGGCGCCGGTTGGCGATGGCCGGGGTGATCAAGCCAGAGACCACTTCCATGGCCGTCAAAAAGCCCAGCAACAGGCCGGCGTTCTGCTCGCTCCAGCCTTGTTCCACGTAGTACGGCGCGAGCCAGGCCAGCACGCAGGTGTAGGACGCGGTGCCGAGCCCGAAAAAGATCGCCAGCAACCAGGCCCGGCGATTGCCGAAGAATGATTCCTGTGGGCCTGAGCCGGCTTGGGGCAGTGGCAGCAACGCCGAGCGTTGGGCGTACCAGAACACCAGCGCCAATACGGCGAGAACCGCCCAGATCGCCAGGCCGATGCGCCAACTGTCGGTTTGCACCTGGATAAACGGTGAGAACGAAGCGGCGAGGGCAGCGCCGCCCATGATCGCGGTGACGTACAGGCCCATGAACAGGGAAACGTTGTCGCTGAAGCGAGACTTGATCAACGCGGGCATCAGCGCCTGGATCATCGCGATGCCTACGCCGGCGGCGATGGCGCTGAGGATCAGCTCAACCGCCGAGTCCAGGAACAACCGCGACACCGTGGCCAGGCCGATCACCACCAGCGACAGCATAATGCTGCGATGTTCGCCGAACCGCTTGGCCACACCCATGCCAAAAAACATCGCCAGGCCCATGGCCATGACCGGCAGCATGGTCAACAGGGAGGCGGTGCTGAAACTCAGGGCCACGTCGGCGCGAATCGACGACAACAACGGGCCGACGGCGGCCATCGACGGGCGCAGGTTGAGAGCCACCAGCACGACGCTGATCATCAGCCAAAGGGCGGTAGCGGGTTTTGCGCGGACGTTTTCCATGGGCGAGCCTTGAACTGACAAGGGCAGTATTAGGCCGGGCGTGGGGGAGGGGGGCAAATGAGAAAGTCGTTGGGGCTATTGAAAAAATGCGGGTGGGCTTTTCTGCCAAGGACCCTTGTGGTGAGGAAAGCTTTTGTGGCGAGGGAGCTTGCTCCCGCTGGGCTGCGCAGCGGCCCCAAGATTTTTGAGAGCGCTTCGCACTGGATCGCCAGCCCGGTCTAGCGGGAGCAAGCTCCCTCGCCACAGTGTTGTGTGGTGGTTTTCAGACCGCCCGAATCACATGCTTGATCTCCTGAAACGCCTGCAACCCCCACGGCCCCAGTTCCCGGCCGATGCTGCTCTGCTTGTAACCACCCCACGCCGTTTGCGGGAAGATCACCTGCGGCGCGTTGATCCACACCAGGCCTACCTGCAACGCATTGGCCACCCGCTCAGCCGCTTCCGGGTTGCCGCTCAGCACGCTGGCCACCAAACCAAACTCGCTGTCATTGGCCAGCGCCACCGCCTCGGCTTCACTGGCAAAGTTGCGCACGCACAGCACCGGGCCGAAGATTTCTTCGTTCCATAACGCGCTGTCCAGCGGCACTTCGGTAAACACCGTCGGGCGAATGAAATACCCGTGAGGCAAATCCGCCGGGCGCCCGCCACCACACAGCAACTTCGCGCCGGCTTGCACCCCCCGCTCGATATGCCCCAGCACCCGCTGGTACTGCGCACGGTTGACCAGCGCGCCCATTTCCACGTCTTCGGCAAACGGGTCTGCCACGCGAATACTCTCGGCCCTGGCCTGCAAACGGGTCAGAAATTCGTCCGCCAATTCGTCGGCGACCAACACCCGGCTGGTGGCGGAACACATCTGCCCGGCGTTGAAGAAACCACCGCCGCAGGCCAGTTCCACGGCCAGGTCGAGGTCGGCGTCTGCCAACACCAGCAACGAGGATTTGCCGCCCAACTCCAGGCTCACACCCTTGACCGTTTCGGCGGCGCGCTGCATCACCTGTACGCCCACCGCATTGCTGCCGGTGAAGGAGATTTTCGCGATCCGTGGGTCAGCCGCCATCGGCGCGCCCACCGCCAGGCCAGTGCCGCAGACCAGGTTGAACACACCGGCAGGCAGTCCCACCGAAGCGATGATCCTGGCCAGTTCCAGCTCCGCCAACGGCGTCACTTCCGAAGGCTTGAGCACCACGCAGCAACCGGCCGCCAGCGCCGGGGCGAGTTTCCAGGCGGTGGTGACCATCGGGAAATTCCACGGCACGATCAGGCCCACCACGCCGCAGGGTTCACGGCGCACGCGGGCGCTGAAATCCTCAGTGGGCAGTGCCACCGGACGGTCCTGGCTGGCATCCATTTCGTCGGCCACACCGGCGTAATACTCAAACGTGGCGATCACGTCGTCCACATCAATCCCGGCCTCGAACAGCGGCTTGCCGTTGTTGCTCGATTGCAGGTGCATCAGGTGGTCACGCTGGGCGCTCACGCCCTCGGCGATCTTGCGCAGCAGTGCCGCGCGGTCGCGGCCGGTGCTTTTCGACCAGTCCGGGAAGGCAGCGCTGGCGGCACCGACGGCCTCGGTCACCGCATTTGCATCACCTAGGTTCACCTGAGCCAGCGTGGCTTCGGTCGCCGGGTTGATCACGTCCAGCACGTCATGGCCCGCACGCCAGACACCGTTGATGTACAGCCCGTTCAATACCGCGCTCATACCGCCACCTCCTTCATCCACAGCCCCTGGTCGATTTCAATCACAGTCGGCCCCTGGCGATCCGTGGCGGCGCGCAATGCGCTGCGCAGTTCCTCAACACCCTGGATGCGCTGGGCAGCAGCGCCAAGGGCCTTGGCCACGCCGATAAAGTCCGGTGTATAGATGTCCACGCCCACCGGCTCGATGGCGCGGTTGACCATGTATTTCTTGATCTCCTCATAACCCTGGTTATTCCACAGCAGCACGATCACCGGCGTGCGCGCTTCCACCGCGCTGGCCAATTCCGGCAGGGTGAATTGCAGGCCGCCATCGCCGATCAGGCACACCACCGGCGCGCCGTTGCCACGCCCCAGCCACGCACCGATGGCCGCCGGCAACGCGTAGCCGAGGGTGCCGTAGCCGGTGGAGGAATTGAACCAGCGACGCGGGTGGTCGAGGTTAAGGGTCAGGTTGCCGGTGTACACCGGTTGGGTGGAGTCGCCCACCAGTACGACGTCGGGCAATTCGTCCAATACCGTATTGAGGAACAGGGTTTGCGCGCGGGTGGCGGCGTCCCAGGTGGGTTCCAGTTCGCGCCACAGGCGGGCGACGCGGTGGGCGCCCCAGTCGCTGTCCCGGGCGGCCAGGGACTTGTTGCCGAGTTCGGCAAGCAATGCCTGCGCAGCGATTTGCGCGTCAGCCACCAGCGCGACTTGCGGCGGGTAATTGCGCACGGTCTGGTCGGAATCGATGTCGATGCGCAGCAGGGCGCCGGGAATGTCGAAACCGCCGGCGAAGGTCACGTCGTAGTCGGTCTCTGCCAGCTCAGTACCGATCGCCAGTACCACGTCCGCCTCGGCCACCAGGGCGCGGGTGGCGACCAGGGTTTGGGTCGAGCCGATCAGCAATGGATGGTTGGAGGCCAGCATGCCCTTGGCATTAATGGTCAGCGCCACTGGCGCGCCGAGGGCTTCAGCCAGTTGCGTCAACTCGGGCGCTGCGTCGATGGCACCACCACCGGCGAGAATCAGCGGACGTTTTGCCGCCGCCAGCAACTGGCTCATCTGCTTGACCGCCGACGGCGCGGCACCGGCGCGAGAAACGCTGACGGGCTCGCTGCCGAGCAATGCGTCGGCGTTTTCCACCAGCACATCCAGCGGGATTTCGATATGCACCGGGCGCGGTCGCCCGGCCTGAAACAGCGCAAACGCCCGGGCCAACACACCGGGTAATTCGGCGGCCGACATCAAGGTATGGGAGAACGCCGCCACGCCCGCGATCATCGCGCTCTGGTTCGGCAGCTCGTGCAGCTTGCCGCGCCCGCCGCCCAGCTGGCTGCGGGACTGCACGCTGGAAATCACCAGCATCGGGATCGAGTCGGCGTAGGCCTGGCCCATGGCGGTGGTGATATTGGTCATGCCGGGGCCCGTGATGATGAAGCACACGCCGGGCTTGCCGCTGGTGCGCGCATAGCCGTCGGCCATGAAGCCGGCGCCCTGTTCGTGGCGCGGGGTGACGTGGCGGATGCTTGAACGTGCCAGGCCCCGGTAGAGTTCCACGGTGTGCACGCCGGGGATGCCGAACACCTGGTCCACGCCGTAGCCTTCCAGCAGGTTGACCAATACTTCGCCGCAGGTCGCCATTGTCATCGCTCTTATTGTTGGTAAAGGCCCGTATTGGAACGGCTGGCCCATAGCGGCAACAATCGATAAAAAGTCATACTAGCCATGTCCTCACGTCATGGCTGCGCCCTTATGAAACGCCTTCCGCCCTTGCCGGCCCTGCACACCTTTTGGGTCACGGCCCAGTGCTGCAACTTCACCCGAGCCGCCGAGCAATTGCACATCACCCAGGGGGCGGTGAGCCGGCAGATTGCCGGGCTGGAAAGTCATCTGGGTTATGCGCTGTTCCAGCGCCAGGCCCGTGGCTTGAGCCTGACCGAAGAGGGCCGCGAATGGTCGCTGCGGGCGCAGCAGGTGTTCGGCCTGATCGGCGAGGCGGTGGAACAGATCGGCACCCGCCGCGAGACCTTGCAGCTCAAGGCTTCCACCTGCGTGATGCGCTGGTTGTTACCGCGCCTGATGCAGTGGCAGCAAGAACGCCCGGACGTGCCGGTGGAACTGACCACCACCGTGGCCTACACCGTCGACTTTCGCCGTGAACAGTTCGATGCCGCCGTGATCTACGCGCCGATTGCCGAGCAGTCAGCCCAAGCCCGGCATCTGTTCGATGAGTGCCTGACGCCGGTGTGTGCGCCGGCCTTGCTCGGGGGCTTGCACACGCCCGCCGATTTGCAGCAACAGGTGCTGCTGCACCCTACGCGGGATGAACGGGATTGGGCGTTGTGGTTGAAAGCGGCGAATACACGCTTGAGCAATCTGGCCCAGGGGCATCATTTTGAAACGCTGGACCTGGCGATGACGGTGGCGTCCCAGGGCTCTGGTGTGGCAATTGGCGACAGCGCGCTGATTGGCGAGGATCTCAAGGCGGGACGGCTGGCGACGCCGTTTGAATTGAGGGTGCCGACGGGCATGGGGTATTACCTGGTGTACCCGCCGGGGACGGAGCCCTCGGCGGGGTTGGAGCAGCTTATGGATTGGCTGGTAACCCAGGCCCAGTCGCCGTCACAATGAGGATCAAAATGTGGGAGCGGGCTTGCTCGCGAAGGCGCCGGGTCAGCCAATACATCTGTTGACTGACACACCGCATTCGCGAGCAAGCCCGCTCCCACATTTTTAGTGCGCGTCAGCCTTAGTAACCGACGGTGAACCGCTGGCGTGAATGCTTCGGTGTTTCCACTTCGTCAATCAGCGCAATCGCAAAGTCGGCAAAGCTGATCCAGCTGCGGCCTTCACTGCTCACCAGCAATTCATCCTGGCCCAGGCGGAATTTGCCGGTGCGTGGGGTTTCGACGAACTCCGCCGAAGGCGACAGGAAGGTCCAGTCCAGGTCTTTTTCCTGGCGCAGGGTGTCGAGGAAGACACTGCCGGCGCTGGCTTCGGCTTTGTATTCCTCGGGGAAGCCCGGGCTGTCGATCACCCGGCTGCCGCCTGGCAACAGCAGCGAACCGGCACCGCCCACCACCAGCAGGCGCTTCACGCCGGCTTTTTTCACCGGGTTGATCACCGCTTCCGCAGGCAGGGTGGCGAAGTGCGCCGCGCTGATCACCACGTCGTTGCCGCGTAGGGCCTGTTCCAGCGCCTGGGCATCCAGTGCATCCACTTGCTTGACGGTGACCCCAGGGCGTACGCCAATCTTGTCGGTATTGCGAGCGATGGCCGTGACGGTGTGCCCGCGACGCAGCGCTTCTTCCAGCAGTTGGCTACCGGCACGACCGGTGGCACCAATGATTGCGATCTTGCTCATGACGTTCTCCAGTACGGTTAAGGGTTGAATCAACTCACCACTGCATCTCGCCCTTGGCAACTTTGGCGCCCAGTTCCAGGGTGCTTTCGTCGCCCAGGTTCGGGTAACGCTTTTGCATCGCCGCAATCAGGGCGGCGGAGTCCTTGGCCTTGGCGGTTTCTTCGTCAAAGGCCTTGATGTAGTCGGCGGTGAACGCTACGGATTTGAGCGACGGTGTCCCCAGGTAGTGACCCGGAATCACGGTGCGCGGTTTCAAGTCCTGGATACGTTGCAGGGTTGCCAGCCAATCGGTGTGGGACTTCGCGGTCTGCGTATCGGCCATCCACACATGAATGTTCTCGGAGACCACCACACCCCCCACCACTGCCTTGATCGACGGGATCCACACAAAGGTGCGGTCCGGCTGCGGCCCGTCCAGACCGATCACTTCCAGTTGCTTGCCTTCGAGGGTCAGGCTGTGGCCTTCAAGTACCTGGGGGATGACGGCTTTGGCTGGCTTGTCGGCCCCCAGTTTCGGGCCCCAGAACGCCAGCTTGTGTTCAACGGTTGCCTTGATATGGTCCACCACCGGCTGCGGCGCCAGTACTTTGGCCTGGGGGAAGGCGGCGGTCAGGGTGTCGAGGCCGAAATAGTAGTCCGGGTCGCCGTGGCTGATGTAGATGGTCGTCAGGCGCTTGCCGCTGGCGCGGATTTTTTGCACCAGTTGCTCGGCTTGGGTCTTGCCGAATTGGGCGTCCACCAGGATCGCGTCTTTGTCGCCGCTGACCAGTACCGAGGTGACCGGCATCATCGCGGTTTCGCCCGGGTTGTAGGCGTCCAGAGTCAAGTCGGCAGCCGTGGCGTGCGCGGCGAAGGCCAGGGTGGCGGCGGCCAGGGCCACGCGCTTGAGCGGGGAGAATCCAAACATGTGCTGCTCCAGTCATCGGTAGGTGTGGACAGAGCTTAGTTGCACCAAACGCTACAAAAAATGCGATGCTTGGACATAGTTTGTTTCTAAAAGCGGGCAAATCATGGATCGTCTTCAAGCAATGCGCGTGTTTGTGGCCGTGGTGGACTTGGGCAGCCAGTCTGCAGCGGCCGACCACCTGGACCTTTCTCGCCCGGTGGTGTCGCGCTACCTGGCGGAGCTGGAAGACTGGGTCGGCGCGCGCCTGATGCACCGCACCACCCGCAAGCTCAGCCTGACCGCCGCCGGCAGCGAAACCTTGCCCCGTTGCCGGCAGATGCTGGAATTGTGCAGCGACATGCAGGCCGCCGTCAGCGAACCGGACGAAGCGCCCCGTGGCCTGCTGCGCCTGAGTGTCAGCACCTCGTTCGGCCAGGCGCAGTTGGCCGATGCCATGGCCGAATACGTCAAGCGCTACCCGCAGGTCAGCGTTGATATGCAGATGCTCGATCGCACCGTGAACCTGGTGGATGAGCGCATCGACCTGGCGATCCGCACCAGCTTTGAACTGGACCCCAACCTGATTGCCCGCCGCCTCACGCTGTGCCGTTCGGTGATCTGCGCCTCGCCCGCTTACCTGCTGGAGCATCCGCAACCCCGGCGGGTACAGGACCTGGCCCGGCACAATTGCCTGACCCACTCCTACTTCGGCAAAAGCCTGTGGCACTTCATGGAAAACGGCGAGCCGGTGTCGGTGCCGGTGCAAGGCAATATCAGCGCCAACGAGGCCAGTACGTTGCTGCGGGTGACGCTGGCGGGCGCCGGGGTGTCGCGGCTGCCGAGTTATCAGGCGGGCGACTACATCCGCAGTGGCGAGTTGATCCGCTTGTTGCCCGAGGCCGAGCCGCAGCAGATGAACATCTACGCGGTGTACGCCTCGCGCAAGCACATGCCGGCGGCGCTACGCAGCCTGCTGGACTTCCTGGTACTGAGGTTTCCGGAGGAGCCGGTGTGGGACGTCGGTCTCTGAGCCGACATAAACAGGTTGAATGTCGCCGGATAATGGCGACTTGCCTCAGCTGACCTATGCTTACCAAAGCACCTTCTTGATCCGGTCAGAGGTCAGCATCATGTCGATCAAAACAAGAAAGTACCTGATGATTTTCACCCTGTGCGCCGCCGCCACAGCGCTCTATGGCACTGCCGCCTACCGCGTCGAACAGGCCCGCATGCAGCCGGGCTTCGCCTCCAGCTGCAATCACGGTCAATGCGTTGGCCACATGGCCGCTTTCAGTTCGCTTCGCTAGCGTCCTGGTCGGCTTTCAACTGCTCCCGAAACGCCTTCGGGGAGAACCCGACGCGTCGGCGAAACAGCCGTGAGAAGTTGGTCGGATCGGAGAAGCCCAAAACCTCCGACATCTCATTGATGGTCATGCTGGTGTAAGTCAGCAGGCGCTTGGCTTCCAGCAACTGGCGGTCGTGCATGATCTGCAACGCGGGCTGCCCGCCCAACTCCCGACACGTACCGTTCAGGTGTGAGACCGAGATCCCGAGCTTGTGGGCCAGGTCTTCGATTTTCGGGTGTTCGCGATAATGCTGCTCCACCAACTGGGTGAACCGGCGGAAGTATTCGCGGCCCCGTGGCGCCCGTGGATGCCGGCGCTGAATGGCCTGGCGGCTGATCCATACCAGCAGCACGCTGACCAGCGCGTGCATCATCATGTCCCGCGCCGGTTGATCGCTGGCGTACTCGTCCTGCAAGCGCGTAAAGAGGCTGTTGAGGTAGTCACTGTCGTTGCCGGCGGGATAGCTGCCCAAGGCGTTCAGGCCATCCAGCGCCGCGCCCAGTTGCCCTTGCAAATGCGCCATCAGCGGCGCGGCCAGGGTGACCACAAAGCCTTCGACGTCTTCGGAAAACCGAAAACCATGCACGCATAACGGCGGCAGTACCTGCAGCGTCGATTCGTTCAGGGTGCTGCGCTGGCCTTCGATCTCCAACTGCGCCTGGCCCTTGTGCACGTACAACAACTGACACAGGTCCGCGTGCCGGTGGGGCTGGATTTCCCACTGGTACTCACGGCTGCGCCGGGAGATGGTTTCACAGTGCAACAAATCCGGGGTCGGCCATTGCTGGCTTTCACCGTAGAGCTTGAACACTGGAATCGCGGCACTGGCAGTTTTGGTCATGGCTTCATCCGATACTTCGGGAGAGTTGTGCGGTAATCGCCCTGATTGGCGAAAAGCGCAGCTTTGGGCTCAGTTTTCACCTTCTTATGCCGGGCACTCAAGTGAAAAATGCCAGCAACACCTTCAATGACAACTCTTTCACCGGATACGTTCGGGTGAAGCTTGCGGGCCATAAAAATAATGAAAACGCTGAAAACCCAAGTCGCCATCATCGGCGCCGGTCCTTCGGGGCTGCTGCTCGGTCAACTGTTGCACAAAGCGGGGATTGAAACCCTTATTCTTGAGCGCCAGACGCCGGATTACGTGCAAGGCCGCATCCGTGCCGGGGTGCTGGAGCAGGGCATGGTCGACCTGTTGCGCCAGGCCGGCGTCAGTGCGCGGATGGATGTCGAAGGCCTGGTGCATGAGGGCTTTGAGCTGGCACTGAACGGGCAACTGACCCACATCGACCTCAAGGCGCTGACCGGCGGCAAGACGGTGATGATCTACGGTCAGACCGAGGTCACCCGCGACCTGATGGCCGCGCGCCAGGCCAGCGGTGCCACTACTCTGTACGCCGCCAGCAACGTGCAGCCCCATGATTTGAAAAGCGCAGAGCCGTGGCTGAGCTTCGAGCATGCAGGCGAGCAGTACCGGCTGGACTGCGACTACATCGCCGGCTGTGACGGTTTCCACGGTGTGGCGCGTCAGTCGATTCCCGCGGAGGCGCTGAAAATCTTTGAACGGGTGTATCCGTTTGGTTGGCTTGGCATTCTCGCCGACACGCCGCCGATCCACGAGGAACTGGTGTACGCCAAGCACGAGCGCGGCTTTGCCCTGTGCAGCATGCGTTCACCGACCCGCAGCCGCTATTACCTGCAAGTGCCGGCCGATGAGTCGGTCGACGACTGGTCCGACGAGCGCTTCTGGGATGAACTGAAAAACCGCCTGCCGACATCGCTGATCGAGCAACTGGTGACGGGCCCGTCCATCGA
This sequence comes from Pseudomonas sp. MWU16-30323, assembly GCF_020515595.1. Taxonomy (NCBI): domain Bacteria; kingdom Pseudomonadati; phylum Pseudomonadota; class Gammaproteobacteria; order Pseudomonadales; family Pseudomonadaceae; genus Pseudomonas; species Pseudomonas sp. MWU16-30323. The sequence continues at coordinate 160,818 of NZ_JAIWYM010000001.1, forward strand.
AAAGAGCATCGCGCCACTGCGCAGTTTCGTGGTGGAACCGATGCAATACGGTCGTCTGTTCCTGCTGGGGGACGCCGCCCACATCGTGCCGCCCACCGGCGCCAAGGGCTTGAACCTGGCGGCCAGCGATGTCAGCACCTTGTTCAATATCCTGCTCAAGGTGTACCGCGAGGGCAGGGTGGAATTACTGGAGAAATACTCACAGATTTGCCTGCGGCGGATCTGGAAGGCCGAACGGTTTTCCTGGTGGATGACCTCGATGTTGCACCAATTCCCTGAAGCGGACGGCTTCAGCCAGCGCATCGCCCAGAGCGAATTGGAATACTTCGTCGACTCCGAAGCCGGGCGTAAAACCATTGCAGAAAATTACGTCGGACTTCCTTACGAGACTATCGAATAGCCAGCTATCTAGTACACTGACGAGCATTCCCGCGGGCTTCCTTTTCCCGTGGGCCTTGCTCGCAGGTTCTGCCGTGACCAACCTCAATCAGCCCGCCACACCTGCTGTTCGCAGTGTCCTTGTCGCCTTGATGATGGCGATCTTTCTCGGGGCCCTGGACCAGACCATCGTCGCCGTCTCCATGCCGGCGATTTCCGCCCAGTTCCATGACGTCAACCTGCTCGCCTGGGTGATCTCCGGCTACATGGTGGCGATGACCGTGGCAGTGCCGATCTACGGCAAGCTCGGTGACCTGTACGGGCGCCGGCCGATGATGCTGATCGGCATGGGCCTGTTCACCATCGCCTCGCTGTTTTGCGGCATGGCCCAGAGCATGGAGCAACTGGTGCTGGCGCGGATCCTCCAGGGCATTGGTGCCGGCGGGATGATTTCGGTCAGCCAGGCGATTATCGGCGACATCATTCCGCCCCGTGAGCGGGGGCGTTACCAGGGCTACTTCAGCAGCATGTACGCGGTGGCGAGCGTGGCCGGCCCGGTGTTGGGTGGCTATATGACCGAGTACCTGTCGTGGCGCTGGGTGTTCCTGATCAACTTGCCGCTGGGCGCGGGTGCCTGGTGGGTGGCCCATCGCACGTTGGTGGGGCTGCCGGTGCCGCAGCGCAAGCCGGTGATCGACTATCTCGGCACTGTGTTGATGATCGTCGGTTTGACGGCGCTGTTGCTGGGCATTACCGAAATCGGCCAGGGTCATCATTGGCGCGACGATGAAGTGCTGGGCTTGTTGGCCTGCGCTCTGGTGGCGTTGACGGTGTTTGTGTGGCACGAACGCCGGGCGCGGGAGCCGTTGCTGCCGATGCACTTGTTTGCCAACCGCAGTGCGGTGTTGTGCTGGTGCACGATTTTCTTTACCAGTTTCCAGGCAATTTCCCTGACGGTGTTGATGCCGCTGCGCTACCAGACTGTGACCGGTTCCGGTGCCGACAGCGCCGCCTTGCACTTGCTGCCGCTGGCGATGGGCTTGCCGATGGGCGCGTACTTCGCCGGGCGTATGACCTCGGTGACCGGGCGCTATAAACCGATGATTCTGATTGGGGCTTTGCTGAGTCCGATCGCGATTCTCGGTATGGCCCTCAGTGCGCCGCAGGCTGTGGCAGTGACCAGTTTGTTTATGTTGCTGTGTGGGATTGCCGCCGGGATGCAGTTTCCGACTTCGCTGGTGGGCACGCAAAATTCGGTGGAACAGCGGGATATTGGGGTGGCGACCAGCACCACCAACCTGTTCCGCTCCCTGGGCGGGGCGGTCGGGGTGGCATGCATGTCGGCGCTGTTGCTGGCGTTGTTGCAGGACTCCAGTTTTGCGCACTTGGCCAGTGGGGCGTTGGTGGCTGAGGGGAGTTCCGGGAATGTGCTGCTGGATGGTTTGAATGCGGCGCCTGGGCCGGCGCAGGATGCTTTGAGGGGGGAGTTGCTGATTACCTTTCGGCATTTGCTGATGGTCAGTGCCGGGGTGTCGTTGTTGGGGTTGGCGGCGGCGATTGCCATGCCTAATCGGGTGTTGCGGGGGCGGGAAGACAAGGCCAAATAGTTGGAACAATGAAGATTAAATGTGGGAGCGGGCTTGCTCGCGAATGCGGTCTGTCAGCTGATAAATAGGCTGGCTGATACACCGCATTCGCGAGCAAGCCCGCTCCCACATTCGATTGCGTTACAGCATTTAAATAGGTGACCTTCACGGACTGTAATACCCCACAGCCACCATGAAATGTCCGGTTTTGCGCAAATACGCATGCTTGTTCTCAACCTTCCCGGTCACCGGATTTTTCCAGCGGTATCGATATTCCCCCTGGTCCTGCTCGGCCATGACCGCCAGGATCGGCTCACCCACCGGCTTCCCGTCGGGGTCCTTGATCTTGCTGAAATCCGTATTCACCAGCCGCGGAGTCGTGCCATGGGCCACGTAGCGATGGGTATCGAGGTCAACCACAAACACATACAGATCATCCTGCAAAAAGCCGCCCTGCATGGCGTTGATCGCCTTGAGCGTCCCGGCCGGGTCCTTCTCCAACGCCTTGACCGCCTTGTCCCGCAAAGACTTCGCATGTTCCGGCGTAGCCCGCGGCAGGTAGTAGCCGACGGCTAGAATCCGCTGCCCGACGCGCTGGTAATACACATGCTTGCGCTCCACCTTACCGTCATTCCAGTTCTGCCAACGGTAATCGGCCTGCTGAATGCCACTGCCCTCAGGCACCGCCAACGCATCCTTGAACGACTTGTTCAAGTCCGGCCCCAGCACCTCGGAAACATTGCGCCCGATCAACGCAGAAGAGGGCCCGCCACTCGCCAGCAGCACGCCCTTGGTGTTGACCACGAACACATAGCGGTCCTGGTCGACGAACTCACCCTGGCGGCTGAACGCCGCAAAGGCCTTGTCGCCATTGCTCTGGTAATACGCCAAGGCCTTTTCCAACAAGGCCTTGGCGGCTTGGGCATCCGCCTCCTCAGCGGTGGCGGCGTGCACCTGGCCAAAACACAACAGCAGCAGCCAGGTGGCTCGGAGCATTGCCTTCATTACCCGTCCCTCGTTCTTGTTGGTGTGCCAAGAGCGTAGACGGTTTACCGGCAAATCAGAACGGTTTGGTCGGCAGGTATTTGCCATCCAGGGTGATCACCGCGCGGGAGCCGCCGTCCGGGTCTTCGACCTTCTTGATGTCCAGCTTGAAGTTGATCGCGCTGATGATGCCGTCGCCAAACTGCTCGTGCACCAGGGCCTTGAGGGTCGAACCGTAGACCTGCAGCATTTCATAGAAGCGGTACATGGTCGGGTCCGTCGGCACACCGCCGGGGAAGCTGCCACGCAGGGGCACGGTTTGCAGCAGTCGGCTGGCGTCCTGGTCGAGGCCGAGCTTGTCGCAGACCACATCGGCAGCGTCTTTCGGCAGTGGGTGCTGGCCGAGCAGGGCGGCGGTGACGAACGCCAGGCTCAGGCCGGTGCCGTCGGTGAGGTCCTGCCACGACAGGTTCTTGCGCGCCTTGATGTCGATGACGGTGTCGGCCAGGGCCAGGCGTGGGGATTGGGCGAATTGGGATTGCAACATGATGATTTCCTCTTGGGGTTGAATAAGGTTCAGGCGGCGTGGGCGCGGGTAGTCGGGTTGTCCAGCAGTGACACGAAGCGCCCGCTGCGGCCATCCAGGGCGTCGATGCCGCCACTTTCGATGTCGTAGACCCAGCCGTGGAGGCTCAGCCGGCCTTGTTCCAGGGCCAGGGCCACGGAGGGGTGGGTCTTGAGATTGGCCAGTTGGGCGACCACGTTTTCCCGCACCAGTGAGTTCAGCCGGTCGGCATCGGAGGCGTGAGTGCGAGCGGCGTTGATCACCTTGGCCGACTCGGCATGGCGCAGCCAGTTGGCCACGGCAGGCAAGTGATCAAGGCATTTGCAGGTGGAAATGGCCGTCATCGCGCCGCAGTCGGAGTGGCCGCAGATCACGATATCGCTGACGCCGAGAACGGCTACTGCGTATTCGACGGTGGCCGACACGCCACCGGGCTCAGGGCCGTAGGACGGCACGATGTTGCCGGCGTTACGGATTACAAACAGGTCGCCGGGTTCCTGCTGGGTCAACAGCTCTGGTACTACACGGCTGTCGGAACAGGACACGAACAACGTGCCAGGGTTTTGCGTGGTCGCCAGGTGTTTGAACAGGTCGCTGCGTTGGGTGAAGGCTTCACCCTGGAACTTGCGAAAGCCGTCGATGAGGTTTTGCATGGTGGTTCTCCTTGCGTCGCTGATGGGGCAAGGATGGAAGTTTTCAGCTATAGCGTCCAAGACCGGCTTATTATGGTTTCTATAAGTCATGCCTATAGTTGGAGCGCCACCCATGTTGCTGCGTCATATCCGCTACCTGTTGGCCGTTGCCGAACACCGTAATTTCACCCGGGCGGCGGAGGCGCTGCATGTGTCGCAGCCGACCTTGTCCCAGCAGATCAAGCAGTTGGAAGATACCCTGGGCGCGCCGCTGCTGGATCGCTCCGGCAGAAGCGTCAGCCTGACCGACGCGGGCGAGGCCTATGTACGGTTTGCGCGCCTGGCCTTGCAGGATCTGCAGGCCGGCACCCGCGCCATGCATGACGTGCAGGACTTGAGCCGTGGCAACTTGCGCCTGGCCATGACCCCGACGTTTACCGCCTACTTGATCGGGCCTTTGCTGGCGCGTTTTAACGGTTTGTACCCGGGCATAACGGTGAGCGTCGAGGAACTGACCCAGGACCGCATGGAGGCGGCGCTGACCGAGGATTTACTGGATATCGGCATCGGTTTCACCGGCGAGCATTTGCCGGATATCGAATGTGAAGGGGTGTTTGTCGAGGCGTTGAGTGTGGTGGTGAGTGCTGGCCATTCGGATATCGGCCAACAGTCATGGCTTCAACAACCGTTGGTGTTGCTGAACTCGGGCTTCGCCACACGCCGCTATATCGATGAGTATTTTCGCAGCCAGGCGGTGAAACCGCTGATTGCCATGGAGGCCAATTCCATCAGTGCAATTATCGAAATCGTACGCAACACGGCGTTGGCAACCATCCTGCCCAGCGCCATTGCCCAGGTGCAGCCGGGGTTGCAGGCGATGCCGCTGAGCCCGCCGTTGCCGCAACGCACGGCGGCGTTGCTCAGTCGCAAGGGGGCTTACCGCAGTGCCGCGTGCAGGGCATTTGTTGAATTGGTCAGGGCGCAGCCAACCACTGATTGATGATGCCGTCGTACACGCCGGTCACCGTGCTCAAGTGCAGCCACTGGTCCACATAACTCTTCCAGGCCACGTCATCGCGAGGCAGCAAAAACGCTTTCTCGCTGTACTGCATGTACCGCTCGGGGTTCACCGCACACAGCCCCGGCTTGAGTTTTTGCTGATACCGGGCTTCGCTGGCGTCGGTGATCATCACGTCGGCCTTGTTGGCCAGCAGCTCTTCAAAAATCGTCACGTTATCCGGGAACAGCGTCAGTTGCGCTTTACCCAAGTGCGCCCGTGCGAACACTTCATTGGTGCCGCCCGAAGGCTCGATCACCCGAACCTGCGGCTGGTTGATCTGCTCGACGGTCTGATAGCGCTGCACATCGGCGCAGCGCACCAGCGGGATCTTGCCGTCGACGCCCAATGGCTGGCTGAAAAATGCCTTCTTCTGCCGCTCCAGGGACACCGAAATACCGCCCACCGCAATGTCACAGTGCTGGGCCAGGAAGTCCGGCATCAGGGTTTTCCAGGTGGTTGGCACCCACTTCACCTGCACCCCAAGGCTCTTGGCCAGGGATTGGGCCATGGCGATGTCGATGCCTTCGTAGCTGCCGTCCGGGCGCAGATAGGTGTAGGGCTTGTAGTCGCCGGTGGTGCAGACGGTCATTTCACCGCGCTGGAGCACTTCATCCAGGCGCGACACGGGGCTGTCGGCGAGAGCTTGGGCGGACAGGCCAGCCAGCAGGGAAAGGGTCAGCAAAGCTTTCATGCGGTCGGGTCCTTGGGCATGAGCAGGGGCGCCATTATTTGCAAATGTTTAGCCACGGTACAACCAAACTCCGTCAAGACTGGATTTAACGGCTTAACCTCGCGTGTGAGGCTGCCCGGCATCTCTTCACTGTGATTTGCGCATGGACGGTTCCCCCGACACACACCCTGAGACATCGCCAGGCGCTACCGCGTCCAGCCGTCCGGATCGTCGTCGGATCACCGCTGATGCGCTTCCCTCCGAACTCGCCTTCTGGGCGCTGTGGCACTGCCGCCACGCACGCCCACCGGACACCTTTCTCCTACGTTGATTGGCCCCATGGATGCCCCGCGCATCTGCCCGGCAGCGCCTGCGCGCCTGCCTGACGCGAACGTATGAGAATGCCCATGAACACGCCCTTTGCGACCCTGCACGAAGCCCACTCCTTTCTTGAGCAGAACCCGGATATCGAGATGTTCGAGCTGTTCATCCTCGACAACAACGGCGTGCCCCGGGGCAAGTTGTTGCACCGCGACGAACTGCTGGCGGTGTATGAAAATGGCCGGCCGCTGCCGAGTACCATCCTCGGCCTGACCATCAATGGCGACGACGTGGAGAACTCCGGGCTGGTCTGGGAAGTCGGTGATATCGACTGCCGTGCCTACCCGGTCAGCGGCAGTTTGCAGCGCATGCCGTGGCGGCTGATCCCGACGGCGGCGGTCCAAGTCAGCATGCACCCTACCGAAGGCATGCCCGCCACCGTGGCCGATCCCCGGCACTTGCTGGCCAAGGTGATCGACGACCTCAAGGCCGACGGCTATTACCCGGTGATGGCGGCGGAGCTGGAGTTTTACTTGCTCGACCAGAAGCCCGACAGCAACGGCCGCCCGCAACCGGCGCGGGATGTCGATGGCGGCCGTCCACGCTCGACCCAGGTCTACGGCCTGCGAGAACTGGAGCAGATCGAACCGTTTCTCGCCGACCTCTACAGCGCCTGCAAACTCCAGGGCATCCCGGCGCGCACGGCGATTTCCGAATACGCCCCGGGCCAGGTGGAAATCACCCTGGAACATCGCAGCGATGCCCTGCAAGCCATGGACGAAGCAGTGCGTTACAAGCGCCTGGTCAAGGGCGTGGCCCACAAGCACGGAATGACCGCGTGTTTCATGGCCAAACCTTTCGATGACCTGGCCGGCACCGGCATGCACATGCACGTCAGCCTGGCGGACCGCGACGGCAATAACCTGTTTGCCAGCGAAGCGCCCGACGGCACGCCGCTGTTGCGCCATGCGGTGGGCGGCATGCTCAGTACGTTGCTCGACTCGTTGCTGATGTTCTGCCCGAACGCCAATTCCTATCGGCGCTTCCAGACCAACAGCTACGCGCCGCTGGCCGCCACTTGGGGCGTGGACAACCGCACCGTCACGCTGCGAGTACCCGGCGGGCCGGCGTTTTCCCGGCATATCGAACACCGTATCTGCGGCGCCGACGCCAACCCGTACCTCGCGGCAGCCGCGATTCTGGCCGGTATTCACCGGGGCATCCGCGAACAGCGCGACCCCGGCGCGCCGGTGGAAGGCAACGGTTACGCCCAGGCCAAGGAGTTGCTGCCGACCGATTGGCTGACCACCTTGCGTGCGCTTGAAGGCTCGGCTTGGGCGCGGGAGGCGTTTGGCCGCGAATTCCTTGGCGTGTACCTGGCGGTCAAGCGGGCCGAGTACCGCCAGTTCATGGGCGAGGTGGGCGAGCAGGATTGGCGCTGGTATTTGCATCAGGCCTGAAGATGAAGGCCTTGATCACAGACAGTTAACAGACAGGCAGCGGGCTGGATACTGGTTCTGCATGAACGGTGAACAATCCTTCGACCTTTTTTTCACGAGACGGTGGTTAAGCTGCGAATGTCTGATCCATTAACAGAGTCGTGTGATGCCGTCGCAACCGCCGTCTTCCATCGAGATTGAATTTGCCGAACGCACAGGCCAGGAGCATGCCCGGGTCTGCGCGGACACACGTCCGCCGGGCCTGTTGCGGCGCCTGGGGTTGTGGCGCGATGAGCGGTTGGTGCGCCGCGCGCTGAAAATCGCCGGCGAGCCGGGGCTGATCCTCGATTTGGCATGCGGTACCGGGCGGTTCTGGCCGGTGCTGGCCGAGCACAGCAACCGGGTGATCCTCGCCTCGGACAACTCCCAAGACATGCTCGACCACGCCCGCACTCACCACGCGCCGGGATTGCTCAAGCGGATCAAGACCTTCCAGGGCTCGGCGTTTTCCATCGGCCTGTCGGCCAACGCGGTGGACTGCATTTTTTGCCTGGAGTTGTTTCGCCATGTGCCCACGGCAGAAGGGCGCCTGGCCCTGCTCGGGGAGTTTCACCGGGTGAGCCGTGACACGGTGATCGTCTCGGTCAACAGTGACAGCGGCTACCGGGCTGTGCAGCCCGCACTGGCGGCAGTTGCCAGCAACCGGGCGCAGGTGGAAGCGGAGTTTCGCCAGGCCGGCTTCAAGGTCCTCAATCAACAGGAATTCCTGCCCGGCTCGGCCATGTGGCGCGTGTACGTCCTGCGCAAGAGAGGATAAGTACCGGCTGTCGGACTATTCTTCAGCTCCTGTAAGAGTTTTCATGGCGGATGCTGTACTGCGAATGCTCGCAACTCCCTTTCGCGATATATACTGCGCGCCATTCTTCAAGGGAGAGCCGTGTGGCCATCGATATTCACTGGATCTGCGACAACGATAGCCTCGGCCAGCACTGCGCCGAATGGCAGCAGTTGCCATTCGTCGCCCTCGACACCGAATTCATGCGGGTCGACACCTTTTATCCCATTGCCGGGCTGATCCAGATTGGTGATGGCGTTCGCGCTTACCTGATCGACCCCCTGACCATCGACAACTGGCAACCCTTGGCCGCCTTGCTGGAAAACCCGGCGGTGATCAAGGTGGTGCACGCCTGCAGCGAAGACCTGGAAGTGTTGCTGCGCCTGACTGGCAGCCTGCCGGTGCCGTTGTTCGACACCCAACTGGCGGCGGCGTATTTGAACCTCGGTTTCTCCATGGGCTATTCGCGGTTGGTGCAAGCCGTCCTCGATATCGACCTGCCCAAGGGTGAAACCCGTTCGGACTGGCTGCAGCGGCCATTGTCCGAGACGCAAATCAGCTACGCCGCCGAAGACGCGGTGCACCTGGCGGAAGTCTACACACGCCTGCGCCCGAAGCTGTCCGACGACAAATACGCGTGGGTCCTGGAAGACGGTGCCGAACTGGTGGCCAACCTGCGCCGCGAAGTCGACCCGTACGAGGTCTACCGCGACGCCAAGCTGGCCTGGAAACTGTCCCGTGCCCAGCTCGCGGTATTGCGCGAACTGTGCGCCTGGCGGGAGCAGCAGGCCCGTGCCCGGGACTTGCCGCGCAACCGGATCATTCGTGAACACTCGTTATGGCCCCTGGCCAAATCCCAGCCGGATAACCTCGCCGCGCTGGGCAAGATCGAAGACATGCACCCGCGCACCGTGCGCCAGGACGGCGAGTTCCTGCTGGGCCTGATCAAGCGCGCCGGCAGCGTGCCCATGGACCAATGGCCACCGGCGGTTGCCGAGCCATTGCCGGTGGACGCCGCCACGCTGATCAAGCAACTGCGCGCCCTGGGCCAGGCCGAGGCTGAACGCCTGGACATGGCGCCGGAACTGATGCTGCGCAAGAAAACCCTCGAAGCCCTGGTCAAGAGCGGCTACCCCGAGGGGCCTTACCAATTGCCAGATTCGCTGCGTGGCTGGCGCCGCGAATTGATGGGCCAGGCACTGCTGGACAGCCTGGCCAATGCCGGAGAACAGCCTTGAAACGTATTTGCTCCATCTATCGCAGCCTCAAACGAAACGAGATGTACCTCTACGTGCTGAAAAGCGATGCCCTGGAGCGCGTGCCGGAAAGTCTGCTGGCTGCCTTCGGCAAGCCGCACCACGCCTTTGACCTGGTGCTGAGCCCGGAGCGCAAGCTGTCCCGCGAGGACATCACCGTGGTTCTGGAGAACCTCGAGAAGCAGGGTTACCACCTGCAAATGCCGCCGGCCGAGGACGAGTACATCGAACACTTGCCCGAAGAGCTGCTGCGACGTAATGACCCGATGTGATCGGTCAGTGCCCCGTTCGGGGCACATCATCAATGGAATTCAATTTTTGGCGGTGGCCGCAACGGACAGCGAACTGCGTCGGCGGCCGCCTGCAGTGTTTTTGAAAGGTTTGAACCATGCGCGTTCTGATTGCTGAACACGATCACCCGCTGTACGCCCGGCTGCTGCGCGAAGCGGCGCCGGACCTTGAGGTCATGACCAGCGGCGACTCCGCCGAATTGTCGCGCCTGGCGGCCGATTGCCCGGTGTGGCTGGGCCAGCCGGACCTGTTGGCCACCTTGCTGCGTCAGGGCCACCAGCCACAATGGCTGCAGTCCACCTGGGCCGGCATCACGCCGCTGTTGGCTGAAGGCCTGCCCCGGGATTACCGCCTGACCCGCGCCGTGGGTATCTTTGGCCAGGTAATGGCCGAATACGTGCTGACTTACATGCTTGGCCATGAGCGTGAAGTGCTGGCGCGGCTGGTCAGCCAGGTCGAGCGCAAGTGGGACAACCGCATGGGCCAGAGCCTGGCGGGGCGCAAGGTGCTGATCGTCGGTACCGGTGATATCGGCCGTAGCGTTGCGCAATTCCTGCTGCCGTTTGGTGTTGAGTTGTATGGCATCGCCAGCGAAGCCCGCGAGCAGGCGCCGTTTATCGAAGTCGCCGGGCTCGAAGAGTTACCGCGCCTGGTGGGCGAGGTGGACTATGTGGTCAACCTGCTGCCCAACACGCCGAACACCCATGATTTGTACGACGCCGCGTTGTTCAAGCAATTCAAGCCGACCGGGTTGTTTATCAACGTCGGGCGCGGTGTAGCGGTGGTCGATGCGGACCTGGTGGAAGCGTTGAAGGAAGGCCATCTGGCCGGCGCGGTGATTGACGTTTGCCGTCAGGAGCCATTGCCCCAACGCCATCCGTTCTGGACCGCCTGGGGCTTGCTGCTCACCGGCCACAGCTCGGCGCCGACTTCGCCGGGGATGATGGTGCAGTTGTTTGTCGAGAATTTGCGGGCGTATCAGGCGCAGGAAACGTTGCGCGGGGAAGTGAGTTTCGAGCGCGGTTACTGATAGTGCGCTAGCCCGGCAGGCATGTTGCCGGGCGTTTACAAATTTCTGCAAACACTAATCAGATGTCGGTTTTACAGGTCGTATGTGAGTCTCGTACCCCTCTTTAGATGGGTACATTCTCATGTTGAATGCTGGCACTGTGTCTCTCCCTCCACGGGTCACTCCGCAACTTTCCCTTCTTTCCACCGAGCCGGCGGCGCTCCCTCTATTGCCCTCTGCTCTGGTCGCCGCGGCCGATTTCAACGCGCAGTCCCGCGCCCCAGTCCCCCGGCAATCCGGTCTCACCGCGGCGTTGGGCGACCGCGAGAATCTGCGGACACTGGGCCAGAAGCTCAACGAAATCGCCAGCCGTCTTGGCGTGAATGCCAGCCCTCAAGCGGTGCTGGCCGCGCTGCAAACGACACCGATGCAAATACACCCCGACTCGTCCTACCCGATCCGGGCGGGTAAAGCGGCGACGGTAGAGACCTTTCTCAGAAGTATCGGCTTGGGGTTGCCCACCAATCATTTTCAACTGACCGGTCATGCCCACGCGGTGAGTGACAGGGCACTGGAGCATCCGCTCGGCAATTTTGGCGGCGGGTTGTCCTGGCCTGTTCCCATGAGCGCCGGTGAACAGCGCAGGGTGCTGGCGGCGGCTACCGACCATGGCAGCCAGAACCCCAATGCACCGCACATCGGCGCAAGCGTGGGTATACTGGAATATCTGAACGCGAACCGGCCGTTGTCGGACGAGGCATTGGCTGATCCTGCCAAGGCACTCGAAACCCTCGTCAGCTCCACCCGCGGGCAGGCACTGGGGCAAGCCATCCAGGATCAGCTCGGGGGCGTCGCAACCGATACCAGCGTGAACGAATACGCACTGAGCGCAATCCACCTGCTGCTGGACCCCGAGTCCATTACGGCGCCGCACCGAAACCGTGTGGCAGGTTTCGACCTCGCGCAACACGCCCACTGGGGCAGGCCGGCTTCGACAGTGCTCGAGCGCCTGAGCACTTACCTGCACGAAAATTACAAGACCAGTCCCGAGATGGCCAAGGCCGGCGCCTATTTGTTACTGGCACGAAAGGCCCCCGAGTTTTTGATCAAGGGCATTCCCGACCGCGTGACTTACGGCAGCCCGGCCTGGGTAAGCCTCGCGGTCGCAGCTGCGGCCATAGAAGCGCAGTTCCCCGGGAAGGTGGCGCACATGAACTTTGCCCAGGTCATGTCCAGCGCTGAAAACGCGATCGTGACGAATCGAGCGGCCGCCGAACACGCACAGAAGGCGGCATTGGTGGATTGGGGCGTGGCCAACGGGATTGTCACTCGGCAGCCCAGTGACAGTTACAGCGACGTCGAGATAGACCGTGCAAGGACGGCATTCAACGCACAACTGAAGTTGACGCTTGCGGCTACCGGGTTATTGGAAGCCGATATCCCAAGCCGTAAAGACATTGCACTGGTCCACCTGAAAGAGCGGTTTGGCGAGCATGTACCCTTTGAAGAGAAACGACTGAAGGTCGTTGACTCGAAACAACCGTCAGCCCAACCGCTTTACGATCCGAACCGGGCACCCGCCGGGCTTTACTCGTTGCTGGACATCGCCATGAGCGGACTTGGCCACTACACATGGGAAAGCAGGGACCCGCACATTGCAGAGGCGATCAAAGGCAAGCGCCTTGATTTCGGCGTGAACAAAGTCTTCAACGAACAGTTCGAGCAAGCGATCGCCTCTCGCAAGCAAGGGGTTCGCAGCGCTATCAGGCACCTTGTCGCAACACTTCCATTGGCCGACAGAGAAAACCTTGAGTTTGGAAAACTCGAGTTTTTTCAGAAAAACACCTATGAACTTGGCGTCGACTTCACCTCAAAAAAAAGGCGGGGGGCGGACAATAAGTTGTGGGTCAAGGCGACCGGAAGAAATGGCGACGCCGTTTATGAAATTGACTTGAAAGCAGCTGCAATCAGCGCGGTGCCAGCTTCTGAATTAACAACAAAACGAGAGCGGCAAGCCAACAAAACGTTCAAGACGGAACACTTCAATCCCAAGGCCGTGAATGAGGCTGCCCTTGGCCCGAAAAACCAGGCGGGCTTATCGACGCCGCCCATCAGTTTTTCCAGTACGCGAACGCAGCACATCGCCGACGCTTTTGTTGAGCACCTCGATCTCGACAGTGATGACGTCAAGGCTTATGCCCGGGGCGTAACCTCGTTCGATAAGCAGATGGCAACCGAGTGGAACGTCACCAACTTTTTTCTCGACCTGATTCCGCTTAGGTCAGCCATTGCGAACTTTTCCAAGGGCAACCACCTGGAAGGTGCCAGTGACCTGGCGCTGGATGTGTTTGGTTTCGTCACGGCGGGCGCGGGTGTGGCGGCGAAAGTGACGAAGGCGGGGGCCAAGGTCGCCAGCGCTGCCGCCAAGGCCATTCAAGTGGCAAAGGTCGTCGGTGTGGCGGCCATTCAGGCATTCAACCCGTTGGATGGCTTCAGCGATCTGGTCGCTGGCGGTGCCCGACTGCTGGGCAAAGGCGCCAACCTTGTACGCGCGACGGGTGCAGAGGTGGTCAACAAGCTCAAGGGCGCGAGTGGCAGCTATGACCTGTTGAAAGCGGCCAGCAAACACCATGACGCAGCGGCGACGGGTACTTTCAAGGTCGCGGGGCAAAACGTTGATGGAGGTGCGGTACTCCAGAACGGTCGATGGTATGCGTTTGATGTGCATAGGATGAGGCCGTACGGCAGCCCGCTTGAAGGTTTCACCGCAAAAACGAGTGCGATGGATGGCGCGATTATCACGAGGCCTGCCGAGTCAGGCAGCGCCCTGAACAACCGGTTGTTTGGCGACTACGGCGTGGCTGAATCGAACATTTCCGGGCTTGCGCGCAACAGTCAGGGGATCTATGCGGCGGCAGACGGTCACGTGTCTCATATCCGCCATACCGATACCGCCGGCAACACGGCGGTCTACGAAGTGCGGCAAGTGACTCGCACCGCCGACGGTGCCGTACAGGCGCAGATTTATCACAACAACCGGCAAACGCCGCTGTTGGTGCAGCACCTTCAGGGGGACCAATGGCAGCGCTTGGGTGCCCGCGGCGGCAACCCGCCTTCGGTGGCATCGGACCTGGGCCCAAAAATTGGCGGAGGCGGCGAGGGGACGATCTACGAAAGTCTCGACGGTAAAAGTGTTTATAAGGACTATGGCCCTTCATCCATGACGGCTGCCGACGACTTTGTCGATAACGAGACCCTGTGCCTGAACAGCTATTACGGTGACGGCTTTGCAACGACGATATTTGAGGATGGTCGTCGTTATTTGAAAATGGGCAAACTGGACGGGGTGGACGTTAATACCCTGGCGAGGGGAAGTTTGCCCCCAGAGGCGCGGCTTTTACTGGATGACGCGTTTCGGCGTATGGAGCAGAAAAATCTTTACCACAACGATCTGCAGCTGAGCAATTTCCTGTATTCGGCGAGGGATAATAAAATTTATCCAGTGGACTTGAACGCCAACGGGCTTGAAGACATGACACCGTTTCTCGCCAGTTTGTACAAGCGTGATAGAGACGAGCTGCGCAGGGCCTATTACGCGCTGGTCGCCAAGGCGTAGCTACACTTGTGGCGGGTGCACCCTGCTGTGATGGCAGCAGGGTTTTGAAGCGACCGTCAAGGGTTGTCAGAGCGTGTCAGTCCTGGTGATTGAAGTCGCCTTCGGACACCAGCTCGTTCAATGGACGACGCGGGCTCGGGGTTTCCCGGGCTTGCAGGTAGTCGGGCAGGGTCGACTTGTCCCCCAACTTGCCAATCGCCACGGCTGCGTGCAGGGCGTAACCTTCAGGAATCTTCAGCTCCTTGCGGGTCAGTTCCTGATCGAAACCGGCCATGCCGTGGGTGTGCCAGCCGCTGAGGCTGGCTTGCAGCGCCAGGTGGCCCCAGGCCGAGCCGGTGTCAAAGGTGTGCCACAGCGCCGGGGTTTCTTCGGTGGCGCCGGGGACGGTGAAGGTCGTCTTCGACGCGACGATCACCAGGGCCGAGGCATGCTGCGCCCAGCCGCGGTTGAATTCGTTCAGCAGGCCCAGGAACCGCTCCCAGTTTGGCGTGTCGCGACGGGCGTAGAGAAAACGCCATGGCTGCGAGTTGTAGGCCGAGGGTGACCAGCGCGCGGCCTCGAAGAAGCTCAACAGGGTCTCCACCGGGATGCTTTCGCCGGTGAAGGCGCGCGGCGACCAGCGGTCGGTGAATTGTGGGTGGATCGGGTAGTCGGCGACGCGAGGGTTGCTGCTCATTGAGCTGATCCTGATGAAAAACGGGGTTTAAAACTACTTCGCCGCTGGATGGCTGACAAGTCTTGTTGTACCGACAGTCGTAAGCGCTTGGCCCCGGAAGCCATGGGCACTAGACTGGCGGCCTTTTAACATACCGATATTGATGTAGAGCCATGGCCGCCAAAGTCGAACCTTTCTGGATCCGCAAAACCCTCGAACAACTCGACCAGGATGAGTGGGAGTCGTTGTGCGACGGCTGCGGCCTGTGCTGCCTGCAAAAGCTCGAGGATGAAGACGACAACAGCGTCTACTACACGCGTATCGCCTGCAAACTGCTGGACCTGAAAACCTGCCAGTGCACCGATTATCCCAACCGTCGCGACTCGGTGCCCGATTGCATCCAGCTCACTCCGGGCCAGGCCGACCAGTTCAAATGGCTGCCGCCCACCTGCGGTTACCGGTTGGTCAGTGAGCGCAAGGACTTGCCGCTGTGGCACCACCTCGTCTGCGGTGATCGCGACGCTGTGCACCAGGAACGCATTTCCCAGTCCGGGCGCATGCTCAGCGAAGGCAGCGTGCCCGAGGATGACTGGGAGGATTACCTGATTTTTCGCGCGGGCTGAGAAGGAGTGTGTATGACGGTTGGAGCCCGGCTGGCGGCAAGCCTGCTGTTGTTGGCATTGAGTACGTCGGCTTGGGCGAAGAAAGTCGACCTGGACTACCACGTCAAGCTGCTGCCCCAAAGTGATCAGGCAGAGGTGCGCCTGAGCCTGTCCCAGGGCTCGGCGGTGCGCAGCCTCAACTTCGACCTGGGCCGTGACGGCGACTACAGCGATTTCAAGGCCGATGGCCAGTGGCAAGTGTTGCCGGGCAATACGCCGGGCGCCAGCCGTGGCCTGTGGCAACCCAGTGCCGACAAGGCCAGCCTGACCTACCGCGTGCGCCTGACCCACGCCCGCAAGAAGGGCGTCTACGAAGCACGCATGACCCCGAGCTGGGCGCTGTTTCGTGGCGAAGACCTGGTGCCCACCGCGCGCCTGGATCAGCAGGACGGTATTGAACTGGTGTCGCGCCTGGTGTTTGAACTGCCCGCCGGCTGGAAAAGCGTCGAGACGTCCTGGCCACGCATCGGCAAGCATAAATTCCGCATCGATAATGTTTCCCGCCTGTTTGACCGGCCCACCGGCTGGATGCTCGCGGGTACGTTGGGCAGCCGCAGGATGCGCCTGGGGGAAACCGAAATCACCGTGGCGTCGCCCAAAGGGCAGGGCATGCATCGCATGGATGTGCTGACCTTGCTGACGTTCGTCTGGCCGCAAGTGCAGGCGGCATTCCCGCGGCACCCGGCGAAACTCCTGGTGGTGGGCGCCAGTGACCCGATGCGGCGCGGTGTGTACTCGGCGCGGGACTCGATCTACCTCAACAGCCGTACGCCGCTGGTCAGCGAAAACGGCAGCAGCCCGTTAATCCGCGAAGTGGTGCAGGCCATCGGTCGCTTCAACGACCACCAGGGCAGCGACTGGATCAGCGAAGGTTTGGCGCAGTACTACGCCATTGAATTGATGCGCCGTGCGGGCGGCATCAGTGACGACCGTTATGCCGCGCTCCAGACCCGGCTGGCCAAGGAAGGCAAGGACGTGACCACCCTGCGGGTCGAGCACGCCAACAGTGCGACAGTGGCGCGGGCAGTGGTGTTGTTGCAGGAGCTGGACCGCGAGATTCGTGTGAAAACCCACAACAAGCGTTCGCTGGATGATTTGACCCAGGCGGTGATGCGCATGAACAGCATCAGCACAAAGGAGTTTGTGCAGTTGGGGGAGAGCATTATTGGCGAGTCGTCGGTAGTACTCGATACCAAACTGCTGCACTGAAACCAAGGTGGGAGCGGGCTTGCTCGCGAATACGGACTGTCAGTCAACTATGCATCACCTGACACACCGCTTTCGCGAGCAAGCCCGCTCCCACATTTGATCGAGGTTAACCCGCCGTTTTGCTGGCGTTTTCAGCCGCCACTTCAGCCTTGGTCTTGAGGTTCTTCAGTTCCTCACCGGCGCGTTCAATCTTGGTCCGCACGGTGTTCATTTCCTGGCGGCTGCGTTCCAGCAACTCTTTCGCCGAGCTGTGCCCGCTGATCCCGCGTGCCAGGGCCACGCCGCCAATCGCCACCTGGATCAAACCGAAAAAGCCACCACGGCGCAGGCCCTTGCCCATCATCACCACGCCGCCGGCCAGTGAGCCGATGCGCTCCCAGCCCTGGACGTTTTGCGTGGGTTGGCGCTCGAACGGTGTGGACCGGATAACGGGTCGCAGGGTTTTGCTGTCGCTCATGATCTGTCTCCAACAAGGGCTGATTGATATGCAGCTGACTGCACACAGGCCGCGGATGTTCCCGGAAAATCAGTATTTGGGGCCTGAACGGGTGTTGTTGCCCTTGGCCAGGCGGTCGTAAAGCACCACGTTGACGGTGGCGGCGAGGTTCATGCAACCGGTGGTCGGGATGTAGATCACGTCTTCACACCAGTCACGAATCTCCTTGTCCAGGGAGCCGTCTTCCGGGCCGAAGATATACAGCGCGCGGTCGGGGTGGGTGTATTCGGGGAGAGGGCGGGCGCCTTCCACCAGCTCGACGGCGACGGGGATGCAGCCCAGGGGCAGGATCTTTTTCAGGTCGTCGATACCGATCAGCGGAATGTCGTGGTGGACCTTCTTGGTGTCGGTAATAAAGTCCCGGGCCCGCTCATAGCGCTTGCCGGTGTAGAACACCGAGGCCACGCCGTAGCAGCCGGCGGCGCGCATCACCGAACCGACGTTTTCGGGGGATTTGGGGTTGTACAGACCGATGCAGCTGTAGCGTTTATTGCCCACGGGAAAGGGTGCCTTCGAGAAAAGCCGCGATTATACGGCCTCGGGCTAATGTATTGCTTGGGCGATCGCTATCGCGGGCAAGCCCGGCTCCCACATTTGGAATGCAATCCCCTGTGGGAGCCGGGCTTGCCCGCGATGAGGCCGTCACATTCAGCGAAGATACTCAGTCGTCTTTCTTCATCAACCCGGCCAACGCCGCAAACGGGTTATGCGTCGCCTTGGCAATCGTCGGGCTGCTGGTGGAGCCTTCGCCGAAATACTGCTGGTCGGTATAGCGCGAGTGTTCGTTGTCGTGGCAATACAGGCACAGCAACTCCCAGTTGGAACCGTCCTGGGGATTGTCATCATGGTTGTGGTTGCGGTGGTGCACGGTCAGTTCGCTCAGGCGCTTGCCGGCGAATTCACGGGCGCAGCGGCCGCACACGTGGGGGTACATCTTCAGGGCTTTGTCGCGGTAGCCCATTTCCCGGTCGCGCTGGGCATCGGCGAGGATGCGGTCCAGCTTGGCGGTGTGGGAGGGCGGGTTGGTCGAGCTCATCATGGCTCCTGTCTTTTAGTGGATCACGGATAGCGTTGATTCTAGCTGCTTGCGGGGTAATAAACCTCCGGCTTTTTCAGCGGCAGTACACGCAGGTGGTGGGGATTGTTTGTAGTATCGGCGAACTGAATTCATAAGGAGCGGTACTCATGCGGATGCATACAGGATGGTGGGCGTTGCTGTTATTCGTCCTCAGCGTTCAAGCCCAGGCGTTTTCCACGCCCCAGCCGGGCCAGTTGATTGATGTGGCGCTGGAGCAGCTCCACCCTACCCAGGCGGTGATTGGCTTTGATCAGATCCATTACAAGCTGGGGGTGTTTGCCGAATCACCCAAGAAGGTGTTTGACGAATACTGTGAAACCAATGGCCAGGGCGAAGCCAGCAAGGTGCCTAAAGATGCCGACCTGCATAAACCAGGCAGCTTTACCTGCAAAGACCTGGTGGGGACTCACCCGGCAGACATGAAAACCGTGGTGGTCGGCCCTGCTGGCCAGTTGTACCTCACTGACGGCCACCATTCGTTCAGTACCTTGTGGGAGCAGCCAGGTGCCGGCGCCAAACTGAAGATGTGGGTGCGGGTCACCGATAACTTCAGCGACAGTCCCGACCTGGCGACGTTCTGGAAACGCATGGAGCAGGGCCGCAAGGTCTGGCTCAATGACGGCCAGGGCAAGACCATCACGCCTGAGCAAATTCCGGCACACCTGGGCTTCAAGGACCTGGGCGACGACATGTTCCGCAGCCTGGTTTACTTCTCCCGCAAGGCGTCCTACGGCAAGCCGACCTCTGGTGCGGTGGTGCCGGAATTCCTGGAGTTTTACTGGGGAGGGTGGTTGCGCACGCAGATTGACCTGAGTGGGTTCAACCTGAACAAGCAGGGCGGGTATGAAAAGGCAATCGAGGCGGTGGCCAAGCGCATGGTCAGCCTCGCGCCCGATGCGCCGGTAGGGGACAGCGGTTTCAGCGCCGGGCAGTTAGGGGGATTTACGTCACTCAACCGCAAAGAGCTGGATGATACCTTCAAGAAGAAAGTGCCCTACGTTATCGACAGCAGGAGCAAGTAAGTGACGAACCGACAGGGGCGGCCTGGCGCCGTTTCTATCGGACGTATAACGGCTGAATATACAGTAATGGCCTGGCGAATATCGATTTAAATGCCCTTGCTGATTTAAATAGGATTTGGGTAATAAAGTGTTGGACTAACTTTGCCGGTTTCTTTAATGTAGCGCCTCTTGGCCAGCTGCCGTTAGTGTGCTCTGCAGTAGCGCCAGATGTTCAGTGTCTCAGGTCTTTCCTGACGACTGTTAGTTCCCCGTCAACCGGGTTCCCCTTCACGGTATCAACCCCATATGGCTGATATTGTGGCGTTTCAAATCAGAGTCGCTCGTCCAGAGCGCGCTGCTTCAAATAACCGAAGTTGGGTAGGTTGAAGTGTCTGATGATCGTCGTGCGAATAATAAAAATTCGACGAGTTGCCTGGCTTATATAATTTTAAAGTTCAGGATTATTGCCTTGCGTAAGTTATGAAGTTGTGGCGCTCGTTAATAAACTTCTGATGTTCATCTCGCTTATATTCACGCTACGTGAATACAACTGCCTGCTTCAATCAAACATATGCAATTTTTTGTAGAGGCTGTTGTGTCTAAAGGTGTTGTTCTGGCGGTTTCCGCTTCCTTCCTGTTTGGCGTGCTGTATTTCTTTACCTCCCTTCTTGAACCCTTGGATGGTCAGCAGATATTTGGCTGGCGAATGCTCATTTCGCTGCCCTTCATGACGTTGCTGCTGTGCCTCTCCGGAGACTGGAAGTGGGTGCCGTTGATCTACAAGCGGCTGCGGGAGAAACCCGCGCTGCTGCCCTGTGTCGTGGTCACCAGTGCGCTGGTGGGGGTGCAGTTGTGGATCTTCATGTGGGCGCCACTCAATGGTCACGGCCTGGATGTGTCGCTGGGCTATTTCCTGTTACCGCTGACCATGGTCATCACCGGCCGCATCGTTTACGGCGAACGCCTTTCACATCTGCAAAAGATTGCCGCAGCGCTGGCGGCGGTGGGTGTGGCCAATGAGTTGTACCGCACGGGCGGGTTCTCCTGGACCACCCTGGTGGTGTGCGTGGGTTATCCGCTGTATTTCGTACTGCGTCGGCGCTGTGGCACCGATAACCTCGGCGGACTGTGGCTGGACATGATGCTGATGATCCCGGTCGCGCTGTGGTTTGTCCTCGGTGGCGAACCCATCGGCGAGACCCTGGCGCAACGCCCGGCGCTCTATTGGCTGGTGCCACTCATGGGATTGGTCAGTGCGGCGGCGGGTTATTCCTACATCCTGGCCAGCCGGCTGTTGCCGTTTAGCCTGTTCGGTTTGCTCAGTTACGCGGAGCCGGTGCTGCTGGTGGCCGTGTCGCTGATGCTGGGAGACAGCCTCAAGCCGGGCCAATGGATGACCTACCTGCCAATCTGGCTGGCGGTGGTGGTGTTGGTGCTGGAAGGCTTGAGGCATTTGAATCGACTGCGCCGGTCGATCTGACCTACGGCCGGCGCAGTGAATGTTTAGCCCTTGAGCTTTTCAGCAATCCAGATGGTATGCCGCGTGCCCTTGTTGCCATGGGCGAACACCTGCACTTCCTCGGCCTTGAAGCCGGCCTTGCGCAGTTTGTCACTGAACTGCTTGTCGGCGCTGGCCGACCACACCGCCAGTACGCCCTTGGGCCGCAGGGCCTTGGCGCAGGCGCTGAGGCCACCGGCGGAATACAGCCAGCTGTTGGCTTTTTGCGTCAGGCCTTCGGGGCCGTTGTCCACATCCAGCATGATCGCGTCAAAGCCCTGGGGCTCGGCCTGCAGCACCTTGGCCACGTCTTCCAGGCGGATCACGGTGCGCGGGTCCAGCAGCGGGCGGCCGGACTTTTCCCCCAGTGGCCCGCGATTCCACTCCACCACGCCGGGCACCAGTTCGGCGACCACCACTTCGGCAGTCTTGCCCAAAGCTTTAAGCGCCGCCGCCAGGGTAAAGCCCATGCCCAGACCGCCAATCAACACCCGCGAGCCGGGCCGACCGGCGACTTTACGGCACGGAATCTCCGCCAATGCATCCTCGGAACCGTGCATGCGCGTGTTCATCAACTGGCCACCGTCACCGCCCTGAATCTTGATGACAAAATCCTCACCGTATTCGAACAGGCACAAGGCACCGCCGTTGTCGGGGATCGGAGTGGTGTCCAGCAGAACGAAACGTTTCATGGAAATCTCATTGGGAAGGGCATTCTTGCGCGGTTGGGAGTAGCCTTACGACTTTACGGTCAGGCCATGGAGCCATCGATGAAGTGCAGCATTCTAACGGTCATTGTGTGGAGCGCGCTCGCCCTTGGCGGTGTGGCCCAGGCTCAGGAGTCGCAAACCGTACCGATTACCCCGGCGCCGACGGCGGGTTCACCGGGCACTGCAACGCCCACACCTTACCCGCAAGTCACGCCACCGGCGACGCCAAAGGCGGCCGGCAGCGGTGAGCCGTTGTTGGCGCCTATCGTGCTGCCCACGCCGCCGAAGGACCAGACGATCCCGGGCTTGCAGCAGAACGACATCAAGCCCAAGACCCCAGGCGGTTAAAACTGCTGGGACAGCAATTGCCCGTCCGCCATGCGCAGGCGCCTGGACAGGGCGATAGCAATCGCACGGATTATCTTGGCCGCGATTTTCGGTGCATCGTTGAGCATTTTTTCCAGGGAATCCTTGCCCAGGTTCAACAGCACGCAATCGCTGGCCGCCACACAGCTGGCGGAACGGCGCTCGCCATCCAGCACGGCCATCTCGCCAAAGGCTCGCCCACTGCGCAAGGTGGCGATGGTCAGCCGCTGGCCCTCATGGTTGGTTTTCTGCACCGCCACCTGGCCTGAGTGGATGATGCACATGAAGGTGCCCGCGTCCCCTTCGAGGAATATCACTTCATCGCGGGCGATGCTGCTGATGTTGAAATAGCCCGCCGCCACATGGAAGTCTTCCGGCAGCAACGGGTCGAAGAGGCCGCAATCCATCAGCATGTCGCGGATTTCGTTATTGAGTAAGGTCGGTTCTGGCATGAGGCTTACAGTCTTTGTCCATAAATCGTGCAGGGCGCGCCCGGCGGTCAGGTGTTCAGACCCGCCCGCCAGGCGGAGTTCCTTAAATCAGCCCCAGCGCCTTGAAAACAAATGCATATTCGAGTGCTACGTCACGTAATCCCTGGTAACGCCCACTCATGCCACCGTGGCCCGCACCCAGCTCGGTCTTGAGCAGCAGCAGGTTATCGTCGGTCTTGGTGTCGCGCAGCTTGGCCACCCACTTGGCCGCTTCCCAATATTGCACGCGGCTGTCGTTGTAGCCGGCGATCACCAGCGTGGCCGGGTAGGCCTGGGCGCTGACGTTTTCGTACGGCGCGTAAGCCTTGATCCGCTCATACACCTCTGGCTCTTCAGGGTTGCCCCATTCGTCGTACTCGGTGATGGTCAACGGCAATTCAGGGTCGAGCATGGTGTTAAGCACATCGACGAACGGCACTTCGGCAATCGCCGCCTGGAACAGCTCCGGGCGCTGATTGAGCACTGCACCGATCAACAGGCCGCCGGCGCTGCCGCCGCTGATAGCCAGTTGCTTGGAGGTGGTCAGGCCCTGGGCGATCAGGTGTTCGGCGCAGGCGATAAAGTCGCTGAAGGTATTTTGCTTGTGCTCCTGCTTGCCGGCGCGGTACCAGGCTTCGCCCAGTTCGCCGCCGCCGCGTACATGGGCAATGGCAAAGGCCACGCCACGGTCCAGCAGGCTCAGGCGCGCGTGGGAGAACCACGGGTCGAGGCTCTGGCCATAGGCGCCGTAGCCGTACAGGTACAGCGGCGTCGGCTTACCCAACTGGTCGCGGCGGACGACAAGACTGATCGGCACCTGAGTGCCATCGGCCGACGTCGCCCACAACCGTTGGCTGACGTAGTCGTCGGCGTTGAACACACCGAGCACCGGGGTTTCCTTGAGCACCTGTTGCGCGCCGCTGGCCAGTTCCAGCTGGCGCACCTGGGCCGGGCGGTTCAGGGCCTCATAGCGCAGGCGGATCTTGTCGCTGGCAAATTCCAGGCTGTTCTGCACGTAGAGGCTGTAGGCCGCGTCCGGCAATTCCACCCGATAAGGCGCTTGGCCTTGTGGGTGCACTTCGATGATCGGCAAGCCACCGATGCGCAGGCTCAGGGTCATGGCCCGGGCGTTGAGGCTCACGCCGTCCAACATCACGGCGTCGTCGTGGGGGATCAGGTTCTGCCAGTCGTCCTGGGTCGGCACACTGCCGGTGTCGGCGGCCTGGAACAGCGCAAAGTTGATGCCGTCGCGGTTGCTGCGGATAAACCAGGTCCACTGATCGTCCAGCTTGCCGTGGTCGACGTCATATTCATGGCCTTCGACCCGTGGCGCCAGGCAGGTAAAGGCCTGCTGGGGCTGCTCGGCGTCCAGGGCCCAGATTTCGCTGGTGGTCTTGCTGCCCAGGGCCAGCAGCAACTGGCGCTCGGAACTTGAACGGTAGCAGTGCAGGAAGAAACGGCCGTCGGGCTCGTGGAACACTTCTTCGGCGGCGGTACCGTCCAGGCGATAGCGATACAGTTTGTGGGGGCGGTGGGTGTCGTCCAGTTCAGTGAAGAACAGGGTCAGGCTGTCGTTGGCCCAGGTCATGCTGCCGTCGCAGTCTTCGAACTCCAGTTCGCTGACCTTGCCGGTGGCCAATTCCTTCACGTAGAGGGTGTAAATCTCTTCGCCGTTGGTGTCCAGGCTGTAGGCCAGGCGCTGGTGGTCGGGGCTGATGCTGAAGGCGCCGAGGGAGAAAAAGCCGCCATTGGCCAGTACGTTCGGGTCCAGCAGCAGCTCTTCTGCGCTTTCGTCGACCTGTTGGCTGTCATCCGCCGGGCGCGGGCAGCGGTAGTGGCGGGCGTATTCGTCGCCGGCGGTGGTGCGGGTGTAATACAGGTACGGGCCCCAGGGCGAGGGCAGGGACAGGTCGGTTTCGAGGATGCGGCCCTTGATCTCTTCGAACAGGGTTTCGCGCAGTGCCTGTTGGTCGGACAATTCTGCTTCTTGCCAGGCATTTTCCGCCTTGAGGTAATCGAGCACCTCGGCGCTGTCCCGCGCTTGCAGCCAGGCGTACGGGTCGGTGCCTGGGGCCTTGCGGGCGATCGGGGCGGCAGTGATGTGGGTCGATGGGGGCATGGATCACTCTCTGTCTGGCGGTTGGCCGACGGCATTGCAGCCTCGGCACTGAAAAGCCGTTATCATAGCGGCCTGTTTGCCTACCTTGCCATGGACACCATGACCGAGAACGACTATCTGATCGCTTGGGGCCTCTACGCCTTCGCAGCCCTGGGTTGCCTGTTGGTGTGGTTTGCCATGACCCGCTGGATGTGGCGCTGGCTGCGCGAGCCGCTGCGGCTGCTGATGGCGGTGCTGCTGTTCAGCCCGACCATTGTCGACCCGGTGAAGACCCAGTTCGCCCCGGCCGTCGCCATCACCGCCCTGGACCTGGTGCTCAAGGTCGGCAACAACGCCTGGCGGGCGATTTCCGATCTGTTCATGTATTCCATGATCGCGTTCGGCGTGTACCTGGTGTTTGTGCTGATCCGCTGGCCCATCGAGCGTGCCTCCAGAATCCGGCGTGAGCAGAAGGCTGCCGCTGCGGCAGCCGCTGCCGCCGAGCCGGAAGACGACGAACCCTTCGCCGATGAGCGATACGGTCGCCCGGCCCCTGTCAGCGGTATGCGGGTCGAACCGCGCCTTTAACGTTGTACGCCCTGTATCGAGAAGCCTGGCATGTGTGAATTATTGGGCATGAGTGCCAACGTACCGACCGATATCGTGTTCAGCTTTACCGGGCTGATGCAGCGCGGCGGACGGACCGGCCCCCACCGCGACGGTTGGGGCATCGCCTTCTACGAGGGCCGTGGCCTGCGGTTGTTCCAGGACCCGGCGGCCAGCAGCGAATCGGAAGTCGCGCTGCTGGTGCAGCGTTATCCCATCAAGAGTGAAGTGGTGATTGGCCATATCCGCCAGGCCAATGTCGGCAAGGTGTGCCTGTCCAATACCCACCCGTTCGTGCGTGAGTTGTGGGGCCGCAACTGGTGCTTCGCCCATAACGGCCAACTGGCGGACTTCAATCCCCGCGCCACGTTCTACCGCCCGGTGGGCGATACCGACAGCGAAGCGGCATTCTGCGATTTGCTCAACCGCGTCCGTGAAGCGTTTCCGGAGCCGGTGGACATCGAACAGGTGCTGCCTGACCTGATCGCCGCCTGCAGCGAATACCGCAGCAAGGGCGTGTTCAACTGCCTGCTCAGCGACGGTGACTGGCTGTTCTGCTATTGCTCGACCAAACTGGCACAGATCACCCGGCGTGCGCCGTTTGGTCCCGCACGGTTGAAAGATGTCGACGTGATCGTCGATTTTCAGGCCGAAACCACCCCCAATGACGTGGTGACGGTGATTGCCACCGAACCCCTGACCGAAAACGAGACCTGGACCCGCTACGAACCGGGCCAGTGGAGCCTGTGGCGACGCGGCGAATGTGTCAGCCAAGGCAAAACGGAATAAGGACGTCGAATATGTTGCTCAGCTATTTGCGACTGGTGTTGTTTGCCGTGGGTTTGTTGGTCGGTGTGCAGGTGCCGGGGTTTATCAGTGACTACGCCAAGCGCGTCGAAGCCCATCTGATCGAGGCCCAGACTGGCCTGCGCGGCTTCGATGCCACGGCGCAGCAGTTCTTCAACGGCGATTTGCAGGCGCTGGTGGCTCATTACCGTGCCAGTGACGACCCGGTGTTTCGCAGCGATGCCAACAGCCTGGGCACGTTGCTCGACCGCCAGGTAGCGCTGGATAAACAGTTCCAGGCGATGCAAGGCCCGTGGTACATCCGCGCGCTGCAAGTGGCCGTGGCGGCCGACCCGGCGATTCGCCAGGAAACCTGGAACGGCTACAGCTACATGCTGTTGCTGACCCCGGAAGCCATGGGCTGGGGCCTGGGTGGGGCGATGCTGTTGTCGTTTGGCCTGGAATGCCTGTTCCGCCTGATCGACTGGGTGGTGTTGGGCGGCAAGCGCCTGCGCCAGAGCCGGCCGATTGAAGAGCGGGACCTCAAGGGGCTTTAAAGGCTGACGCGGTCAAATTGTGGGAGCGGGCTTGCCCGCGAATGCGGTGCGTCAGTGACATATAGGTTGGCTGGTAGACTGCATTCACGAGCAAACCCGCGCCCACAGTTTTAAATCGGTTCCTTCAGTGGCATGGGTTTGCTCAACACCATCAAGTCCTCGCCGACCTTCTGCGCGTACTGCTCCACCACGCTCTGGCACAGCGCCACAATCTCCTCCACCAACTCCACGCCCACCCGCCACGACACCACCACCTGCAAGTTCGGTGGTCGTTGCTCCATGGGCAGCATGGTCAATTCTCCTCGTGCCAACTCTTCGCTGACCAATACGGGCGCAAACGCACCAATCCCGAACCCGTCCCGCAGCAGGCGGGTGATCGCCGACACCGAGTTCACACAGCTCATGCGTGGCGCGGCTATGCCGTTCGCCTGCATCAGGCTGAGCACGTCCTGGTGCGGACAGGAGTTTTTCGAGTAGGTGATGATGCGCTCCTGGGCCAGTTCGGCGAGGGACGCGTAGTCGCGGTTGTAGATCGAATGGCTGGCCACGATCCAGCCCATGGGATGGCTGGCCAGTTCCAGGCTGCGCACGGTTTCCTGGCGCAGCAGGTCGGTTTGCAGGATCAGGTCGAGAAAGCCTTTTTGCAACTGATCGCTGAGGTTCAGTGCGGTATCGGCGACCAACTCGATTTCCACCCGTGGGAAGTGGTCCGTCAGTTCTGCCACCAGCGCGCTGAGCCAAGTGTGGATCACCGTGTCCATCACCCCGATACGGATACGCCCGACCTTGCTGCTGGTGGTTTCCAGGGACTGCTTGAGCCCTTGCATGGTCGCCATCATCTGCTCGGCATAATCGAGCACCTTCAAGCCCTCCGGCGTCAGGCTCACCCCCCGGGAGTCGCGCAGAAACAGCTTCACCCCCAGCTCGCTTTCCAGCACGGCGATGCGGCTGGAGATCGAGGCCTGGGTGGTGAACAGCTTCTCCGCCGTCAGGCGAAAGCTCTTGAGCTTGGCCACCCAGACGAAGGTTTCGAGGAACTTCAAATTCATGGGATCAACTTTTCTTATGCATGGATCGGTTTTTATTAGTTGGACGCAGCGTGTCGCAAACGCCAAAAATCGAGCTGTCTCACGATAAGCGTCGTTGGGGTTCAGGACAACATCGTTGCGAGATCTTGGTAAAAGATCCCACACTACAAAAAAACAAAGCCTACAGGAGCCCTACCGTGAGCCGCCTGCTATTGAACTGCGACATCGGCGAAAGCTTTGGCAACTGGACCTTGGGTCTGGATGCCGAGGTCATGCCGTTCATTGATTGCGCTAACGTTGCCTGCGGCTTCCACGCCGGCGACCCGAGCATCATGCGCAAGACCGTCAGCCTGGCCTTCGAGCACGGTGTGCAGGTGGGCGCGCACCCGGCGTACCAGGACCTGCAGGGTTTCGGCCGCCGCTCCATGGCCTACACCCCGCAGGAAATCCAGGACCTGTTGCACTACCAGATCGGCGCCCTCGACGGTATTTGCCGGGCGCAGGGCGGGCGGGTCAGCTACGTCAAGCCCCACGGTGCGATGTACAACGACATGATGGCCAAGCCGGCGCAATTGCGCGCGGTGATCCAGGCCGTAGCGGCCTACGACGCCAGCCTGCCGTTGATGCTGATGGCCACCCGCGACAACAGCGCCGCGCAAGCGCTGGGCGACGAATATGGCGTGACCCTGTGGTTCGAAGCCTTTGCCGACCGTGCCTATGACAGTGCCGGGCATCTGGTCTCCCGCCAGTTGCCGGGGGCGGTGCACCACGATCCGGAAAAGATCATCCAGCAGGCCTTGATCATCGCTCGCGGTGAACACCTGGTCGCCAGCGACGGCAGCCCGTTGTACCTGCAGGCCAATACCTTGTGTGTGCATGGCGATAACGCCAGCTCGGTGGCCGCTGTGCAGCGCATCCGTGAGGCGTTGACCCCAGCATGAAGCCACGGATTGAAGTCGTCGCCATCGACTGCCTGATGGTGCGCCTGTTTGATGTGATCGCCGAAGACAACATGCCCTGGATGCTCGCCGCCACCCGCCGCTTGCGGGAAGGTTTTGGCGCGGCGCTGGTGGACCTGGTGCCGTCCTACACGACCTTGATGGTGCATTACGACCTGATGGCGCTGAGCCCGGCCCAGGCGCGGGAGCTGATCGATCAGGCGCTTGAAGCACTGCAGCCGGAGCCCAAGGGCAGCGGGCAATGCCATGTGTTGCCAGTCTGGTATGACCTGAGCGTCGGCCCCGAGCTACCGTTACTCGCCCAGCGCAGTGGGCTGGCGGTGGAGGAGGTGATCCGTCGCCACAGCCAGCACGAGTACCAGGTGTTCGCCTTGGGCTTTGCACCGGGGTTTGCCTTTATGGGCCTGGTGGACGAACTGCTCGCCGCTCCACGGCTCAATACGCCGCGCAAGCGGGTGGCGGCAGGCAGCGTGGGGATCGCCGAGCGGCAGACAGCGGCCTATCCGGTGGTATCGCCGGGCGGCTGGAACCTGATCGGCCGCACACCGGCCAAGTTGTTTGATCGCGAACGCGAGGGCTACAGCCTGATGCAGCCGGGGGACACCGTGCGTTACGAAGCGGTCAGCCATAGCGAATTCATCAACCTGGGCGGCGATGACACACCGTTGGAGGCCCAGGCATGAGCCGCTTGTTGATCGAGGCCAGCACCCCGCTGTGCCTGTTGCAGGACGCTGGACGTTTTGGCGTGAGGCATCTGGGCGTGACCCAGGGCGGCGCGCTGGATTGGGTATCAATGTCGTGGGCCAATTGGTTGCTGGGCAACGCCCTGGATGCGCCCGTGGTGGAAATTACCTTGGGTGGCTTCACCGTGCAGGCCGAGGACTATTGCCTGCTGGCGCTGGCCGGGGCGGACTTGGGCGCTTATGTCGATGAAAGAGCAATCAGCCCGGGGCGCAGTTTTATTCTGCAAAAAGGCCAGCGTTTGCGTTTTACCCAGCCGTTCAGCGGCGCGCGGGCTTACCTGGCCGCGCCGGGCGGGTTTGATGCGCCGCAGGTGCTGGGCAGTTGCTCGACAGTGGGGCGTGAAGAACTGGGTGGGCTGGATGGCTTTGGCCGAGCGCTGGCTGAAGGTGTGCAGTTGAGCTATTCAGGCGTGGGCGGTGCGATGCAGGTGTTGTCTGCGGAGCAATTGCCGAAACTGGATTCGAAGGCGCCACTGGAGGTGATCCTCGGGGCGCAGATCGGCCAGTTCGGCGGGCAGAGTCTGTTTGACGTGTTCAACAGTGAATGGACCCTCGACAGCCGCGCCGACCGCATGGGGATGCGCCTGCTGGGCACGCCGCTGGCATATCAGGGGCCGTCGCTGATTTCGGAAGGTATTCCGCTGGGTGCGATCCAGGTGCCGCCGGATGGGCAGCCGATTGTATTGCTCAATGACCGGCAGACCATTGGCGGTTATCCGCGACTGGGGGCGTTGACGCCGTTGGCGCTGGCACGGCTGGCGCAGTATTTGCCGGGGGAGAAAGTGAGGTTGGCGCCGGTGATGCAGGAGACGGCGCATCGGCAGCAGGTGGAGTATTTGCAGCGTTTTATGAACCGCTAAAAGCATCGCAGGCAAGCCAGCTCCCACAATTTGGAATGCATTTCCCTGTGGGAGCTGGCTTGCCTGCGATGGCGTCAGTGAGTGCTCCGCCTATTTCGAAAGAAAGCGCATCCCTTCCTCAAGCCCACGCAACGTCAACGGAAACATCTGGTCCTCGATCAAGTCCCGGACAATCCCGGTGGACGCCGTATAGCCCCAGGTGTCTTTCGGGTACGGATTAATCCAGATCAGCTTCTTGTACTTCTCCATGAACCGCTGCATCCACACATACCCGGGCTCTTCATTCCAGTGCTCGACGCTGCCGCCGGCCTGGGTGATTTCATACGGCGCCATGGCCGCATCGCCGATAAAGATCACTTTGTAGTCGGCGCCGTATTTGTGCAGCAGATCCTGGGTCGAGGTGCGTTCCGAACCTCGGCGCATGTTGTTCTTCCACACCGATTCATAAATGAAGTTGTGGAAGTAGAAATACTCCAGGTGCTTGAACTCGGTCTTGCACGCGGAGAACAGCTCTTCGCAGGTCTTCACATGGGCATCCATCGAGCCGCCGATGTCGAACAGCAACAGCAGTTTGATGGTGTTGCGCCGCTCCGGGCGCATCTGGATATTCAGTAACCCGGCATCCCGCGCGGTATGGTCGATGGTGCCGTCGATGTCCAGTTCTTCCGCCGCACCCTGGCGTGCGAACTTGCGCAGGCGGCGCAGGGCGATCTTGATGTTGCGGGTGCCCAGCTCCACCGAGTCATCGAGGTTCTTGTACTCGCGCTGGTCCCAGACCTTGACCGCCTTGCCCTGGCGCTTGCCGGCATCCCCCACGCGTATGCCTTCGGGGTTGAAACCGCCGGAGCCGAACGGGCTGGTGCCGCCGGTGCCGATCCATTTGTTGCCGCCGGCGTGACGTTCCTTCTGTTCTTCGAGGCGTTTCTTGAACTCTTCGATGAGCTTGTCGAGGCCGCCGAGGGACTGAATCTGCGCGCGCTCTTCGTCGGTCAGCGAGCGTTCGAATTCCTTGCGCAGCCAGTCTTCGGGGATCAGTGCTTGCAGGTGATCGTCGAGTTTTTCCAGGCCATTGAAGTAGGCGCCGAAGGCCCGGTCGAACTTGTCGAAATGCCGTTCGTCCTTCACCAAAATCGCCCGGGCCAAGTAGTAAAACTCGTCCATGTCGGCGAAGGTCACGCGCTGTTTCAGCGCGTTGATCAGGTCCAGCAGCTCACGCACCGAGACCGGCACCTTGGCTGCACGCATTTCATTGAACAGGTTGAGCAACATGGCAATCGCCCTTATCGGTTACCGCGACGGCTCATGAACGCCAGGCGCTCCAGCAACTGCACGTCCTGCTCGTTTTTCACCAGGGCACCGGCCAGGGGCGGGATGGCCTTGGTGGGATCGCGCTCGCGCAGTACCGCTTCGCCGATATTGTCGGCCATCAGCAGTTTCAGCCAGTCCACCAGTTCGGAGGTGGACGGTTTTTTCTTCAGGCCCGGTACCTTGCGCACGTCGAAGAACACATCGAGGGCTTCGCTGACCAGGTCTTTCTTGATGTCCGGGTAGTGCACGTCGACGATCTTTTGCAGGGTGGTGCGGTCCGGGAAGGCGATGTAGTGGAAGAAGCAGCGGCGCAGGAAGGCGTCCGGCAGTTCTTTTTCGTTGTTGGAGGTAATGATGATGATCGGGCGCTTCTTGGCCTTGATGGTCTCGTCGATTTCGTAGACGTAGAACTCCATCTTGTCGAGCTCTTGCAGCAGGTCGTTGGGGAACTCGATGTCGGCCTTGTCGATTTCATCGATCAGGAGGATGACCCGTTCCTCGGACTCGAAGGCTTCCCAGAGCTTGCCCTTTTTCAGGTAGTTGCGTACGTCATGCACCTTGTCCACGCCCAGCTGCGAGTCCCGCAGGCGGCTCACCGCGTCGTACTCGTACAGGCCCTGGTGGGCCTTGGTGGTGGACTTGATGTGCCAGGTGATCAGCCTGGCGCCAAAGGATTCGGCCAATTGCTCGGCAAGCATGGTCTTGCCGGTGCCCGGTTCGCCCTTGACCAGCAGTGGCCGCTCCAGCGTGATGGCGGCGTTGACGGCCAGTTTCAGGTCATCGGTGGCAACGTAGGCCTGGGTGCCTTCGAACTTCATCTATCAATCCTCGAACGTGACGCCGAACGGTCCGGGACCGAAGCGGGCGAGTAATCAGCTTGGCCCGACTATACCGCGCAGCCCCGGCGACTGTGAACGCAGACGGGCTATTCAGTCTCTGAATGGGCAGTCACGTTGAAAATCAATCTGTCGAGGGCTTGGGTTGTTCATAGCGGGCGTTGAAGGCCTGGACGAAACCGTTGCGCAAAATCTGCAAAAACGCCTGGAACGCGCTGATATCTTGCTGGTGCACGTTGCCGCTCAGCTCCACGCGGGTGGCAAACTGGTTTTTGTTCTGGTTTTTCAACACGGTCTCGCTGGCGCCCACCACGGCCTCCCAGATCGAGCGGAAGATGCTCTTGTCCTTGTTCTCGACATCTTGTTGCCAGTTGAACACTTCGACATTGCGCAGCAAAGGCTTGATGTAGCCGGTCAATTGGCCTTTTTCGGCCTGGGCTTCGACCACCAGGTCGCCGGTGCCCGCATTGAAGTCGAATTTGCCGTAGGCCGAGGCGAAGTCATTCATGCGCTTGAGTTGGATATCCCGGGCCCGGAAGCGGAATTCGAAGTTTTCGAAATTGCTCAAGGGGTCAAACGTCGCGGTGGCTTCCAGCGGCGCCTGGCCCAAAAACAGCGCCTTGCCGTCGAAACGCGCGTCGCGCTGGCCTTTGACGTCCACCACGTTGGTCAGGTTGTAGAAGGTCGCGTTGACCTGAGTGGCATACATGTTCACCGGCGGTTTCGAGCTGAAGTTATGGAAGGCGATTTTCCCGTCGTTGATGTGCACCTCATTGAGGGTGATCGGCAACAGTTTGCCCAGTTGTTCCCGCCAGTCGGTGCCCTGACCGGTCTGGGATGCCTGCTTGTTGGTGCCGCCGTCGACGAAATTCAATTCCGGCTTGATGAACTGCGCCTCGGCCACCACCGCGTGGTCGTACCACAGCGAATGCCAGCTGACCGACAGGTCGATCACCGGCGCCTTGACGAACGGTACCGGCACCTTGCCGTCGACCTTGACGATCTGCAGCCCGTTGATTCGATAGGCGCCGCGCCACAGTGCCAGGTCGACATCGGTGACCTGGCCGCGGTAATCCCCCATGTCGGCGAGTTTGTCATTCAGGTAGTTGCGCACCAGATAGGGCAGGGCGATATCCAGGGCGACCAGCAGTACCACGACCCCGGCGAGGGTCCAGAGGGGCCAACTGTAGCGACGTTTCATGGGAATTTTCTCCATCCGTGTAGGCGATTGACTACTACAGCGGCTGGACGTTCGCCTGACTGGACGCCTCGCAACACGAGGCATACCCTTGGGGCCTTCCTGAAATTGCCTCAAGGACCCGTCATGAGCCGCATTTTTGCAGACAACGCGCACTCCATCGGTAACACGCCCCTGGTTCAGATCAACCGCATCGCCCCGCGTGGCGTGACTATCCTGGCCAAGATCGAAGGGCGTAACCCGGGGTATTCGGTGAAATGCCGGATTGGCGCAAACATGATCTGGGACGCCGAAGGCAGCGGCAAACTCAAGCCGGGCATGACCATTGTCGAGCCGACTTCCGGCAATACCGGCATCGGCCTGGCGTTTGTTGCCGCCGCTCGTGGCTACAAGTTGTTGCTGACCATGCCCGCTTCCATGAGCATTGAGCGCCGCAAGGTGCTCAAGGCCCTCGGCGCCGAACTGGTATTGACCGAGCCGGCCAAGGGCATGAAGGGCGCGATCGAAAAAGCCGGCGAAATCCTCGCCAGCGACCCGGCCAAGTATTTTATGCCGGCCCAGTTCGAAAACCCGGCCAACCCGGCGATCCACGAGAAAACCACCGGTCCGGAAATCTGGAATGACACTGATGGCGCCGTGGACGTGCTGGTGGCAGGCGTAGGCACCGGCGGCACCATCACCGGGGTGTCGCGCTATATCAAGAACACCCAGGGCAAGCCGATCCTGTCGGTGGCGGTGGAGCCCATCAGCTCGCCGGTGATTACCCAGACGCTGGCCGGTGAAGAGATCAAGCCCAGCCCCCACAAGATCCAAGGCATTGGCGCCGGTTTTGTGCCGAAAAACCTCGACCTGTCGATGGTCGACCGGGTCGAACTGATCAGCGATGAAGAGTCCAAGGCCATGGCTTTGCGGCTGATGCAGGAGGAGGGGATTCTCTGCGGTATCTCCTGTGGCGCGGCAATGGCCGTGGCGGTGCGCCTGGCGGAGAAGCCGGAAATGCAGGGCAAGACCATCGTCGTGGTGCTGCCTGACTCCGGTGAACGCTACCTGTCGAGCATGCTGTTCGCCGATTTGTTTACCGATCAGGAAAACCAGGCTTGATTCAAATCAGCGCGATGGCGTGGCCCTTATGCATAATTGGCCCGTTATCGCGCACCGCTAGATGCTGATTGTTGGAGTGCGCGGGTTTTTCCCGAGGCCCGGAGTGTTTATCATGGCCGGCTGCTACGTCTGGTTTCCCGATAATGGGAGGCTAATGGCCAGACGCCTATTTCCAGGAGTTGCTGCATGACCTTTTCTTTGGCCGCCAAACTGTCGGTGTTGCTGCTGTTTATCGGCAGTACGCTGTACGTGCATTTGCGTGGCAAGGCCCGCTTGCCGATGTTGCGTCAATTCGTCAACCATTCGGCGCTGTTCGCCCCGTATAACGCCTTGATGTACATCTTCTCCGCCGTGCCGTCCAAGCCGTACCTGGACCGCAGCAAGTTTCCGGAGCTGGACTTGCTCAAGGACAACTGGGAAGTGATTCGCGAAGAGGCCATGCACCTGTTCGACGAGGGCTACATCCGCGCCGCCGAGAAGAACAACGATGCCGGTTTCGGCTCGTTCTTCAAGAAGGGCTGGAAGCGTTTCTACCTCAAGTGGTACGACAAACCGTTGCCGTCGGCTGAGCTGCTGTGCCCGAAAACCGTGGCCCTGGTCAGCAGCATTCCCAACGTCAAGGGCGCGATGTTTGCCCTGTTGCCCGGTGGCAGCCACCTCAACCCGCACCGTGACCCGTTTGCCGGTTCCCTGCGTTACCACCTGGGATTGTCCACGCCCAACTCCGACGACTGCCGCATCTTCGTCGACGGCCAGGTGTATGCCTGGCGTGACGGTGAAGACGTGATGTTCGACGAGACCTACGTGCACTGGGTGAAGAACGAAACCGAGCACACCCGGGTGATCCTGTTCTGCGACATCGAACGCCCCCTGAGCAGCCGCCTGATGACGCGCATCAACCGTTGGGTCAGCGCCCAACTGGGCCGCGCTACTGCGCCGCAGAACCTGGATGACGAACGCGTTGGCGGGATCAACCAGGCGTACGCCTGGAGCAAGCGCTTCAGCGACAGCTTCAGCGGCGTGGTCAAGCAGTGGAAGCGCAAGCATCCGAAGGCTTATCGCATCCTGCGGCCAGTGCTGGCGGTGGTGGTGCTGACGGCGTTGGGGTATTGGTTGTTTGGTTAAGGCTTTCGCAGGCATAAAAAAACCGCTCGAGTGAGCGGTTTTTTTATGCTTTTGATTTGTCGGGGTTGCCCGCTAAAAGGCTGGGTTCATCAACGCTGGTCGTCATGGCTGCACTGAGAAAACGGCGCTGATTGGCGGTGAGTGCTAGTGCTGGTGCCCCAGGCTCTTTTATTGGCTTCGATGATGATTTCTGGCTGACGGAGTTTTCAGGAACTGCTCCCATATTAGCCTCCACTGTTGATCATTAATTGAGCATGGTTACGATGCTAAGCCCGCCTTTGAACGGTATAACTGATAGCGCAGAGAATCGCGTTTTTTTGGCATTGGTCATCATGAGTTAAAAGCCCCCCGGATTCGGAGCGGATTGGTTTTTCCCAAGGCTAGTGGCGTTGACCCAAGCTGTCCTTACTGGCCTTTTGGCGAAGTCATTGCAAAGCATGTCCCCAGCTGGTTATAGTCGGTCGCAGGTGTTTTCAGACACCTTGTCCATCCCCTCAAAAAAGATCAGCACATGCCAGCTTCCTTGCGCATAGCGGTAGTCGATTCAGCGGTCAACGCTGTGGTCGTGCCGTGCGGGAGCCAGCAGCCTGCGCAGATCAGTCATTACCCCCCACCTGTCAGTAGCACGCCGGTGTACGCAGTCGTATCACCGCCGGGCGTTGGCATTTCGGGCTGATCAGCTGATGGCTGTTCCCCTGTGCCCGCCTGAAAAAACCTACTGAATTTCAGCCTTTGCTGAGTTGGCTTTTTGCCTGATTACAGGTGGTATCCATGTCTGTTCTTTCGAAACAATCCGTGGCCGCGGCGGCCTCGACGAGCCTGTTTGTCTTGCTGTGGAGCAGCGGGGCGATTTTCTCCAAATGGGGGCTGGCCCACGCTTCGCCCTTTGCGTTTTTGCTGATCCGTTTTGCCATCGCCCTGGCGGGGCTGGTGATACTGGTCCCGATCCTTAAGCTGAAGTTGCCGCGCCCTGGCAAGCCGATGCTCTACGCGGCAGCCACCGGGCTGGTGTTGTTGGGGGCCTACCAGATTTTCTATCTGCTGGCCCTGGACCTCAAAGTCACGCCCGGCATGATGGCAACCATCATGGGCGTGCAACCGATCCTGACCGTGGTGTTGATGGAGCGTCAGCGCTCCTGGAGCCGGATGTTCGGCCTGGCGCTGGGGTTGGCGGGTTTGATCATGGTGGTGTACCAGGGCATCGGCATGTCCGGGATGTCCCTGGCGGGCATGCTCTTTGGCCTGTTGGCCCTGGCCAGCATGACCTTCGGCTCGATCATGCAGAAGCGCATCACCGATAACCCGCTGGGCACGCTGCCGGTGCAGTATTTCGCAGGCTTGTTGTTGTGCTCGGTGTTTGTGCCGTTCCAGCCGTTCCACTTTGAACACAGCAGCGGCTTTTTCGTGCCGGTGCTGTGGATGGGCTTGGTGGTGTCGCTGCTGGCGACGCTGTTGCTGTACCGGCTGATCGCTCGGGGCAACCTGGTGAATGTCACCAGCTTGTTCTATCTGGTGCCCGCGGTGACGGCGATGATGGATTACCTGATCTTCGGCAACAAGCTGGCAATCCTGAGCTTGGTGGGGATGGGGCTGATCATTGTCGGATTGGCTTTTGTGTTCCGTAAGAGCTGATCAACCCCACGCTGTAGGAGCCGAAACGCTCCTACAGCTTCCCGGCCAATTTCCCTGGCCGAAGCACCAGCCACAACGCCCCCGCAATCAACAACCCGCCATACAGATGCGCCATGGACAGCGGCTCATCCAGCAGCAACGCACCCCACAACACCCCGAACGGCGGAATCATGAAGGTCACGGTCATCGACTTCACCGGGCCGATGGAGGTCAGCAAGCGGAAGTACAGGATGTAGGCAAACGCCGTACATACCAGCCCCAACCCCAGCAACGACAACCACACAGGCCAGCCACCCCAACTGGCCGGTGGATGGCTGATGGCACTCCAGGCAAACAGCGGCAGCAGGAACAGCGTGGCCCCGAGCATGCTGCCCAAGGCCGCGAGGCGGCTGTCCAAACCGCCCTGTTGATCGAGCCAGCGCCGTGCCAAAAAGCCGGCAAAACCATAGCAGGTGGTCGCCAACAGGCACGCCAGCGCACCCATCAGCAGTTCCAGGTCGAAGGCCACCGGCCCGGCGCGAGTCAGGATGCCAACGCCGAACAGCCCCAGGCACACGCCGGCAATTTTCGACGGCGTCAGGCGCTCACTGAAAAACAGCCCGCCAATCAGCACGCCCATCAGTGGCGTCGTGGCATTGAAGATCGCCGAGTAACCGGCCGGCAGCACTTGGGCCGCCACCGAATACATGGTCGCGGGAATGCCCGAGTTGATCACGCCCAGTAACAGGACCGTTTTGAACTTGCCCTGGAAATCCCAGTTCACCCGCATCATGGCGAGGATCACCAGCAGGCCGGTGGCGGCAATCGACACCCGGAAAAATGCCGTAGGAAGGGTGCCGATTTCCGGCGCGATAATTCGCATGAACAAAAAACTCGCGCCCCAGATAGCGGCCAGCACCAACAGGTGCAGGGTGTCGACAGGTCTCACGGAAACACTCCTGTTTGATAAGGGCGGAAGTGTTGCCCACGGACCTGTCTGACACAATCGCTAATACATGTTTTACAGCACGAAGCGCGTCACCAAGCCATTGAGGTCCACCGCCAGCCGCGACAGTTCCTGGCTGGCCGCCGACGTCTGGGTGGCACCGGCGGCGGTTTGTGTCGACAGGTCCCGAATGTTCACCAGGCTGCGGTCCACTTCTCGGGCCACCAGTGCTTGCTGCTCGGCGGCGCTGGCGATCACCAGGTTGCGCTGGCTGATCTGCGAGATCGCTGCGGTGATTTTCTCCAGCGCGCTGCCGGCGCTATTGGCCCGCTGCAAAGTCTGCCCGGCGTGTTCGGCACTGCTGTTCAAGGCCCCGACGGTGTCCTGGGTACCTTGCTGGATACCGTTGATCATCTGCTCGATTTCTTCGGTGGAGTCCTGGGTGCGTTGCGCCAGGGAGCGCACTTCGTCCGCCACCACGGCAAAACCGCGACCGGCCTCGCCTGCGCGGGCCGCCTCAATTGCCGCATTAAGTGCCAGCAGGTTGGTCTGCCCGGCAATCCCGCGAATCACTTCCAGCACCTTGCTGATGTCCTGGGCCTGCACGGCCAGGCCCTCGGCCTTGGTCGAGGCCCCGAGCACCTCGTCCACCAGGTTCTGGATCGAGCTGATGGTTTCGCTGATCTGGTAGTGGCCGTGTTTGCTGTCTTCGTCGGAGGCCTTGGACGCTTCGGCGCTGGACACCGCATTGCCCGCCACTTCATCCACTGCGGCGCTCATTTGCGTCACGGCAGTGGCGGCCTGTTCGATTTCATCGTTCTGCGCTTGCAGGCCGCGGGTGCTCTGTTCCATCACCGAACTCATCTCTTCCGCCGCCGAGGCCAACTGCTGCGACGACTCACTGATGCCACGGATGGTGTCTTGCAGGTTGGTCTGCATGGTGGCCAGGGCCGTCAGCAGTTGCGCCGGCTCATCCTTGCCTTCCACAACAATCGGCCGGCTCAGGTCGCCGGAAGCGATGGTGCGGGCCACCGTCAGTGCCTGGCCGATGGGCGCGGTGATGCTGCGGGTCAGCAGCCAGGCCAGCAACAAGGTGGCGAGCAGGGCGGTGACGATGATGCTGCCGACCACCCATTGGGCGCTGGTGTACATCTGGGCTGCCGACTCTGCGGCGTCTTCCACACCTTTTTGATTGAAGGTGATCATGTCTTCCAGGCTTTTATTGAGGACCATGCCTTGGGGCGCCAGCCGGCTATTGAGCAAGTCCATGGCGTTTTGCTGTTGGTCCTGGTCGACCAGTTGAATCATCTGGGCGACGATCGTCATGTAGGTCGCAACGTTGGCTTTCAACTGCTTGAGCAGGTCGCGTTCCTGCTCGTTGCTCAGCAGGGTTTCGTGGCGGCTGAGCAGTTCTTCCAGGTCGCTGCGCTGGCGGGTGATCAGGCTTTTGCTGTTGTCACGCACCCGGGACTCATCGGTGGTGAGCAAGCGCAACGCTTCCAGGCGGATGCTGGCGACATAGGCGGCGCTGTCGTGAATGTTTTCAATGCTCGGCATCCACGACTCTTCGATGATCAGCGCGCTTTCCCGCAGCTTGGCCATCTGTCCCAGGCCAAACAGGCCGACCACTATCAACAGGCTGGCCAACACCCCAAAACTCAGACTGGCGCGCAGACCGATCCCCATATTCCTCAATGACATCTCAATGCTCCTTGGGCGATTAGAACCTGTTCCCGGATCGGTCTTCTGACCTTGTTAGGTGGGAGAGGGCGCGCTATATAGCAAAGAGCCATCACGTAAGGTAATAAGGGTTTCCCTTACGTTGGATCCAATGCTCTCAAGGAACGTGAGGTCCAGCGTGCTAGAGCAAATACTCGGGTTTTCCAAGGGGCACCCGAGGGAGGCCCGTGGCTAAAGGCTTTCAGATGAAACGTTTAACTTGGCAAGGATGACTTGGAAGGTTTTTTATTGACCAAATGGTCGAATTAATAAAATTGAAAATAAATGTACAAAATGAACAAACCCGTACAAGTCTGAACGGAAAATGTCCCTTCTCCTGTCCCTGCACACTGGCTAAGCTCAGCTCACTCCAAATGCCCGCAGAGGTTTCCCAAATGCCGCAGCAAACGCCCGCCCTCGACATTGCGCAGATGATCCTCGACGGCTTCGACGACTACCGCGAGCACTTCCGCCAGATCACCGATGGCGCCCGGGAGCGTTTCGAAAAGGCGCAGTGGCAGCAAGGGCAGGCGGCTTCGGCAGCGCGCATCAACCTGTATGAAGACAAGGTCAGCGAAGTCACGGCGCGGCTGCGGGCGGCCTTCGATGAGGCCGTGCTGCTCGACATTGCCGCCTGGCCGCTGGTGAAAAGCGCCTACATCAGCCTGATCGACCTGCGGTTTGACGATGAGCTGTCCGAGACCTGGTACAACTCGACGTTCTGCGGCCTGTTCAGTCATGACCTGATCAGCGACGGCTGCATGTTCATTCACACCACCCGGCCCAGCCTGCGCCGCGCCCGGGCGGCGCAAACCCGCACCTACAAGCCGGGCGGCAAGCTGGCGGGCATGCTGGAACAGATTTTCGCCGACTACCGTTTCAGCGAACCCTACGCCGACTTGCCCGCCGACCTGCGCCGCCTGGAAGCGCAATTGCGCGAAAACCTGCCGGACTGGGTCTGCAAAGACCCGGACCTGAATGTCGAACTGTTTTCGTCGGTGCTGTACCGCAACAAAGGCGCTTACCTCGTCGGACGCATCTACACCCGCGACGAACAGTGGCCGCTGGTAATCCCGCTGCTGCACCGGGAAGGGCGCGGCATCCAGATCGACGCGCTGATCACCGACGAAGCCGACGTGTCGATCATCTTCTCGTTCACCCGCTCCTATTTCATGGTGGACGTGCCGGTGCCGGCGGAGTTTATCGGCTTCCTCAAGCGCATCCTGCCGGGCAAGCACATCGCCGAGTTGTACACCTCCATCGGCTTCTACAAGCACGGCAAATCCGAATTCTATCGGGCACTGATCAACCACCTCGCCACCACCGACGACCAGTTCATCATGGCCCCGGGCGTGCGCGGCATGGTCATGAGCGTGTTTACCCTGCCGGGCTTCAATACCGTGTTCAAGATCATCAAGGACCGCTTTTCACCGTCGAAAAACGTCAACCGCGCCACCGTGATCGAGAAGTACCGGCTGGTGAAAAGTGTCGACCGGGTAGGGCGCATGGCTGACACCCAGGAGTTCGCCGACTTCCGTTTTCCGTTGAGCAAGTTCGAGCCCGAATGCCTGGCCGAGTTGCTTGAAGTCGCCGCCGGCACCGTCGAAGTGGAAGGCGATACGGTGCTGATCCGCCACTGCTGGACCGAGCGGCGCATGACCCCGCTCAACCTCTATCTGGAAAACGCCAACGAAGCCCAGGTGCGCGAAGCGCTGGAAGACTACGGCCTGGCGATCAAGCAACTGGCGGCGGCGAATATTTTCCCCGGCGATATGTTGCTGAAGAATTTTGGCGTCACCCGCCATGGTCGCGTGGTGTTCTACGACTATGACGAAATCTGTTTCCTGACCGAGGCCAACTTCCGCCATATCCCGGCGCCGCGTACTCCGGAAGATGAAATGGCCTCCGAGCCCTGGTATTCCATCGGCCCGCTGGATGTGTTCCCGGAGGAGTTCCCGCCGTTCCTGTTTGCCGATGCCGGCCAGCGCCGGCTGTTCGACGAACTGCACGGCGAGTTGTACAACGCCGACTACTGGAAAGGCCTGCAAGAGGCGATTCGCGCCGGCAAAGTGATCGATGTGTTTCCTTACCGGCGCAAGGGCCTGGAAAATGAATGAGGGGCGCGCGTGGCGGCGCTTTTCTGCGACAATCCGCCCCCTGCCTACATAGACGACCTTTGCGTACCTGATGACTGACCAAGCGCCCGCTATCGACCAACTGCTGAAAAACCTCGATCACGCCATGCTCGCCGACCGCCACCGCTTGCGGCGGCAACTGCTTGAGCTGCGCAAGAAACCCGATGAGGAAAAACTTGCGCAGTGGGTGACGCGGATGCAGGCCTCCTGCGCCCAGGTGACGGCGCGGCGTGCCAGCCTGCCGGTGATTCGCTATGACGACAGCCTGCCGATCGCCGCCAAGCGCGACGAAATCAAGGCGGCGCTGCTCAAGCATCAGGTGCTGATCATTGCCGGTGAGACCGGCTCGGGTAAAACCACCCAGTTGCCGAAAATCTGCCTGGAGATCGGCCGCGGGCAATACGGCTTGATCGGTCATACCCAGCCGCGGCGGATTGCAGCGCGCAGCGTGGCCAGTCGGGTCGCGGAAGAGTTGGCGACGCCGCTGGGCGCGCTGGTGGGTTACCAGGTGCGGTTTGAAGATCAGAGTGATTCCAACACCCTGATCAAGCTGATGACCGACGGTATCCTGCTGGCCGAAACCCAGAACGACCGTTACCTCGAACGCTACGACACGATCATCGTCGACGAAGCCCACGAGCGCAGCCTGAACATCGACTTCCTGCTGGGTTACCTGAAAACCCTGCTGCCCCGTCGTCCGGACCTCAAAGTCATCATTACCTCGGCGACCATCGACCTGGAGCGCTTTTCCAAGCACTTCGACGATGCGCCGATTGTCGAGGTGTCGGGCCGCACCTTCCCGGTGGAAACCTGGTACCGCCCGCTGACCCTGGAGCAGGACGAAGAGGGCAACCGCGTCGAGGACGACCTGACTGTCGACCAGGCGATTCTCGCCACCCTTGATGAGATCGCCGCCTTTGAACGCAGCGAACGCAAGAGCCCCGGCGATGTGCTGGTGTTCCTGCCCGGCGAGCGCGAGATTCGCGACGCCGCCGACATGCTGCGCAAGGCCCAGCTCAAGCACACTGAAATCCTGCCGCTGTATGCGCGCTTGTCGCCGGCGGAGCAGCAGCGGATTTTCCAGTCCCATCCGGGCCGGCGCGTGGTGCTGGCGACCAACGTCGCGGAAACCTCGCTGACCGTGCCGGGTATTCGTTATGTGATCGACAGCGGCACCGCGCGCATCAGCCGCTACAGCTACCGGGCCAAGGTCCAACGCTTGCCGATCGAGGCGATTTCCCAGGCCAGCGCCAACCAGCGTAAAGGCCGGTGCGGGCGGGTTGAACCGGGCATTTGCGTACGCCTGTACAGCGAAGAAGATTTTATCGGGCGTCCGGAATTTACCGACCCGGAAATCCTGCGCACCAACCTCGCGGCAGTGATCCTGCAGATGCTGCACCTGCGCCTGGGCGAGATCACCGATTTCCCGTTTATCGAGCCGCCGGATGGCAAGGCCATCAGCGACGGTTTCAATTTGCTGCAAGAGTTGTCCGCCGTCGACCGTAACAGCCAGCTCACCCCGATGGGGCGCCAGTTGGCGCGTTTGCCGGTGGACCCGCGCATGGGCCGCATGTTGCTGGAAGCCGCCAAGCTCGGCAGCTTGCAGGAAGTGCTGATTGTCGCCAGTGCCATGTCGATCCAGGACCCGCGCGAGCGTCCGCCGGAACGCCAGCAAGCCGCCGACCAGGCTCACGCACAGTGGAAGGACCCGGATTCGGACTTCGCCGGGTTGGTGAATCTGTGGCGTGGGTTTGAAGAGCAGCGCCAGGAATTGACCGCCAGCCCGCTGCGTAACTGGTGCCGCAAGAACTTCCTGAATTACCTGCGGCTGCGGGAGTGGCGTGATTCCCACCGCCAGTTGAGCCTGATCTGCCGCGACATGCAGTTGACCGTCAACAAGGAGCCGGCGGATTTCCCGAAACTGCACAAGGCGGTGCTGTCCGGCCTGCTGAGCCAGATCGGGCAGAAGACTGAAGAGGGCGATTACCTCGGCGCGCGCCAGCGGCGTTTCTGGATTCACCCTTCCTCGGGCATCGGCAAGAAGCGCCCGCAGTGGCTGATGACCGCCGAACTGGTGGAAACCACCAAGCTGTATGCACGGATGGTGGCCAAGATCGACGCCGACTGGATCGAGCCGCTGGCCGGGCACCTGATCAAGAAAAACCACTTTGAACCCCATTGGGAGAAGAAGCGCGGCCAAGTGGTGGCGTTTGAGCAGATCACCCTGTTCGGGTTGATCATCGTCGGGCGCCGGCCGGTGCATTACGGGCCGATTGATCCGGTGACGTCCCGTGAGCTGTTTATCCGCGAGGGCCTGGTGCGCGGCGAGATTCAGTCCCGGGCCCGCTGCCTGACGGCCAACCAGCAACTGCTGGAGCAACTGGACGAGCTGGAAGCCAAGGCCCGCCGGCGCGACATCCTGGCGGACGAGGAAACCCTGTACGCCTTCTAC
Source organism: Pseudomonas sp. MWU16-30323 (assembly GCF_020515595.1). Taxonomy (NCBI): domain Bacteria; kingdom Pseudomonadati; phylum Pseudomonadota; class Gammaproteobacteria; order Pseudomonadales; family Pseudomonadaceae; genus Pseudomonas; species Pseudomonas sp. MWU16-30323. The sequence continues at coordinate 205,673 of NZ_JAIWYM010000001.1, forward strand.
GATGCGCGCCTCCCGGCCGAGATCCACCAGACTGCGACCTTCGACAGCTGGTACAAGGTCAACAGCCAGAAAGACCCGCAACTGTTGATCATGCGCGAAGAAGACGTGCTGGCCCGCGAGGCCAGTGAAGTCACCGCCGCCCATTACCCGGACACCTTGCACCTGGGCGACCTCGCCCTGGCCTTGAGTTATCACTTTGAACCCAACCATCCTCGGGACGGCGTGACCTTGCGCGTGCCGGCGCCGCTGTTGCCGGCCTTGCCGCCCGAGCGCCTGGAGTGGCTGGTGCCGGGTGTGATTGAGGCCAAGTGCATTGCCCTGGTGCGCAACTTGCCCAAGGCCCTGCGCAAGAACTTCGTGCCGGTACCGGATTTCGTCAAGGCGGCCCTGCAACGCATCGAGTTTGGCCAAGGCTCGTTGCCCCAGGCCTTGGGGCGCGAGTTGCTGCGCATGACCGGGGCTCGGGTCAGCGATGAAGCCTGGGCCGAGGCCGCGCAACAGGTGGAAAACCACCTGAAGATGAACCTGGAAGTGGTCGACGGCCAGGGCAAGTTCCTCGGTGAAGGCCGCGACCTGGCCGAGCTGACTGCGCGCTTTGCCGAAGCCAGCCAAGCCGCGTTGGCCGTGCCGCAGACCGCGAAAAGCCAGCAGCCGGTGGAAGCCAAGGTCTTTGCAGCGGTGGCCGAGAAAACCCAGCAAAACATCGCCGGCCTGTCGATGACGGTGTATCCGGCATTGGTGGAAGAAAACGGCACGGTCAAGGAAGGGCGTTTCTCCACCGCCGCCGAGGCGGAGTTCCAGCACCGTCGGGCCTTGCAGCGCTTGCTCCTGCAACAACTGGCCGAGCCGGCAAAATTCCTGCGAGGCAAGTTGCCCGGCCTGACCGAGTTGGGGCTGATGTACCGCGAGCTGGGGCGTATCGAGGCCCTGGTGGAAGACATTCTGTTGGCCAGCCTCGACAGCTGCGTGCTGGAAGGCGAAGCCAGCCTGCCGCGTGACGGCGCCGGCCTGGCCGCCTTGGCCGAGCGCAAGCGTGGCAGTTGGACCGAACATGCCGAGCGCCAGGCGCGCTTGACCCTCGACATCCTGAAACTGTGGCATGGCCTGCAAAAACGCTTCAAGGGCAAGATTGACCTGGCCCAGGCTGTGGCTCTCAATGACATCAAGCAGCAACTGAGTAACCTGGTGTATCCCGGTTTTGTACGGGAAACCCCGGCGCAATGGTTCAAGGAACTGCCGCGTTTCCTCAAGGCCATCGAGTTGCGCCTGGAGAAACTGCCGAGCCAGGTGCAGAAGGATCGGGTCTGGAGTACCGAGCTGGGTGGCTTGTGGAGCCAGTATCAGAACCGCTTGAACAAGCACGCCCAGGAAGGCAAGCGCGACCCTCAGCTGGAGCTGTATCGCTGGTGGCTGGAGGAATACCGGGTGTCGTTGTTTGCCCAGCAGTTGGGCACCAAGGTGCCGATTTCCGACAAGCGCCTGAGCAAGCAATGGAGCCTGGTCGAGGCGTGACCGACGTGCGGCAAGCAACTGTGGCAAGCTCGCTCGCCACAGGGAAGGTGTTTGTGCGGGATAGGCGCCAAACCCCAGGCTTTATGGCAAACTTCGCGGTTATAAATGCCGGGATCGTCGAATTGGGCTGGCGCAGCCATGGCGCGATGGAATAAAGCGTTACCCGTTTGAAGGCCGCTGAGCGGCATAAAACTACTTACGGTTTGGTACGACGGTACCAATACCCTTCTGCCTGAACAGATTTAGAGGAACGACCGTGCATAACGTCGTCATCAGCGGCACAGGCCTGTACACCCCGGCCAACAGCATCTCCAACGAAGAGCTGGTGCAGTCTTTCAATGCTTACGTGCAACAGTTCAACCTGGATAACGCCGCAGCCATCGAACGCGGTGACGTCGAGCCACTGACCGAATCCAGCGCCGCCTTCATCGAAAAGGCCTCGGGCATCAAGAGCCGCTTTGTCATGGACAAGGCCGGCATTCTCGACCCGCAGCGCATGGCGCCACGCCTGCCTGAGCGCTCCAACGACGAGTGGTCGATCCTCTGCCAGATGGCCGTGGGTGCTGCCGAGCAAGCCTTGCAGCGCGCCGGCAAGACCGCTGCCGACATCGATGGCGTGATCGTTGCCTGTTCCAACCTGCAGCGGGCGTATCCGGCGATTGCCATTGAAGTCCAGGAAGCGCTGGGCATCCAGGGTTTCGGCTTTGACATGAACGTGGCCTGTTCCTCGGCGACGTTCGGCATCCAGAACGCCGCCAACAGCATCCAGTTGGGCCAGGCCCGGGCGATCCTGATGGTCAACCCGGAGATCTGCACCGGCCACCTGAACTTCCGTGACCGCGACAGCCATTTCATCTTTGGTGATGCGGCCACCGCCGTGATTCTCGAGCGGGCCGACCTGGCCACTTCCGACCACCAGTTCGACGTGGTGAGCACCAAGCTGCTGACCCAGTTCTCCAACAACATCCGCAACAACTTTGGTTTCCTCAACCGCGCGGCGGAAGAGGGCATCGGTGCCCCAGACAAGCTGTTCGTGCAAGAAGGCCGCAAAGTCTTCCGTGATGTCTGCCCGATGGTCGCCGAGTTGATCGGCAAGCACCTGTCGGAAAACCAGCTGAATGTCGGCGATGTGAAGCGCTTCTGGCTGCACCAGGCCAACCTCAGCATGAACCACCTGATCGTCAAGAAACTGCTGGGCCGCGAGGCTTCGGTGGAAGAAGCACCAGTGATCCTCGATACTTACGCCAACACCAGCTCCGCGGGTTCGGTGATTGCGTTTCACACCTACCAGGACGACTTGCCCAAGGGCGCTGTGGCCGTGCTGAGCTCGTTCGGCGCCGGGTATTCGATTGGTAGCGTGATTCTGCGCAAACGCTGATCATGTTTTGACATCGAGGTCTTGAATGGCAGCAGCGGACGACGCGCACCTGCTTGAACGATTGCTCAAGGGTGAGCAGCGAGCCTACAAGGAGTTGGTCACCACCTACCAGAGCGCCATGCGTGCGGTGGCCTATGCCATCGTTGGCCAGCGTCATGCCGATGAGGTGGTCCAGGACGCCTGGCTGTCGGTGGTGCGCAACCTGGCGAAGTTCGAGGGGCGCTCCAGCCTCAAGACCTGGCTGCTGACCATCACGGCCAACTCGGCCAAAGGCCGCTACAAGCAAAATCGCCGGGAAGTGCTGCTTGATGACCTGCCGTCGCCCCACGGCACCATCGGCGATGACCGCTTTGTGCCTGACGATGGCCACTGGGCCGTCGCGCCGTTTGCCTGGCATCAGGACACTCCCGAAGCGCTGCTCACCGAAGACGAACTGCGCAAATGCCTGGAGCACACGTTGGCCAGTCTTTCCGAACTGCAAAGCAGCGTACTGCTGCTGCGCGAACGTCAGGGGCTGGAGTTGGAGGAGATTTGTAATCTTCTGACGCTATCGCTCTCCAATGTTCGTGTGCTGCTGCATCGAGCACGGCTTAAAGTCTTCGCCACGGTGGAGCATTTTGAGGAAACCGGCGAATGTTGACCTGTAAAGAACAAGTGGCGCGTTCCAGTGACTATCTCGATGGGCAACTGACCTTTCGCGAGCGTCTGCTGGTGCGTCATCACCTGATGTTCTGCCCCAACTGCCGGCGCTTTATCCGGCAGATGCGCTTGATGCAGGCGACGCTGAAGATCCTGCCCGAGCCGCCCATCGCCGATGTTGATGCGTTGGCCGAACGCCTGGCCGCCGAGCGTTCCCGCGACCAGTAATACCCGTCACTTTTCACACAGAAACGAAGCCCGCATCAATAAATGATGCGGGCTTTTTTTTGCTCAAAAAATAACCAACATGAAAAAATATTCATTTTTCTCAGGTGTTTTTACATTTTGCAACATCTGGCATTTTCACCATTTTTTAGCGCTGGAGCCATGATTTACAAGGGCTTCGGCTTATTTCGATTGGCTATTAAAAAGTTCCCGAGTAACAAAATCTTTATGTTCCAGCAACCCGGCTGAAATATCCCCTCGCCAAGATCGCCCCCCAACACCAGCGGCTCTAAACCGCGTGTTTTACCCATGCAAAAGACCATCAATTAGGGGAATTCTTCGATGATCCGCAAGCACTTCGCCGGTTTCGCGGCCAGCGCCTTGGCCCTGGCTGTCACCGCCCAGGCTTTCGCCGGTACTGTCACTACTGACGGCGCCGATATCGTTGTCAAAACCAAGGGCGGCCTTGAGGTTGCAACCACCGACCAGAATTTCAGCTTCAAGCTGGGTGGTCGTTTGCAGGCCGATTACGGTACGTTTGATGGCTTTTACACCAAGAATGGTGATTCGGCTGACGCGGCCTATTTCCGCCGTGCCTACATCGAGTTCGGCGGCACCGTCTACAAGGACTGGAAGTACCAGGTCAACTACGACCTGTCCCACAACTCCGGCAATGCCGATGATGGCTACTTCGACGAAGCGTCCCTGTCCTACACCGGCTTCAAGCCTGTCGTGATCCGTGCCGGCCGCTTCGACGAAGACTTCGGCCTGGAAAAAGCCACCAGCTCCAAGTGGGTGACCGGCATCGACCGCAACGCGGCGTATGAAGTCGCTGACTGGATTCACTCCCACGCCAACGGCATGGGTATCCAGGCCAGTTCGGTCGTCGGTGACATGGCTTACCTGTCGGCCAGCGTTTCTTCCAAGGACATCAACGACAAGAACGGCAAAGGCGTGAAGCAATTCAACGCCCGTGCGGTGTTCGCACCGATGCATGACACCGGCAACGTGCTGCACCTGGGCCTGGATTACGCGGTACGTGACCTGAAAGACACGGCCTTCGACTCGCGTATTCGTCCACGTCTTGGGGTTCGTGGCGTTTCCACCAACGGCGGCAACGATGCCGGTGCCAACGGCAACCGAGCGACCTTTGGTGGCGGTGTGGGCCTGGATTCCGGCAGCCTGACGGCGAACGACGCCTACGACACCGACACCGTGTTCGGCGGCGAATTTGCATTCGCCCGTGGTCCGTTGTCCCTGCAGGGCGAATACCTGAACCGCAAGCTGAAGGCCGACAGCAGTGCCTATCAGGACGTGAAAGCCAGCGGCTTCTACGGCCAGGTGGCGTACACCCTGACCGGCGAATCCCGTGTCTACAAACTCGACGGCGCCAAGTTCGACACCATCAAGCCCGAGAACAAGCAGTACGGCGCGTGGGAAGTGTTCTACCGCTACGACAATATCACCGTGGATGACAAAAACGTGGTGCGCAACACCGCCACCCGGGAAGTGGGCGATGCCAAGGCCAACCTGAACATCATTGGGGTGAACTGGTACGCCAACGAAGCGGTGAAAATCTCTGCCAACTACATCAAGGCCAAGACCGACAAAATCGTCAACGCCGCCGGTGACGACAGCGGCGACGCCATCGTGGCCCGCGTGCAGTACGTGTTCTAAGCAACCCGCAATACCGCTCCAAAGCGCTTTTTCTTCATCCGTCAAAGCGCTCCTCATTTGGTTTGCCCCGCCGTTTGGCGGGGCTTTTTTTTGCGTCGAGTCTTGTAGGCGCGAGCTTGCTCGCAAAGAACCAGAGATCACCGCGTTCTGTCAGAATGCTCGCGTTATCGTTAACGACCATCGCGAGCAAGCTCGCTCCTACACAAAGCCGTGACCGTCGGGGAATGGGATGCCGTTACAACGTTTGAATAACCTGTCCGAGATTGCGCCCGATGAATGGAATGGATTGGTCCCCGCTGATCAGCCGTTTCTGCGCCATGCGTTCCTCAGTGCCCTGGAAGACAGCGCCAGCATCGGCCCGCACTCCGGGTGGCAGCCGGAGCATTTGCTGCACTATGAAGGTGGCCGGCTGATTGCCGCGTTGCCCAGCTATCGCAAATGGCACTCCTACGGCGAATACGTGTTCGACCACGGCTGGGCCGACGCCTGCGAGCGGGCGGGCATCGACTATTACCCGAAATTGCTCACGGCCGTGCCCTTCAGCCCGGTCAGCGGCCCGCGCCTGTTGGCCGCCCGCGCCGAGGACGGTTTCGAACTGCTTAAAAGCCTGCCCGGTTACCTGGAAATCGAAGGCCTTTCCAGTGCCCATATCAACTTTACCGACGCCCTGGCCGACACCGCCCTGGCCCAGCAGCCGGGTTGGCTGCAACGCCTGGGCTGCCAGTTTCATTGGCAGAACCGCGGTTACCGCGACTTCCAGGATTTTCTCGACGCCCTGAGTTCGCGCAAGCGTAAACAGATGCGCAAGGAGCGTGAGCAGGTGGCGGGGCAGGGGATTGAGTTCGAATGGTTGCAAGGCCATGAGTTGAGCGAGGCGCAGTGGGATTTTGTCTATGCCTGTTACGCCAACACCTACGCCATCCGCCGACAATCGCCGTACCTGACCCGGAATTTTTTCAGCCTGCTGGCCGAGCGCACGCCCGAGGCGATTCGCGTGGTGCTGGCCAAGCAAGGCTCACGGCCGGTGGCCATGGCCTTCAGTCTGATCGGTGGCGACAGCTTTTATGGACGTTACTGGGGCTGCCTGGCGGAGTTCGATCGACTGCATTTCGAGACGTGTTTCTATCAAGGCATGGACTACGCGATTGCCCATGGCCTGCAGCGTTTTGACGCGGGAGCCCAGGGCGAGCACAAGTTGATTCGCGGGTTTGAGCCAGTGATCACACACTCCTGGCATTACCTGCGCCATCCGGGATTGAAGACCGCGGTGGCGGATTTCCTGGAGCGCGAAAGCGTGGGGATCCTGGCGTACGCCGAGGAGGCGAGGTCAGCCCTGCCTTATCGGCAGGGCTGAACCACTGATCGGTTGGCAGGTGCCGAGGGCGGGAGCACTTCGCTATAGTGTATGTACAAAAGTAAATACAGGATGCACCATGCGTTTTGAGTGGGATGAATCCAAAAACCAAGTAAACATCCGCAAGCACGGCATAGACTTCAACGACGTATCGGATATTTTTCAACATCCAATATTGTCACAACGTGATACTCGGACGGATTATGACGAAGAACGCTGGGTCAGCATTGGCTGGATAAAATTACTGGTAGGTGTAGTTGTATACACCGAGAGGCGGGGTGACGTAATTCGCATTATTTCCGCCCGAAAAGCAACCAAACAGGAGGCCAAATACTATGTCGAAAGCATCGAAAACTGACTGGGAGCACCTGGCTAAGATGGACGATCGGGAGATCGATACCAGCGACATTCCCGAGTTGGGAGAAGACTTCTTCCGTCGTGCCGAATTGCGTGTGCCGGTCAAGCAGGCAGTTACTATCCGTCTGGATGCTGACGTTCTTGAGTGGTTCAAGGGGCAAGGGACTGGCTATCAGACGCGCATCAATCAGTTGCTGCGCCAGTATATGCAGGCACATCAAGGCTGATAGAGCACTGGCGAGGTCAGCCCTGCCTTACCGGCAGGGCTGAACCCGTTGGGCTCAGGCGGTTTTTTCCGTGCCCAACCATCGATAGGTAATGCCGCCGATCACTGCACCGAGGATCGGCGCCAGCCAGAACATCCACAACTGCTGGAGCGCCCAACCGCCGACAATCAGCGCCGGGCCGGTACTGCGGGCCGGGTTGACCGAGGTGTTGGTGACCGGGATCGAGATCAGGTGAATCAGCGTCAATGCGAGGCCGATGGCGATCGGCGCGAAACCCGCCGGCACGCGGCGGTCGGTGGCGCCGAGGATGATCAGCACGAACATCGCCGTCATCACCAGCTCACACACAAAGCCTGCCGCCATTGAATAACCACCGGGTGAATGCTCGCCGTAGCCGTTGCTCGCCAGGCCCGAGGCCAGTTCGAACCCTGGCTTGCCGCTGGCTATGAAGTACAACAACGCAGCGGCGACGATGCCGCCGATGACCTGGGAGATGATGTACGCCGGTAACTCCCTGGCCGGAAATCTTCCGCCCACTACCAGCCCCACTGACACTGCCGGGTTAAGGTGGCAACCGCTGATGTGCCCGATGGCAAATGCCATGGTCAGTACCGTGAGCCCGAACGCCAGGGCCACACCGAGCACGCCGATCCCGACAGGCGACGATGCGGCCAGTACCGCACTGCCGCAGCCACCCAACACCAGCCAAAACGTACCCAGTCCTTCCGTAACGGAACGCTTGAACAGTGACATGAACACATCCTTAGTAGATTGCTCTATCTGATTAACGGGTCTGTGACGCTTCCCTGCTGCCTTAAATCAGGGCCCTCCTGGGGCCTGATTGGAGTACAGCAGGATTGTGTCGCAAGACCAGTGAGATGGAGAAAACTGTCAGAATTGTTCGGAATTGAGGGTGCAGTTAACCAACGGAATCAGTCTATTCCGACGAACCCGCCGGTCTGGTGTTGCCACAGTCGGGCATACAAACCGCCGTGTGCGAGCAATTCGGCATGGCTGCCGCTTTCGGCAATCTGGCCTTTTTCCAGCACCACCAGCCTGTCCATTCTGGCAATGGTAGAAAGCCGATGGGCGATGGCGATTACCGTCTTGCCCTGCATCAGGGTTTCCAGGCTTTCCTGGATCGCCGCTTCCACTTCCGAATCCAGTGCCGAGGTGGCTTCGTCCATGATCAGGATCGGCGCGTCCTTGAGCAGCACCCGCGCGATGGCGATCCGCTGGCGTTGCCCGCCGGAGAGTTTGACCCCGCGTTCACCGACGTGGGCGTCCAGGCCGGTGCGGCCCTCGGCGTCCGACAGCAACGGGATGAACTCGTCGGCGCGGGCCTTGTGCACCGCGGCCCAAAGCTCTTCGTCGGTGGCGTCCGGCTTGCCATACAGCAGGTTGTCGCGGATCGAACGGTGCAGCAGCGAGGTGTCCTGGGTGATCATGCCGATCTGTTCGCGCAGGGTTTCCTGGGCGACGTCGGCGATGTTCTGGCCGTCGATCAGGATGCGTCCGCCTTGCAGGTCGTACAAGCGCAGCAGCAGGTTGACCAGGGTGGATTTACCCGCGCCGGACGGACCGATCAGGCCGATTTTTTCACCCGGTTTAATGTCCAGGTTCAGGCCGCTGATGATTCCGCTCTTCTTGCCGTAGTGGAAGTCCACCTGATCGAACCGCACCTCGCCATGGGGCACTTCCAGGCGCGGGGCATTCTCGCGGTCGGTCACTGCCAGCGGCTGGGCGATGGTTTTCAGGCCGTCCTGGACCATGCCGATGTTTTCGAAAATGCCGTTGACCACCCACATGATCCAGCCGGACATGTTGACGATGCGAATCACCAGTCCGGTGGCCAGGGCGATGGCGCCCACTGAAATCAGGGATTGGGTCCACAGCCACAGGGCCAGCCCGGTGGTGAAGACAATCAGCAGGCCGTTCATGGTGGTGATCACGATGTCCATGCTGGTCACGACGCGGCTGGCCAGCTGGGTTTTCTCGGTCTGCTCGACGATGGCTTCCTTGGCGTAGTTCTGCTCGTAATTCGTATGAGCGAACAGCTTCAAGGTGGTGATGTTGGTGTAGCCGTCGACAATGCGCCCCATCAGTTTGGAGCGTGCCTCGGAGGAAATCACCGAGCGCTCCTTGACCCGTGGCACGAAGTACCGCAGGGCCAGGCTGTAGGCAATGATCCAGGTAATCAGCGGGATCATCAGGCGCCAGTCGGCTTCGGCGAACAGCACCAGGGCGCTGATGGCGTAGATCGCCACATGCCAGATCGCGTCCACGGCGGCCACCGCAGAGTCGCGCAGGGAGTTGCCGGTTTGCATGATGCGCTGGGCAATGCGCCCGGCGAAGTCGTTCTGGAAGAAGTTCAGGCTCTGTTTGAGCACGTAGCTGTGGTTCTGCCAGCGGATCAGGCTGGTCATGCCGGGGCTGATGGTCTGGTGCACCAGCAGGTCATGCAGGGCGCCGAAGATCGGGCGCAGCAGCAGGGCGACCACGGCCATCCAGATCAGCTCATTGGCGTGGATCTGGAAGAAGTTGGCGGGCGGCGTGCCCTGGGCCAGGTCGATGATGCGGCTCAGGTAGCTGAACAGCGCCACTTCGATCAGCGCGCCGATCAGGCCCACCACCAGCAAGGCGGCAAAGCACGGCCATACCTGGCGCAGGTAATAGATGTAGAACGGCAGGACTTTATCGGGAGGGGCCGCGCTGGGAGCGTCGCGGAAGATGTCGATCAGTTGTTCAAAACGACGATAGAGCATTAGGTATGACGCCCGCGCGGCGGGCTCTCCTGTTCAAATGCGCGCGGTGCCTTGCGGGCACCGCGCGAAACTCCCTGTAGCCTTCAGTCGATGCGCTTGGCCGACTTGATCAGGACAGGATCGATTGGCACGTTCTGCATGCCCTGTTTGGTGGTGGTTTGCGAGTTGACGATGATGTCGACCACGTCCATGCCCTTGACCACTTTGGCGAACACCGCGTAACCGGCATCACGGCCCGGGTCGAGGAAGGCATTGTCCGCAACGTTGATGAAGAATTGGCTGGTGGCGGAGTTCGGGTCGTTGGTACGTGCCATCGACAGGGTGCCACGCACGTTATGCAGGCCGTTGCTGGCTTCGTTCTTGATCGGTGCGTCGGTCGGCTTTTGCGACATTTGTGACGTGAACCCACCGCCCTGCACCATGAACCCCGGGATTACCCGGTGAAAAATGGTGTTGGTGTAGAAGCCTTTGTCGACATAGGCCAGGAAGTTCTTGGTACTGATCGGGGCCTTGACCGGATCCAGTTCGATTTCAATGTCGCCATTGGTGGTGGTGAGCAATACGTGAGGGGGCTTGGCGGGTTCGGCCGCCATCAGGTTGGCAGCGAACAGTACGGAACCGGCAAAGAAGGCGATTTTTTTCAGCATGGGTCAGTGATCCTGGGTTGTGGTTTCGACTGTCTTGAGAAAATCGAGCAGGGTATTGTTGAAGTGTTCGGGTTGGTCCAGCGGCGTGGCATGGCGGGAATCCTCGATCACCACCAGCCGCGCATCGGGCAGCAGTTTTACATAGATTTCTTTCTGCGCCACGGGGGTGTAGTCGTGGTCGGCGCTGATGACCAGGGTTGGACAGGAGATTTTCGAAAGTTGTTCCTGTACGCCCCAGCCAACAATCGCATCGAAGCTGGCGAGGTAAGCACGTTTGTCGTTTTTTGCCCAGCGCTCAGCCATCTTGCGCCGCAGTTCGGCCTGTTCGGGCTTGGGAAACAGCATAGTGCCCAGTGCCGTGCCGATGCTGCTCAGGCTGAGGATGTGTGCCAGGCTCCAGCGCTTGGCCCACTGCCAATAATCGCCGGCCGTGCGAACCTTGACCTGGGGCGCACTGTTGACGATGCACAGGCTCTTGAGCATTTGTGGCTCATCCACCGCCAGTTGAAAGGCAATCATGCCGCCCATGGACAAGCCGACCACGTGGGCCGGGGGCAGTTGCAGGTGTTCGATCAAGGCCACCAGGTCGGCGGTGAAGCGGGCGATGCTGTAGCGCTCCCGGGGTTTGTCGGAGCGTCCGTGACCGCGCACATCCACCACGATCAGCCAGTAGTGTTGTGACAGTACCGGCACTTGCAGCTCCCAATCCAGGCAACTGGAGCCCAGGCCGTGGATCAGGATCAGCGGCGCGCCATGGCCATATTCCTCGTAATGCAGGGTGCAACCTTCATGTTCGAAATAAGCCATGGGAACTCCTTGTTCAGGCTTGCTGCGGTGCGGCGAACGGCGCGTCCAGTGGGGCAGTGTCGAAGGTGCGCAGCAATTCGACAAGAATCTGCGTGGCCGGGCCCAGGGGTTTGTCCTTGTTCGAGTAAAGATAGAAGGTCGGGTTGCGGCTGCCACCTCGTTCCAGGGGCAGTAGCTTGAGCAGGCCTTCCTTGAGTTCGCGTTCAATCAGGTGTCGGGGCAACCAGGCAAAGCCCAGGCCGCTGCTGACAAAGGTCGCGGCGGTGGGCAGGCTGCCGACGGTCCAGCGCTGCTCGGCGCCGAGCCAGCCAACGTCCCGTGGCTGCTGGCGGCCGGAGTCGCGGATCACCACCTGCATGTGGCTTTCCAGGTCCTGGAAGCTCAGTTCGCGGTGCAGTTGGTGCAGCGGGTGTTCGGGGTGGGCCACGGCGACAAATTCGACGTCGCTCATTTCCGTACCGAGGTAACCCGGAATGATGAACCCGCTGATGGCGAGGTCGGCCATGCCGTCCATCAACAGCTCTTCGACACCGGACAACACCTCCTCGCGCAGGCGTACCCGACAGCCACGGCTTTGCGGCATAAAGGCGGTGAGGGCGCGCACCAGGCGGGCGTTGGGGTAGGCCGCGTCGACCACCAGCCGCACCTCGGCCTCCCAGCCTTGTTCCATATGGTGGGCCAGGTCTTCCAGTTGGCTGGCGTTTTTCACCAGTTGCCGGGAGCGGCGCAGCAGCACCTCACCCGCTTCGGTGAGCACCGCCTTGCGCCCGTCGATGCGCAGCAGCGGCACGCCGAGTTGATCCTGCATGCGGGCCACGGTGTAGCTCACCGAGGATTGCGAGCGGTGCAGCGCTTCGGCCGCCTGGGCGAAGCCGCCATGGTCCACCACGGCTTGCAGGGTGCGCCATTGATCAAGGGTAACGCGGGGCGCTTTCAAGATGAGCTCCTCTTGTCCTAAGCTGGCGGTCCTTATTGGAGACTGCCGAATGAGAAAATTCTGTTGTGTGCTGCTGGCGCTGCTGCCGTTGAGTGCGTTTGCATTCAGTACCGATGTGACGAAAGACATTCAGGGCGTGAAGATCGATTACAGCGCGTCGGACGTCGACAGCAATATCAGTTCGATCCAACTCACCAACTACGGCCCCAATGACGCGGAGTGCAAGGTACGCTTTACCAATGGTCCGGAAGCGCCGCGTACCCGCAAGGTCACGGTCGCGGCAGGGAAAACCACCAACACCACGGTCAATTTCAGCCGTGCCATTATCAAGATGCGTATCCAGCTGACCTGCGCACCGAAATAAGGCAAAAGCGGAGGACGCCTACAGCAATACTCCGCTTATAAACAAATTTCTAGATGGGTTATAGCAATTTTTTACGCTTTTTAATCGAACGGGCTCTGATTAACCTTCACTCCATCGCCTTACAGCATTCACCGATGGAGCTTACATAATCATGGCCCGTGTTCTGATCATCGAAAGCAGCGCCCGTCAGCAGGACTCAATCTCCCGCCAACTGACCCAACAATTCATCAGCCAATGGAAAGTCGCTCACCCGGCTGATCAGATCACCGTACGTGACCTCGCCATCAACCCGGTGCCGCACCTGGACGCCCACCTGCTGGGTGGCTGGATGAAACCTGCCGAACAGCGCAGCACGCTCGAACAGGCTTCCCTGGATCGCTCCAACGAACTCACTGATGAACTGCTGGCCGCCGACGTATTGGTGATGGCCGCACCGATGTACAACTTCGCGATTCCCAGCACTCTAAAGGCCTGGCTGGACCATGTGCTGCGTGCCGGTGTGACCTTCAAGTACACCGCCACCGGCCCCCAGGGCCTGCTGACCGACAAGCGCGCCTTTGTGCTGACCGCCCGCGGCGGCATTCATGCCGGCGGCAGCACCGACCACCAGGAACCGTACCTGCGTCAGGTCATGGGCTTTATCGGCATCCACGACGTCACCTTCATTCACGCCGAAGGGGTGAACCTGGGCGGTGACTTCCAGGAAAAAGGCGTGAACCAGGCCAAGGCACTGCTCGCCCAAGTGGCGTGAGATGTTAATCGTCAGATAATCGCCCGCTGTTTAGATAGCTCCACGCAACCCTTCAAGTACGCGTATCGAACCTCCCTTTGCACTTTTTGCTCCTGAGTGCTCCCGCCCGACTGACGCTTTTAGCGAGGTCGGGTTTTTTTTGCCTTGAGTTTCGTAAAGGGCCGAAAACCGCTAAGGTCGCGCCCATTCAAAATGAGGCGAGCATGGGCTATTTACTTGTTGTGACGCTGATCCAGGCGTTTTCCTTCAGCTTGATCGGCGAATACCTGGCCGGTCACGTCGACAGTTATTTCGCGGTGCTGGTGCGCGTGCTGTTGGCCGGGCTGGTGTTTATCCCGCTGACCCGCTGGCGCTCGGTGGAACCGGCGTTCATGCGAGGCATGCTATTGATCGGCGCGCTGCAGTTTGGCGTGACTTACGTGTGCCTGTATTTGAGCTTCAGAGTACTGACGGTGCCGGAGGTGTTGCTGTTCACCATCCTGACGCCGTTGCACGTGACCTTGATCGAAGATGCCTTGAACCGCCGCTTCAATCCGTGGGCGCTGGTGGCCGCATTGGTCGCGGTGAGCGGAGCGGCGGTGATCCGTTTCGACCAGATCACCCCGAACTTCTTCGTGGGCTTCCTGCTGCTGCAACTGGCCAACTTCACCTATGCCGCCGGGCAGGTGCTTTATAAACACCTGGTGGCCCGTCATCCGAGTGATCTGCCGCACTACCGGCGCTTTGGTTACTTCTACCTCGGCGCGTTGGCGGTGGCGTTGCCGGCGTTCCTGATGTTCGGCAAGGCCAACTTCCTGCCGGAAGCGCCGTTGCAATGGGGTGTGCTGGTATTCCTGGGCTTGGTCAGCACGGCACTGGGCATGTACTGGTGGAACAAGGGCGCGTGCCTGGTCAATGGCGGTACATTGGCGGTGATGAACAACCTGCATGTGCCGGTGGGATTGTTGCTGAACTTGCTGATCTGGAATCAACACGAGCCGCTCGGCAGGCTGTTCCTGGGGGGCTCGGTGATCCTGGCCGCGGTGTGGATCAGTCGGTTGGGCCTGCGGTCGTCGGGCCGTTTGGCACGTTAACTCGAGGTGTTTTTGTAGGCTCTGATTACCTGCCGAGTAGGTGATTTCCCAAATGTGATTTCCGCCTTCCCAGGCTTGTGTCCCGGGCGTACTCGCCTGCTTATATTCCGACGCCATATTCATTACATCAGGGATGTAATTTATGGCGCAGGGATACATCAATGACCGCACTACGGACTACCTCAGTTTGAAATCCCGGCTGCTGACCGGGTCTAGCCGGCAGCTCTCCGATCAATTCGACGCGCTGAATCTGCACTTGCGCCAGGACCGCCTGGTGACGCCGGGGCAGATGGTGATCATTCCCGACGACTACGGTGTGGCGTGTACCGCCGACGATGCGTGGTTGATGCGCCATGCCCAAGAGATTCGCCGCAATCTGGAACTGGACGCATCGGCGGGGGCGGCGGTGATCAATAACTATGACTTGTTGCAAAGTTTGCTGGGGTACAGCTCGATTGGCATCGGCAGTGCGGCGTCTGCCTGGGGGCGGCATTTGGATGAGGTCAAGCACACACTGGAGGAGATTGAACGGTTGCATCAGCAACTGAAGAGCGGTGCTGTGAACAAGGAGGCGTTTATCCAGCAGCGCCAGCTGTTATTCCGGCGTTTGGATATTCAACTGCAAGGTGCGGCGCGGTTGGGTACCGGCCTGCAAACGAATAAGTCACTGAAGAAAGTGTTAGGGATTTCCACCAAGAGCTATTTGCACAAGAGTGAAATCGTTGGTTATGCGCAGCGGATTCGCAGTATTGCTGAAACGTCGAAATTTTTGGGCAAGGGGACTTATATAGGTTTAGCGTTGGATGTTGGCGTGACGGGGTTAGAGATTAAAGAGGCGTGCATGCAAGGGCGGGAAGCGCAGTGCACTCGGGCGAAGTATGTGGAGGGGGGGAAGTTGGTGGGTGGTGTGGTGGGAGCAGCACGAGGCGGAATTGCTGGCGCTGAGGCTGCGCGGCGTGTTTGCAGCTTGGTCCTGGGAGTGGTTCTGAAGGGCGCTGGAAAGCTTGCTTGCGGGATAGTGGGCGGAGCGGCTGGAGGTTATGCGGGAGGTAGCCTTCTAGGGGCAGGTGGAGAAGAGGTAGGCGATCTTATGTATGAATCAGTAGGGCAATAATCATGTCCCTGGGTATTGCCTTCGTAATTGTTCTGTTCATTGAGGCCTTAGTCATGTTGGGCGCAGACCTGTTTGTCAAATATAAAAAACTGGATGAGCTGGAAAGCTATTTTAGTGAAAACGAAGCCATTCAGCGCAACAAGCGTTTCTGGCGAAAAAATCGACTGATCGATAAAACTATGCGTTTGAGCGTGATTATTGGTTTTCTGATGCAACCTCAAGCTCATATTAAAGCTGGGAAGGTTACTGCGAAGGAGCTGGCGTCAGTTCCTTTGGCCCTAAGGCGTTGGGCAACCTGGCCGTTTTACTTCGGGATCGCTTGGCTCCTGGCTTGCTGCATGGGGCTTGTTTGGCAAAAATGGTGACGCCCGTGGCGAGGGTTCGACCCTCTCGCCACGGCATGCCGACCTAATCAGCCTCGACGTAACTCAACCTCCGGCAAATGACTGGCTCCCAGCACCGCCGGCAACATCCCCGCCCGCAAGTCACCGCCGCTCGGCTGCTGGTACAGGCTCAAGCCAAATTCCGGCAGCACCGCCAGCAGGTAATCGAAGATATCGCCCTGGATTCGCTCGTAGTCGGCCCATGCGGTGGTGCGGGTGAAGCAGTAGATCTCCAGCGGAATGCCCTGGGCCGTGGTCTGCATCTGCCGCACCATGCAGGTCATGTTCGGCTGGATCTCCGGATGGCTTTTCAAGTAGGCCAAGGCATACGCGCGGAACGTGCCGATATTGGTCATGCGCCGACGGTTCGCGGACATCGCGGCGACATTCCCCTGGGCTTCGTTCCAGGCCTTGAGTTCGGCCTTCTTGCGGCTCATGTAGTCGGTCAGCAGGTGTACCTGGGAAAGCCTCAGCTCTTCGTCGTCGCGGATGAAACGCACGCCGCTGGCATCGATGTAAAGGCTGCGCTTGATTCGCCGGCCACCGGAAGCCTGCATGCCGCGCCAGTTCTTGAACGACTCGGACATCAGGCGCCAGGTGGGGATCGAGACGATGGTCTTGTCGAAGTTCTGCACCTTCACGGTGTGCAGGGTGATGTCCACCACGTCACCGTCCGCGCCGACCTGGGGCATTTCGATCCAGTCGCCAACCCGCAGCATGTCGTTGCTGGTCAACTGCACGCTGGCGACGAACGACAGCAGGGTGTCCTTGTAGACCAACAGGATCACCGCCGACATTGCACCCAAACCGGAAAGCAGCAACAGCGGCGAGCGGTCGATCAAGGTGGCGACGATGATGATGGCGCCAAACACGAACAGCACCATCTTCGCCAACTGCACGTAGCCCTTGATCGAGCGGGTGCGGGCGTGTTCGGTGCGGGCGTAGATATCCAGCAGGGCGTTGAGCAGTGCACTGATCGCCAGCACCATGAACAGGATGGTGAACGCCAGGGCGACATTGCCGATGAACAGGGTGGCGGTCTTGCTCAGGTCCGGCACCAGGTACAGGCCGAACTGGATTACCAGTGACGGCGTCATCTGTGCCAGGCGATGGAAGACTTTGTTGTGCCGCAGGTCGTTGAGCCAGTGCAGCGCGGGTTGCCGGCCCAGCAGCTTGACGGCGTGCAGGATGAGGTAGCGAGCCACTCGTCCGAGCAGCAATGCCACCACCAGCAACACCACCAGGGCGAGGCTGGAATGCAGCAGCGGGTGTTCGTCGAGGGTGCCCCAAAGGTCTTTGACGTTGAGCCAGAGCTGTTTGATATCCATGGGTAAACGCGATTCTTCTGTAGGACGTGACGGGGCGATTAGAGCATTTAAGTCAGTCAAAGTTGTCCTTGTGGACAAATCCCCTGACAAAAAAGCGGCTGATTAACGCAGTTCGCGTAAAGAAACTCGGCCTGAGCGCCCGAAACCGTTACCCTATGCAGCTGTTTTTTTG
The DNA here is from genome assembly GCF_020515595.1 of Pseudomonas sp. MWU16-30323. Classification (NCBI taxonomy): domain Bacteria; kingdom Pseudomonadati; phylum Pseudomonadota; class Gammaproteobacteria; order Pseudomonadales; family Pseudomonadaceae; genus Pseudomonas; species Pseudomonas sp. MWU16-30323. Next base: position 223,383 of record NZ_JAIWYM010000001.1, read on the forward strand.
TATTTCTTCGAGGTAGCACCCGTGTTTTCCCAATTCGCCCTGCACGAACGCCTGCTCAAAGCCGTGGCCGAGCTTAAATTTGTCGAGCCAACGCCTGTGCAAGCAGCGGCCATCCCGCTCGCGCTCGAAGGGCGTGACCTGCGGGTGACGGCTCAAACCGGGAGTGGCAAGACCGCCGCTTTCGTCCTGCCGATTCTTAACCGTCTGATCGGCCCGGCAAAAGTCCGCGTCAGCATCAAGACCCTGATCCTGCTGCCGACCCGCGAACTGGCCCAGCAGACCTTGAAGGAAGTGGAGCGCTTCTCGCAATTCACCTTCATCAAGTCCGGCCTGATCACCGGCGGTGAAGACTTCAAGGTCCAGGCCGCCATGCTGCGCAAGGTGCCGGACATCCTGATCGGCACCCCGGGCCGGATGATCGAACAACTGAACGCCGGCAACCTGGACCTCAAGGAAGTTGAAGTCCTGGTGCTCGACGAAGCCGACCGCATGCTCGACATGGGCTTTGCCGACGACGTGCAGCGCCTGGTGCAAGAGTGCGTGAACCGCCAGCAGACCATGCTGTTCTCGGCCACCACCGGTGGTTCGACCTTGCGCGACATGGTCGCCAAGGTCCTGAACAACCCTGAGCACTTGCAGGTCAACAACGTCAGCGACCTGAACTCGACCACCCGTCAGCAGATCATCACCGCTGACCACAACGTGCACAAAGAGCAGATCCTCAACTGGTTGCTGGCCAACGAGACCTATCAGAAGGCCATCGTGTTCACCAACACCCGGGCCATGGCCGACCGCATCTACGGTCGCCTGGTGGCTCAGGAGTACAAGGCGTTCGTCCTGCACGGTGAAAAAGACCAGAAGGATCGCAAGCTGGCCATTGACCGCCTCAAGCAAGGCGGCGTGAAGATCCTGGTCGCCACCGACGTTGCGGCCCGCGGCCTGGACGTGGACGGCCTGGACATGGTGATCAACTTTGATATGCCCCGCAGCGGCGACGAATACGTACACCGTATCGGCCGTACAGGGCGTGCCGGTAACGATGGCCTGGCGATCTCGTTGATCTGCCATGGCGACTGGAACCTGATGTCGAGCATCGAGCGCTACTTGAAGCAGTCGTTCGAGCGCCGCACCATCAAGGAAGTCAAAGGCACCTACGGCGGGCCGAAGAAGGTCAAGGCATCGGGCAAGGCCGTTGGCGTGAAGAAGAAAAAGGTCGACGCCAAGGGCGACAAGAAGAAGGCCGGCGCCAAGTCGCCGACCAAGCGCAAGATTGCCAACCGTCCAAAGACCGACAACCTGTCGTTGGTCAGCAAGGACGGCATGGCGCCTCTGAAGCGCCGCAAGCCGGAAGCACCGGCTGCCGAATAAGGCTTGAACCACAAAAAAACCGGACAATGTCCGGTTTTTTTTCGCCTCAGTTTTTGGCTTTTGCAGCGGCCGCGTCCATTTCCTTGAGGCGCTGGTCGATCAGTTGGCACTTGTCGGGCAGGTCTGCGCTGGCGGTTTCCAGCTTCATGTTCTGCAGCTCGTCGTTGATCTCCTTGGCCTTCTGCGGGTTCTGTTGGGTGAGCTTGGTCACCTCCTTGGCCAGTTGCTCACGTTTGGCGGTGGCTTCTTCCAGCGTGCAGGCCCAGGCGGGCAGGGCGGCGAGCAGCGTGGCCGCGACGGCCATATTCAGCAGGGTTTTCATGATTCGGACCTCCATGGCGATGATGTTCGGTTGAGGGTTCCGAACGCTTAAAAGTTCAGCGAAATCGCGCTTGTCCGCTAGGCTGAACGGACGATGGGTCCGGCATGTCACACCTTTGAAGGGCCTATTTCGTGTGCCTTCAGGAGGAATCAGGATGACGACTTACGATTGGGATTTGATCGAACGATTGCTGCATGAAGTACAGAACGGTGGCGTCAGCTTCGCCCCGCGCAAATATGCCGAAGAGGAAGCGACTAAAAGGACTGCCGCCGGAGAGTCCATCGGTAATCTCGATGAGTTTAAAAAGCTCGCAGCGGATTACGAGGGGTTGTTGTTCACGCGCGGCTTTATTGAGTCGCGATCAGAGAAAGAGTGCGGCAATGGTGAGAATTTCAAATTAACGCTGCGCGGCTCACAGTTGCTGAGCCTGATCGACAGCAGCATCCCCGGCGAAAGTCACCCGCGGCAGGTGCTGGACGAGCAGGCGGATGCGCTGGATCCGGCGACGTTCGATGAAGTGGCTTCGAAAGCACAGATTGCCTGAGCCCCATCGCGCCTCATCTTCTTCGCCCGGCACCTGCACCCGGTGCCGGGCGAAACTGACCAATCGGTAATGTGACGCTAAGCCTGTTGTCAGCTGCAGGCTTATAACCTGCTGCCATTCAATTGATGGGACTGAATCGGCATGCACTCCAATACTTCCAGGCGAACTTTCGTCAAAGGCTTGGCTGCCGGCGGCCTGCTGGGTGGGTTCGGGCTCTGGCGACCGCCGGTCTGGGCGCTGGCCGGCCCGGGGCAGCCCACCGTCCTGGCGGGGACTGAATTTGATCTGTCTATCGGCCAAACCCCGGTCAACTTTACCGGCAGGGCGCGTACAGCGCTGACGGTCAACGGCAGCTTGCCCGGCCCGCTATTGCGCTGGCGCGAAGGCGACACCGTGACGCTGCGGGTAAAGAACCGCCTGGCGGAGCCCACATCGATCCATTGGCACGGCATCATCCTGCCCGCCAACATGGACGGCGTACCCGGCTTGAGTTTCAAGGGCATTGAACCGGGTGGGATGTATGTCTACCAGTTCACGGTCAACCAGCATGGCACCTATTGGTACCACAGCCATTCCAGTCTTCAGGAGCAGCAGGGTGTATACGGGCCGCTGGTGATTGATCCCAAGGAACCCGAACCCTTCAGCTATGAGCGTGACTACGTGGTGATGCTGACGGACTGGACGGATGAAGACCCCGTTTCGCTGATGAAGACCCTGAAGAAACAGTCCGATTACTACAATTACCACAAACCCACCGTGGGTGATTTCATCCAGGATGTCGGCAAGAAAGGCTGGTCGGCCACCGTTGCTGACCGCGCGATGTGGGCCGAAATGAAGATGAACCCTACCGACCTCGCGGACGTCAGTGGCGCAACCTACACCTACCTGATCAATGGCCAGACCCCGGACGTGAACTGGACGGGGCTCTTTCGACCAGGCGAAAAGATTCGCCTGCGTTTCATCAATGGCTCGGCCATGACCTACTTTGACGTACGCATTCCCGGTCTGAAGCTGACCGTGGTGGCGGCCGATGGGCAGCCGGTAACGCCGGTGAGTGTCGACGAGTTCCGAATTGCCGTGGCCGAAACCTATGACGTGATCGTCGAGCCCACGCAGGCCGTGCACACGCTGTTCGCCCAGTCGATGGACCGAACCGGCTACGCCCGAGGCACCCTCAGCAGTCACGCCGCCCTGGTGGCGCCTGTTCCGCCCGTTGATCCGCGCCCCTGGCTGACCATGGACGATATGGGGATGGGCGGCATGGACCACGGCGCCATGGGAGATATGGCCGGCATGGATCATGGCGCAATGGCGGGGATGTCGATGCAAAACCATCCCGCCAGCGAAATGAATAACCCGCTGGTGGACATGCAGGCGATGAGTCCTGCTCCGAAGCTCGACGACCCTGGCATCGGCCTGAGAAATAACGGGCGCCGGGTGCTGAGCTATGCCGACCTGCGAAGCACCTTTGACGACCCCGATGGCCGTGAGCCCGGCCGCACGATTGAGTTGCACCTCACCGGGCATATGGAAAAGTTCGCCTGGTCGTTCGATGGCGTGAAGTTCTCTGACGCCGAGCCGCTCAGGCTGACCTATGGCGAGCGGGTTCGGGTGGTGTTGGTCAACGACACGATGATGGCTCATCCGATTCACCTGCATGGCATGTGGAGTGATCTGGAAGACGAAAATGGCCAGTTCAAAGTCCGTAAACACACCATCGATATGCCGCCTGGCAGCCGGCGCAGCTATCGGGTGACCGCCGATGCACTGGGGCGTTGGGCTTATCACTGCCACCTGCTGTACCACATGGAAATGGGCATGTTCCGTGAAGTCCGCGTGCACGAGTGAGGAGCGACCATGAACCGTATTGTGTTGATGTTGGCAACGACAATCGCCGGTCCTGTTGCGCTGGCGGCCGGGCAGATGGATCACAGTCAGATGCAAGGGATGAGCCCGGCTGTCACGACCTCAAGTCGCACGCCGATTCCCGCGTTGACCGACGCTGACCGCGCGGCGGTCTATGACGCTCCCGATGGGCACAGGGTTCATGACAGCCAGATCAACTCGCTGTTTGTGATCAACCAGTTGGAGTGGCAGGGCGCGGACGACGGTCGCGCGGTGAGCTGGGATGCCAAAGGGTGGGTGGGCGGCGACATTGACCGCTTGTGGTTGCGTACTGAGGGCGAGCGGGCCAAGGGCAGGACCGAGAAGGCAGAGGTCCAGGCGTTGTGGGGGCACGCCATCAGTCCCTGGTGGGATATGGTGGGCGGTGTGCGCCAGGATTTCAAACCCGGCGACAGTGAAAGCTGGGCCGCTTTCGGGCTGCAGGGCATGGCCCTTTACAACTTTGAAGCCGAGGCAACCTTGTTTGTCGGCGAGGCCGGCCAGACTGCGGCGCGCCTTGAGGGTGACTACGACATTCTGCTGACCAATCGGCTGGTGCTCCAGCCGACGGCCGAGATCAATTTCTACGGCAAGAACGACCCGCAGCGTCAGATCGGTTCCGGTCTTTCTGAAAGCGAAATAGGCCTGCGGCTTCGCTACGAAATCCGCCGCGAGTTTGCGCCTTACGTTGGCGTCACCTGGAATCGTTCCTACGGCCAAACGGCCAAATACGTACGTGAGGAGGGCGATGACCGCAGTGAATGGCGCTGGGTAATGGGTGTACGCCTTTGGTTTTGACAGTTGCTGATTCAACCTGCTGAAACGAGCCGCTTCAATCGGTCCGGAGCCTTACATGTCTGTGCTGAAATAGGCACCTTGAGTCCGAGGCTTGCGGGTTAGGCACTTTTCAGGCACTTGAGCGCCTGGAAATCGCTGCGCACCTTGTCGATCTTCTGCGTCAGCTTCTGGCGTTGTTGCACGGTGCTCTGCGACATCAGGTCGACGATCAGGCGGCGGGCGGCGGTTTCGGTCTGGGCGTAGGCCAGGCGGTATTCCGGGGTCCACAGGCTTTCGCGGTCTACCAATAGTTGTTCGATCTTGTGGGGGAAGTCGCTGCTGTGGCGGTCTTTGACTGCTGCGATAAACAGCGCCTGCCAGTGAGCGCGGTTACCGATCCACTGCTGGTTCTGCTCACCCAAGGCGATCGACCAGGCGGTGACGCGATTCTGCTGGTTGGCGCTTAACGGCCCGAGCCATGCATCGAGGCGTTTGTTCATGCGCTCGGCGCGCTCCTTGATCTGCTGCTCGAGGGGCGGTTTCAGGTACTCGTCCTGACGCTTGCGCAGGTCCTTGGCGAATGCTTGCTCCATAGCCTGTACTTGCTGGTCATCCAGCCCCTGCAATAGCTCGACGGCGGACGGCGTGATCGCCCGGGCGCTTTCGGCAATGGCTTGCTTGGCCTCGGTAGTCCGGGTTTGCAGGGCGGCATCGGTCACCTGGTTGTTGTCGACCATCTGTTGCAGGCGGTCGAGCCAGTCCAGGTAGCCCGGCAATTGAGTGGTGCAATGCCAGGCCAAGTGTTCCTTGAGTTTGTCGTTGAACCAGCTCTTCTGCCCGGCATTCATGTCCAGGTAGTCGCTGAGGGTCCAGGGGATGATCACATCCAGATTGCGATAGGCCAGCCCTACCCGGTTGCAGCCGGCGAGCACTAGGCTGAGGGTCAGCAACATCACCAGAAATTTTAACCGACGCAGCATGAGCGAGTCCTTGCGCAGACGAGAGTATTGCATCTGAACCCGTCAGTGCAGCGACAGTTCAGCCCATCAATAAAACGCCCGCTCTGCTTTCAGGGTCAAGAGTCCGTCGCATTGCGAGTTATGTCCGGAGTAGGCCGAGCAATCGCCGCCGCTGAGGCTTGAGTCGCTATAGATCAGGTTCAGGTCGACGCCCATCCACGGTCGGGAGAATTGCACTGACCAATCGCTGAAGTTGCGAATGGAGCTGCCATCGGCGAGCGAGACCGGAGTGCCCAACTGGTGGGTGGTGTACTTCATGCTGACGCCGATGCCGAAAGGCTTGGTGCCGCCGAGGTCGGCAAACACGGTGCTGTCCTGGCGGTCCGGGTCGTTACTGAAGGAGGCGCCGAAGCGGTTGCCCAGCACAGTCAGGCCGCCGTAGAACTCTTGGCTGTCGAGGGGGCTCAGCTTGGGATAGCTGTAATGAATCATCCCCAGCTCGTAGCCCAGGGTCTGGTCAAAAGGGCGCTTGAAGCCCAAGTAGGAATCGACCTCGAGATTGCTGGTAGGGGAAATCCCCATGCTCGGTGAGAATTGGCCGAGGTACAGGCCGCTGCCGTGGCTCAGGTCCAGGCCGCCGTGGAACGAATTGCTCCCAGGCGCAGTGGGCTTTACCAGGCCTTGAGCCATGCTTCGGCTAGGGGTTGTGCCCAATTTCAGGTCGAAATCACCCAGTTCACGCTGGAAAACCTGCGCTTCGGCAAGGGGGCTGGCCAACAGGGCACCGGCCAGGAAAATGCAGGATTTGAGCATGCTTCACTCCATGAAAAGCGAGGAGCAGTAACGGGAAATATCAGGCAAATGCCCGATCTAGACGTGTGCAAGCATACCGACGATGGTCCGCAGATGAAGCCCGTTCGTCGATTGGTGTAAAAGAGGGGTGGATCAGAGGGTGTTGCGGGCTCTAGTCCTAGCGCCTTGAAAGGCAAAGCGCTTAGGGACCAGGTGTGATGCGCAAGTATTACTTTTTACCCAGGGTGATCTGCTTGGACGGGCCGAAAGTCTGGCCGCTTACGCCTTTGGCAATCTGCTGGATTTCGCCGCCCTGCTTGAGGAAGGCAGCGATTTGGCTGTTGATCGATTCGCTGGTTTCAACGGCGGGAGCTGGCTTTGCTTTGCTGTTGGATGCTTTTACGCGCATGGCGGCCACTAACCTGTAGAAAATTAACTTGGCCATGCATCGTACATGAAATGCTTGACAATTGCTTGGCAAATATCCCCCTGAAATAAACGGCGGACTTATGAATTGTCTGCAATGAATGATTGAAATAGTCACCTAACTCGCTGTTTTAAATCGAAACCCAGGAAGAAAACATGCCCGGGGCACCGGCAGAATTCAGGCTGATGATCTGACGAGCGGGGCGTTGCCCGGCAAACCCATGATTTTTCAGGGCTGTACGCCGCTACACGGGACCGCCGCCGTCAACTCGGGTAGAATGCCGCCCACGCAATGAGGGTATTGGAAATGGCTTTAGTCGGGCGCTACAACAGCTTGCAAGTGGTTAAACACACTAACTTTGGTTTGTACCTGGATGGTGATCAAGAGGGCGAAATCCTCTTGCCCAACCGTTATATCCCCAAAGATATTCCCAGTGAAGATGAAGACTGGCTCAACGTTTTTATTTATCTGGACAGCGATGACAAACTTATCGCGACCACCGAAAAACCAAAAGTACAGGTGGGTGAATTTGCCAGTCTGAAAGTGGTTGAAGTCAACAGCATCGGTGTCTTCCTCGATTGGGGCCTGCCCAAGGATTTGCTGCTGCCTTACTCCGAAGAAAAGCGCCAGCTGACTGCCGGTGAGTATTGCGTGGTGCACGTCTACCTCGACAAACACACCAAGCGCATCACCGCCACTGCGCGCCTTGACCGCTACCTGGACAAGACCCCGGCCACCTACAAGGTCGGCCAGGAAGTTGACTTGCTGGTGGCCGAGGCCACCGACATGGGCTTCAAGGCCATTATCAACAACAAGCACTGGGGCCTGATCCACAAGAACGAAGTGTTCAAGTTCCTGCGCCCGGGCAAGGAAGAGAAAGGCTTCATCAAGGAAATCCGCGCTGACGGCAATATCAGCCTGAGCCTGCAGCCGGTGGGTGAAGAGGCGGCGTCCAGCCTGAACTCGAAGATCCTCGCCAAGTTGCGTGACAACAACGGCACCTTGCCGGTCAGCGATAAAAGCGATCCGGCCGTGATCAGCAGTTTGTTCGGTGTCAGCAAAGGCAACTTCAAGAAGGCCATCGGTGCCCTCTACAAACAGGGTCACATCGTGATCCATGCGGATCGCATTGAACTAAGCTGATCCGGGTTTGCTCTTTTGTAGGAGCACGTTCGCTCCTACAAAAGGCCCGCCAGGATGTCCAGGAAAACACTCTTCGCCTACCTCGGCACTTTGCTTGCCTTTCTGATCCTCGACGGCCTTTGGCTCGGCGTCCTCATGGGGCCGACCTACAAAGCGCTGCTCGGCCCCCTGATGCTCGATCAGCCGCGGCTGTTCCCGGCCGTGGCGTTCTATCTCCTTTATGTATTCGGCTGTGTGGTGTTTGTCGTCCTTCCGGCTTTGGCGAGCGGCCGCTGGCAACGTGCCGCGCGGCTGGGTGCGTTGCTGGGGCTGGTGGCTTATGGCACTTATGACCTGAGCAACTGGGCGACCTTGCAGGGCTGGTCCGCCGGGTTGGCCGTCATGGACATTGCGTGGGGTACCGTCCTCAGTGCCGTTTGCTGCACCGTGGGCTATCAATGTGCACGCAGGGTGCACAATTGATTGTGTACAGGATTGGTCTGCACCATCCCTGAGCGAGCCTGCACCGTCTAATCATCCCTGCGCCATTGTGTAACCTTCTGCAGACCGTTGTCCCAGAGGGATTGTGCCGAGTTTTAATTCATTGGCACGCATTCTGCTCATCAACTCGTATACAAACGATGCCGCCTCCCGTACGCACTCCCGTCGCGGGTGGCAGGCCGGTATTTACGAGGAGCCCCGCGATGACCGAACAATTGCCCAAAGGCTATAGCCCGCGCCTGTACAACCAGGACCTGGGGCCGCTGCCGCAAAAATGGAACTGGTACAACATCTTCGCTTTCTGGATGAGCGACGTGCACAGCGTCGGTGGCTACGTATTCGCCGCCAGCCTGTTCGCCCTGGGGCTGGCCAGTTGGCAGGTATTGATCGCCTTGCTCGCCGGGATCTGCATTGTGCAATTGATCGCCAACCTGGTGGCCAAGCCGAGCCAGCAGGCGGCGGTGCCTTACCCGGTGATCTGCCGGCTGGCCTTTGGGGTTTTTGGGGCGAACATCCCGGCAGTAATTCGCGGCTTGATCGCGGTGGCCTGGTACGGGATCCAGACGTACCTGGCATCCAGCGCATTGATCATTGTGGTGCTGCGCTTTTTCCCACAGATGGCGGTATACGCAGAGCCGCATTTTGCCGGTCTGTCGTACCTGGGCTGGTTCGGTTTCCTCAGCTTGTGGACGCTCCAGGCGCTGGTGTTCTGGGCCGGCATGGAATCCATCCGTCGTTTCATCGACTGGGCGGGGCCCGTCGTCTATGCGGTGATGTTTGCCCTGGCCGGCTGGATCGTCTGGAAGGCCGGCTGGGCCAATATCAGCTTCACCCTGGCGGAAAAGTCCCTGTCAGGCTGGCAAGCGTTTGGCCAAATCATCGTGGCGACCGCCTTGGTGGTGTCGTACTTCTCCGGGCCAACCCTGAATTTCGGTGATTTCAGCCGCTACTGCCGGACGATGAAGGACGTGCGTCGCGGCAACTTCTGGGGCCTTCCGGTAAATTTCCTGGCGTTCTCCCTGGTCACCGTGGTGATCGTCTCGGGCACCTTGCCGGTGTTCGGCGAAATGCTCCACGATCCAATCGCTACCGTTTCGCGCATCGACAACGACATGGCCGTGCTGCTGGGGGCGTTTGCCTTCGTTACCGCGACCATCGGCATCAACATCGTCGCCAACTTTGTCTCGCCGGCCTTTGATTTTGCCAACGTGGCACCGAGCAAAATCAGCTGGCGCGCCGGCGGGATGATTGCCGCGGTGGCGTCGATCTTCATCACTCCGTGGAACCTGTTCAACAACCCGTTGATGATCCACTACACCCTCGACATCCTCGCCGCGTTTATCGGGCCGTTGTTCGGGATTCTGCTGGTGGACTTCTACCTGATCAAAAAGCAGAAGATCGACGTGGATGCGCTGTTCGATGACAGCCCGAGCGGGCGCTACTACTTCGACGGTGGCGTGAACTGGACGGCGGTCAAGGCGCTGGTGCCCGCGACGCTGGTGGGCGTCGCGATCACCTTTACCCCGGCGCTGCAGGGCATGGCCAACTTCGCCTGGTTTACCGGCTGCTTCCTGGGTGGGCTGTTTTTCCTGGTGCTGGCGCGGCGTGAACAGGTGCGCGCGCCTGTGCCGATGGTTGCCGGCTGACCAGGACCGATCCGGCCACTAGCAATCCGGCGCCGGCGACCACCAGCGCCGGTTGCAGGCCACCGCTGAGGTGGCTGCTCACCGACGCCAGCAATGGCCCGCTCAATTGGCCGATTGCAAAGCTGGCGGTCAGCAACCCGGTGCTGCGCTGGTAGCCGTGGGGGGCGACCTCACGCAAGCGCGCCATCACCAGTTGCATGCACGCCAGGAATGGCCCGCCGCACAGCAACACGCCCAGCGCCAGGCCCCAACCGTTGCCCAGCAGGCAGGCAAACACCCCGGCCGCTTGCAGCCAAAGGGTGGTCATCAGCCAGCGGCGGGTGGTGTCCGGGTCCTTGCGGCGCAGGCTCGCGACCACCACGCCAATTGCGGCGGCCAGGCCAAAGCAGGGCCAGAACAGGTCCGCCTGCCAGGCGCCCTTGAATTGCGCGCTGGCCATCTGCGACAGGAATGTCGCCGGGATGATGTAGCCAAGGCCATACAACACGTAGATCCAGCACAGGTGAGTGATGCTGCCGTTGCTGGCCACGTCGGTGTGGCTGGCAGCGGGGGAGCTGGTGGCGGAAGGCTTGGGCAGGAACGGCAGGATTGCCAGCAGCATGACCAGCGCGACCACGCCATACACCAGCCACAAGGTTGCAGAATCCTGCCCCAGCAGGTTGGAGCCCAGCGCCAGCAGCCCGGTCAACAGAATCCCCAACCCCGGCCCGGCAAATACCAGCGCACCCAAGCGTGGGCGCCCGGCCGCAATGGCCAGCGGCTGGCTCAGGCTGGTGATCATCACCAGCGCCCAGGCGCTCGCTACGCCGGTACCGAAGCGCAACAGCAGATGCGGCCAGAACCCATGGGCCCAGTACGACGCCAGGGTCAGCAGCACACATAACCACAGCCCGCCGTACAAGCGTCCGCGCACATGGTGATGGCTGCGGGCGAATATCGAATCCACCGCGCCGACGAAATAGCCCAGGTAGTTGGCCGCCGCAATCAGGCCCGCGCCGGTCAGGTCGATCTGGCCTTCGCTGAGCAAATGCGGCATTTGCGGGGTAAGCGCGAAGCGGCCAATGCCCATGGCCATCATCAAGGCGATAAAGCTGGCGAGTAAGCGGATCAGCGGTGACATGATGTTTTTTCCTGGGAGCAGCGAGTGACCATCAGGCTAAAGCGGATTGACTTTCTGTAAAAATGAATAATAGTGAGTAACTTGTTCAGTTTTGGAGAAAGGTGATGGAGTTTAGTCAATTGCGGATTTTCCAGGCCGTGGCCGAGGAGGGCTCCATCACCCGTGCCGCCGAGCGTTTGCACCGGGTGCCGTCCAACTTGTCGACCCGGCTTAAACAAATGGAAGAACAGCTGGGCGTCGAACTGTTCGTACGCGAGCGTCAGCGTTTGCAGCTTTCTCCCGCAGGCAAAGTACTGCTGGATTACAGCGCACGCTTGCTGGCCCTGCACGACGAAGCCCATGGCGCGGTGCAAGGCGGGCAACCAGCCGGCGACTTTGTGCTCGGCAGCATGTACAGCACGGCGGCGATTCATTTGCCCAAGCTGCTGGCGCGCTACCACAAGGCGTATCCGATGGTGAACCTGCAGGTGCAGTCGGCTCCGAGTGGTGAACTGCTGGAAGGCTTGATCACCGGGCGCCTGGACGCCGCGCTGGTGGACGGGCCGTTGACCCTCGCCACCCTCGATGGCGTGCCGCTGTGCGAAGAGCGCCTGCTGCTGATCTGCGAGGCGGATCACCCGCCCGTGCGTGGGCCGCAGGATGTTGCCGGCCGCTCGGTGTTCACGTTCCGACGCAGTTGTTCCTACCGTGCGCGCCTGGAAGCCTGGTTTTCCCACGACCGCGTGGCCATGGGCCGGGCTATCGAGATCGAGTCCTACCAAGGCATGCTGGCTTGTGTGATCGCCGGATCCGGGGTGGCGCTGATGTCGGAATCAATGCTCGACAGCTTGCCGGGCAAGGACAGCGTGTCCATTCATCCGTTGGCGGAGCCATTTGCCAGCGCCACCACCTGGTTGATGTGGCGTAAGGGTATGCTCGGCGCTAACCTCAATGCGTGGATTGACCTGCAACAAGAGGGCAAGGTGCTACCGGAAAGCGAAACCAGAGCCATCGCTTGAACGATCCGTCAGGATTTTGATCAATTCAGTAATAGTTCGTTGTGGTTTCGTTCAAGCAATACGTAGGACTTAAGACTACTATCTGTAAGAAGCGGCCACAGAATTCCAGCCGCTCGGCATTACCCCAAGGGGGCACCATGAAAGAGAAACTGCAAAACTGGCTGCACGACCTCGGCGTCGCACTCGGCTTGATCGAGCCACCGCTGCAACCGGTGCCAATCCGCACCGATGACGAGCAGCGTCGCCCGCGTCGCAGGTAAGTCCTGGAAAAGCGCTCAAACCCCTGGGTTTGGGTGCAGCCTGGAGCGGCATAAATTTTATGTGGGAGCGGGTTTGCTCGCGAATAGTGTGTATCAGTGGGTTTTACACTGAATAACACACCGTATTCGCGAGCAAGCCCGCTCCCACATTTGTTTTGTGCACGTGCAAACAAACTGTAGTCGGGAAAGCTTTTTGAACACGCCGTTTGATGTTTCACGGTAATAGTTGAGTAGTCCGAATCTGTGCACGTCAGTCAGGTTTTGGCGTTCAAGTGTCGGAATCGGACTACCTGTTTGTCAGAGTCGGCTGGCTTATTCAATTCTAAAGATAAGCGTAGGTTGAATTCCGTTAGGAAAAGATTTGTATCGTTTGCGTTTTCAAATCCCCCACCGTTATTGAACTTCCCCTGCGCAAGTCAGAATTGTTGGAGATAAAGCCATGATGCTTTCTTCCGTTCCTCCAGTCGCCGCTTCACTGATCGCCACCACCGAAAATATCTTGCATATCGCACCTGCATCCAGAGGCTGGAAGGCTGACGCACCCAGCAACGTCGTGTTTTTCCCTCCGACATTAACCAAGCAAGCTCTGCTTATACAGATTGGACTTCTGCGCCCATCAACGATCGTTGTCGCAGACCAAGTTATCGATGCCGACGTCATCGGCCAGTGGCGTATATCTCATCCATTTGGAAACCTCCATTTGGTCCGCCGTGGTGCGAGTCTGGATAAGGTGCGACTGGATCTTTGCGACTCCCACAATATTCAAGTAAGCAATACGCCAGGCATAAACGCGCCGCATGTTGCCGCCTATATTGCACACTGGCTGACACTGGCGGATGGCTCCATGCCCCGTGATATCTGTGTACTGGGATACGGCAATGTAGGGAAAGAGCTTGTTAAGTTACTGCTTGATCAAGATCCGGGTATTCGGATTAAGGTATTAGATCGACGTGATCGAGTAGCTGGCAATATCGGGAAAGCCTCTTCCGATTGTAGAGTTGCATTTGTCGCAGACTGGCTCGAGGCGCTGGAGGGGGCCTATGCGATCGCCGTATGCGTGTCCTTGAATGATGAATCCGCGCATCGTATTGATCGGACCCTCATTCAACGTCTGCACAGACGAGCTCGCCTGGTCTGTGTCTCCAAGCCGGATGTCTTAAGCGATGATGCTTTGCAGACCCTGGCAATGGCTGAAGATACCCAGCTGGTATTGGACTACGGCCCCCGGACATTGGATGCGTTTCGGATGCGTGCACAAGCGCTCGGCTGCTGTGTCTCCACGTGGCGCAAGCCGGCGATGCTGACGACACAGGCGGCCACCACCGAAGCCTGCCATTGCGACCTCGACTATGCGGTCTCTGTGCAACTGAGCTTGATGGCCTTGCGCGGCCTTGTCAGGCGCAAGCTTGCACACTCATTGACGATCCCCCCTCAGCAGGCCGATGCCGCTGCGCCGCGCGTGTCGATCATCGGCAGAGGTATCAACGGCCTGCTCCAAGCCGCGATGTTCCGCCTGGCGAATTATCAGGTCATGGTTTACGGAGGAAATCAGGAGCGGGATGGCGCCAGTCACAAGCAGGTGAACATGCGTCATCTGTCAGCAACGGAGACGACTGCAAAGCCGCTGCATAACGATTATCTGACTCCCGGAAATCAGTACTTGGCCGTTGAGTGCAATCGAGCCGGCATCGAGCTGTTTGAAAAGCTCCTGGCCGACAACCCGTCGTTGGCGCGATTCGCGCGGTCGCGGATTGTACGCGCCTATGTGGACGGCGCCAGTGGCGTAGAGGCCGCGATCAGCGAGCAACGCGATATCGAAAACAGGCCTTGGCCGAGTGGCAAGCCGGGACGTGAACTTGCAGAGATCGGTCAACTGCAATTCCAGGCAACGTATTGCGTCCCTGGGGTCTGTCGGGCGATTGAGGTGTCGGGCTACGATCTGGAGTTCAGCGATCTTATGGAGGAGATGGCGTCGCTTTTGCGGCGCTCCGGGGTTCAGTTCATGCCCGTGCACCTTAGCCCGGTCCAAATTGCTGACCTGAGTAGAGAGCACTTCGTCGTCACCGCCATGGGGGTAGAGGAGCCGGAGGTAGTTGCGATCATTGGCTGGTTTTTCAAGCTTCGCGCCGTTGGTAATGAAGGTGTCGAAATGCGCGGACTCAAGCTGCAGTACGATCTGCCAATCGGCGTCATGAATTGCCGGTTGGACGGGGACTGCATTCTTGTCTCCGGCGGGCAGGTTCCACCTGATTCAACGCAAGAGCACAAGGAGCAGATATTGGCGGCGTGTCTGGCGGCTGTTTCTCGGCACTTTCCGGAGTCTTACCGCAGGGCGATCGAAAGCGGCGAATTGCACATTATCGAATGTGCCAGGCCCGGCACCGCAGATGGACTTTCAATCGTTCATTGGTCCGCATACAACCGAATTGCAGCGGGGGCAACTTATGCCGCAGGCACCACCCAGGGATTGGTCTGGGCATCTTTGGTCCAGGAAGTCATCCAGGCGAGAGCGCCAGCTGTTTCGGCAATGTGGGAATAAAAAAACGGGTGCGACATCCGACGTCGCACCCGCTGAAGAAAGCTTCTTTCAAGTGTTTTTTCAGATCGCCCGAGCCGCCACCGCCTCCGGGCGACGGGACAGCAAGCTCACCACTACAAAACTCACCAGGCCCACGCCCAGGCTGTAGTAGATCGGCGTGTTGGCATCCAACCCATCCTTGATCATGAACACCAGTGCGGTCACAAAGCCCAGGGTCATGGAGGTGATCGCCCCGGAAGTCGTCGCACGTTTCCAGAAAATCGCGCCGATCAGCGGGATCAACATACCGCCCACCAACAGGTTGTAAGCCAGGGTCAACGCGCTGATCACATCGTTCACCACCAATGCGATACCCAGCACGGCAACGCCCGTCAGCAAGGTAAACAGGCGGTTGATCTTCAGGCTCGACTGTTTACCGCCCCGCAGGCGCGGCAGCAGGTCTTCGGTCAAGACGGTGGACGCGGCGAGCAAGCCGGCACTGGCGGTGGACATCATCGCGGCCAGTGCAGCGGCGATCACCAGGCCGCGGATACCGTCCGGCAACGAGACTTTGACGATGGCGGCGAACGCGTTGTTGACGTTGTCCAGGTCCGGGATCAGTACATGGGCGGCCATGCCGATCAGCGCACAGGCCAGGCCGTAGAGGATGCAGTAGAAACCGGCGAACGTGCCTGCGTACTGGGCGACCTTTTCGTCACGGGCGGTGAACACCCGTTGCCAGATGTCCTGGCCGATCAGGATGCCGAAGAAGTAGATCATGAAGTAGGTGATGATGGTGTCCCAGCCGATTTCAGTGAAGCTGAAATTCGACGCGGGCAGTTTGGCCACCAGTTCATCCCAGCCGCCGACGCGGTACAGGCAGATCGGCAGCAGGATAAACATCAGGCCGACGGTCTTGATCACGAACTGCACGATGTCGGTCAGGGTCAGCGACCACATGCCGCCGATGGTCGAGTACGCCACCACCACGCCGCCGCCTACCAATACCGAAATCCAGAATGGCAGGTCGAACAGCACTTGCAGCACGGTGCCGATGGCGAGGATCGAGGTCACGCCGATCATCAGAGCGTAGGCCAGCATGATCACTGCGCTGGCCTGGCGGGCCATGGGGTTGTAGCGTTTTTCCAGGACCTGGGTCACGGTGAAGATTTTCAGCTTCAGCAGCGGCTTGGCCAGGAACAGATTCAGCGCAATGATCCCCGCACCCAGCGCGGCGCACAGCCAGAAACCGGAAATGCCATGGACATAGCCCAGGCGTACGGTGCCGACGGTGGACGCACCGCCCAACACCGTGGCGGCCATGGTGCCCATGTACAGCGTCGGGCCGAGGTTGCGGCCGGCCACCAGGTAATCTTCATGGGTCTTGGCGCGGCGCATGCCGTAGTAGCCGAGCACCAGCATGCCGGCGGCGTAGATGAGGACGACGAATAGATCTAAGGCCATGACGGCGGGTCTCCGATTATCTTTTTTATGTAAGGCTAAAGGGGGCTGTGTGGCGAGGGAGCTTGCTCCCGCTGGGCTGCGCAGCAGCCCCAATCCATTCCACGCAATTCATCAGGCGGCCTCGCGACTGCTGCGCAGTCGAACGGGAGCAGGCTCCCTCGCCACCGTCGGCCCGTAGACGGCAGCCGGTTCAGGGAACAGGCGAAGCAGCGTCAGGTACACCAGCGAGGCCAGGCCCAGCGTCACCGGCAGACTGATGTCGATGCCGTCGGCGAGGTTGCCCAGCGGCCCGACAAACTGTCCCGGCAGGTTGACGAAGCACAGGCCCACCAGCGCACTCGGGATCCAGGCCCCCAGGCCGCGCCAGTTCCAGCCGTGGCTGAACCAGTAGCGCCCGCCGGTTTCGCCGCGAGTGAACACCTGCAGGTCGTCCGGGCAGTAATAGCCCCGGCGCACGATCAGGCCGATGATCATCATCACCATCCACGGCGTGGTGCAGGTGATGATCAGCACGGCGAAGGTCGACACGCTCTGCACCAGGTTGGCGGCGAAACGTCCGATAAAGATGAAGGCAATCGACATCACCCCGATCAGCAGCGTCGCCTTGACCCGGGACAGCAGGCGCGGGAACACGCTGGACATGTCCAGCCCGGTGCCATACAGCGAGGTGGTGCCGGTGGACATGCCGCCGATCACCGCGATCAGGCACACCGGCAGGAAAAACCAGCTCGGTGCCACCGCCAGCAGGCCGCCGACGTAGTTGTTGGCCGCGATATAGTCCGGTGCCTTGACCGCCACGATGGTCGCGGTGGCCAGGCCGAACAGGAACGGGATCAGGGTGGCGATCTGTGCGAGCACCACCGCCAACATGATCCGCATCTTCGAGGTTTCCCGTGGGATGTAGCGCGACCAGTCACCGAGGAATGCCCCGAAGGAAATCGGGTTGCTCATGGCCACCAGTGCCGCACCGATAAACGCCGCCCAGAAGCCAGCCTGGCCGAGGGCAACGGTGCCGGCGAAGTGGCTGTCGAAAGCGGGGGCGAAGGCGAAGATGCCCAGCAGGAACAGCAGGCTCGCCGCCCAGACTGCAATGCGGTTGACCCACAGCATGAAGCGAAAGCCGTAGATGCACACCGTCAGCACGAGAATGGCGAACACGCCGTAGGCCAGGCCCAGGGTCAGGTCGGTTTCCGGCAAGCCCACCAGACGTTTCGCACCGCCCACCAGCGCATCGCCTGAACTCCACACCGACAGTGAGAAGAACGCGATCGCGGTCAGCAGCGACAGGAATGAGCCGACAATCCGCCCGTGCACGCCAAAGTGCGCACCGGAAGACACGGCGTTATTGGTGCCGTTGAGCGGACCGAACAGGCCCATGGGCGCGAGGATCACTGCACCCACCAACACGCCCAGCACAATCGCCCAGACGCCGGCCTGGAACGACAAGCCAAACAGCACCGGAAAGCTCCCCAGCACCGCAGTGGCGAAGGTGTTGGCACCGCCGAAAATCAGGCGAAACAAATCCTTCGGCCCGGCGGTACGTTCGTGGTCCGGGATCTGTTCGACGCCGTTGGTTTCTATGTTGCGAATACTGTTTTCGTTGTTTTTATTATTCATGATCTGCTCCGATCACATTGGCTAATGGGGCGGCAGCCCTTCCGGCATAGCGGACAAATGTTCGTGACAGGCCAGCCACAGGCCTTCTTTTTGTTGTGTGCGATCCCCTTGTCGCTTGAAGACAATGGTCTCGCGTTCCTGGCTAAAGAATTGCTCCCCGTTCATGCGCAGCTCGGTGGCCACGTCATGCACAAATACCGCGACGTCACCGTGCAGGCTGACGAAAGCGTTGCTTGAGGTGCAGGACAGCACCTCAAATCCCTCGTCCCGGCGCCAGCTGTCCCACAACACCTGATAGGCATCGCGACTCAGCAGCGGTTGGGGGAGGGTGTAGAACACGAAGCTGGCGTCGGCACTGAACGCACCGAAATAGGCATCGCGATCATTGCGGGCGAAGGCCGACACCAGGTCGGCCGCGGCTTTTAATACCTCGGCCTGGGCGCTCATCAGCGGTGCGCCACGCCCGGCAGTACGCAGAGCATTTCGTACAGCAGGTTGGCGCCGAGCAGCGAGGTATTGCCGGTGGTGTCGTACGGCGGCGAAACTTCTACCAGATCGCAACCAATCAGATCCAGGCCTTGGCAGCCGCGGATGATTTCAATCGCCTGGATCGTGGTCAAGCCACCGATTTCCGGGGTGCCGGTGCCAGGCGCCCAGGCCGGGTCGATGCCGTCGATGTCGAAGCTCAGGTACACCGGGCCGCCGCCGACTTTCTCGCGCACTTCAGCCATCAAGGGGGCCAGGGAGTGGTGCCAGCATTCTTCGGCCTGGACCACACGGAAGCCTTGTTTGCGGCTCCAGTTGAAGTCTTCGGCGGTGTAGCCCTGGGCGCGCAGGCCGATTTGCACCACGCGGTCGCAATCCAGCAAGCCTTCTTCCACGGCGCGGCGGAAGGTGGTGCCGTGGGCGATTTTCTCGCCGAACATATGGTCGTTGACGTCGGCGTGGGCATCGATGTGCACCAGCCCGACCTTGCCGTGTTTCTTGTGGATCGCCCGCAGGATCGGCAGGGTGATGGTGTGGTCGCCACCCAGGGTCATCGGGATCACGTTGTGTTCGAGGATCTCGTCGTAGGCTTCTTCGATGATGCGCACGGCGTCCAGCAGGTTGAAGGTGTTAATCGCCACGTCGCCGATGTCGGCAACCGACAGCGAGTCAAACGGCGCGGCGCCGGTGGCCATGTTGTAGGGGCGGATCATCACCGACTCAGCGCGGATTTCCCGCGGCCCGAAACGGGTGCCGGCACGCAGGGAGGTGCCGATGTCCAGGGGCACGCCGACAAAGGCGGCATCCAGTCCCTTGGCCGATTGCAGATGGGGAAGACGCATCATGGTGGCGATGCCGGCGAAGCGCGGCATTTCGTTGCCGCCCAGTGGTTGGTGGAAAATCTTGTCCACGGGATTGCCTCATCGTTGTGTTTATTAGAGGCCGATTCTGCGAAATGCACGGGAAGGGAAGAATCGGCAGGGGCAAATACTTAGTTCAGATTTTTCTAAACTAATGCCTGAGGTAAACTCGGCTCCCACAGGTTTTATGTTTGCTTCTGGAGAGCCCATGGCCAACGCCTTGCCCGACCTGAAACTCCTGCGCATCTTCGTCAGCGTCGTGCGGCATCAGGGTTTCGCCAATGCCCAGCACGAACTCAACCTGTCGACCTCGGCCATCAGCACTTACATGAGCCAGCTGGAAGCCGCGTTGGGCCTGGTGCTGTGCCATCGCGGCCGGGGCGGGTTCAGCCTCACCAGCAAGGGCGAGCTGTTCCATCAGGAAACCCTGCGCCTGCTGGGCGAGCTGGAAGGTTTCGAGCAATACGCCGCTGCGCTGAAAGGCGAGTTGCGCGGCACCCTGAAACTCGGCGTGCTCGACTCCACCGTCAGCGACAAAGCCCTGCCGTTTGCCGAAGTCATCGGCGCCTACAGCCAGGAACACCCGGCGGTGCATCTGCATTTGTCGGTGATGAGCCCTTACGAATTGCAGTTGGGGGTACAGGACAATCGCCTGGACCTGGCCATCGGTGCCTTCTCCAACCGCATGAGCGGGCTGATCTACATGCCGCTGTACCGCGAGCAGCACTGGCTGTATTGCAGCACCCGCCACCCGTTGTTCAACGAGCGGCGCATCCCGGAGCAAGTGATCACCCAGCAACGCATGGTCGGTCGTGGTTATTGGAGCCAGGCCGAACTGGCGCGCCACGGCTTCAAGCACAGCGCCGCCACGGTGGAAAGTATGGAGGCGCAACTGATCCTGGTGCTGTCCGGCGCCTACATCGGCTACCTGCCGGAACACTACGCCCAGGCCTGGGCCGACAAGGGGGATTTGCGGGTGCTGTTGCCGGCGACCTTTGGCTACCAGGCGCCGTTCTCGATGATCATGCGCCGGGGCCGCAGCCGCGAACCACTGATCCAGACCTTCCGCGATTTACTTAAAGCCCAGCTCAACCAGGCCTGAAACCATGCCCAGACCCCAATGCCCCCGCTGCCTGCGGCCCACTGCCCATTGCCTGTGCCCGCTGATCCCCCGGCTGGATAGCCGCACTCGGGTGTTGCTGTTGCAGCATCCGAGCGAGGTCAATCACGCCTTGAATACCGCGCGGTTGGCGGCGCTGGGATTGGTGAATGCGCAGTTGGTGGTGGGGGAGGTGTTTGAGGATTTGCAGGCGTTGTTGAATCCGCCGGGTTATCAGGCGCGATTGTTATTCCCTGCCGAGGATGCACAACCGTTGCAGGCCTACACGCCATCCGACGAACCGTTGTTGCTGGTAGTGCCGGACGGTACCTGGCGCAAGGCGCGCAAGTTGCTGCACCTCAACCCGTTGTTGGCGGCACTGCCGAGAGTGACGCTGGCGGAGGGCGCCGTGTCCCGCTACCGATTGCGCAAGGCGCCGGGGCCCGGGGCATTGTCGACGGTGGAGGCCATCGTGCAGGCGTTGCAGGTGCTCGAAGCGCCCACGTCATTCGAGCCGCTGCTGAAACCGTTTGAGGCATTGATCGACGGACAAATTGCAGCGATGGGCGATGAAGTGTTCCAGCGAAACCACGGCCCCGCCTGACTTATTCCATTAAGCGATAAGCACCACACTTTGCGTGATATGGCCCGCCGGCCTTTCCCGGTATGATGGTCGCCCCCGCAGTCTGGATTGCGAATACGCCATGACCTTGCAGTACCCCACCATCGCCGATTGCGTCGGCAACACCCCGCTGGTCCGCTTGCAGCGCCTGCCGGGAAACACCAGCAATACCTTGCTGCTCAAGCTCGAAGGGAACAATCCGGCCGGCTCGGTCAAGGACCGCCCCGCGTTGTCGATGATCACCCGCGCCGAGTTGCGTGGGCAGATCAAGCCCGGCGACACCCTGATCGAAGCCACTTCCGGTAATACCGGGATTGCCCTGGCCATGGCCGCGGCGATCAAGGGTTACAAGATGGTCCTGATCATGCCCGACAACGGCAGCGCCGAGCGCAAGGCGGCGATGACCGCCTATGGCGCCGAGTTGATCCTGGTCACCCAGGAAGAAGGCATGGAAGGTGCTCGCGACCTCGCCGAGCGTATGGCTGCCGAAGGCCGTGGCCTGGTGCTGGACCAGTTCGCCAACGGCGACAACCCCGAGGCGCACTACACCACCACCGGCCCGGAAATCTGGCGCCAGACCCAGGGCACCATCACTCACTTCGTGAGTTCGATGGGCACCACCGGCACCATCATGGGCAACTCGCGCTACCTCAAGGAGCAGAATCCCGAGATCCAGATCGTTGGCCTGCAACCGATGGAAGGCTCGGCGATCCCGGGGATCCGTCGTTGGCCCGAAGAGTATTTGCCGAAGATCTACAACGCCGCTCGGGTTGATCGCATCATCGACATGGCCCAGCGTGAAGCCGAAGACACCACCCGCCGTCTGGCCCGTGAAGAAGGTATCTTCTGCGGCGTGTCGTCCGGTGGCGCCGTGGCCGGAATGTTGCGCTTGTCCCAAGAGTTGGAAAATGCGGTGATCGTCGCGATCATCTGTGACCGTGGCGACCGTTACCTGTCGACCGGCATTTTCGACGCGCCCAACTGATGGCCAAGCACGAGAGAGGCCTGCGCTTCCAACCGACGGGCGGCAGCCGGGCCCCACAGATTCCCGTAGGCAAGAAGCAACGCCTGACCATCGAGCGCCTGGCCAACGACGGCCGTGGCATCGTGTTCTTTGAAGGCCGCACCTGGTTTGTGGTGGGTGCTTTGGCCGGCGAAGAGGTGGAAGCGCGGGTGTTGGGCGCCCACGGCAAAGTGGTCGAGGCCCGCACCGAGCGCGTATTTACCGCCAGCGAACTGCGCCGCCCGGCACCCTGTGTGCACGCCGGCCGTTGCGGCGGTTGCAGCCTGCAACACTTGCCCCATGACGAACAGCTGGCCCTGAAACAGCGCATGCTCGCCGAGCAATTATCCCGCGTGGCCGGTGTCGAACCCCAAGAGTGGGCCGCGCCTTTGAGCGGGCCGGAATTCGGCTATCGCCGCCGCGCCCGCGTGGCTGTGCGCTGGGATGCCAAGGCGAAGAAACTTGAAGTCGGCTTTCGCGCCGTGGCCAGCCAGGACATCGTCGCCATCGACGATTGCCCGGTGCTGGTACAGGCCTTGCAACCGATCATGCAGCGGTTGCCAAACATGCTGCGGCGCTTGAGCAAACCTCAGGCGTTGGGGCATGTGGAGTTGTTCAGCGGGTCGTCGATCGCCGTGTTGTTGCGACACATGGCGCCCTTGTCCGAAGCGGACCTGACGATCCTGCAGGAATTTTGTACTTTTCATGAGGCGCAATTGTGGCTGCATGGAGAGGGTCAGCCGCAACCCTTCGAACCGGACCAGGCCTTGGGCTATCGTCTGGAACAGTGGGATCTGCAGTTGGCGTACCGCCCGGGAGACTTCGTGCAGGTCAACGCCGGGGTCAACGCGGCGATGGTCGCCCAGGCCCTGGAATGGCTGGCGCCAAAGCCCGACGAGCGGGTGCTGGATTTGTTTTGTGGGTTGGGCAACTTCGCCTTGCCGCTGGCCCGCCAAGTGCGAGAAGTGGTGGCGGTGGAAGGCGTGCAGGCCATGGTGGACCGGGCGGCACACAATGCTGTCAGCAATAATTTGCATAATGTGCAGTTTTTTCAGGCCGATTTGTCTCAGCCTTTGACCGACGCGGAGTGGGCCAAACAGGGCTTTTCTGCGGTACTCTTGGACCCACCCCGCGATGGTGCCCTGGAGGTTGTGCGCAAGCTCGCTACCCTGGGGGCTGATCGCCTGGTGTATGTGTCCTGCAATCCGGCAACGCTGGCGCGGGACACGGTCGAGTTGGTCAAGCAAGGCTACCGGCTAAAACGTGCCGGGATCCTCGACATGTTTCCCCAGACGGCCCATGTCGAGGCCATGGCGTTATTTGAAGCGGGCTAGGACGCCCGTTTAATCCGACTGGCCTGCATCTCCTGGGCCTGTGACCTGCCAGGGAGCGTGCACAAGCTTTTTTGTAAAGCAGGTCAGCGATGATTTTGACGCACTCAAGGTGCGTCGTAGGGAAGGTAAGCAAGATGGTACAGGTGAGAGCACACCAGCCGATCAACACCGACGGCAGTATCAATCTCGAGGCATGGCTGGATCATGCCATCAGTGTCGACCCGGCACTGGACCGTGAAGCCTTGAAAGCAGCCTGCGAGTTCGCTCGTGAGTCTGAACAGCAAGACAATGCGGCCAAGAACCTGTGGGCCGAAGGCACTTCAAGCTTTCGCACCGGGTTGGAAATCGCCGAGATCCTCGCCGATCTCAAGCTCGATCAGGATTCACTGATCGCAGCGGTGCTGTATCGCGGCGTGCGCGAAGGGCATATTCAACTGCCCACCGTCAGCCAGCGTTTCGGCACCGTGGTGGCGAAGCTGATCGACGGCGTGTTGCGCATGGCGGCGATCAGTGCCAGCCTCAGCCCGCGCCAGTCCATGGTGCTGGGCACACAGGGCCAGGTGGAAAACCTGCGCAAGATGCTGGTGGCGATGGTCGACGACGTTCGCGTCGCGCTGATCAAGCTGGCCGAGCGCACCTGCGCGATTCGGGCGGTGAAAACCGCCGACGACGAAAAGCGCAACCGCGTCGCCCGCGAGGTGTTCGACATCTACGCGCCCCTGGCCCACCGCCTGGGCATCGGCCATATCAAGTGGGAACTGGAGGACTTGTCCTTCCGTTACCTCGAACCCGATCAATACAAACAGATTGCCACGCTGCTCCACGAGCGGCGGCTGGACCGAGAGCGTTTCATCGCCGACGTGATGAGCCAGTTGCGCACGGAGTTGCAGGCCACCGGCGTTGAAGCCGACATCAGCGGCCGGGCCAAACACATCTATTCCATCTGGCGCAAAATGCAGCGCAAGGGCCTGGCTTTCAGCCAGATCTATGACGTGCGCGCCGTGCGCGTGCTGGTGCCGGAAATGCGCGACTGCTACACCGCGCTGGGTATCGTCCACACGCTGTGGCGGCACATCCCCAAGGAATTCGACGACTACATCGCCAACCCCAAGGAAAACGGTTACCGCTCGTTGCACACGGCAGTGATCGGCCCCGAGGGCAAGGTGCTGGAAGTGCAGATCCGTACCCATGCGATGCACGAAGAGGCAGAGCTGGGTGTATGCGCTCACTGGCGCTACAAGGGCACCGACGTCAAGGCCGGGTCCAACCAGTACGAAGAGAAAATCTCCTGGTTGCGCCAGGTACTGGAATGGCATGAAGAGCTGGGCGACATCGGCGGTTTGGCCGACCAGTTGCGGGTGGACATCGAACCCGACCGGGTCTACATCTTCACCCCCGACGGCCACGCGATCGACCTGCCCAAGGGCGCCACGCCGCTGGATTTTGCCTACCGCGTGCACACCGAGATCGGCCACAACTGCCGTGGCGCGAAGATTAACGGGCGCATCGTGCCGCTCAACTACAGCCTGCAGACCGGTGAACAGGTCGAGATCATCACCAGCAAGCACGGTACGCCGAGCCGCGACTGGCTGAACCCGAACCTGGGCTACATCACCACCTCCCGGGCGCGGGCGAAGATCGTCCACTGGTTCAAATTGCAGGCGCGCGACCAGAACGTCGCCGCCGGCAAGACCTTGCTCGAGCGCGAATTGGCGCGTCTTGGCCTGCCGCAGGTGGACTTCGACAAGCTGGCCGAAAAGGCCAACATGAAGATCGCCGAAGACATGTTTGCCGCCCTCGGTGCGGGCGATTTGCGCCTGGCGCAGTTGGTGAATCTGGCCCAGCAACTGGTTGAGCCGGAACGTGGCAGCGAACAGCTGGAACTGATCCCGCGTAAAGCCACCGGCTACAAGCCGGGCAAGCGTGGCGATATCCAGATCCAGGGCGTGGGCAACCTGATGACGCAAATGGCCGGCTGCTGCCAGCCATTGCCGGGCGACGCTATCGTCGGTTACATCACCCAGGGACGTGGGGTGAGCATTCACCGCCAGGACTGTGCCTCGGTGTTGCAACTGGGCGGGCGTGAGCCGGAGCGGATCATCCAGGTCAGCTGGGGCCCGGTGCCGGTGTTGACCTATCCGGTGGACATCGTCATCCGTGCCTACGACCGTTCCGGCCTGCTGCGCGACGTGTCGCAGGTGCTGCTCAATGAGCGGATCAACGTGCTGGCGGTCAACACCCGCTCGAATAAAGAGGACAACACTGCGTTGATGTCCCTGACCATCGAGATTCCGGGGCTGGACGCGTTGGGGCGGTTGCTGGGGCGTATTTCCCAGCTGCCGAACATCATTGAGACCCGGCGTAATCGCACGCCATGAGTAGCTGGATGAGCGCGGATTAAAATGTGGGAGCGGGCTTGCTCGCGAAGGCGGTGCGTCTGTCAACTATCAGGCAACTGACACGACGCCTTCGCGAGCAAGCCCGCTCCCACAGTTGATCTTCAGCGTTCCCACTTCTGCGGAAAGAGACTGATGTATTCACTTGAAGACCTGCTGCACCTGATGAACCGCCTGCGCGACCCGCAATACGGTTGCCCGTGGGACATCAAGCAAACCTACGCCACCATCGTCCCCCACACCCTGGAAGAAGCCTACGAAGTCGCCGATGCCATCGAACGCGGGGATTTTGATCACCTGCAAGGTGAGCTGGGCGACCTGTTGTTCCAGGTGGTGTATTACAGCCAGCTGGCGCGGGAAGAAGGGCGCTTTGAATTTGCCGGGGTGATCGACAGCATTACCCGCAAGCTGATTCGCCGTCACCCGCATGTGTTCCCCACCGGCGACTTGTATGCGCCGCTGGACATCCCGCAGTTGAGCGAAGCACAGGTCAAGGAACGCTGGGAGCAGATCAAGGCCGAGGAGCGTGAGGAAAAATCCGACGCACCGGAGCAACTGTCCTTGCTGGACGATGTGCCCACAGCCTTGCCCGCGCTTTCCCGTGCCGCCAAATTGCAAAAGCGCGCCGGGCAGGTGGGGTTCGACTGGCCGGCCGCGTTGCCGGTGGTGGATAACGTACGCGAAGAGCTGGATGAAGTGCTGGAGGCCATGGCCGATAACGACCCGGTAGCCATCGCGGATGAGGTAGGCGACCTGCTGTTTGCGGCGGTCAACCTGGCCCGTCACCTCCAGGTCGACCCGGAAGCGGCCTTGCGTTTAGCCAACGCCAAATTCGAACGACGTTTCCGATTTATCGAACAGGCATTGCGCGACACACGCCAATCCATAGAAGATTGCACCCTCGAAGAGTTGGACGCCCTGTGGGGCGAAGCCAAACGCCAGGAAAAGAATCTGTCCAGCTGCGGCTGAGCCGTTGCCCAAGTGAGTAAGCACCATGAGCATTTCCCTTCGCGACCAGTTGCTCAAAGCAGGCCTGGTCAACCAAAAGCAGGCCAAGCAGGTCGGCAAAGAGAAACAGAAACAGCAGCGCCTGGTGCATAAAGGCCAGGTCGCAGCCGACGATAGCCAGGCGCGCCTGGCCATTGAAGCCCATGCCGAGAAGGTCAAGCGTGACCAGGAGCTGAACCGTCAGCAGCAGGAAAAAGCCGAGGCCAAGGCCCGTGTTGCCCAGGTCAAGCAACTGATCGAAACTTCGCGCCTGCCCAAGCTGACCACTGAGGACTACTACAACTTCGTGGACGACAAGAAGGTCAAGCGCCTGTCGGTCAACACGCTGATGCGTAACAAGCTGAGCAACGGCTCCCTGGCGATCGTGCATCACGGTGGCGGTTACGAGGTGATCCCGCGCGAAGCCGCGCTGAAGATCCAGGAGCGGGCGCCGGAGCGTATCGTCCAGATGAACGTCCTGACCGAAAGCCAGGTGCCGGATGAGGATGATCCGTACGCCGCCTACCAGATCCCTGATGACCTGATGTGGTAAGGCGTTAGAAACCACATTGTGGCAGGGAGCTTGTTGTGGTGAGGGAGCTTGCTGTGGTGAGTGAGCTTGCTGTGGCGAGGGAGCTTGCTCCCGCTGGGGCGCGAAGCGCCCCCAAAACCCCAACCCCCAAAACCCCAACCCCCAAAAACACAAACCCCGCTCAAAAGGCGGGGTTTGTGTTTATAGACACTCCAGCTGCGTGGGGCTGGCTATCTACAGGATTTCAGAGTTTCAGGAGCTTTGCGCCTGGCGTTTCATCTCAAGGGTCTCGAGCTCGTTTTTATAATTATGAGCTTCGGTCTCGTCGTGAAACATGCCGACCAGCAGGTCTTGCTGGTGTACATCCCAGATGTGAATCCCGTGGGCTACTGCTTCATGGGACATATGTTCATCGTCGCGTTCAGTTACTTTTACAGTCATCTGCTTGCTCCAATCTCTGGTTGATCTGCGGCAAGGCGTCGCAGGCCTTTGTTATATGATTTGTTAGCTTGCTAAGTAAATAACCAGGAATTGCAACACACCTTTACAGGATTTGCAGTAATCGCCCGAGCCCACGGAAACCGCGACATTGCGTCGCAGGGCGCTGAGTTATATGACAAAAGTTTCATGTTGGCGTCAGGCGACAGGCGAAAAAAAGCCCCGCATGCGCGGGGCTCTTTCACTGGGCTGAGGATCAGCTGCCTTTGACAGCCTTGCCGTCAACGGTACCGTCTTGCAGCATGATGTTGTATTCCTTGCCGTCGGTCTCGACCTGGCGCAGGGCAACCAGGATGCCGCCCCAGTCCTTGGCAAACCACATTTGGGTAATGCGCTTGCTTTGAGTCGGGTCACGCACGCGCTCGACCTTGATTGCATCGATGGAGCCGGCTTTGGTCTGGACCTTTTCCGGGCCGATCACGCGGAAGTCGTAGGTGTCGACATCAGTGCCTTCGACGACGTTGTAGCTCATGCTTTTCTTGCCGGCGGCAACATCGCGCTGCAATGCCAACTGGTAGGTCGACTTATCGAGCATGCCGCTTTGAAGGGCCACGTTGACCGGGTCCTTGTTTTCAAAGCCGGTGACTTTCTTGGCCGTCTGATCGAAGTCGAGGTTGATCTTCTTCGTCTTGCCGAGGCCGCCGCGTTCGAAGGTGTAGCTCACCGGCTGCAGGGCATCTTTGTCGAAGCGAATCACGCTGGTTTCAGTCAGGCTGGCGATCATCATGGAAGCCTTGAAATTCAAGGTCCAGCTGCCGTTGTCATTCTTGGTCAGGCTACGTTCTGCCGAACCACTCATGGGCAACTGTTTCCAGTCGGCGGTGTAGCTCGCGGAGAAAGGGTGAAGGTCTGCCGCTTGTACGGCAGGCAAGGCGAACAGCGCAAAGGCGAAAAGCAGGGCGCGACGCATAAAGTCTCCTAGGTTCGAATCAAGTGGCCGCTGGCCGCAAGTAACTGACCGTCCAATAATGCACCGTGGTCGCCAAGAATCAACCGCCCCTCAGCGAACCAGCGAACAGCCAGCGGGTAAATCCTGTGTTCCTGGGTGTGAACCCGTTGCGCAAGCGTCTGCGCAGAGTCCGCAGACTCTACCGGAACTACTGCCTGTACGACCAGAGGCCCGCCATCGAGTTCCTCGGTAACAAAGTGCACGCTGCAGCCGTGCTCGGTGTCGCCGGCCTCCAGGGCGCGCTGGTGGGTGTGTAACCCTTTGTATTTGGGCAGCAGGGACGGGTGGATATTCAGCAGTCGCCCGTTGTAGTGGCGCACGAAGTCAGCGCTGAGAATGCGCATGAAGCCGGCCAGTACCACGAGCTTGGGATTGAAGGCGTCGATCAGTTTGATCAAGGCGCTGTCGAAAGCCTCGCGACCTTCGAAGGCCTTGTGATCCAGGGAGCGGGTGTCGATACCCGCGTCCCTGGCGCGTTGCAGGCCGTAGGCGTCGCTGCGGTTGGAGATCACCGCAGCGATGCGCACCGGGCTGTCGCCGGTACGCGTGCTGTCGATCAGGGCCTGCAAGTTACTGCCGGTGCCGGAGAGCAGCACCACGACATCACAGGTCTGGGACATCAATGAGCCTTGAGGTTCTTCAGTTCAACCTGGGCAGCGCCTTCTGGGGCGGTAGCGATCTGGCCGATGACCCAAGGCTGCTCGCCGGCTTCACGCAGGACGTTCAGCGCGGTTTCAACGTGCTCTTGAGCCACGCAGATGACCATGCCCACGCCGCAGTTCAGCACGCGGTGCATCTCGGTTTCGTTGACGTTGCCTTTCTCTTGCAGCCAGTCGAAGACCGCCGGGCGCTGCCAGCTGGCCACGTCGACAATCGCCTGGGCGCCTTTAGGCAGTACGCGCGGGATGTTGTCCAGCAGGCCGCCACCGGTGATGTGGGCCATGGCCTTGACCGCGCCGGTGTCCTTGATCAGCTTGAGCAACGGCTTCACGTAGATGCGGGTCGGGGCCATCAGCAGGTCGGTCAACGGCTTGCCGTCGAGCTGGATGGTTTCGATATCGGCGCCGGACACTTCGATGATCTTGCGGATCAGCGAGTAGCCGTTGGAGTGCGGGCCGGACGATGGCAGGGCCAGCAGGGCGTCACCGGCGGCGACTTTGGAGCCGTCGATGATTTCGGATTTTTCGACAACGCCGACGCAGAAACCGGCCAGGTCGTAGTCTTCGCCTTCGTACATGCCTGGCATTTCAGCGGTTTCGCCGCCGACCAGGGAGCAGCCGGACAGTTCGCAGCCAGCGCCAATGCCGGTAACCACCTGGGTTGCGGTCTCGACGTTGAGCTTGCCGGTGGCGTAGTAGTCAAGGAAGAACAGTGGCTCGGCGCCGCACACCACCAGATCGTTCACACACATGGCAACCAGGTCGATGCCGATGCTGTCGTGCTTGTTCAGGTTCAGTGCCAGGCGCAGCTTGGTGCCCACACCGTCGGTGCCGGAGACCAATACAGGCTGCTTGTAGCCGGCCGGGATCTCGCAGAGGGCGCCAAAACCGCCCAGGCCGCCCATGACTTCGGGGCGCGCAGTGCGCTTGGCGACGCTCTTGATGCGTTCGACCAATGCTTCACCGGCGTCGATGTCTACACCGGCGTCCTTGTAGCTCAGGGAGGGTTGCTTGCTCATGATCCAGGCCTTTAGGGGGGATTCAGGGGTAACGACCGAATGCGGCGGGTATACCGAAACCTGAAGTTTCAGCATGGCCTGCCATTGACGGTCTGCGAAGGCGCGCGATTTTATCAGGCTTGAGGGGCAGCGGCCATCCTCGGGCCGACGGGCAGGGACAATAGCTGTTAAAAAAATCGCTAATCGAGTCGGTCACGGGCCGTATTAAGGTATAGCCTTTAACTCGCTATCGTTATGACAGTACAAAAACTTACCGAGACCCTGTGAATGTTTTGCCGGTCGCTGTGGTCACAGCCTTGCTCAACAGTGTTCACGCGGTCTGTTCCAACCGCTTATTTTGCCGTTCGGGAATCTTCTTTCATGGGTCTGAGTAAATACTTTTTTGTGGGCTGTTTGTCGTTGGTCAGCCTGGCGAGTCATGCCGAAACCCTCAATGGCCTCTATCAAGTGCTGGAGCCAGTCAGCAGCCAGTCTCCCCAGGAGCGTGACCAGGCTACCCAGCGTGCCCTGCAAACCCTGGTGATCCGCCTGACCGGCGACGCCAAGGCCGCCGATGGCCCAGGCCTGGCGGCCATTCGTAAGGACCCGCAGCAAATCATCAGCCAGTACGGCTACGACGCAGGCCCTCCCGAAAGCCTGCAGGTGGATTTCGACCCTGTCAGTACCGATCGCGCCCTGCGTGGCGCAGGCCTGGCGCTGTGGGGCAGCAATCGGCCGTCGATCCTTGGTTGGTGGCTGAACGACTCCGTCGACGGCAGCAGCCTGGTAGGCGATGGCCAAGCCGTCGCCCAGCCGTTGCGCCGCGCGGCCCAGCACCGTGGCTTGCCGCTGCGCCTGCCGTTGGGTGATTTGGACGAACAAATCGTCGCCACCGCTCCGAATCTTGAAAGCCCCGACGCCACGCCACTGCGTGCCGCGTCCGAACGTTATGGCGCCGACGCCTTGCTGGCGGTGCATGCCCGCGAAGACGGTGGCCAATGGTCGGCCAAGTGGCGCCTGTGGTTGGGCGATAAAAGTGAGCAGGGCACCGCCACCGGTACTGACACCGCCGCGCTGGCCGACGCCGTGCTGCTGGCCGTCAGCGAACGCCTGGCCCCGCGCTTTGCGGTCAAGGCCGGCGCTGCCATCAGCGATCAGTTGCTGGAAGTGCAGGGCATGAACCTGGAGCATTACGCCGCCCTGGGGCATCTGTTGGAGCCGTTCGGTGCCCAGCCGGTGCGGGTGGATGGCACTCGCATCGTCTATCGTGTAAATGGCAGCGCCGAGCAGTTGCGCACCCAGTTGAGCCTGGCCAAGTTGCAGGAAATCCCGGCGGGTGAAGCGCCGGCTCCGCAGCCGGTGGTGGAAGGTGCACAACCGGCGCCGGTCGAGCCGACGCCGCAACTACGTTTTCATTGGTAAACCTTCCTTCTTATATAGAAGCAGGAAGCAAATAACAGAGGGAAGGGTTTATGGCGGATACGCGTCGTTGGGTGTGGATTGGCGGGGTCGTCCTGCTGTGCGTTTTTGTGTTCCTGCTGCATTCGATCCTGACGCCGTTTCTGGTCGCGTTGCTGCTGGCCTATCTGTTCGATCCCGTGGTGGATCGTCTGGAAAAGATCGGGCTGTCACGTACCTGGGGCGTGGTGGCGGTGTTTGCGTTGTTCACCTTGATCATCACGGCGCTGGTGCTGGTGCTGGTGCCGATGCTGGCCAAGCAGTTGTTCAAGCTCTATGAACTGGCGCCGCAAATGCTCGACTGGCTGCAACACACGGCCATGCCGTGGGCGCAGGCCAAACTGGGGCTGGCAGACGGCTTCTGGAAGTTCGACAAGGTCAAGGCCGCCATCAGTGAGCACATGGGCCAGACCACTGACATCGTCGGCGTGGTGTTGAGCCAGGCCACGGCTTCAAGCCTGGCGCTGATTGGCTGGCTGACCAACCTCGTGCTGATCCCGGTCGTGGCGTTCTACTTGCTGCGGGACTGGGACATCATGATGGCCAAGATCCGCGGCCTGCTGCCGCGCGACCGTGAGGAGCGCATCGTCTCCCTGGCCGAGGAATGTCATGAGGTGCTCGGCGCCTTCGTCCGTGGCCAGTTGCTGGTGATGCTGGCGCTGGGGATCATCTACGCGGCGGGGCTGATGGCTATCGGCCTGGAGCTGGGATTGTTGATCGGCTTGATCGCCGGGCTGGCGGCCATCGTGCCGTATATGGGTTTTGTGATTGGTATCGGCGCGGCGCTGGTGGCCGGATTGTTCCAGTTCCACGGCGACCTGTACCCGATGCTCGGGATTGTCGCGGTGTTCATGGTCGGCCAGGCCCTGGAAGGCATGGTGCTGACGCCGTTGCTGGTGGGTGACCGGATCGGTCTGCACCCGGTGGCAGTGATCTTTGCGATCCTGGCGGGCGGCGAGCTGTTCGGCTTCACCGGGATCCTGCTGGCGCTGCCGGTGGCGGCGGTGATCATGGTGTTGGTGCGCCATGTGCACGACCTGTACAAGGACTCGGACATGTACGCCGGGGTCGAGGATCCGGAGTTATAACCGCAGCATCACAAACCCGGCTCAAGGCCGGGTTTGTCATTTATCGGCTCTGGCGTTTCGCCATTGCGTCAAACAATCTTCACCAAATCCAACAAGTTAACGCAAACCTTTGATTTTGCTTGTGGTCTGCTGCATTGTGCGCCCGGCGTCACGGGTATAAACTTTGCAAACTTTACACAGAGGTCACTAACGGTTCGATTGGAACCGTTCAGTCAGCATGAAACCGATTCAGCTGCCCCTAGGTGTGCGTCTGCGTGACGACGCCACCTTTATCAATTACTACCCAGGCGCCAATGCCGCTGCACTCGGCTATGTCGAGCGGCTCTGCGAAGCCGACGCCGGGTGGACCGAAAGCCTGATCTACCTCTGGGGCAAGGACGGCGTGGGGCGTACCCACTTGTTACAGGCCGCTTGCCTGCGCTTCGAACAGATGGGTGAACCGGCGGTGTACCTGCCGCTGGCGGAGCTGCTGGATCGCGGTATCGAGATCCTCGACAACCTTGAACAATACGAACTGGTGTGCCTGGATGATTTGCAGGCGGTAGCGGGGCGGGCGGATTGGGAAGAGGCGCTGTTCCATCTGTTCAACCGCTTGCGGGACAGCGGCCGGCGTTTGTTGATTGCTGCGTCCACCTCGCCACGTGAGCTGCCGGTGAAGCTGGCGGACTTGAAGTCACGTCTGACCCTGGCGCTGATTTTCCAGATGCGCCCATTGTCCGACGAAGACAAATTGCGTGCCCTGCAACTGCGTGCTTCCCGCCGTGGATTGCACCTGACGGATGAAGTCGGGCATTTTATCCTCACCCGTGGCACCCGCAGCATGAGTGCACTGTTCGACTTGCTCGAACAGCTCGATCAGGCCTCCTTGCAGGCCCAGCGCAAGCTGACCATTCCCTTCCTTAAAGAAACCCTCGGCTGGTAGCCAGCCCTTTAAAATCGGGGCTTTCGGCAAATTCCAGGCGTCAGAAAACCCGCGTTTGGGCCGTTTTGGCCACGCAAATGGGGTCCATGGGGTGTTAAGGGCTTAGATGTCATAGTCCGAACAAGAAGTCACATAGATCACGATTGAATTTGCAAATGGATGTGATAGAAGGCATAGTCTCGGCTTCTTTACACATCAGCCACGGTCGTGCCCATGCTAAATCGCTTCGCACCCCTCGTGCCTCTCGCACTCGTTACCCTGTTGTTTGGTTGCGCCACCCACACTCAAAACGTGGCTGAGCAGCAAAAACCAGTACAGCAGTCCCAGGCAAAATTCGTTGCGTCGCAGTCTTCCACTGTTTATCAGGAAGAGATCGCAACTGAAAAAGAACTCGCCGACTTCGCCGGCGCCAAGCCTTACCAGCTTCCAGTTCTGGCCGACAGCATTCTCGAACGCGGCATGTCCCTGATCGGTACCCGTTACCGTTTCGGCGGTACCTCTGAAGCCGGTTTCGACTGCAGCGGTTTCATCGGCTACCTGTTCCGCGAGGAAGCTGGCATGAATCTGCCGCGCTCCACCCGCGAAATGATCAACGTGGATGCACCGTTGGTCGCACGAAACAACCTCAAGCCCGGTGATCTGCTTTTCTTTAGTACGGCTGGCCGTGGTCGCGTCAGTCACGCCGGTATCTACCTGGGCGACAACCAGTTTATCCACTCCAGCAGCCGCCGCAGCGGTGGTGTGCGAGTCGACAACCTGGGCGACAGCTACTGGAGCAAAACCTTCATCGAAGCCAAGCGCGCCCTGGCGATGGCCCCGACTACCGTTACCGCTAGCAAGTAAAGTTAAAGTGATACTTGAAGTTTGACGTGTAAGCGCTAGAATCCCTGGACATTGTTGTAAATCGATCGCGCGAGCTTTGCTTGCGCGTTCTGTTTTTCAACGTTCGGCAGCGAAAGCCGCATCCAGATCAGGATTGTTCTGCCCATGTCGACCTCGGCCCGCCTAATTCTTCTTGTTTGCGCCGCGCTCCTCAGCGCCTGCGCAAGCCGTCCTCCGCCTGCTCCCGTGGCCGTCAAGCCCAAGCCGGTGTTCAACACCTACGCCACCCAAAGTTTCTCGCCTGCGGCCGAAGACGTGCTTTTTCGTGCGCTGGGCCTGGTCGGCACGCCTTATCGTTGGGGCGGCAACACGCCGGACTCGGGGTTTGATTGCAGTGGCTTGATCGGTTTCGTCTACCGTGACGCGGCGGGCATCTCTCTGCCACGCACCACCCGCGAGCTGATCGTGATGCGCGCCCAGGACGTGAGCGAAAACAACCTGCAGACCGGCGACCTGATCTTCTTCGCCACCGGCGGCGGCTCGCAGGTCAGCCACGCCGGGATCTACGTAGGTGAAGGGCGCTTTGTGCATGCGCCGCAAACCGGCGGTACGGTGAAGCTGGACACATTGTCCAAGGCCTATTGGCAGAACGCCTACCTGAGCGCCAAGCGCGTGTTGCCGGCCGAGCACCTGGCACGAAACCCCTAGGAAAACACGAAACCAAATGTGGGAGCGGGCTTGCTCGCGAATGCAGTGTGTCAGTCACCTGGTTGTCGGCTGATCCACCGTATTCGCGAGCAAGCCCGCTCCCACATTTGTTTTGCGGTGTTTGCGAAGTTGGCTATTTAGCCGCCGACACTCGCCACACCTTGTTCCCCACGTCATCCGCCACCAGCAAATCCCCCTGCTTGTCGATCACCACGCCGACCGGACGGCCCATGGCTTTCTCATCGCTGTTGAGGAAGCCGGTCAGCACATCCACCGGCTGGCCTTTCGGTTTGCCGCCTTCAAACGGCACGAAGATCACCTTGTAGCCACTGTGGGGCTTGCGGTTCCACGAACCATGTTGGCCGATAAACGCGCCATGGCTGAACTGCGCCGGTAACTTGCTGCCCTCGGCAAAGGTCAGTCCCAAGGAAGCTGTGTGCGGACCCACCGCGTAGTCCGGTGCAATCGCCTTGGCCACCAGCTCCGGGTTCTGCGGACTCACGCGCCCATCCACGTGCTGCCCGTAGTAACTGAATGGCCAGCCGTAGAAGGCGCCATCCTTGACCGAGGTGATGTAGTCCGGCACCAGGTCGCTGCCGATTTCATCGCGCTCGTTGACTGCCGTCCATAGCTTGCCGCTTTGCGGTTCCCAGGCCATGCCGTTGGGGTTGCGCAGGCCGGAGGCGAAGATGCGGTGCTGGCCGGTGGCGCGGTCCACTTCCCAGATCGCGGCGCGGCCTTGCTCCGCTTCCAGGCCGTTTTCCCCCACGTTGCTGTTGGAGCCTACGCTGACGTACAGCTTGCTGCCGTCCTTGCTGGCGATCACGTTCTTGGTCCAGTGATGGTTAATGCTGCCGCCTGGCAGGTCGGTGACGGTGGTGCCGGCGTCCTTGATCGAGGTTTCCCCTGGTTGATAAGGGAAGCGCAGCAATTTGTCCGAATCGGCCACATACAGGTCGTTGCCCACCAGTGTCATGCCGAACGGCGAGTTCAGGTGCTCCAGGAACACCGTGCGGGTTTCGGCCACACCGTCGTGGTCGGCGTCCCGCAGCAGGGTGATGCGGTTCGGGCTGGGCACGGCGGCCCCGGCACGGCCCATGACTTTTTCCATCACCCAGCCACGAATGCCCTTGGCATCGTCTGGCTTGGGCGGTGCGTTGGTTTCCGCCACCAGTACATCGCCATTGGGCAGTACGTACAGCCAGCGCGGGTGATCCAGGCCTTCGGCAAACGCGGCCACCTGGGTGCCCGCGGCCGGAGTTGGTTTGACGCCTTCGGGCCAGCCGATGGCCGGGGCGATGTTTACCGTGGGGATCAGGGTTTTATTCGGTTCCGGCAGCTTGGGCGAGGGCCCGGTGCCGTCGGACACTTGCAGGGTAGAGCTTTCGCCACAGGCGGCGAGGGTGCCGGCGACCATGATCAGTAGGGCAAGTCGGGTCTTGTGCATGGTTTTCTCCTTAATACCTGTAGGGTAGAGGCGTGTAGCGGCTCGATGGTTCACGCGCATGTCCGGCTTTAATTGACGCTCCACCCCCAACCCACTAACCTTCGCGGCTTGTTTCAGGTGCTCTGTGGCGTACGCGTCGACTGAGTGAAACAGGGAAGCCGGTGAGTGAGCGCATTTTTCTACAGTGCCGCCACGATCCCGGCGCTGCCCCCGCAACGGTAAATGAGTCAAGACGGTGCCTTAAGCCACTGTATCGCCCGCGATATGGGAAGGCGCACCCTCGGCATCCAATGCCACTCATGAGCCCGGAGACCGGCCTGATCCATCCAACAGCATCACGGTGGGCGATGCTTGGCTGTCTGTATGTGTCTTTTTCCTGCCCGCCGTTTTTGTCCAGCCCCAACGGAGAGCTGCCATGACTGAATCCCCCGATCGTGACGAACGCCACCTGGCGCGCATGCTGCGCAAAAAAGCCGTGATTGACGAGCGCATTGCCAATTCACCGAACGAGTGCGGGTTGCTGCTGGTGCTCACCGGTAACGGCAAAGGCAAGAGCAGTTCTGCCTTTGGCATGCTGGCGCGGGCCATGGGCCACGGCATGCAGTGCGGCGTGGTGCAGTTCATCAAGGGCCGCAACAGCACCGGCGAAGAACTGTTCTTCCGCCGTTTCCCCGAGCAGGTGCGCTTCCACGTGATGGGCGAAGGCTTCACCTGGGAAACCCAGGACCGTGCGCGCGACATCGTGGCCGCCGAAGCCGCCTGGGCGGTCTCCCGGGAAATGCTGCAGAACCCGGCCATTGGCCTGGTGGTGCTGGATGAGCTGAACATCGCCCTCAAGCACGGCTATCTTGACCTGGACCAGGTACTCAGCGACCTGCAGGCCCGCCCGCCGATGCAACACGTGCTGGTCACCGGCCGTGGCGCGAAACCTGAATTGATCGAAATGGCCGACACCGTGACGGAAATGGGCATGCTCAAGCACGCCTTCCAGGCCGGTATCAAGGCGCAGAAAGGCATCGAACTTTGAATCAGCCCCGTCACTGTCCTGCTGTGCTGATCGCCGCTCCGGCGTCCGGCCAGGGCAAAACCACCGTCACCGCCGCGCTCGCCCGTTTGCACCGTAACCTGGGGCGTAAGGTGCGGGTGTTCAAATGCGGCCCGGACTTTCTCGACCCGATGATCCACGAGCGCGCCAGTGGTGCGCCGGTCTATCAATTGGACATGTGGATGGTCGGCGAGCAGGAAAGTCGCCGGTTGCTGTGGGAAGCGGCGGGGGAAGCCGACCTGATCCTGATCGAAGGCGTGATGGGCCTGTTCGACGGCACGCCCTCCAGCGCCGACCTGGCGCGGCACTTTGGTGTGCCGGTACTTGCGGTGATCGACGGCACGGCCATGGCCCAGACCTTCGGCGCCCTGGCATTGGGCCTGGCGCGTTACCAGCCGGACCTGCCGTTTGCCGGCGTACTGGCCAACCGCGTCGGCACGCTGCGCCATGCGCAACTGCTTGAAGGCAGCCTCACCGAAGGCCTGCGCTGGTACGGCGCACTGTCCCGAGAAACCGGCATCGAGTTGCCCAGCCGCCACCTCGGCCTGGTGCAGGCCAGTGAACTGAACGACCTCGACTTGCGCCTCGACGCCGCCGCCCAGGCCTTGGGCAGCAGTTGCGAGGTAGCGCTGCCACCGCCGGTGGAATTCGCCGCACCCGAGGTGATCGAGACCCAACCGTTGCTGGCCGGCGTGCGCATTGCCGTGGCCCGCGACGAAGCCTTCGCCTTTACCTACGGCGCCAGCCTCGACCTGTTGCGGGCGATGGGCGCCGAACTGTGCTTCTTCTCGCCGATTCGTGACCGCGCATTGCCTGACGCTGACAGCCTCTATCTGCCCGGCGGTTACCCGGAACTGCATCACCAGGCGCTGTCGGAAAATACCGCGATGCTGGACGCCATCCGCGCCCATCACGCTGCGGGTAAACCGCTGCTGGCCGAATGCGGCGGCATGCTCTATCTGCTGGATTCGCTCACCGATGTCGACGGTACCCGTGCCGAACTGGTCGGCCTGCTCCAGGGCGATGCCGTGATGCAAAAGCGCCTGGCGGCACTGGCCCTGCAAAACGTCGAACTGCCAGAAGGCCTGTTGCGCGGCCACACCTACCATCATTCGTTGACCAGCACCGAGTGGCAGCCGATTGCCCGGGGCCTGAGCCCGAATGGTGGGCGTGGCGCCGAGGCGGTTTATCGTCAGGGCCGGATGACGGCGTCCTATGTGCATTTTTACTTCCCGTCCAACCCGACGGCGGTGGCTGCCCTGTTTGCGCCAGGCCTTGAGGCCGCCATCGCGGGCAAGCCCGCTCCCACACTTGACCGAGTTGAAACGCCATCTACGGTGGGAGCGGGCTTGCCCGCGATGAGGCCATGACTGACAACGCCTTTCCGGAAGCCGATCGCGAAGCCGTCTACCGCGCCATCGCCGAACGCCGCGACATGCGCCACTTCAGCGGCGGCGCCGTCGCGCCTGAATTGCTCCACCGCCTGCTGCAAGCCGCCCACCAGGCGCCGAGCGTCGGCTTGATGCAGCCCTGGCGTTTTATCCGCATCAGCGACCGCAACCTGCGCGGCCAGATCCAGCAGTTGGTGGAAGAAGAACGGGTACGCACCGCCGAGGCCCTTGGCGAGCGCTCCGACCAGTTCATGAAGCTCAAGGTCGAAGGCATCAACGACTGCGCCGAAGTACTGGTGGCGGCGTTGATGGACGATCGCGAACGGCATATCTTCGGGCGCCGCACCATGCCGGAAATGGACATGGCGTCGTTGTCCTGTGCGATCCAGAATCTATGGCTGGCAGCCCGCGTCGAAGGGCTGGGCATGGGCTGGGTCTCGCTGTTCGAGCCCCAGGCCCTGGCCGACCTGCTGGGCCTGCCGCCCGGCGCCAAGCCGCTGGCCGTGTTGTGCCTGGGCCCGGTGACCGAGTTCTACCCGGCACCGATGTTGCAGCTCGAAGGCTGGACCGAACCACGGCCACTGAGTGACATGCTGTATGAGAATGTTTGGGGAGTGAGTCAATGAGTGTGGCCTTGCTGAGTGTCGCTGCGGTGGCGCTGGATGCGCTGTTGGGCGAGCCCAGGCGCTGGCATCCGCTGGTGGCGTTCGGCAATTTTGCCGGGCGCATCGAGCAGCGTTTCAACTCCGGCGGCCGTGGCTGGCGCAGCCATGGCGTCACCGCCTGGGTGATCGCGGTGGTGCCGCTGACCCTGTTGGCCACGGCCCTCTCGTGGGCGCCTTACATCGGTTGGGTCCTGGAAATCCTCGCGTTGTATTGCGCCCTCGGCATGCGCAGCCTCGGTGAGCACGTGCTGCCGGTGGCGCAAGCGCTGCGCAGCGATGACCTGGACGAAGCGCGCAAACGCGTCAGCTACCTGGTCAGTCGCCAGACCAGCGAGCTGGACCGCACTGAAGTTGCCCGTGCGGCCACCGAATCGGTGCTGGAAAACGGCAGCGACGCAGTATTTGCCGCCTTGTTCTGGTTTGTGGTCGCTGGCGTGCCCGGCGTGGTGCTCTATCGTCTGAGCAACACCCTGGATGCCATGTGGGGCTATCGCAATGAACGCTTTGAGCGTTTCGGCTGGGCTGCGGCCAAGATCGACGATGTGCTCAACTACATTCCGGCGCGTCTGGTGGCGTTGACCTACGCGCTGCTGGGCAAAAGCCGCCTGGCCCTCAAATGCTGGCGCACCCAGGGCCCGACCTGGGACAGCCCCAATGCCGGCCCGGTGATGGCGGCGGGGGCTGGCGCCCTTGGGGTGGAGCTGGGTGGCGCGGCGATTTATCACGGCGAGCTGCACCAGCGCCCGCAACTGGGCGAAGGGCCGCCCGCGGATGCGGACTCCATCGAGCGCGGCTGGCAACTGGTGCAGCGCGGCGTGTGGCTGTGGTTGCTGATCCTGTGTGTGGGGGCTGAGTTTTATGCTTGAGCACGGTGGCCGCTTGCGCAAGGCGGCGTTGAATTACGGTATTGCAGAGGCCGATTGGCTGGACCTGTCCAGTGGCCTGGCGCCATGGCCGTTTCCGATCCCGGACATCCCACTGCGGGCCTGGGCGCGCCTGCCTGAAACCGATGACGGCCTGGAACAGGCGGCCTGCGAATATTACGGCGCGACCCACGTACTGCCCGTGGCCGGCTCCCAGGCCGCGATCCAGTTATTGCCGCGCCTGCGCCGGACGGGCAAGGTTGGTGTGCTGTCGCCATGTTACGCCGAACACGCCGAAGCCTGGCGTCGCGCCGGGTACATCGTGCGCGAAGTACTGGAGCAGGAAGTCGACTTCTTCCTCGAGAGCCTCGACGTGCTGGTGGTGGTCAACCCCAACAATCCCACCGGCCTGAGCCTGACGCCGCAACGCCTGCTGGACTGGCATGCACGCTTGGCCCAGCGCGGTGGCTGGCTGGTGGTGGATGAGGCCTTTATGGACATCACCCCGCAGTTGAGCCTGGCAAGCCAGGCCCATCAAGTCGGCCTGATCGTGCTGCGCTCGTTCGGCAAGTTCTTCGGCCTGGCTGGCGTGCGGCTGGGGTTCGTGCTGGCTGAGCGCAATCTGCTCAAGCTGCTCGCCGAACAGGTGGGGCCGTGGGCCGTCAGCGGGCCGACGCGGGTGCTTGGGCAAGTGTGCCTGCGCGATACCGTCGGCCATGCGCAACAGCGGCTGCGTTGCGAGTCGGCCAGCCAGCGTCTGTTTGACCTGCTTGAACGCCATGGCTTGCGACCTCAGGGCGGCTGCGGGTTGTTCCAGTGGATGATCACGGACCGGGCAGAACAGCTGCATGAATTCATGGCCCAGCGCGGTATTTTGCTGCGCCTGTTTGTCGACAACAGCAGCTTGCGTTTCGGCCTGCCGGATACCGAGGCCGACTGGTTACGGCTGGAACAGGCGCTGAGCGCCTACAGGGAAGCCTCATGAGTACCTTGATGGTGCAGGGCACCACATCCGACGCGGGCAAAAGCACGTTGGTGACCGCGCTGTGTCGCTGGCTGGTGCGCCAGGGCATCCCGGTGGTGCCCTTCAAGCCGCAGAACATGGCGCTCAACAGCGCCGTGACTCCCGAAGGCGGCGAAATCGGCCGAGCCCAGGCGGTGCAGGCCCAGGCCGCGAACCTGGCGCCCCACACCGACATGAACCCGGTGCTGCTCAAGCCCAACAGCGACACAGGCTCCCAAGTGATTATCCACGGGCGCGCCGTGACCACCATGAACGCCGTGGCTTATCACGATTACAAAGCCATCGCGATGCAGGCGGTGCTGGCCTCTCATGCGCGGTTGAGTGCGGTGTATCCGGTGGTGATGGTCGAGGGCGCGGGTTCGCCGGCCGAGATCAACCTGCGGGCGAATGACATTGCCAACATGGGCTTTGCCGAAGCGGTGGACTGCCCGGTGCTGCTGATTGCCGACATCAATCGCGGCGGGGTGTTTGCGCACCTGGTGGGCACGCTGGAATTGTTGTCACCCACCGAACAGGCGCGGGTCAAAGGCTTCATCATCAATCGCTTTCGCGGCGATCTCGCGCTGTTGCAGCCGGGGCTGGATTGGCTGGAAGCGCGTACGGGCAAGCCGGTGGTGGGGGTGCTGCCGTATGTGATGGATCTGCATCTGGAGGCGGAAGACGGTATCGACCAGCGCCAGATCGACAAGGCGGCGCAAGTGCTCAAGGTGGTGGTGCCGGTATTGCCGCGGATCAGTAATCACACGGATTTTGATCCGTTGCGGTTGCATCCGCAGGTGGATTTGCAGTTTGTGGGGCCGGGGCAGGCGATTCCTGCGGCGGACCTGATTATTTTGCCGGGCTCGAAGAGTGTGCGCAGTGATTTGGCGTATTTGCGGGCCAACGGGTGGGACACGGCGGTGGCGCGGCATCTGCGGTATGGCGGGAAGGTGTTGGGGATTTGTGGTGGGTTGCAGATGCTCGGGGAGCAGGTGCATGACCCGCTTGGGTTGGAAGGGCCTTGCGGTTCGAGTGTGGGGTTGGGGTTGTTGGCGTTCAGTACGACCCTGGAGGAGGAGAAGCAGCTGCGTAATGTGCGAGGGCGGTTGTTGCTGGAGGATGCCGAGGTGAGTGGGTATGAGATCCACGCGGGCGTTACCAGTGGCGCTGGTTTGGTGCGGGCTGCGGTGCAGTTGGACGATGGGCGTCGGGATGGGGCTCAGAGTGAGGATGGGCAGGTTCTTGGGACCTATTTGCATGGGGTGTTTGAGGTTCCGGCGGCCTGTAGTGCTTTGTTGCGTTGGGCGGGGTTGGAAGATGTGCAAGAGGTGGATTATCACGGGTTGCGGGAGCGGGATATTGAGCGGTTGGCGGATTTGGTAGAGCGGCATTTGGATACGGGGTTGTTGCGTTCGTTGTGTGGGGTTTGATTTTTGGATCGTGTGAATATCCGTTATTTAGGTAACTGCGACCTATGGTTCCGCTCTTACAGCGGGTCACTTTTGGCAAACGCCCCAAAAGTAACCAAAAGGTCTTTGCCCCACCACTCGGTGCCTCGCTTAGGCTCGGCATGCCCGCACTCCGGCCCGGTTCCGCGGGCCGCCGCGACGGGCCATCCATGGCCCGGCGCGGCTAAATCGGCATCCTTGCCGATTTACCCGCTCCACCGTGCCTACTTGCGGCCATCGTGGTTAACGGGGCCCGCAGATCAAAATCAAAAACAGATCAAAAGCAGAGCACAGCGGCCTACCGGCCGGCTTGAGTGTTAGAAGCCAGATCAAAAGCCAGAGCGAAAGCAGCTCTGCTTTTCTGTGGGAGCTGGCTTGCCTGCGATGCAGACACCTCGGTGTATCAGGCAGACCCAGTTGATGCTATCGCAGGCAAGCCAGCTCCCACATTTGGACCGTGCCCGCATTAGATTTTGATTTGGCTTTTGCTCTTCAACACTCAAGCCGGCCGGTAGGCCGCTGTGCTTTTGCTTTTGATCTTGATCTTAGGCGCCCCGTTAAACCACGCTGGCCGAACGCAGGCTTTGGATCGTGGGTAACCCGGCAGGACGCCGGGTTAGCCGCGCTGGGCCAAGGATGGCCCATCGCGGCGGCCCACGGTCCAAAGCCGGAGTGAGGGCACACCGAGCCTAGGCGAGGTGCCGAGTGGTGGGGCAAGAGCGTTTTGCTTACTTTTGCGCTTTTCAAAAGTGAGCCGCCGTAAGGGCGGAACCCATATCAGCCGTTACAAAAATAACGGATATACACACAGTCAAAAACAGAGGCACAACCCATGCTCCAGTTGATCCTCGGTGGCGCCCGCTCCGGCAAAAGCCGCCTGGCTGAAAAACTCGCCACCGACAGCGGCCTAAGCGTCACCTACATAGCGACCAGCCAACCCCTGGACGGCGAAATGAACGCACGCATCGCCCACCACCGCGAGCGCCGCCCATCCGAATGGGGCCTGATCGAAGAGCCCATCGAACTGGCCCGTGTCCTCAAGG
Organism: Pseudomonas sp. MWU16-30323; assembly: GCF_020515595.1. Taxonomy (NCBI): domain Bacteria; kingdom Pseudomonadati; phylum Pseudomonadota; class Gammaproteobacteria; order Pseudomonadales; family Pseudomonadaceae; genus Pseudomonas; species Pseudomonas sp. MWU16-30323. Next base: position 268,028 of record NZ_JAIWYM010000001.1, read on the forward strand.
AAAACGCCAGCCCGAACCATTGCCTGCTGGTCGACTGCCTGACCTTATGGCTCACCAACCTGCTGATGCTCGAAGACCCCGACCGCCTCAACCACGAGCGCGAGGCCCTGCTACAAACCCTGGCCACCCTCCCAGGAGAAATCATTTTTGTCAGCAACGAGACCGGACTGGGTGTCGTCCCGCTGGGCGAATTGACTCGCCGCTATGTCGATGAAGCCGGTTGGCTCCATCAAGCCTTGGCCGAACGCTGTCAGCGCGTTGTCCTGACCGTCGCCGGCCTGCCCCTGACTTTAAAAGGTACTGCGTTATGACCGACACCTGGTGGCTCAACCCCTGCAAAGCAATCGACACCCAAGCCCACGAACACGCCCTGGCCCGCCAGCAGCAATTGACCAAGCCCGCCGGCTCCCTCGGCCAACTGGAAGCCGTGGCCGTTCAACTGGCCGGCCTCCAGGGCCAGGTCAAACCCAGCGTCGACCACCTGTGGATCGCCATCTTCGCCGGCGACCACGGCGTAGTCGCCGAAGGTGTCTCCGCCTTCCCCCAGGAAGTCACCGGCCAGATGCTCCACAACTTCGTCACCGGCGGCGCCGCCATCAGCGTGCTCGCGCGCCAACTGGACGCGAAACTGGAAGTGGTCGACCTCGGCACCATCACCCCCACTTTGAACCTGCCCGGCGTGCGTCACCTCAACATCGGCGCCGGCACCGCCAACTTCGTCAAAGGCCCGGCCATGACCGAGGCCCAGGGCCAACTGGCCCTGCAAGCCGGCCGCGACAGCGTGCACCGCGCCATCGCGAGCGGCGCGCAGCTGTTTATCGGCGGCGAAATGGGCATCGGCAACACTACCGCCGCCAGTGCCCTGGCCTGCGCGCTGCTGGATTGCCAGGTCAGCGACCTGACCGGCCCCGGTACCGGCTTGAACGCTCAGGGTGTCAGCCACAAAGTCGCCGTCATCGAACGCGCCCTGGCGCTGCACGCAGGCGACCGTGATGACGCCCTGAAAACCCTGTTCAACCTCGGTGGTTTTGAAATTGCCGCGCTGGTCGGCGCCTACCTGGCCTGTGCTCAAGAAGGGGTCGTGGTGCTGGTGGATGGTTTTATCTGCACGGTCGCCGCGCTGGTCGCCACGCGGCTGAATCCCGGCTGCCGTGAATGGCTGCTGTTCGGCCATCGTGGTGCCGAGCCCGGCCATCGTCATGTGCTGCAAAGCCTCAATGCCGAACCATTGCTGGAACTCGGCCTGCGCCTGGGCGAAGGCAGTGGCGCCGCGCTGGCCGTGCCGTTGCTGCGCCTGGCCTGCGCGCTGCATGGGCAAATGGCGACCTTCGCCGAAGCGGCCGTGGCGGACCGCCCGGCATGACCTTGCACCTGGACCTGTTGCGCCACGGCGAAACCGAACTGGGCGGCGGCTTGCGCGGCAGCCTGGACGATGCGCTCACGGCCAAGGGCTGGGAGCAGATGCGTGGGGCGGTAGCGGAACAGGGCCCTTGGGACAGACTGGTCAGCTCGCCGCTGCAACGGTGTGCGCGGTTTGCTGATGAGCTGGGCGCGCGTCTGAAGCTGCCGGTCAGCCTGGAAAAAGACCTGCAGGAGCTACACTTCGGCGCCTGGGAAGGGCAGAGCGCCGCAGCCTTGATGGAAACCGACGCCGACGCGTTGGGGCTGTTCTGGGCTGACCCCTACCGTTTCACGCCGCCGCAGGGCGAGCCGGTGTCGCAGTTCTCCGCGCGTATATTGGGTGCCGTCGCGCGCTTGCATCAAGCCTATGACGGCCAGCGAGTGCTGCTGATCAGCCACGGCGGGGTCATGCGTTTGCTGTTGGCTCAGGCGCGCGGTTTGCCGCGTGAGCAACTGTTGAATGTTGAAGTGGGCCACGGTGGCCTGTTCAGCCTGCAGGTCGAGGCTGATGGTGTTTTAAGGGAAGGACTCTGAGCATGTTGCCGTTCTGGATCGCCTTGCAGTTTCTCAGCAGCCTGCCGATTCGCTTGCCCGGTATGCCGCAGCCGCAGGAGCTGGGGCGGTCGTTGCTGTTTTATCCGCTGGTGGGGCTGCTGTTCGGGCTGCTGCTGTGGGGCCTGAACGCGGTGTTGATGGGCGCGCCATTGCTGCTGCACGCCGCGCTGTTGTTGACTGCGTGGGTGTTGCTCAGCGGCGGCTTGCACCTGGACGGCCTGGCCGACAGTGCCGATGCCTGGCTCGGTGGCTTCGGCGATCGCGAGCGCACCCTGACCATCATGAAAGACCCGCGCAGCGGGCCGATCGCGGTGGTCACCCTGGGCCTGGTGCTGTTGCTCAAGTTCACCGCGCTGGTGGCGTTGATTGAACAGCATAACGGCGCCGCGCTGATCCTCGCACCGTTGATTGGTCGCGCTTCGATGCTGGCGCTGTTTCTCACCACACGCTATGTGCGCGCCGGTGGGTTGGGGCAGGCCTTGGCGGACCATTTGCCACGGATCGTCGGCCAACAGGTGCTGATCCTCAGCGGCCTGGCGTGTATCTTGATCGGCGGTTTCAGCGGCGGGATTGCCGTGTTGCTGGCGGCGCTTTGCTTTATCGGCGTGCGCCAGCTGATGGTTAATCGCCTCGGCGGCACCACCGGCGACACCGCCGGTGCGCTGTTGGAGCTATTGGAGGTTGCGGTGTTGGTCGGTCTGGCGCTGTAACAGTTTCTTGCATTTCATTAATCCCGGGTATATACACGCTCTATGCTTGCTTCCCAATGTTTATGCACTAACCTGCGTCGCGCCGCTCGTGGCGTCAGCAGGCATTACGACGGCGCTCTCGACGGCTTCGGGATCAACGTTGCCCAGTATTCTTTGCTGTGTAATCTGCAGCGCCTTGATCAACCGAGCATTTCCAGTCTGGCCGACGCCATGGGCCTGGATCGCAGCACGCTGGGGCGTAATTTGCGGGTGCTGGAGGGGGAGGGCCTGGTGCAACTGGTGGAGGGGGATGACCTGCGCAACCGCCTGGTCCTGCTCACCGAGGCAGGTAACGAACGGCTTGCGGCGGCATTGCCGGCCTGGGAGACGGCGCAGCAGAAATTGATCGATAAGTTGGGCGCCGAAAAGCGCGAAACCCTGTTGGCCTTGCTGGATGAACTCGCTTAACGCGAGTTTTTTCGATGACAAGCGGGTATATACCCGTGAGCGGAGAATAAGAAATGACCTCGATGTGGCGCACCAGCGGTTGGATTCTTGTGGGGAGTGCGCTGATTCTCGCGTTGTCCTTGGGCGTGCGGCATGGCTTTGGCCTGTTCCTGGCGCCCATGAGTGCCGAATTCGGCTGGGGCCGTGAAACCTTTGCCTTTGCCATTGCCCTGCAAAACCTGATCTGGGGCCTGGCGCAGCCATTTACCGGCGCCCTGGCCGACCGCTTCGGTGCGGCCAAGGTGGTGATGATTGGTGGTGTGCTGTATGCCCTGGGCCTGGTGTTCATGGGCTTGTCGGATTCAGCGTGGTCGCTGTCTCTGAGTGCCGGGTTGCTGATCGGTATCGGCCTGTCGGGCACCTCGTTCTCGGTGATCCTTGGCGTCGTGGGCCGCGCCGTGGCGCCGGAAAAACGCAGCATGGCCATGGGCATCGCCAGCGCCGCCGGTTCCTTCGGCCAGTTCGCCATGTTGCCAGGCACCCTGGGTTTGATCGGCTGGCTTGGCTGGTCTGCCGCGTTGCTGGTGCTGGGGCTGATGGTGGCGCTGATCGTGCCATTGGTGACCATGCTCAAGGACCGTCCGCTGCCCGCGGTAGCCGGTCAACAGACCCTGCGCGAAGCCTTGGGTGAAGCCTGCTCCCATTCGGGGTTCTGGCTGTTGGCGTTTGGGTTCTTCGTCTGCGGTTTCCAGGTGGTGTTTATCGGCGTGCACTTGCCTTCGTACCTGGTGGACCAGCACTTGCCGGCTTCCGTGGGCACCACGGTGCTGGCATTGATCGGCCTGTTTAATATCTTCGGCACGTATACGGCGGGATGGCTCGGCGGGCGTATGTCCAAGCCGCGCCTGTTGACCGGTTTGTACCTGCTGCGGGCGGTGGTGATTGTGATCTTCCTGTGGGCGCCCGTGACGCAAACCAGCGCTTACCTGTTTGGCATGGCCATGGGCTTCTTGTGGCTGTCCACGGTGCCGCTGACCAACGGCACGGTCGCGACCTTGTTTGGTGTCAGAAACCTTTCCATGCTCGGTGGGATCGTGTTCCTGTTCCATCAACTGGGTTCGTTCCTCGGGGGCTGGTTGGGCGGGGTGGTCTATGATCGAACTGGTAACTACGATTTGATCTGGCAGGTGGCAATCGTTCTGAGCCTGGTGGCAGCGGCGCTGAACTGGCCGGTGCGCGAGCGCCCGGTGGCACGTTTGCAGACGCAAATGGGGGTGGCATGAATTCGACCTGGCATTGGCTCGGCGCAGCAGGAGCAGGGGTCTTGCTGCTGTTGGCGTGGTGGGGCTGGCAACAGGGCGGCCTGGCATTGATGCAGTTGGGCATGGCGATCTGTTAAGTTCTGTGTCTGAGACTTTTCAAGGACACCTGACATGCAGATGCGCTGGCTTGCAGTACCCGCTCTGATGATGGCTTTTGGCAGCGTCGCCATGGCCGCCGATTGCCCGCCGTTGCTTGAAGGCCAACTGCCCAAGCTGCGCGCCAAGGAATCCATCGACCTGTGCCAGCGCTTCGCCGGCAAGCCGCTGGTGATCGTCAACACCGCCAGCTTCTGCGGTTTTGCGCCGCAGTTCAAAGGGCTTGAGGCCTTGTACCAGCGCTACAAGGGCCAGGGGCTGGAAGTGATTGGCGTGCCGTCCGATGACTTCAAGCAGGAAGCCAAGACCGGGGAGGAAACGGCCAAGGTTTGTTATGTGAACTACGGCGTGACCTTCACCATGACCGAGCCACAGAAGGTCAGGGGCCCGGATGCGGTGCACCTGTTCAAGGTTCTGGCGCAGCAGAGCAGCGCGCCGAAGTGGAATTTCTACAAGTACGTGGTGGACCGCCAGGGCAAGGTGATCGCCAGCTTCTCCAGCCTGACCAAACCGGATAGTCCGGACCTGATCAAGGCGGTGGAAGAAGCACTGGCTTCGAAACCCTGATTGCCGGCCACTAAAAAGCCCCGCCTCTTTTGCAAGAGAGCGGGGCTTTTTTATGTCGCTTTACATCAGAACTTGTACGTCACACCCAGGCCGAAACCGTTGGCGCTGTTTTCGTACTTGGCGCTGTAGGAACCCAGTGCATTGGACTTGTTGACTTTGACCGGTTCTTCCTTGAGGTAGGAGTAAGCCAAGTCAACGGTCATGTTATCCATCACGGCATAACCCAGGCCCACACTGAAGATGGTCCGGTCGCCAGTAGGAATACGTGGGGAACGGTCAGTGTTGTTGGTTGGCGACTGGTCGAACGTCAGGCCGGTACGCAGTACCACTTGCTTGGTGACCTGGTACGAAGTACCCAGGGCGTAGGCCCAGGTGTCGTGCCAGTTCTGAGGTTCAGTGATAGTGCCGATGACCGAAGGTGCGAGAAAGCCGTTGGCGCCCGTTACACCTTGGTTCTTGACCGTGATGTCTTTCAGGCGGCTCCAGCGGGTCCAGGTCGCACCACCATAGAGTTTCCAGGCGTCAGTCAGGTCCTGGGTTACCGACAGGTCGTAAGACTCTGGTGTGTCGATGCTCAGCGAGGCGTCGTAGCGGCCACTGCCAATCGCACCGGCGGTCGGAGCAGGCGCCGTCACCTCGGTGTGGCCGTCAAGCTTGTAGCTGACCTTGGAGTGGTAGGTCAGGCCGACGCGGGTAGTATCGGTGGCCTGTACCAGTACGCCGACGTTGAAACCAATGGCGGTATCGTCGCCCTTGATCGTGACGTTGGTCGAAGGCACGGCAGGGTTCAGGGTCAGTTCGGATTCCAGCTTGCCGGAAATCCGGTTGATGGTAGGGCCGAAACCGATGGAAACCCGGTCGTTGAACGCGTAGCTGACCGTCGGCTGGAGGGTGATGACAGACACTTTGCTGTAGCTGCCAAACCCGCTGCCCTGGAAGCCGCGTTCATAATCAGTCACCAGGCCGAACGGTGCGTAGACACCAAAGCCTACAGCCCACTGATCGTTGAGTTTGTTGGTGTAGAAGCCGAACGGTACGCCGGTGAAGGGAACCATATCGCCTTTGTTGGTACCCCTGGAACGGCCGCCGGCATCTTTGATGTCGGTCGAGGCGTCGATGGCTGCAACACCACCCGTAATCTGCTGGCCTTCAAGGCGAGCCATACCGGCAGGGTTGCCATAAACAGTGCTTGCGTTATCGGCAGATGATGAGCGCCCCGCAAAACCGGTACCCATCCCAGCAACGTCCTGTTCGTTGAGGGCGAAGCCGCTCGCGAACACGTGGGAGGATGCCATTGCAACGGCGAGGCTAAGTGTCGTCTTGAGCATTACTTTTTTCATTATTAGAACTCCGTGGTGATCACCGCTGCGGAAAGTAACAATATTTTTAAGTTAGCGCTATAGGCTGAAACATAGGAGATAGAGCGGTTTTGTAGGACAATCCGACCAAAATCAACGTTTTTAGCCGAATCTTGCAAATCGCCCGGTCAACAGGCGACGTGATTCATGGGTGAAACACAGGTTTGCCAGGCCTGGGTGAAATCCCGGAGCCGGCCTTGAGGGTGAAATATTTCTTTCCAGATACGCGCCATCGCCAATACATCATCGGCCGGTGGCAGGTTTGGACGGTGTTGTTCCACCAGCAGCCACGCGATGGCGGTGGCGTAACGCAGGTTGACCGTCAGCTCGAGCTGCGGCCCGCTGAGGAAGGCATGCTGGCTGGCGAGGCCGCGCACCAGGCTGGCGCGCTCGGGGTCCAGCGCCAGGTAGTCATCCCACAGCGCACGGTGGCGCGGTTCGGTGATGCTGTAGAGGCCGTGGCCGCGACGGTCGTGCAGGGCGGAACCGAGTGCCGACTGGCTGGCGGCGATGCCCAGCAGCAGGGATTCGGCAGTCGGGTTATGGCGACCCAAATAAAGCAGGGTGGGCCGGATCACATAACGACACAATTCGCTGGCGGCGATGCCCATAAAAGCCTCAATCCATGAAATGGGTCGGCGATACCTGAGAGGGGGCTTGGCAGCAGTGAATCGGATCTCAGGCTCGCCGGAAGCGGATCATGCCGCTTGAGTTGAAGTGTAGTGTCATATTTACGACGTAAAGGACTGTTTTTAAAATATTTTCATCATTTAGTTATAGCGTTTATATCAATTTGAACTTAGCGCGCCTGAATTTCAGGCAATAAAAAACCCCGGGTTTTAACCGGGGTTTTTGTGTTTCAGCGATCCGGGTCGATCAGGCAACCAGTGCCTGGCGAGTACGATCGATCACGGCCTGCAGCGGTTCTGCGCTGGAGTATTGATCGGGGTACAGGCGTTCGCTGTGACGAGCGATGCCGTGTTCGTTGACCAGGGTAAAGCTGAAGCAGCCTTTGCGAGCGGCCATGATCAGGCAGTTCATTGGTGCAAAAGCGTTAGTTAGGGTGCGAATGGCATCCTGAGTGTGGATTTGAGTGGACATATTATTGGTGTTCCTACAAATGACACGGTTAAGAACCGTGCAACGTTAAAACGTTCCAGTGACGTTGATCACTATTGATCGAACGAAGAACCCGACTGGAACAAAGCAGCCAGTTTGAAGCGCTATTAAGTTGGCGCGCTTGGGCTGGCAGGTAGGTACTTAGGAGGGCAGGCAACACAACAGGGGCAAAGGTTCTGGGCCCGGGGTGAAGATCCTGATCAATTTGCAGGTTGGTTCTTTCAGAGTATTGAAACTTCGCGACACCCTTTGCTTGTTCAAAGGCTGTGTCGTCGCAAGTGATACCTGGAAACCATCGAGGTGGTCGATCCCTTTTTGTCGGCGGTGCCGTGAGGGAGTTGTTCGACCAGAATTGACTTTCAGCTTGGTACTAACGCCGCGGATAGTAACGGATTGAAACGGTGAAAGGAAGTGTGCTAGGTAAAAAACTTTTCTGGCCTCGGTGCGTCGGTAACATTCCTCGGCCGCCTTGCGACCAAAAAACGCGGTTGATATAACCGTCAGGCGGGTAGTTGTGCACATTGGTTGCGTCCTGTGTAACCGCACTGACATACGCTCTGCAATGCCCCCGGGTGCCTGCAACTAAAATTTAAGTCAATGAAAAATCGAGCTTTTTTTTATTGGTGAAAAAATCGTCAGTTTGAGCGCGGCCCCCGTTCCACGGGCCTTTGCGGGAGTTACGTAACGGTTGTCCACTGAGTTATCCACAGCTTCTGTGGATTGTCCCAAGCGCTTGCTCTAGAACGGGCGTGCAGGGTTTTTTCAGCTTTACCTGTACGAAAAAAAGAGTAGAGTGGCGCGCCTTCCGTTCTGTCCCACAGTGCTTTATGAAGTTTCGCTCAGTATCACCTTCTGTTACCGACAGCCCTCAGGTTGTTACCGCACCCAAGCGTTTTTCCCTGAAAGTCGCCTTGTGGTTGCTCGACAGCCCGCGCCTGGGCCACAGCCCCAACGTCAAACACTTCGCCGGGCATTTGCTCAAGCAACCGGCTCGTGCTGGCGTAGTAGTAGCGCAAAGCCGTCTGGGCCAGTTGATGTGCCGCGAGTGCGGCAATGCCCGGGACCGCCGCATCGGCCACGACTTGCTGCGCCAGGCAGCCCGCGCCGGCGACCGCATCGCCCAGCGTGAACTGGGCCAGATCGAAGACTGAGCTGTCCTCAATGCGCAGGCTTGGTTAACCTTCTTCTTTTCGGGTGACGGCAGGAATCGCTATGGCTTTTGACTGGACCAGTGTTGCGCTGGGTCTCGCCGGTGCTGGATTGCCGCTGTTGGGCCTGTGCTGGCAGATTCAGCGCCGACTGAGCGCACGGATGGCCGGCTGGGAATTGCTCGAAGAGCGCCTGGCCACCGCGCAACTGGCCCAGGAAGGGCTCGCCGCGCAGCTGGACGCCAGCCGTGACGAAATCAGCGACCTGAGCCAGGCCAACGCCGCCAAGCAAGCCGACCTCGCCGCCGTGCGCCGGGAAGTCGAACTGCTGCAGATCGACCGCGACAACGCCCGCGACGCCGCTCACGCCTGGAACCTCGACCGTTCCGCCAAAGAAACCGAACTGCGCCGCCTGGATGCCTTGTCTGCGTCCCTGCGCGCCGAATTGCGCGAGCAACAGGAAAGCCATCAGCAACGCCTCAGCGACCTGCAAGGTTCCCGTGATGAGCTGCGCGCGCAATTCGCTGAACTCGCCGGGAAGATCTTCGACGAGCGCGAACAGCGCTTCGCCGAAACCAGCCAACAGCGCCTCGGCCAATTGCTCGACCCGCTCAAGGAGCGCATCCAGTCGTTCGAAAAGCGCGTCGAAGAAAGCTACCAAAGCGAAGCCCGCGAGCGCTTTTCCCTGGCCAAGGAACTGGAGCGCCTGCAACAGCTGAACCTGCGCCTTTCCGATGAGGCCACCAACCTGACCCGCGCCCTCAAGGGCCAGAAAACCCAGGGTAACTGGGGCGAACTGATCCTGGAGCGAGTGCTGGAACATGCCGGGCTGGAAAAGGGCCGCGAGTACCAGACCCAGGTCAGCCTCAAGGGCCCGGACGGCGAGCGCTTCCAGCCTGACGTGTTGATCATGCTGCCGGGTGACAAGCAGGTGGTGGTGGATTCCAAGGTCAGCCTGACGGCCTATCAACAGTACGTTGCAGAGGACGATCAAGCGATCGGCCAAGCCGCCCTGAAGGCGCATGTGCTGTCGTTGCGCAACCACGTCAAAGGCTTGGCCGGCAAGGACTACAAACGTCTCGAAGGCCTGCACAGCCTGGATTTCGTGCTGCTGTTCGTGCCCATCGAAGCCGCATTTTCGGCTGCACTCCAAGCCGAGCCGAACCTGTTCCAGGAGGCGTTCGACCGCAATATCGTGATCGTCAGCCCGACCACGCTGCTGGCGACTTTGCGGGTGATCGACAGCCTGTGGAAACAGGAGCGGCAAAGCCAGAACGCCCGGGAAATCGCCGAGCGCGCCGGTTGGCTGTATGACAAGTTCGTGCTGTTTATCCAGGACCTGGACGAGGTGGGCAACCGCCTGCAGCAGTTGGACAAAGCCTACAGCGCAGCGCGCAACAAGCTGACAGACGGACGCGGAAACCTGGTGAGCCGTACCGAGCAACTGAAGCTGCTCGGCGCCCGCGCCAGCAAAAGCCTGCCGGCCGACCTGCTGGAACGGGCGATGACCGATGAAGACGGCGTGGCGCAGTTGCCCGAATAGTCACCGGTCTCTGTGGGAGCTGGCTTGCCTGCGATGCAGACACCTCGGTCCTCCAGATACTCCGAGGCGATGCCATCGCAGGCAAGCCAGCTCCCACATGGGCTAAAGCGGCAGGTGCCGGCTCAACAAGGCCCGCAATGCCGCCGGCTTCACCGGCTTGGCCAGGTAATCCAACCCCGCCGCATGCACCTCGGCCACCATCTCCGGCCGTCCATCGGCACTGATCACCACCCCCGGAATCGGCTCCGCCAGTTGTGCCCGCAGCCAGCCCATCAACTCGGTGCCGGTCTCCCCGTGGTCGAGGTGATAATCCACCAGGGCCAGTTGCGGGCGCACACCCTCCGCCAACAGCGCGGCACATTGCGCCTGGTCGCGCGCGGTCCAGACTTCACAGCCCCAGCGCGTGAGCAAGCTGCGCATGCCGATCAGGATGCTTTCTTCGTTATCCACACACAGCACCTGCGCGCCACTCAACGGCTGGCCGCTTTCCTGCGCCGGCTTGGCAGGCGCGCTGACCTGGGTGCGCGCCAACGGCACGCGCACGCTGAACACGCTGCCCTTGCCCGGCCATGAACGCACGCTCAAGCGATGCCCGAGCACGCGGCACAAGCCGTCGGCAATCGCCAGGCCCAGGCCCAGGCCTTTCTCGGCGCGGGTCTGGTGACTGTCCAGGCGTTTGAATTCTTCGAAGATGACTTTCTGTTTGTCCTGAGGAATGCCGGGACCACGGTCCCACACCTCAAGGCACAGGTCGCCACCACGGCGCCTGACACCCAATAGCACCGGCCCATCGGCATAGCGGAACGCGTTGGTGAGGAAATTCTGCAACACCCGCCGCAGCAACTTGATGTCGCTGTCGACCCGCAAACGACTGCCCCGCAGGCGGAAGCGCAACCCCTGTTCCTGGGCCAGCGCCTTGAACTCGGCGCCCAACGTATCGAACAGTTCATTGAGCACGAAGGGTTGGCGCTGGGGATTGATCTTGCCGTTTTCCAGGCGTGAAATATCCAGCAGGTCGCTGATCAGGTCTTCTGCTGAACGCAACGAGCTGTCCAGATGCTGCACCAATTGCCGGGCATCCGGCGACATGCCGTCGTTCTGATGGGAGAGGGCAGCAGAGAACAATCTTGCGGCGTTCAACGGCTGCATCAAGTCGTGGCTGACCGCCGCGAGGAACCGGGTTTTCGACTGGCTGGCCGTCTCGGCGACACCCTTGGCATCGGTCAGGGCAACGTTGAGTTGCGACAGTTCGTGAGTACGCTCGGTCACCCGCTGCTCGAGGCCTTCGTTGGCCTCGGTCAACGCCTGCTCGGCTTCGCGGAACGCGGTGATGTCGGTGAAACTCATGACAAACCCGCCGCCCGGCATCGGGTTGCCGATCAGCTCGATCACCCGGCCATTGGGGAACAGCCGCTCGGAGGTATGCGCACGGCCCTGGCGCATCCAGTGCAGGCGGCGCGCCACGTGCACTTCGGCCTCGCCCGGGCCGCACAGCCCGCGTTCGGCGTTGTAGCGAATAATGTCGGCAATCGGCCGGCCCACACTGATCAGGCCTTCGGGGTAATTGAACAGCTCCAGGTAGCGCCGGTTCCAGGCCACCAGCCGCAACGACTGGTCCACCACGCTGATGCCCTGGGTGATGTTTTCGATGGCGCCTTGCAGCAGCGCCCGGTTGAACTGCAGCACTTCCGACGCTTCGTCGGCGATGCGGACTACGTCCTCCAACTGCATTTCCCTGCCTTCAATGGCGGCTTTCACCACCGCCCGGGTCGACGAAGCGCCGAGCACACCGGCCAGCAGGCGTTCGGTATGGGCGATCCAGTCGTTGTCAGCGTTCTGGTTGGGGTTAAAGCCTTTGCCCTGGCGATAGGCGAAGCGCACAAAACTCTGGTGAGCCCGTTCTTCACCGACAAACCGCGCCGCCAGGCTGAGCAAATCGTTGATCTGTACCGAAAGCATCGAGCGGGCGCTGGCCCGTTGATTGATTTCCTGGCCGATAAAACGCCCGGCCTGCCAATGCTCCGACACCCGCGTACGCGACAGCATCGAGACCCACACGAACAATGTGAAGTTACCCGCCAGGGAAAATACGGTGCCCAGGGTCAGGGAAGTCACGGACAAACCCAGTGGGTGCGAATGCAGCCACGTCATGCCCGGGAAAAGGCTGAAGGACCAGCCCAGACTTTTCGCAGTGACTGGTAGGACCAAGGTGTAGAACCACAGGAACGTCCCTGCCGCCAACCCGGCAAAGACCCCACGTCGGTTGGCCTGTTTCCAATACAGTGCGCCGAGCATCGCTGGAGCCAGCTGGGTCACGGCGGCGAACGCGATCTGGCCAATGGTCGCAAGGCTGGCGGAGGAGCCCAGCAGCCGGTAACTGACGTAAGCCAGCAGCAGGATGATGACAATGCTCACCCGGCGTACCGACAGCATCCAGTGACGGAACACTTCGAATGGCCGCTCGGCGCTGGAACGGCGCAGCAGCCAGGGCAGCAGCATGTCGTTGGAGACCATGGTCGACAGCGCGATACTCGCGACGATCACCATGCCCGTGGCCGCTGAAGCGCCACCGATAAACGCCAGCACAGCCAGGGCCGGATGGGCTTCGGCCAGCGGCAGGCTGATCACGTAGGAGTCCGGTAATACCGAGCCCGGCAGCAGCATCTTCCCGCCGAGGGCAATCGGGATCACAAACAGGGCGGCCAGGATCAGATAGGCCGGGAACACCCACTTGGCCAGGCGCAGGTCCTGGGGGTCGATATTTTCCACCACGGTGACGTGAAACTGCCGGGGCAGGCAGATGATTGCCATCATCGCGACGCCGGTCTGCACCACCATCGAAGGCCAGTTGACCGTCTCTTTCCAGTATTCCTCCAGCCGTGGCGCGAGCATCGCCTGGCTGAACAGATCGTCGAAACCGTCGTACAGGCCGTAGGTCACAAACGCACCGACGGCGAGAAACGCGAACAGCTTGACCAGGGATTCAAAGGCAATCGCCAGCACCATGCCCCGGTGGTGTTCCGTGGCGTCCAGGTTGCGGGTACCAAACACGATGGTGAACAGTGCCAGCACCAGCGACACAATCAGCGCCGTGTCCTGGGAGCGGGTGCCGGTGGTGTCGGCGCTGGCTCCGATCAGCAGGTTCACCCCCAGCACGATGCCTTTGAGCTGCAAGGCGATATAAGGCAGCACGCCCACCAGGCAGATCAGTGCCACCACCACTGCAAGGGATTGGGATTTGCCGTAACGGGCGGCGATAAAGTCGGCGATGGAGGTGATGTTTTCCTGCTTGCTGATCAGCACCATCTTTTGCAGGACCCACGGCGCCAGCACCAGGAGCAGCACCGGCCCCAGGTAGATCGGTAAAAACGCCCACAACTGTTCGGCCGCCTGGCCTACGGCACCAAAGAATGTCCAACTGGTGCAATACACCGCCAGCGACAGGCTATACACCCAGGCACGCATCCGCGGCGGCAGCGGCGCATGGCGACGGTCACCGTAAAAGGCGATGGCAAACATAATGGCCATATAGGCCAGGGCAACGGCGGCGATCAGCCCGCTGGACAGCGTCATGAGAACTCCAGACATAAGAACGCCCGGGCATTCCCGGCCCGGGCGAACAGTCTCGCATGATGCTTGGCGTTAGTCAGTGTCGACCAAGGTCGGAGCGCGGTGCGATGTCGCAGCTTGGGTTCAGGCGCCGAAGCCGCCGTCGATGGTCAGGCTGGCGCCGGTGATGTAGCCGGCCTCAGGGCCTGCCAGGTAGGCGACGAAACTGGCGATCTCTTCCACATGGCCATAACGGCCCACGGCCATGAAGCCGATCAGGCTCTCGGCGAAATCACCGCTTGCCGGGTTCATGTCGGTGTCCACCGGGCCTGGCTGCACGTTATTGATGGTGATGCCCCGTGGCCCCAGGTCGCGGGCCAGGCCTTTGGTCAGGCCGACCAGCGCCGATTTGCTCATGGCGTACGGGCCGCCACCGGCAAACGGCATGCGGTCGGCGTTGGTGCTGCCGATGTTGATGATGCGGCCCCCTTCGCCCATGTGCCGCGCGGCTTCCTGGGTGGCGACAAACACGCTGCGTACGTTGATGGCGAGGGTACGGTCGAAGTCTTCCAGGCTGAAATCTTCCAGCGGGCCGACGGCCAGCACGCCGGCGTTGTTCACCAGGATATCCAGGCGCCCGAAGGCTTCGACGGTGGCGTTGACGGCGCTGCGGATGGCGGCGGCATCGGCGCTGTCGGCATGGATCGCCAGGGCTTTGCCGCCTTCGCTGATCACGCTGTTCTGCAATGCTTCGGCCTTGGCGGCCGAGCTGACATAGGTGAAGGCGACGGCGGCGCCCTGGGCGGCCAGGCGCTTGACGATGGCGGCGCCGATACCGCGGGAACCGCCCTGGATCAAGGCGACTTTGCCGCTGAGGTTGTGTGTGGTCATGTCGATCTCCAGAAGGTGTGTTGAGGTTGGAGTCGAGTATCGACCTCGTATGGCGTCCTCGGTAGACCGTGATTGCTATAGTCTGTGTAAACCAAAAGTTTAGAGTGGTCGATATGGAAAGCTTTGGCAGTATCGAATGCTTTGTGCGCAGCGCCGAGGGTGGCAGCTTTGCCGAAGCCGCCCGGCACCTGAGCCTGACCCCGGCGGCCGTGGGTAAAAGCGTGGCCAAGCTGGAAGCGCGCCTGGGTGTGCGGCTTTTTCAGCGCAGCACCCGGCGCCTGACCCTGACCGAAGCAGGCAAGCTATTTCTGGAAGAGGTCAGCGGCAGCCTCACCACTATTCAAAACGCCGTGGCCAACCTGGCCAGCGCCGAAGGGCGGCCCGTAGGCACGCTTAAAGTGAGCATGGGCACTGTGTTCGGTACCCGCTATGTGGTGCCGTTGCTGAGTGAGTTTTTGCAGCGTTTTCCGGATATCAGCCCCGACTGGCATTTTGATAACCGCCAGGTGGACCTGATAGGCCAAGGCTTCGATGCCGCGATCGGCGGTGGTTTTGAGCTGCCCCAGGGCGTGGTCGCGCGCAAGTTGGCCCCGGCGCATCGGATCCTGCTGGCCTCACCCGAGTACCTCGCCAAACGCAAGCCGGTGCTCGCGCCCGAGGATTTGTCGCTCTGCAACGGCATTCTGATCCGTTCACCGCAAACCGGGCGCGTGCGCTCCTGGCAACTCACCCATCGCAACCGCGAGCAGCGCCCGCTGGTGCTCAAGCCGCGCATGACCATGAGCGACTCCGGCGCCGCTTGCTGCGCCAGCGCCCAGGGCCTGGGGATCGCGCTGGTCAGCATGCCGATGGCGGTGCCGTTCCTCGACAGTGGCCAGTTGGTGCGCGTGCTGCCCGACTGGTACGTCGACGACGGCAACATCTCGCTGTACTACCCCGAACACAAGCTGCTGCCCGGCAAGACCCGGGCGTTTGTGGATTTCATTCTGGAGCAGTTTGTCGAACGCGAGCTGGGGCGGCGGTTCAGTGCCATTTGATCCTTGTGGGAATCAAAGTGTGGGAGCTTCAGTGTCCGAACTTTCCGGGCCAGCCAATCACTTTTTTCGGCCTTGGCGTCGCATACGTGCGGATTTTCGAGGTCGACAGCCCCAACCGCACCAGCCCTTCAGCAATGGTGACCGCCGAGGTCACACCGTCCACCACCGGCACACCCGTGCGGTAGCGAATCTGCTCATCCAGCCCGGCCATGCCGCCGCAGCCCAGGCAGATCACCTCGGCCTTGTCTTCGCTGATCGCCAATTCAGCCTGGCGCACGATGGCCTCCATGGCCTTCAGCGGGTCTTCTTCCAGCTCCAGCACTGCCATGCCGCTGGCCCGCACCGACGCACAGCGCTGATACAAACCCGCCAGTTTCAGCCGGTCCTCGATCAGCGGCACCGTGCGGTCCAGGGTGGTCACCACCGAATAGGCATGCCCGAGGAACATCGCGGTGCTGGCCGCCGCTTCAGTGATGTCCACCACCGGCACGTTGAGTAACTCCTGCAAGCCTTCGCGGCCATGTTCGCCGTAGCCGGCCTGGATCACCGCATCGAACGGCTGGTCGTAGGCCATCACCCGGTCCATCACCGCGATGGCTGCCAGGTAGCTTTCGAAATTGCCTTCCACCGATTCGGCGCCGAAAAACGGGGTCAGCCCGACGATCTCGGTGCCGGGGGACGCCACCGCCCGTGCCTGCTTGGCGATGGCTTCGGTGATGGACTCGGTGGTGTTGACGTTGACCACAAGGATGCGCATGGAATGTCCTTACTTAATGACTGACGTTATCGACTGCAATGCTTTCGCCGCTCACATCGGCGTAATACGGCTGGCGCTTGGCGAACAGCAGGTACAGCAGCCCTGCAATACCGGCGCCAATCAGCCAGGAGAAGGGCGAGACGTGGGCGAAACCGGGCAGCAGGGCGAGGAGAATGGCGATCACCGCCGCAGGAATAAACGCCGCCACCGCCCGCAAATTGACCCCGCGGCTGTAGTAATAAGCGCCCTTCGGGTCTTCGCTATACAACTGCGGCACGTCCACCTGGCTTTTGCGGATCAACCAGTAGTCGACCATGATCACCCCGTACAACGGCCCCAGCAGAGCGCCGAGCCCTGAGAGGAAATACACGATCACCAGTGGGCTGTTGTAGAGGTTCCACGGCAGGATCAACACCGCTACGGTCGCGCTGATCAGCCCGGCACGGCGGAAGTTCAGGTACTTGGGCGCCAGGTTGCTCAGCACAAAGGCGGGAGCGACGAAGTTGGCCATGATGTTCACCGCCACGGTCACAATCAGGAACGCCAGGCAGCCCAGCACCAGAAAGAACGTATTCGGAATCGCCGCGATGATTTCGGTGGGGCTCTCGATCACCCGGCCATTGAGGTGGAACTGCCCGCCGCACAGCAGCACGGTGATGGCGGCGAACACCAGGATATTCACCGGCAGGCCCCAGAAGTTGCCGACCATGATGGTCTTGCGGCAGGGCGAGGAGCGGGCGAAGTCGCAGAAATTCAGGATCAGTGTGCCGTAGATCGCCAGCCACAGCGCGCCGCCGGCGAAGATATTGCGCCACATCTCGCCGCCGGTGAGTGGCTCGCGAATCGACCAGGCGATCTGGCCGCCGGCCTGGAAATACATCCAGCCGGCGAGTGATGCCACCGTCAGCAAAATCACCGGCCCGGCGAAGGCTTCATAGCGGCGCACCATCTCCATGCCATAGGCGAGGATCGCGAGCTGCACAAACCAGATCGTCACAAAACACGCCCAGCCGAGGGTCGACAGGCCGAGGATCGAGTTGTGGTCGTAGTCGGCAAAACCGGGATGAACCGCCGTCAGCAGCACGCGGAAAACCACCGAGGCCAGGTAGGTCTGAATCCCGAACCAGGCAATCGCGATCACCGCACGAATCAGTGCCGGAATCTGCGCGCCATGGATGCCGAAACTGATGCGACTGATCACCGGAAACGGCACGCCTGTCTTCTGCCCCATATAGCCGGACAGGTTCATGAAGAAGTACACCAGCGCCGCGCCGATCCCCAGGGACAGTAGAATCTGCCAGCCGCCCAGGCCCAGCGCATACAGGCCGATGGCGAAGGAATAGTTGGCGATGTTGTGCACATCGTTGGTCCACAAGGCAAAGATGCTGTAGCGGCCCCAGCGCCGGCCTTCGGCCTTGGTGGGCGCCAGGTCCTTGTTGTGCAGGCGCGGGCTGAGGACCAGCGGGCCGGGGCTCACGGCCTCGGGGTTCAGGGGGGAGGAGGGCAGATCCAGTGCGATGTTATTGGAGAGGCTTGTACGCATTCCGGCAGGCTCCTGGACATCAGCAGGGGAGCGGCTGATGTCAAAGTGTATGTATCTTTTTTGTTGATTGTATACAAAGTGTGTTTTGCCTTAAGCCACATGCGTGCCAGATTTTCGCCGGAAAAATTATCGGATAAGTTGGTTTTCAGAGCGATTGGAAATAAATCGCTGAATTTAAAGCGATATAAATTGACCGCTTGAACAGCTATTTATTTTGTAGCGCAGAGAGGGGCGGGGATTTAAGAAAAGGTGTGACGCGGGAGGATGTAACTTTTCGGTGCAGGATTTTATAAGTGCACACAAAAATGGCACCGATGGTGACATTTCTGTGTACAGGTTTTTCGACCCAGGTGTTACGCCTTGCTGATGATGTTCCCGGCGTGCAACCCGCATTCTTTCTGGGTTGCTTCTTCCCACCACCAACGGCCTTCGCGTTCGTGCTGGTTCGGCAATACCGGGCGGGTGCAGGGCTCACAGCCGATGCTGATAAAGCCGCGCTCGTGCAGGCTGTTGTACGGCAGCTCGAGCATGCGGATGTAACCCCAGACTTCCTCGCTGGTCATCTGCGCCAGCGGGTTGAACTTGTACAGGGTGCGTTCCGGGGTGGAGAAGGCCGTATCAATTTCCAGCGCAGCCACCTGGCTGCGGGTGCCGGGGCTCTGGTCGCGGCGCTGGCCGGTGGCCCAGGCGCTTACGCCGGAAAGCTTGCGGCGCAGCGGTTCGATCTTGCGTACGCCACAGCACTCGCCATGGCCGTCCTTATAGAAACTGAACAGGCCCTTTTCCTTGACGAAGGGTTCCAGCTTGCTCTGGTCCGGCGAGATCAGTTCGATTTCGATCTTGTAGAACTCACGCACCTGCTCGATAAACCGGTAGGTCTCCGGGTGCAGGCGGCCGGTGTCGAGGCTGAACACCTTGACGTTCTTGTTCAGCTTCCAGGCCATGTCGACCAGCACCACGTCCTCGGCACCGCTGAAAGAGATCCACAGGTCGTCGCCAAACTGGCTGAACGCCAGCTTGAGAATGTCCTGGGCGGATTTGTTGGCATAAGTCGCGGCGAGTTCAGCGACGTCGAAGGCTTGGTTCATCAGGACGGTTCCTACAGGTCAATGGCGCTTAGCGCTCTATAGGGGGGCGATGGTAACAAAATCCCGGCTGCGTTGCGGCGGCCAGCATGAATCGCTAGAGTTCGGCAGTCCTTTTGCTCGCTCAACTCAATAACGTTAAATGGGAGTGTCTTGTGGAAATTGCCTGTCTCGACCTGGAAGGCGTACTGGTCCCGGAAATCTGGATCGCCTTCGCCGAAAAAACCGGTATTGAATCCTTGCGGGCCACCACCCGGGACATTCCCGACTACGACGTGCTGATGAAACAGCGCCTGCGTATTCTTGATGAACACGGGCTGAAGCTCTCGGACATCCAGGAAGTGATCGCCACCCTCAAGCCCCTGGACGGCGCCATCGAGTTCGTCAACTGGCTGCGCGAGCGCTTCCAGGTGGTGATCCTGTCGGACACCTTCTATGAGTTCTCCCAGCCACTGATGCGTCAACTGGGCTTCCCGACCTTACTGTGCCATCGGTTGATCACCGACGAGAACGACCGGGTGGTGAGCTACCAACTGCGCCAGAAAGATCCGAAGCGTCAGTCGGTGCTGGCCTTCAAGACCTTGTACTACCGAGTGATTGCCGCCGGTGATTCCTACAACGACACCACCATGCTGGGTGAAGCCGACCGCGGGATTCTGTTCCACGCGCCGGAGAACGTGATCCGCGAGTTCCCGCAGTTCCCGGCGGTGCATTCGTTTGAGGACTTGAAGAAAGAGTTCATCAAGGCGTCGAATCGGCAGTTGAGCCTGTAAGTTATTTGGCGTGGCTGACGCCTCATCGCAGGCAAGCCAGCTCCCACATGTTGACCGCGCTCCCCTGTGGGAGCCGGGCTTGCCCGCGATGGGGCCGGTGTGGCCACTGCACAGCCTAGGCCCCTGCCAGCAGACTCTCATAAGGAATGCGCAAGCCTTCATGCAGGCGTTTGATCATCGACAAGCTCAGTTTGCGCTTGTGGTTCAGCACTTCAGAAACCCGCCCGCTCGGACCTATGAAAGGCTCCAGGTCACGGGCGGTCAGGCCTAGTTGCTCCATTCGAAATTTAATTGCTTCTACGGGATCCGAAGGCGGCATTGGGTAATGCTCTGCTTCGTACTTTTCGATAAGTATTGCGAGAATTTCCAGCTCGTCACCCTCAGGCGAGCCGATTTCCGCTTCCCAAAGCTGCTCGACGCGCGCGAGCGCAGCCGTCAGGTCTTCCTGGGAATGAATAGGTTTGATGTTCATCACACGGTCTCCGCATTATGGCGATACAGCTCGACCAGCGGCGTTTTGGCATCCCTGTAACCGGGTTGGCTTTCCCAGAATATTCGCAAGGCAGACAGAGCGATTATCCGCATCGCTGCAACCTCCCAATTTGGGAGCTGATAGGTGCGGTTAAGGGCAGATGCAATCTCGGAAATCTTTCCTGACAAGTAGGCAGTCGTTTCATGTGATCCTTCACAGACGGCTGGTGGACGGTTGAAGCCGGACGCTATCGTCCGACTTCAGCTCCGTCCACTTCAGTACTGATTCAGGTTTTTTCTGCTGCTTGGCTCCGCGTCGCAGAGCCAGGGAGGGGCTGCGTGCTACAGGCTTTCCAAGGTTTGTAACAACACCCGCACCTTGGTCATCGACTCCTGGTACTCCGCCTGCCACTCCGAGTCCGCGACAATCCCGCCGCCGCCCCAGCAGCACACCTGCCCATCCTTGACCAACAGGCTGCGGATCGCGATAGAGCTGTCCATCTCGCCGCGCACGTCCAGGTATAACAACGAACCGCAGTACAACCCGCGCCGGGTTGGCTCCAGCTCGTCGATGATCTGCATCGCGCGGATCTTCGGTGCGCCGGTGATGGAGCCACCGGGGAAGCTGCCGGCGATCAGGTCCAGGGCGTCTTTATCGTCGGCCAATTCGCCGGTCACGCTGCTGACCAGATGATGCACGTTGGGATAGCTTTCCAGGCTGAACAACTCCGGGACTTTCACCGAGCCGGTACGGCAGGTGCGGCCCAGGTCGTTGCGCAGCAGGTCGACGATCATCAGGTTCTCGGCACGATCCTTGGGGCTGGCCAGCAGTTCGGCGGCGTTGGCTGCATCTTCCGCAGGCGTCGCACCCCGTGGCCGGGTGCCCTTGATCGGGCGGGTTTCCACTTGGCGCTGGCTGATTTTGACGAAGCGCTCCGGTGACAAACTGAGCACTGCGCCCTCGTCCGGCAGGCTCTGGAACCCGGAAAACGGCGTCGGGCAGGCGTCCCGCAAAGCGCAGTAGGCCACCCACGGATCGCCGACGCACGGGGCGCGGAAGCGTTGGGCAAAGTTGACCTGGTAGCAGTCACCGGCCTGGATGTAGTCCTGGATGCGGGCGAGGGCGTGTTTGTAGGTGTCGGCTGTCACGTCCGGGGCCATCGGGCCTTGCAGCTTGAACGTGGCCGATGGGCTGATGGCCGGCTCGCCGAACAAGGTGATCAGGCGTTGCCGTTCGCTTTCCGCCAGGTTGGGGTGGAACACCAGTTGGCTGGTCTGCGCCTGGTGATCGCTGATCAAGGCCCAGGCGTACAGGCCAAAGCGCGCATCCGGCAGGTGCAGGTCGTCCACGGCCAGGTGCGGCAGTTGTTCAAGATGGCGACCGAAGTCATAGCTCAGGTAACCGATCAGGCCACCGGCAAACGGCAGTGCGTAGGGCGCGGGAATCGTGGCTTCACCCAGCAACCTCAGGTTTTCTCGCAAGCGGTGCAGGAAATCGCTGCCGCTTTCGTCCGGCAGTACCGTCAGTGTCGTCTCGGGCCAGGCGCTCAGCAGGTCATAACGGCCGCGCTCGGCAGCCGGTCGGCCGCTGTCCAGCAGCACCGCGCCGGGGGCATGGCGGATGGCTGCAAAGTATTCGGCAGGGTTGGCCCGGTAGGGCAGCGGGTGTACGGAACAGGTCACTGGGTTTATCCCTCGACCGCCGGAATATGCCCAAACATCTCCTGCACAAACTTCACCCGCTCTTCCGGCGTTTCCGTCACGCCTGCGGCCTTCAGCTCTTCCAATCGGGCCTCCACCGCATGGGTGCGCAAGGTCAGGCCGCAGTCGTTGGCGATCTGTATGTTCAGCCCCGGGCGAGCGTTAAGCTCCAGGATCAATGGACCCTTTTCCTGGTCCAGCACCATGTCCACGCCGATGTAACCCAACCCACACAGCTCGTAGCAGCCGGCGGCGAGCTTCATGAAGCCGTCCCAGTTGGGCAGTTGCACGCCATCCACCGCGTTGGTGGTGTCCGGGTGCTTGGTAATGATGCTGTTCAGCCAGGTGCCGCGCAGGGTCAGGCCGGTGGCCAGGTCGACACCCACGCCAATCGCGCCCTGGTGCAGGTTGGCCTTGCCGCCGGACTGACGGGTCGGCAAGCGCAGCATGGCCATCACCGGGTAGCCCATCAGCACAATGATGCGGATGTCCGGCACACCTTCGTAGCTGATGCTTTTGAAGATCTGGTCGGGCACCACCCGGTATTCGATCAGCGCCCGGTCACGGTGGCCACCGAGGGAATACAGGCCGGTGAGGATGCTGGAAATCTGATGCTCGATCTCTTCATGGCTGATGATCTTGCCGGAGACCGTGCGATAGCGCCCTTCAAAACGGTCGGCGATCACCAGGATGCCGTCACCGCCGGCACCCTGGGCCGGTTTGATCACGAAGTCGCTGCGCCCGCCGATGATCTCGTCGAGCTTGTCGATTTCCTTCTCGGTGGAAATGACCCCGTACATTTCCGGCACGTGGATGCCGGCGGCCATGGCCCGTTCCTTGGTGATGATCTTGTCATCGACGATCGGGTACAGGCTGCGCTTGTTGTACTTGAGCACGTAGTCGGCATTACGCCGGTTGATGCCCATGATCCCCCGCGCTTCCAGGGCCTTCCAGGTCTTCCAGAAGCCGAACATTACGAATCAGCCTTGAGGAAGGCCTTGAAACGTACCAGTTCGGTCAGGCGGTAGCCGCGATAACGACCCATGGCCAGCATGAAGCCCACCAGGATCAACAGGATCGCCGGGAAGGTGAACACGAAGTAGATCAGCTCCGGCACGCTCATGATGATGTGGGCCAGGGATGCGGCGAACAGCGTGCCGATCGCGACTTTCATCGCATGGCCGCCGCCACGTTCTTCCCAGGTGATCGACAGGCGTTCGATGGTCATGGTCAGGATCACCATCGGGAACAGCGCCACCGACAGCCCGCGCTCCAGGCCCAGCTTGTGGCTGAACAGGCTGATGGCCGCGATCAGCACCACCACGAAGGTCAGCACCACCGAGAGCCTCGGCAGCATCTGCAGCTTCAAGTGTTCCAGGTAAGACCGCAGCGACAGCCCCAGCGCCGTAATAATGGTGAACAACACAATCCCGAAGCCCAGTTGTGTCTCGCGGAACGCCAGGGCAATCAGTACCGGGGTAAAGGTGCCGAGGGTCTGCAGGCCGATCAGGTTGCGCAGGATCAGGATCACCAGCACGCCAATCGGGATCATCACCATGATCATGAAGGTCTGTTGGGTTTGCAGCGGCAGGCCGTACAGCGAGTATTCGAGGAAGTTGGCGTCGGTGTTTTCGTCCGTCAGCTTGGCCAGGCGAATCGCGTTCATTTCGCTGTTGTTGAGGCTGAAGGTCACCATGGCCTTTTTGCCGCCATCGACGGTGATCAGGTTTTCATCGCCGGTCCACCACAGCAGGCGGTCGGCTGGCAGGCCTTGCTCGCCGGTGTCGGGGTTGAAGTACAGCCAGTCATTGCCATTGAAGCTGCGTAGCCAGAGTTCCGGGGTTTGCGGCTGGTCGGCCACCAGGCGGATGGTGTGGACCTTTTCCACCGGCACGTGGGCGATGGACAGCAGCAGCTCGACGATCTTGGCCTTGTGCGGCGTCGACGGGTCGCCCGCCAGCAGCAGCTTCACGTTGTCGTCGTTGAGGTTGTTGGTGCGCTTGATGGCTTCGCTGATAAAGGTCTCGACGTCGGCCGAGTGCTGGCGGATCGGCGCCAGCAGGGCTTCGGCGGCGATCTTTTCCGGGCCTTCGACGGCGATGCTGTCGCGGAAGGTCGGGCCCTTGATCTTGACCTTTTCACCGCTGTAGCGCTTGGTCAGCACCAGGCGGTAGTAGAGGGTCTGGTTGCCCTTGGCCCGGCGGGCCGACCAGGTGACCTTGCGGTTGCCGTCGAGGCGATTGACGCTGACGCCGTAGTTATTCGAGATGAAGCTTTCATTCAGGCTGACGAAGTCGCGGCTCAGGGGCGGCACGAACATCTGGATTTTCACCGGGTCCTTGGCGTTGGCGACGAACTCGACCTTGGCGTCGATGTTCCACAGGTCGTCGGTGGCGTCCTCGGTGACGGGTATCCCCAGCACGAAAATCTGATAGGCGGTGACCGAAATGCCCAATACCACCAAAACGGCGATCAGGATTTTCAGGTGCAGATTAAGAGAGCGCATTCAAATTACTCAGCGGTATGAGCGTCGGTGGCGCAGGCAGGTTTGCCCGCCGCGTATTTAAGACTGGGGTCGACCAGCGCATCAAAGCGTTTCAGCGCTTCGGAGCCGATCAGCAGCGGGTATTGGAAGGCGCTGCGGTCAGTCAAGTTCACTTCGATACTGCGTAAAGCGGTGCCCATGCAGATGTCCAGGGCAATCACTGGACGGGCGGTGTAGTTCTTGTCCTCATCGGGGTCGTAGTCACCGGCGCGGCGCTTGATCTTGCTCACGCGGGCCAGGGGACGCTCGATGGGGTGGGAATGTGCGGTGTCGATGGCCAGGTAGAAGCGCACCCAGGATTCACCGTTGCGCTTGAAACGCTTGATGTCGCGGGCGCTCAAGGACGCAGTCTTGGCGCCGGTGTCGAGTTTGGCGGCCACTTCCAGGTCGATGCCGGCCAACTTGGCGTATTCATTGAGCCCATACACGGTCTTCTCGGCAGCAACGCCAAGGCCCGGCATAAGCAGTAGAAGCAAAAGGGGGAAGGGCTTGAGTCTCATAAATCCTGACGCGGTGCAGTGCGATGTTCAATTCAAGGCGACTGGCATTGCTGCGCAAGCTCCCTCGTGCGCCTTTTCATCCAGGGATGTGAGGCAAAAGTGGCCGGCATTCTAACATGAAGGTTTTCTTGCGCCAGCGCTGGCAGCCGGCCATGCCCTGATAGAGTGCAAGGCGGGTTATTAGACGATTGTCGACAATGTGTATTTATTCTTTGACTATCTTGGGCTGATTGGCTAGTTTTTGCCGCATTGCTTTTAAAGGTGTCGACAATATGCTGGATCAACTGGAGACCCCAGTGATGGCCCAAGACGATTCCCAGACCATGTCCGAGAACGTCTTCCGGCGTATCCAGGCCGCCATCGTCAAGGGCGAGATCGCCCCCGGCAGCAAGATCTCCGAGCCGGAACTGGCACGCACCTATGGCATCAGCCGTGGCCCGCTGCGCGAGGCGATCCACCGTTTGGAAGGCCAGCGCCTGCTGGTGCGCATCCCCCACGTGGGCGCACGAGTGGTGTCCTTGAGCCATGAAGAGCTGATCGAACTCTACGAAATCCGCGAATCCCTGGAAGGCATGGCCTGTCGCCTGGCCGCCGAGCGCATGACCGACGCCGAGATCGAAGAGTTGCGCCAGGTGCTGCACACCCACGAACGCGATGCGGCCTTCCAGGCCGGTGTCGGCTATTACCAGCAGGAAGGCGACTTCGACTTTCATTACCGGATAATTCAAGGCGCCGGTAACCGCACCCTGACCCAAATGTTGTGCGGCGAGCTGTATCAGCTGGTGCGCATGTACCGCATCCAGTTCTCCGCCACCCCCAATCGTCCACGCCAGGCCTTTGCCGAGCATCACCGCATTCTTGACGCGATTGCCGATCGCGACGGTGAACTGGCCGAGTTGTTGATGCGCCGTCATATCGGCGCTTCCAAACGCAACATTGCCCGTCACTTCCCGGACGGCGCTCCCCAATCACGAGGTGAGTCATGAGTTCCAATAACAACACTACTCCAGGCCAGCGTTTCCGTGACGCCGTGGCCAGCGAACACCCATTGCAGGTGGTCGGCGCGATCAACGCCAACCACGCGCTGCTGGCCAAGCGTGCCGGTTTCAAGGCGATCTACCTGTCGGGTGGCGGGGTGGCGGCCGGCTCCCTCGGCGTACCGGACCTGGGCATCACCGGCCTGGATGACGTGCTGACCGACGTGCGCCGCATCACTGACGTGTGCGACCTGCCGCTGTTGGTGGACGTGGACACCGGTTTTGGCTCCTCCGCATTCAACGTCGCGCGCACCGTCAAGTCGATGATCAAGTTCGGCGCGGCGGCGATCCATATTGAAGACCAGGTGGGCGCCAAGCGTTGCGGTCATCGTCCGAATAAAGAAATCGTGTCCCAGCAGGAGATGGTCGACCGCATCAAGGCCGCCGTGGATGCGCGCACCGATGACAGCTTCGTGATCATGGCCCGCACCGACGCACTGGCCGTGGAAGGTCTGGAATCCGCCCTGGAACGTGCCGCCGCCTGCATCGAGGCCGGCGCCGACATGGTGTTCCCGGAGGCCATCACTGAGCTTGAAATGTACAAACTGTTCGCCTCCCGGGTGAAGGCGCCGATCCTGGCTAACATCACCGAATTCGGTGCGACACCTCTCTACACAGTCGATCAACTGAAATCTGCGGATGTTTCCATCGTCCTGTACCCGCTCTCGGCCTTCCGCGCCATGAACAAGGCCGCCGAAAACGTCTACACCGCGATCCGTCGCGACGGCACCCAGCAGAACGTGATCGACACCATGCAAACCCGCATGGAGCTTTACGATCGCATCGACTACCACACCTTCGAGCAGAAGCTCGACGCGCTGTTCGCCGCCAAGAAGTAACGCGAGCGCTCACTAATAACTACAAGATTGGAGATAACCATGGCCGAAGCAAAAGTACTCAGTGGAGCCGGCCTGCGTGGCCAGGTTGCCGGGCAGACCGCACTGTCCACCGTAGGCCAGGCCGGTGCCGGCTTGACCTACCGCGGCTACGACGTGCGCGAACTCGCCGCCGACGCGCAGTTTGAAGAAGTCGCCTACCTGCTGCTCTACGGCGAACTGCCGACCAAGGCCGAGCTGGCCGCCTACACCGCCAAGCTCGGCAAACTGCGTGACCTGCCCCAGGCGCTGAAAGAAGTGCTGGAACGCATCCCCGCCGACGCCCACCCGATGGACGTGATGCGCACCGGT
This sequence comes from Pseudomonas sp. MWU16-30323, assembly GCF_020515595.1. Lineage (NCBI taxonomy): Bacteria > Pseudomonadati > Pseudomonadota > Gammaproteobacteria > Pseudomonadales > Pseudomonadaceae > Pseudomonas > Pseudomonas sp. MWU16-30323. The sequence continues at coordinate 295,349 of NZ_JAIWYM010000001.1, forward strand.
TGTTCGTTCCTGGGCAATATCGAGCCGGAGAAAGACTTCTCTGTGCAGCGCGACGTGACCGACCGCCTGCTGGCGGCGTTCCCGGCGATCATGTGCTACTGGTACCGCTTCAGCCACGATGGCCTGCGCATCAATTGCGTGACCGACGAGCCGTCCATCGGCGGTCACTTCCTGCACCTGCTGCACGACAAGAAGCCCAGCGACTTGCACGTCAAGGTGATGAACGTCTCGTTGATCCTCTACGCCGAGCACGAGTTCAACGCCTCGACGTTCACCGCCCGCGTGTGTGCGTCGACCCTGTCGGACCTGTATTCCTGCGTCACCGCTGCCATCGGCTCCCTGCGCGGCCCGCTGCACGGCGGGGCCAACGAAGCGGCGATGGAGATGATCGAGCGTTTCTCGTCCGCCCAGGAAGCGGTGGAAGGCACCCTCGGCATGCTGGCGCGCAAGGACAAGATCATGGGCTTCGGTCACGCGATCTATAAAGACAGCGACCCGCGTAACGAGGTGATCAAAGGCTGGTCGAAAAAACTCGCGCAGGAGGTGGGCGACACCGTGTTGTTCCCGGTTTCCGAAGCCATCGACAAGACCATGTGGGAGCAGAAGAAACTGTTCCCCAACGCCGACTTCTACCATGCCTCGGCGTACCACTTCATGGGCATCCCGACCAAGCTGTTCACGCCGATTTTCGTCTGCTCGCGGCTGACAGGATGGGCCGCGCATGTATTTGAACAGCGTGCCAACAATCGCATCATCCGTCCGAGCGCCGAGTACATCGGCGTCCCGCAGCGCAAGTTCGTGCCAATCGAACGTCGCTGAGTGGTGGGAATCTGAGGCGCCGGTTTTCAGGATCGGAACCGGTTCAATGTGGGAGCTGGCTTGCCTGCGATAGCATCACCTCGGTGTAACTGACACACCGAGGTGCCTGCATCGCGGGCAAGCCCGGCTCCCACAGGGACCGTGTTCATCCAGGCCCATGCCACAGGTTTTTGCTGTACACCTTACCGTGACCGAGTCCGAGCCTATGAACACTGAACACCGCAAACCGCTCCCCGGCAGCCGCCTCGATTTCTTTGATGCCCGCGCGGCGGTCGATGCAATCACCCCCGGCGCCTACGCCACACTGCCGTACACCTCCCGCGTGCTCGCCGAAAACCTGGTGCGTCGCTGCGACCCCGCAACCCTCAACGCCTCCCTCAGCCAACTGATCGAACGCAAACGCGACCTCGACTTCCCGTGGTTCCCGGCCCGTGTGGTGTGCCACGACATTCTCGGCCAGACCGCCCTGGTGGACCTCGCCGGCCTGCGCGATGCCATCGCCCTGCAAGGCGGCGACCCGGCCCAGGTCAACCCGGTGGTGCCCACTCAACTGATCGTCGACCACTCCCTGGCCGTCGAAGCGGGTGGTTCTGACCCGCAGGCATTCGAGAAAAACCGCGCCATTGAAGACCGTCGCAACGAAGACCGCTTCCACTTTATCGAGTGGACCAAAAAGGCCTTCAAGAACGTCGACGTGATCCCGCCGGGCAACGGCATCATGCACCAGATCAACCTGGAGAAAATGTCCCCGGTGATCCAGGTGCGCGACGGCGTGGCCTTCCCGGATACCTGCGTCGGCACCGACAGCCACACGCCTCATGTGGACGCGCTGGGGGTGATCGCCATCGGCGTTGGCGGCCTCGAAGCGGAGAGCGTGATGCTCGGCCGCGCCTCGTGGATGCGCCTGCCGGAAAGCGTCGGTGTGGAGCTGACGGGCAAGCTGCAACCGGGCATCACCGCCACCGACATGGTGCTGGCGTTGACCGAGTTCCTGCGCAAGCAAAAGGTCGTGGGGGCGTGGCTGGAGTTCTTCGGCGAAGGCGCTTCGGCGCTGACCCTGGGCGACCGCGCCACCATCTCCAACATGGCCCCGGAATACGGCGCCACGGCGGCGATGTTCTACATCGACCAACAGACCATCGCCTACCTCAAGCTCACTGGCCGTGAAGACGAACAAGTCACCCTGGTGGAGCAATACGCTCGCCACACCGGCCTGTGGGCGGACGACCTCAAGGGCGCGCAATACGAGCGTGGCCTGAGCTTCGATTTGTCCTCGGTGGTGCGCAACATGGCCGGCCCGAGCAACCCCCACGCCCGCGTCGCCACCAGCGACCTGGCGGCCAAGGGCATCTCTGGCCAGTGGGATGACGTGCCGGGGCAAATGCCCGACGGCGCGGTGATCATCGCTGCCATCACCAGTTGCACCAACACCAGCAACCCGCGCAACGTGATTGCCGCCGGCCTGCTGGCGCGCAATGCCAACAAACTCGGGCTGGCCCGCAAGCCGTGGGTCAAGTCGTCCCTGGCGCCGGGTTCGAAAACCGTCGCCATGTACCTCGACGAAGCCGGGCTGACCACCGAACTGGAGCAGTTGGGTTTCGGCGTGGTGGCGTTTGCGTGCACCACCTGCAACGGCATGTCCGGCGCACTCGACCCGGTGATCCAGCAAGAGATCATCGACCGCGACCTGTACGCCACCGCCGTGCTGTCGGGTAACCGCAACTTCGATGGCCGTATCCACCCGTATGCCAAGCAAGCATTCCTCGCTTCGCCGCCGCTGGTGGTGGCCTATGCGATTGCCGGCACCATCCGTTTTGATATCGAGAAGGACGTGCTGGGCCTGGATGCCAACGGCAAGGAAATCCGCCTGAAGGACATCTGGCCGAGCGACGAAGAAATCGATGCAGTGGTCAAGACATCGGTCAAGCCGGAGCAGTTCCGCCAGGTCTACATCCCGATGTTCGCGATCCACGAAGACACCGGCCCGAAGGTCACGCCGCTGTACGACTGGCGCCCGCAGAGCACCTATATCCGCCGTCCGCCGTACTGGGAAGGCGCCCTGGCCGGCGCGCGTCCGCTCAAGGGCATGCGCCCGCTGGCGGTGCTGCCGGACAACATCACCACCGATCACCTGTCGCCGTCCAACGCGATCATGCTCGACAGCGCCGCCGGTGAATACCTGGCGAAAATGGGCCTGCCGGAAGTCGACTTCAACTCCTACGCGACCCACCGCGGCGACCACTTGACCGCGCAGCGCGCCACCTTCGCCAACCCGAAACTGTTCAATGAAATGGTGGTTGAAGACGGCAAGGTCAAGCAGGGTTCGCTGGCGCGCCTGGAGCCGGAAGGCAAGGTCACGCGCATGTGGGAGGCCATCGAAACCTACATGGAGCGCAAGCAGCCGCTGATCATCATTGCCGGCGCCGACTACGGCCAGGGTTCGTCCCGGGACTGGGCGGCCAAGGGCGTACGCCTGGCGGGTGTGGAAGCGATCGCCGCCGAAGGTTTCGAGCGCATCCACCGTACCAACCTGGTGGGCATGGGCGTGTTGCCGCTGGAGTTTCTGCCGGGCACCGACCGCAAGACCCTGAAGATCGACGGCACGGAAACCTACGACGTGATCGGCGAACGCACCCCGCGTGCGCAGCTGACCTTGTTGATCAACCGCAAGAATGGCGAGCGTGTCGAGGTGCCGGTGACCTGCCGCCTGGACACGGCTGAAGAAGTGTCGATCTACGAGGCGGGCGGCGTGTTGCAACGCTTTGCCCAGGACTTCCTGGAATCGGCTGTTACTGCCTGACAACTGTGGCCGGGGTTTGCGCCCCGGCCCATGAGGACCACCATGGCACACGTACCGCAGATCAAGATTCCCGCCACCTACATGCGTGGCGGTACCAGCAAGGGTGTGTTTTTCAACCTCAAGGATTTGCCCGAGTCCGCCCAGGCGCCGGGTGCGGCGCGAGATGCGTTGTTGTTGCGGGTGATCGGCAGCCCCGACCCGTACGACAAGCAGATCGACGGCATGGGCGGCGCGACGTCCAGCACCAGCAAAACCGTGATCCTCGCCAAAAGCACCCGCGCCGATCACGACGTCGACTACCTGTTCGGGCAGGTGTCCATCGACAAACCGTTCGTGGACTGGAGCGGCAATTGCGGCAACCTGTCGGCGGCGGTGGGTTCGTTCGCCATCAGCGCCGGCCTGGTAGATGCCGCGCGCATTCCGCACAACGGCGTGGCCGTGGTGCGGGTGTGGCAGGCGAATATCGGCAAGACCATCATCGCTCACGTACCGATCACTGACGGTGCGGTGCAGGAAACCGGTGACTTTGAACTCGACGGCGTGACCTTCCCGGCCGCCGAGGTGCAACTGGAATTCATGGACCCGGCGGCGGAAGAAGAGGGCGGCGGTGGCTCGATGTTCCCTACCGGCAACCTGGTGGATGACCTGGAAGTGCCGGGTGTCGGCACGTTCAAGGCGACGCTGATCAATGCCGGGATTCCCACCATCTTCATCAACGCCCAGGACCTGGGGTACACCGGCACCGAGCTGCAGGGCGCGATCAATGGCGACCCCAAAGCGCTGGCGATGTTTGAAACCATTCGTGCTCACGGCGCGTTGCGCATGGGCTTGATCAAACACCTGGACGAAGCGGCCCAGCGCCAGCACACGCCGAAGGTGGCGTTTGTGGCCCGGCCCGCGGATTACGTAGCGTCCAGTGGCAAGGCGATCAAGGCGGGTGATGTGGACCTGCTGGTGCGGGCGTTGTCCATGGGCAAGTTGCACCACGCAATGATGGGCACGGCGGCGGTGGCGATTGGCACGGCGGCGGCGATTTCCGGCACGCTGGTGAACTTGGCGGCAGGCGGCGTGGAGCGCAATGCGGTGCGGTTCGGGCATCCGTCCGGGACGCTGCGGGTAGGCGCCGAGGCCAGCCAGGTCGACGGTGAATGGGTGGTGAAAAAGGCCATCATGAGTCGCAGTGCGCGGGTGCTGATGGAAGGTTTCGTACGCGTCCCCGGCGACGCTTTCTAACCGATCGTTCCCAGAGGATGGACCACACCTAACCCACTTTGGAGTACTGCCATGAGCGCCAACGTCGACCAGAACAACCGCCCCGACTACGACCAGGTCCTGCAGGACATCGCCGACTACGTCCTGGACTTCAGGATCGAGTCCCGCGATGCCCTGGACACCGCCCGCAACTGCCTGATGGACACCCTCGGTTGCGGCCTGCTGGCCCTGCGTTTCCCGGAGTGCACCAAGCACCTGGGGCCGATCGTGGAAGGCACGGTGGTGCCGTTCGGCGCGCGGGTGCCGGGCACCTCGTTCCGCCTGGACCCGGTCAAGGCCGCGTGGGACATCGGCTGCATCGTGCGCTGGCTCGACTACAACGACACCTGGCTCGCCGCCGAGTGGGGGCATCCCTCGGATAACCTCGGCGGTATTCTCGCGGTCGCCGATCACCTCTCGCAAAAACACGTGGCCAATGGCGAAGCGCCGCTGACCGTGCGGGCCGTGCTGGAGGCGATGATCATGGCCCACGAAATCCAGGGCGTGATCGCTCTGGAAAACTCCTTCAACCGCGTCGGCCTCGACCATGTGCTGCTGGTGAAAGTCGCCTCCACTGCCGTCACCGCCAAACTGATGGGCGCCAACCGTGAGCAACTGCTGTCGGCCTTGTCCCAGGCGTTTGTCGATGGCCAGGCGTTGCGTGCTTATCGCCATGCGCCGAACGCCGGTTCGCGCAAGTCGTGGGCGGCGGGGGATGCGTCGAGTCGCGGGGTGCGCCTGGCGGATATCGCCATGCGCGGCGAGATGGGCATTCCCGGCGTGTTGAGCGCGCCGCAGTGGGGCTTTTATGACGTGCTGTTCAGCCACACCAACAAGGACCTGGCGCTCAAGCCCGAGGACAAGCGCGCCTTCAGCCTGTCCCAGCCCTACGGCACGTATGTGATGGAGAACGTGCTGTTCAAGATCAGCTTCCCCGCCGAGTTCCACGCACAAACCGCCTGTGAAGCGGCGGTCACCTTGCACCCGCACGTGAAGAATCGCCTGCATGAGATCGACAGGATTGTCATCACCACTCACGAGTCGGCGATCCGGATCATTTCCAAGGTCGGACCACTGGCCAATGCGGCTGACCGCGACCATTGCCTGCAATACATGACCGCCGTGCCGCTGGCGTTTGGCAATCTGGTGGCCGAGCAATACGAAGATGAGTTCCACGCGGCCCATCCGATCATCGATGAGTTGCGGGAGAAGATGGTCATCGTCGAAGACCCGCGCTACAGCCGCGAATACCTGGAGGCTGACAAACGCTCCATCGCCAATGCGGTGCAGGTGTTCTTCAAGGATGGGTCCAGCACCGAACAGGTGGCTGTGGAATACCCGATTGGCCATCGCCGCCGCCGGGCGGATGGCATTCCGTTGCTGGAGGACAAGTTCAAGGCCAACCTGGCGACCCGCTTTACTGCCCAGCGCAGTGGCCAGATCTTTGCCTTATGCAAGGATCTGGCGCGGCTTGAGACGACACCGGTGCAGCGGTTTGTGGATCTGTTCGTAGTCTGAAAAAGGCGCTCCCACGGGGGCGCCTTTTATCCTGAAACATTTTGCTGGTGATGCATCCTACTGTTCAGGAACCGTTTTTCCTATCAGTGCCAATCAGGGTTGCACCTGTGCATTTGAACCCTGAACCTGAGTAGGTACTTTTATGAGTAGCGTAAACCACCCGCAAACTGCACCTTATACCCGCGGCTATGAAATGACGCCAACCCCGGTGCCTATTCGTCGTGAGGAGAGCGCTGAGGCGCAACCTGACCACCCCCCATCGACGCCCCGCAAGCCAATCACTTCGCAGGAGCGTGGGGAGTTTTCAGCACATCGCCAGTTGGTCAATACGACACCGCCCTCTACACCCAAGCAAGGTGACACCGAGCAGCTGGCACGGCTCGCCCGCGAAAACGATAAGCTTCGAGGTGAAATCAAACAGTTGGTCGATAAGTTTACCCCGGTCATCCAGCGACTACAAAAAGAAGTAGCCCACCTGACTCAGCAATACAACGCTTCAACTCAGTCCGGGACTGGCACCAGCCCCCGCGTCTCTACTCAGGCGCCGTCAAAGGGCGAAAGCCGCAGCGCAGCGCCGCCGCAAACATCACCGACCAATGCAAATACACGAGCACCTGCGCCCTATACTTCTCCTACTCCTGAAACGTTGGCCAAGGACAACAAAGAGCTTAGGCAGGAGATCGACACGTTGACCAAACAGTTCGATACGCTGGTTGATCAACTTCAACAGCAAATCAACGATCTGACTCGAAAGCTGAGCAACACCGGCAAGCCTGAAAACCGCAATGCTTCCTCGGCTCAAAACGTCAACACGGCGCCGAAAGAGGGCAATCATGGGGCCGACAATAACTCTTCCGTAGCGTCGACCCAGCCCAAAGCTCCAACGACCATTGAAACCTTGACCCGCGAAAATGAACAACTGCGCGCCGCGTTTGAGCAGATGATGACTGAATTCAAAACGGTGATCGCACAGCTTCAACAGCAGATAAAGGAACTGACAAACAAGCTGGGTGAGCAAAAAGCATAGGCCCGCGGCAGGGCAGCCCAAGACAGTTGAGCCACCCGTCAGGGCAGCATTGCTTCTACATGCTGCCCTCGACGTCATCCAGGCTGAACGTCTCGGTATGGTCGTCATAGGAGAAAATCTCTGCATACCGCCCCCACGCCACCACGCTTTCCAGGGTTTTCTCCACAAAGGCTTCCGTCATCGAGTCTTCCAGTTCCTGCTCGAAGCGCACCCGCGGTGCCCGATGGCCGCTGCGCTCCAGCAACACCTGGTGAATGCGCGCGGCCAATGGCACGTGGCGGATCAAATGTTCGGCGAACAGGGTTTTACGCTCCTGGGTGCCGTAGTCGGCGAACAGTTTGCCGGCGTCGGTGAGGGTGATGTCGGCACCCTTGAGTTCGGCAAAACCCAAATGCTCAAGCATCTCTGCCACCGGGAACAGATCGTCGACTTCCAGCAAGCGCCGCTCGGCGACGGTCGGCAGGCCGGCGTGGCCGTTGTAGGGCTCGGCGGCCAGGGTTTCGATCAAGCCGGCCATGAGGTTGGTGGAGACTTCCGGCAGCAGGCTGCCCATTTTCAGCTCAGGCAAACCTCTGCTCGCGTCGGCGCTGCGGCGGTCGGTCATCAGGGCGTAGATGTCGTCAACCATTTGCCGGAAGGTCGGGTCCAGGCGGTTGCGCGGGTGGGCAAACGGCACCTTGATCTCGGCCACCACCCGTCCAGGGTTGGACGACAGCACCAGGATGCGGTCGCACATCAGCACTGCTTCTTCGATGTTGTGGGTCACGATCAGGATCGATTTGATCGGCAGTTGCTTGCCGCTCCACAGATCCAGCAGGTCGGTGCGCAAGGTCTCAGCGGTGAGCACGTCCAGCGCCGAGAACGGTTCGTCCATCAGCAGCAGGGTCGGGTTCACCACCAGCCCGCGGGCGAAACCCACGCGCTGGCGCATGCCACCGGACAGTTCACGGGGGTAGGCGTTTTCAAAACCGTCCAGGCCGATCAGGTCGATCGCCGCCAGGGCGCGCCTGCGGGACTCCTTGCGCTCGACCTGCAAGGCTTGCAGGCCGGCCTCGACGTTTTCCAGCACGGTCAGCCACGGGAACAGTGCAAAGGTCTGGAACACCATGGCCACGCCTTCGGCCGGGCCGTTGAGCGGCGCGCCGTTGTAGCGGACTTCGCCCGACGACGGCTGGATCAGCCCCGCGATGATGCGCAGCAAGGTCGACTTGCCCGAGCCGGAGCGACCAAGCATGCCGACAATCTCGCCCTCGTGCAGGCTCAAGTCCACGCCGCTGAGGACTTGCAGCTCGTCTTTACCTTTGCCGAACACCCGGTTCACGTTTTTCAACGAGTAGATTTCCGGGGTGTCGGCGGCGTGCTCGGTATAGGTAGTCATCACAGCGAATCCCATCAATTCAGACGAAGTTTGTTTTCAGCCATGGCGTACATCGGCCGCCACACCGCACGGTTGAACGCCACCACGAAGATCGACATCACCACCACGCCCAGGGCGATCTTCGGGAAGTCGCCGGCTGCGGTGGTCTGTGCGATGTAGGCGCCCAGCCCGTGGGCGACCACATTGTCCTGGCCCCAGGACACGTACTCGGACACGATACTGGCGTTCCAGGCACCGCCCGAGGCGGTAATGGCCCCGGTGACGTAGTACGGGAAAATCCCCGGCAGCATCACTTTGCGCCACCACAACCAGCCGCGAATGCGGAAGTTGGCGGCGGCTTCCTTGAAGTCATTCGGGAAGGCGCTGGCGCCGGCGATCACGTTGAACAGGATGTACCACTGGGTGCCCAGCACAATCAGCGGGCTCAGCCAGATATCCGGGTTGAGGTTGTAGTGCAGGATCACGATGACGAACACCGGGAACAGCAGGTTCGCCGGGAAGGCCGCGAGAAACTGCGCCAGCGGCTGGATTTTTTCCGCCAGGGCCGGGCGCAAGCCGATCATCACGCCCAGCGGCACCCAGATCAGCGAGGCGATCAGGATCAGGCCAGCCACCCGCAACAGAGTGATCAGGCCCAGCACAAATACATGGCCGACTTCGGCGAGGGTCACTTCGGTGCCGACGTACTGCACGATGTGATACAGCGCATAGGCGGCCAGCAGGGCGATGAGTGCGCCCCACACCCAGTCGATCACTTTTGACGCCCTTGGTGTTTCTGCCGGCAATGCCTTGAGTGCACCGCCCGCCAGGCTGAAGCGTTTGTTGCCAATGCGGCTGATGGCGCGGGTGACAGGCCGCAGAATGCGCTGGACGATGCGCGTGCGCTGGATCAGGTTCAGCAGCCAGGATTGCGGCGCGGCGCCCTGGGAGGCGGTGGTTTCCATGCGGAATTTATCGGCCCAGGCCACCAGCGGGCGGAACAGGAACTGGTCGTAGATCAGGATGACGACAATCATCGCCAGGATCACGTAACCCACGGCGTGCAGGTCTTTCTGGGCAATCGCCAGGGCCAGGTACGAACCTACGCCCGGCAAGGTGATGGTCTTGTCGCCGACGGTAATGGCCTCGGAGGCGACCACGAAAAACCAGCCGCCGGACATGCTCATCATCATGTTCCACACCAGCCCCGGCATGGCGAAGGGCACGTCGAGCTTCCAGAACCGCTGCCAACCGGACAGCCGCAGGTTGGTCGACACTTCCACCAGGTCATGGGGCAGCATGCGCAGCGACTGGTAGAAGCTGAACGTCATGTTCCAGGCCTGGCTGGTGAAAATCGCAAAGATTGCGGCGAACTCCGCACCGAGCACGCGCCCGGGGAACAGCAGCAGGAAGAACGTTACCGTAAACGAGATGTAGCCCAGTACCGGTACCGATTGCAGGATGTCGAGCACGGGCACCAGCAGTTTCTCGGCGCGCCGGCTTTTGGCGGCCAGGGTGCCGTACAACAGGGTGAACACCAGCGCTGCAACCATCGCCGCCAGCATGCGCATCGTGGTGCGCATCGCGTATTCCGGCAGGTTGGCCGGGTCGAGGGAGATGACTTCACTTTGCAAGGTGGCGATGGGCGCCCAGGTTTCCCGGGCCGTGATGGAGAAAAACAGTAAAAAGCCGATCACCAGGGGCAGGGCGACCAAGTCCCAGCGGTTGGGCAGCAAGCGCAACGTGGACGCAGGGATATAGTGGCGGAACACTCTGTTCATAGGCAGTCAGTCCTGCAGCGTTCAGGTTCAGGGGCGTGATGGGAGTGAGCTTAGCTGCTGCACGAATGACCCACCGAGAAGGAAGGGCGCTGTTTTCGCGAGTCAGGGGCAACGAGGCGTTGCTGGCGGGATTGTACGTTTCTGAATGTTACAAGCACATAAATTTGCTGTCAGTTTCCTGTACGAACGGCGTCTAGGGCGTTGGCACCCTAGCCGCCGCACGGCCGTTATTCGAACCGCAGGATCACCCGGCGGTTGTGCTTGCTCTTCTTCTCGATTTTTTCGCAGAACACCCGGCCGATTTCCTCGGTATTGGTCACATGGGTGCCGCCACAGGGCTGGATGTCGATACCGGGAATCTCGATCACCCGTACCGAGCCCTGGATCACCGGTGGCGCCACCGCCTGGGTGCGGGTGATCTGCAGCAGGGTGGAATACTCCGAGGCGGGCATCGACAGGGTTTTTACCGCGTGAGCCTGTTCGATCAAGGCATTGAGGTCGCGGGTGATGGTCTCTTTGTCGAGGGTCATTTCCGGCAGGTCGAAATCCAGGCGGCCTTTATCAGAGCCGATGCTGCAACCGGTCACCGGGGCATCGATGATCGAGCACAGGAGGTGCAGGCAGGTGTGCATTTTCATGTGCTGGTAGCGGCGCTCCCAATCCAGGCTGGCGTCCACTTGCATCCCGGCCGCCAGTTGTTCGGGGCAGTGTTCCACCTGGTGCCAGATGATCGAGCGCAGCACCGGGTCGCGCACGGTGCCGGTGATGTCGACACGGCTGCCATCGGGCAGGATGAAGTGGCCGGTGTCCCCCGGCTGCCCGCCGCCGGTCGGGTAGAACAGCGTGTGTTCCAGGGCGATTCCTTGCTCACTGACGGCAATCACCCGCGCACTGAAGGCATTCTGGTAAGGCGCGCTGTCGAACAGCGCGAGGGTTTCCATGGTGTGCACAGACATGTTCAACCTCCGACGATCAGTGGGCTGGCTTGCAGCAGGCGACGAACCATCGCGCTCAAACCAGGGGGAGATAGCAGGGTGATCTCAAATTCGGGCCCGGTCACTTTCAGGTTCAGCGGCAGGCGCGGCGGGTAGGCCGTTGTGTCGATATGGCGCAGGCGGAACTGCAGGTGATGGCGTTCCTTGACCGTCGGCTCCAGCAGCAGGCCGGGCAGGGGATGGAAGTCGGCGTCCAGCACCGTCACTTTATGGCTCGCATCGACCTCGCCCACCACATGCAGGCGTTCATCGAGGGCAAATGCGCCGAGGTAATTGCTGTGGTCCGACTCGTCGTTTTTCTGGAGCTGGATCTGGTTGACCACCTTGACCTTGGTACCGGCCGGCACGTCCTGGGTAATCACGCAGGAAGGGCTGATAAACACGTTGTCGCCGATCAGCACATAACCGAGTACCCGCGCGCCGGAACCGACTTCCACGTTGTTGCCCAGCCGCGGGTGGCGCTTGCCGTCCGGGTTGTTGGCGATGCCCCGGGCGCCGAGGGTCACGCCGCAGAGGATGTAGCAGTCGTTGCCGATCTCGCAGGTTTCGCCGATGACCGTGCCGTAACCGTGGTCCAGCACAAAGCGCCGGCCGATCCGCGCGGCGGGGTGAATTTCGGCGCCGGACAGAATCTTGCCCTGGTTGCTCAGCTTCAGGGCGATGGTGGAAAACACGCCATTGTTTTTGTCCGGGAAATTCCACACCAGGTGCGCCAGGCGGTAGTACAGCACGGCCTTGAACGAGGCGTAGGACTCCAGGATCAGCTCACCGCGGCCACGGGAGGCCGGGTCGCGCCAGGCGTAGGCGATCAGGTCTTCGGCCACCGCCTGGGCCGCTGCCTGGATCAGCGGCGCGAGATGGGCCTCCAGCTGCTTCAACTGCGCAGGCGTAAGCGTGGTGATGAGGTGGGTGAGCAACTCATCGTGCAGCTGTTGCATGTCGATAAAGCCCCCCATGGAGGCACCCCCGCAATAGTTGTTATTCAAAACAGGGCAAATAGCTGTCGGCACTGTCGTAGACCATGGTCAGCACAACGGTGTCGGTGGGCAGCTCCGGCGCCAGCTTGGCGATGGCTACCATGTTGGCGGCCGACGACAGCCCGAGGCTGATGGCATCGGTGCGCATGATGCGTTTGATCATGTCGAGGCATTCCTGGCGCGACACCTTGAGCATTGCGTCAATGATCGCGACGTTGAGAATGCTCGGGATCAACCCGATGGACAGGCCCTGGATATGGTGCGGCGCGTGGCGGTCGCTGAGCAGGTCACATTCTTCCGGCTCCACCCCCATGACGCGGATTGCCGGCCAGGTGCTCTTGAGGGTTTCGCCGATGCCGGTGATATGGCCGCCGGTGCCGATGCCGCTGACGAAGTAGTCCACCCGCAGCTCGCCGAAGGCGCGGATGATTTCCCGGGCGGTGGTGTCACGGTGGGTCTGCGGGTTGGCGCCGTTGCGCTGCTGGTTGAGCATCACGTAGCTGGGGTTTTCCAACTGCAGCTCCATGCACTTTTCGCCGTGGGAATTGTTGCCCTGGCGGCTGTCCGACAGCACCACCTTGGCGCCGTACAGGCGCAGCAGTTTCTGCTTCTCGGGGCTGTAGTTGTCGGGGATCACCAGCACCACCTTGTAGCCCAGCACGTTGCCGGCCATCACCAAACCGATGCCGGTGTTGCCGCCGCTGGGTTCGATGATGGTTTGCCCGGAGCCGCGAATCAGAATGCCCCGGCGCTCGGCGTCGAGGATCATCCCCAGGGCGATGCGCGCCTTGTGGCTGCCACCGGGGTTGAGGGATTCCAGCTTGGCGTAGACCTCAATGCCAAGGTCTTCGGAAAACTGTTCCAGGCGCACGATGGGCGTTTGGCCAATGGCGTCGAGTATCGAGTTATGCAACATCAAGTAAGAGCCCATGGCCGCTGATCAGTACAAAGGCATGTCGGGTTCGACGTCGCGAACCCAGTGTTTCATGCCGCCTTGCAGTACTTTGGTGTTGGCGAATCCGGCCGCCAGCAACGTGCTGGCGGCTTGCTCCGCGCGGGTTCCGGCGTAGCAGATGAGGTAGTGGGTGTTGTCGCGGCTGAGGTTGGCGAGTTGGCTGTCGAGCTCGGCCAGCGGGATGTGCACCACCCCCGGCAATTTGCATACTTCCAGCTCACTGGCGTCACGCACATCCAGCAGCACGTCGGCCTTGCTGTGTCGTTCGAGCAGTTGCTTGAGCACCCGCGGCTTGATGTAGCGCTCTTCGGCCAGGGACGGTTGGCTTGGCATGGCGTCGGCGCAGGCAGCGGGTGCGAGGGTTTGGGTGTGGCGCAGTTCGGAACAGCAAGGGCAGTCGGCGCGGCGCTTGAAGCGGATCTCGCTGAACTTCATTGCCAGCGCATCAAAGCGCATCAGCCGGCCCGACAGGGGGTCGCCAATGCCGATCAACAGCTTGATCGCCTCGGTGGCCTGGATCATCCCGACCACCCCGGGCAAGACGCCGATGACGCCGCCGGCGCTGCAGTTGGGTGCCAGTTCCGCCGGCGGGGCCTGGGGAAACAGGCAGCGGTAGCACGGCCCGCCTTTGTAGTTGAGCACGCTGATCTGCCCGTCGAAGCGGTAGATGGCGCCGTACACCAACGGCTTGCCCAACTGCACGCAAGCGTCGTTGACCAGGTAGCGGGTTTCGAAATTGTCGGTGCCGTCGATCACCAGGTCATAGGCGCCCACCAGTTCCAGGGCGTTGTCGGTGTTGAAGGCGGTGTCGTAGGTGTTGATCTGGATGTGGCTGTTCAGGTCCTGCAAACGCTGCTTGGCCGACTCCACCTTGGGCAGGCCCAGGGTGCTGTTGCCATGGACGACCTGGCGTTGCAGGTTGCTGCTTTCCACCACGTCGAAATCCACCAGCCCCAGGGTGCCGATGCCGGCCGCCGCCAGGTACAGGCTGATGGGCGAACCGAGGCCGCCGGTGCCGATGATCAGCACCTTGGCTTTCTTCAGGTTCAGTTGGCCTTCGCGGCCGACGCCGGGCAGGGTGATGTGGCGCACGTACCGCTGCACTTCCTCGTTGCTCAGTTGGTCGACGTCCATGCCGCCGGACGTGGCCAGCAGCACTTCGATTTTGGCCTTTTCGGGCAACCGGTCGTTGGCGTCGATCAGTGCCTCTTCGGCGGTGAACAGGAAGTGTTCCTTGAGCTGGTTATTCTCGTAGAGCAGGTGCGCCCGCAATTGCGGGTGCTCAATGCAGAGGTTTTCAATGACTTCGCGCAATGTCGATCCGGCACCCTCGAGGGTCGATGCTGGCAGCTTGGCCACGCGGACCAGGATGTCGGGGAAAGAGACAGCGTTCATGCACAACTCCGTTTGCAGGTCGTTGAAGGGGTTTTGGGCGAAGCGCTTGCCATCCCAGGCAAACAGCTTGGAGCCTTGGGTCTTGCCCTGGCGAACATCGACCACCAGGTAACTTACGGAGTAGATCGGTTCGCCCATGAAGAGGGCCTTGTCCTGGTCTTCGTCGCTGAAATATGCGCCGACGTCAGGGTGGGAGTGGTAGATCACCACCACCGGGTTATCACTGCGAAACGCCTTGTTCATCATCAGCGTGTCGGCCACCGAAAAGGTGTAGCCGTTGGCGGCGCTGCGTGAATACATCTCGGGGTTCTTGCGGTGCAGCTCGTTCTGGATGTTGTTGCCCAGGTGCACGCTGCCATCGGCGAAAACGAAACCGCAGCATTCCTCGGGGTAGCTGCGGTCGGCGTGGGCGTAAATCTGCTCCAGGGCGGTTGGGCTCAGGACCTTCATCTCAGTTTTTCTTCGCCAGGAGCTTTTCGATGGGCAGCTTGGTAATGGCAAAACCGGCCAGCAGGATCGCCGAATACATCATCAGGTCCTTGGAGATCTGCACGCCTTCGTACCAGGCACCGATGATCACCGCGAACACCGGGAAGATGATGAACACGAAGGACAGAATGATCGGGCTCAGGCGCTTGAGCAGCATGAAATACACGATAAACCCGCCCACCGACGCCACCAGGCCAAGGTAGAACAGCGCACTCCAGGAGCGCAGGGTGATGTTTTCAAAGGTCGGGGTTTCAAAGAAAAGCCCGGCAACAAACAGCATCAGCCCGGCGATGCCGATGGGCAGGGTGTTGTAGGTGATCACGCTGATGGCGCTGCCTTGTTTCTTGGTAATCACGTAGCACAAGGCATGCATGATCGCGGCGGCCAGGATCGCCAGCACCCCGAAGAACTCGGCATGGTCCAGGTGCAGGCCCTGGCTCTTGATGATCATGTACAGGCTGCCGAAACCGATGGCGATACCGACCACCTGTGAAAAGTAGATGCGCTCACGCAGGAACAGCGCGGAGAAAATCAGGATAAACACCGGCATGCAACTGAACAGCAGTGCGGTGAGGCCGGACGAGACATGCATCTCGCCGTAATTGAGCAGGTAATACGGAACACTGAAGTAGGACAGCGTCACAAACACGAAGAACCAGCGGCTTTCCCGGGGAAACAGAATCGGCTCGCGGCGCACCCAGGCGAAACACAGGAACAGCGGAAACGCGATCAAGAACCGCAGCCCGGCAGAGGTCAGCGGCGGCACGCTTTCCACGGCGATCTTGATGCCCAGCCAGGTGGTGCCCCAGCTCAGACACACGATCAGAAACATGACGCTGGTAATCAGCCCAGCCAACCACTGCTTGTGAGTTTTTGTTTTTTCAGCATTTTCGAGAACGGCGGACATTGGCATCGTGACATTGCTTCCATGAGACCGAATTGACCTCTATATTGAGTGCCTTGATTCGGTGATTGAACCCGTAAAAGCACACTATTAGGGCGAAAGATGGCTGTCAAAACAAATATTGACATGGTGTCAATTATGCGAGAAGGACTCTCCAACGGGCAGGGCGTGAAGTACAAGCGCCTGTCCGATGTCATGGAGCGGGGCATTCTTGAAGGCTTGATTGAACCGGGAAGAAAGCTACCGCCTCATCGGGTGCTTTCCGACAATCTGGGGGTCACCATCGGCACCATCAGCCGCGCCTACGGCGAGCTGGAACGGCTGGGGCTGGTGGTGGCGCGGGTGGGTGACGGCACCTTCGTGCGCAAGCGTGGGATGGAGCGCCAACGGGATGAAGGCTTTCGCAACTTCAGCGACGAGCCGCGGCAGTACTTTGATATGAGCCGCAACATGCATATCCCGGGGCAGGAAACCACGTTCCTGGCCCAGAGCTTCCAGACGCTGGCGAACAACGCCAAGTTCCTGCAGGACATCAGTGCCTACACCCCGGATGCCGGGCTGCCGCGTTATCGGGCGGCGGGTGCGCAATGGCTGGTGCAGCGGGATTTCCACCCGATTCCCGAGCAAGTGATCTGCGTGAACGGTGGCCAGCATGGGCTGCTGTGTGCACTGATGGCACTGTTACGGGCGGGCGACACGGTGGTCACCGAACAGTTGACCTACCCGGGGCTGATCACCGCCGCGCGCATGCTGGGGATACGCCTGATCGGCCTGGAAATGGATGAAGAAGGGCTGCTGCCAGGGGCGCTGGATGAAGTCTGTCGCAATCACCGGGTTTCGGCGTTGTACTGCACGCCGACCATCCAGAATCCCACGACAGCGGTGCTGTCGGTCGCGCGCCGTGAGGCATTGGTCAAGGTGTGCCGTGAACACAACCTGCTGATTCTTGAGGACGAGGCCCACGGTGTGCTGGTGGAAGACCGCCCGCCACCCCTGAGCCATTTCGCCCCGGAGCGTACGATTCTGATCAGCAGCCTGAGCAAGGCGGTGTCGGCGGGGTTGCGCGTTGGGTACGTGCACGCACCGCCGGCGCTGGTCAGCCGGATTTCTGCGGCCTTGCGTTCCACCTGCTGGATGGCCACGCCGGTCACCCTGGAACTGGCCACGCAGTGGATCGAGAACGGCACGGCAGAACACCTGCTGCACCAGCAGATTCAGGAAATCAGCCGCCGCAAGGCGTTGGTTGAAGGGCTGTTGATCGGGCTGGAGTACCGCACTCACCTGAACAGCCCGCACTTCTGGATCGAAGTCCCGGAGCCTTGGCGCGCGTCGGAAATCGAGGCGGAGTTGAAGCAGAATAATTACCTGATTGCGACCGCCGAAGCGTTTGCCGTGGGGCAGACGGCGGTGCCGCAGTTTATCCGGGCGAGTATCTGCAACACCTCGGGGGATGATCAGTTGTTGCTGGATGGGTTTGATGCGCTGGCGACAGCGCTGGGGCAGGGGGGAGGGCGGTTTCACCTGTGAACCCAACAACTTGTGGTGAACATGGCCCCCGTGGCGAGGGAGCTTGCTCCCGCTGGGCTGCGAAGCAGCCCCAAGGCCATTCACTAAATACCCGTCGTCTGGTTTGCAACTGCTGCGCAGTCGAGCGGGAGCAAGCTCCCTCGCCACAGAAGCTCCTTCGCCACACAGGCACCTTGGCCAGAGAGCGGAGTTACTTGAACCGCCGCTCCACCCCTTTCTCCACCAGAATCTTCGCCGAAATCTCTTCCACCGAAAAATGCGTGGAATTGATGTGCGCAATATTCTCCCGGCGGAACAGGTTTTCCACTTCCCGCACTTCAAATTCGCATTGCGCATAGCTGGAGTAACGGCTGTTGGGCTTGCGCTCATTGCGGATCGCCGTCAGCCGGTCCGGGTCAATGGTCAGCCCGAACAGCTTGTGCTGGTGCGCGCGCAGGGCGCTTGGCAGTGTCAGGTGCTCCATGTCGTCTTCGGTCAGCGGGTAGTTGGCCGCGCGAATCCCGAATTGCATGGCCATATAAAGGCAGGTCGGCGTCTTGCCGCAGCGGGACACGCCCACCAGGATCAAATCAGCCTTGTCGTAGTAGTGGGTGCGGGCGCCGTCGTCGTTGTCGAGGGCAAAGTTCACCGCTTCGATCCGCTCCATATAGTTGGAGTTATGGCCAATGGAGTGAGATTTTCCGACGGAGTATGACGAATGTTCACTTAACTCTTGTTCCAGCGGCGCCAGGAAGGTAGAGAAGATGTCGATCATGAAACCATTGGAGGTGGCAAGGATCTCACGAATGTCCTGATTGACGATGGTGTCGAAAATGATCGGACGAAATCCGTCTTTTTCGGCGGCCAGATTGATTTGTTGTACCATGGCCCGCGCTTTATCCACGCTATCGATATAGGGTCGCGTGAATTTGCTGAAGGTAATGTTTTCGAACTGCGCCAGCAGGCTTTGACCCAGGGTTTCGGCTGTAATGCCGGTGCCGTCGGAGATAAAGAAAGCAGATCGTTTCATTTGAGCCTTGGGCCTTAAGCTGATGACGAATCTTGGATATGATAGGCGCGATTTTGCCGTCCCGCAGTGGGCCGCATTCTCACTTATTTTCCAGGTCCAGGCCACAAACGCCGGTAACTGCTCCTACTGAGCCGCCGGCGTCCTGAGCTTTTCCAACACAGAAAGTGGAGAGATCACCTTGGTAGAGTACGTAGTTTCCCTCGATAAGCTCGGCGTCCATGATGTAGAGCACGTAGGGGGCAAGAACGCATCCCTGGGCGAGATGATCAGTAATCTTGCGGGCGCCGGTGTATCGGTGCCAGGTGGTTTTGCCACCACCGCCCAGGCTTACCGTGATTTCCTCGAGTTGAGCGGCCTCAACGATCAGATCCACGCCGCCCTCGATGCGTTGGACGTCGATGACGTCAACGCCCTGGCCAAGACCGGCGCCCAGATCCGTCAATGGATCATGGAAGCCGAGTTCCCCGAGAAGCTCAACGCCGAGATCCGCACCGCGTTTGCCACGCTGTCGGCCGGTAACCCGGACATGGCCGTCGCCGTACGCTCCTCGGCCACCGCCGAAGACCTGCCAGACGCTTCCTTTGCCGGCCAGCAGGAAACCTTCCTGAATATCCGCGGCGTGGAAAACGTGATCCGCGCGGCCAAGGAAGTGTTCGCCTCCCTCTTTAACGATCGCGCCATTTCCTACCGCGTACACCAGGGTTTCGACCACAAGCTGGTGGCCCTGTCTGCCGGTGTGCAGCGCATGGTGCGTTCGGAAACCGGTACGGCCGGCGTGATGTTCACCCTGGACACTGAGTCGGGCTTCCGCGACGTGGTGTTCATCACCGGCGCCTACGGCCTCGGCGAAACCGTCGTACAAGGCGCGGTGAACCCGGACGAATTCTACGTCCACAAACACACCCTTGAAGCCGGCCGCCCGGCCATCCTGCGCCGCAACCTGGGCAGCAAGGCGATCAAGATGATCTACGGCGACGAGGCCAAGGCCGGTCGCTCGGTGAAAACCGTTGATGTCGACAAGGCCGAACGCGCGCGTTTCTGCCTGACTGACGCCGAAGTCAGCGAACTGGCCAAGCAGGCGATGATCATCGAGAAGCACTACAAGTGCCCGATGGACATCGAATGGGCCAAAGACGGCGACGACGGCAAGCTGTACATCGTTCAGGCCCGTCCTGAAACCGTGAAGAGCCGCACTTCGGCCAACGTCATGGAACGCTACCTGTTGAAAGAAACCGGCACCGTGCTGGTGGAAGGCCGTGCCATCGGCCAGCGCATCGGCGCCGGCAAGGTGCGGATCATCAAGGACGTGTCCGAGATGGACAAGGTCCAGCCTGGCGACGTACTGGTCTCCGACATGACCGACCCGGACTGGGAACCTGTGATGAAACGCGCCAGCGCCATCGTCACCAACCGTGGCGGGCGCACCTGCCACGCGGCGATCATCGCCCGTGAGCTGGGGATTCCGGCAGTGGTGGGCTGCGGCAACGCGACCCAACTGTTGAAAGACGGCCAGGGCGTGACGGTATCCTGCGCGGAAGGCGACACCGGCTTTATCTTCGAAGGTGAGCTGGGCTTCGACATCAAGCAAAACTCCATCGACGCCATGCCGGACCTGCCGTTCAAGATCATGATGAACGTCGGCAACCCGGACCGCGCCTTCGACTTCGCGCAATTGCCGAACGCCGGTGTGGGCCTGGCCCGCCTGGAGTTCATCATCAACCGCATGATCGGCGTGCACCCCAAGGCGCTGTTGAACTACGACGGCCTGCCGCCGGACATCAAGGAAAGCGTCGACAAGCGCATCGCCGGCTACAACGACCCGGTGGGCTTCTATGTCGAGAAGCTGGTGGAAGGCATCAGTACCCTGGCGGCGGCGTTCTACCCGAAAAAGGTCATTGTGCGGCTGTCGGACTTCAAGTCCAACGAATACGCCAACCTGATCGGCGGCAAGCTCTACGAGCCGGAAGAAGAAAACCCGATGCTGGGCTTCCGTGGCGCCTCGCGCTACATCAGCGAAGCCTTCCGCGACTGCTTCGAGCTGGAATGCCGCGCCCTCAAGCGCGTGCGCAACGAGATGGGCCTGACCAACGTCGAAATCATGGTGCCATTCGTGCGCACCTTGGGTGAAGCGAGCCAGGTGGTGGACCTGCTGGCAGAGAACGGCCTGTCCCGTGGCGAGAATGGCCTGCGCGTCATCATGATGTGCGAGCTGCCGTCCAACGCCATCCTGGCCGAAGAGTTCCTGGAGTTCTTCGACGGCTTCTCCATCGGCTCCAACGACCTGACCCAGCTGACCCTGGGCCTGGACCGCGACTCGGGGATCATCGCTCACCTGTTCGACGAGCGTAACCCTGCGGTCAAGAAGCTGCTGGCCAACGCCATCCAGGCGTGCAACAAGGCTGGCAAGTACATCGGGATCTGCGGCCAAGGCCCTTCCGATCACCCGGACCTGGCCAAATGGCTGATGGAACAGGGCATCGAAAGCGTCTCGCTGAACCCTGATTCCGTACTGGAAACCTGGTTCTTCCTGGCTGAAGGTCAAGCGCCGGCGTAAAACGCAGCACCCCAAAGTGCCGGTCAACCTTGCGGTTGGCCGGCATTTCTCATTCTGTACAGGGCGGAACTCCTTCCGGACGCCGCCCTTTTTTGTGCAAGAGCATTATGCAAAGCAGCAGCAACCTGTTTCCCGTCGCCTTGATCAGCGCTGAGCGTCGTGGCGACCTGAGTGAAGACGTGTATCGGCTCAAACCCGGCAACAGCCCCGACGGCACCGTCGAGCTGGCCGTGACCCGCCTGGGCCTGGCTGATGTCCCGGAAAACCGGGGCGTGCCGGTGGTTTTGTTGCACGGCAGTTTCTCCAACCGACGCTTCTGGTATTCGCCCAAGGGCATTGGCCTGGGTGCCTACCTGGCGCGCGAGGGGTTCGACGTCTGGATCCCGGAAATGCGCGGCCATGGGCTGTCCCG
The DNA here is from genome assembly GCF_020515595.1 of Pseudomonas sp. MWU16-30323. Lineage (NCBI taxonomy): Bacteria > Pseudomonadati > Pseudomonadota > Gammaproteobacteria > Pseudomonadales > Pseudomonadaceae > Pseudomonas > Pseudomonas sp. MWU16-30323. The sequence continues at coordinate 317,119 of NZ_JAIWYM010000001.1, forward strand.
GCGTAATCAGGCCTATGCCAAAAATCGCGTCGCCGACTATGCGCGCTACGATTTGCCGGCCATTGCGGCGTTTGTGCGTGAGCAAAGCGGGCAGATTCCCCATTGGATCGGGCATTCCCTGGGTGGCACGACCTTGGCTGCCGCCCTGGGTGGACAGCATCTGGGCGCGCCGGCGGTGGCCTCGGTGGCGCTGTTTGGCTGCCAGGTCAGCCGCACCCATTGGCCGTTGAAACTGCCACCAGTGGAATGGACCGGTCGCCTGCTCTTGAAACGTTTTGGCGAGTTGTCTGGTTCCCGGCTGAAACGCGGCCCAGAGGACGAGCCGGCAGGGGTTTTGATTGAAGCCATGCGCTGGAATGGTCTGTTCGGCCGTTTTGGCGAAGGGAAGCAGGACTGGTGGAAAGGCCTGGCAGACGTCGACGTGCCGCTATTGGTGGTGAGCGCTGCCGGCGATCACCAAGACCCGGACTGGGCCTGTCGCAAGCTCTTCGAACAGATGGGCTCCGAGCATCGCCAGTACTTGTGCCTGGGGCGCCAGCACGGGTTCAGCGGGGATTTCGGGCATGTCGAGATGCTTGTCAGCAAGGCCGCCCAGGCTGAGGTGTGGCCGTTAGTGAGGCGTTGGTTGAAAGATCCGCTCACACCTTTGATGGAGGCGCAGTCTCAGGAACTCGCAGCAGTTTGAGCGCAAGGCTCTATCAGGGGCGTTTCGCTTGTTTGCCGTAGCGGCTAAGATATGACGCGCTGGATGGTTCTGGTCATATTCAGTCGCGCAGTGGGTCTTGCGTTGCTGTCCGATGGGCCCGACTATTCGACCCGGATTAAAGAACCTTCACGGCAAAGCGTTTCCAGATGTAAGTAAACAGTGGGATGTTTGACACCTTCTTTCACCTACAGGAGTTTCTCGATGAACCATTACCTTACCCCCGACCTGTGCGATGCCTACCCGGAGCTGGTGCAGGTGGTTGAGCCGATGTTCAGCAATTTCGGCGGCCGAGACTCCTTTGGTGGCGAGATCGTGACCATCAAGTGCTTTGAAGACAATTCCCTGGTCAAGGAACAAGCCGAACTCGACGGCACCGGCAAGGTGCTGGTGGTCGATGGCGGTGGTTCCCTGCGCCGCGCGTTGCTGGGCGACATGATCGCCGAGAAAGCCGCGAAAAACGGCTGGGAAGGGCTGGTGATCTACGGCTGCATCCGTGATGTCGACGTGATCGCCCAAACCGACCTGGGCGTGCAGGCCCTGGCCAGCCATCCGATGAAGACTGACAAGCGCGGTATCGGCGATTTGAACGTGGCGGTGACCTTCGCCGGCGTGACCTTCCGCCCGGGCGAGTACGTGTATGCCGACAATAACGGCGTGATCGTCTCCCCCAGCCCGCTGAAAATGCCTGAATAAACAGCAGTAGCCGACAGGGGTGAGGATGTTCGAGGAAGAAAACGCGCAGTGGGGGCTGGTGCATGCCCTGGTGCTGGACGGTAAAGGTGGTGCGCGTTCGATTGCCCGGACAGAGCTTGATGAACTGCAACTGCAGCCTCAGGAAAGCCTGTGGCTGCATTGGGACCGTAGTCACCCGCAGACCCAGACGTGGTTGCGCAAATCCAGTGGCTTGAGCGAGTTTGCCTGTGACCTGCTGCTGGAGGAGAACACCCGCCCGCGCCTGTTGCCACTGCCGGACGCTGAGCTGCTGCTGTTTTTACGCGGGGTGAACCTCAATCCCGGCGCCGAACCGGAAGACATGGTCTCGGTGCGGATCTTTGCCTCGGCGGCGCGGGTGATTTCCCTGCGTTTGCGCCCGTTGCGCGCCACCGACGAGTTACTGGTGCAACTGGCGGACGGTAAGGGGCCGAAGACGTCCTCGGAACTGGTCCTGTATATGGCGCAGTACCTGACCAACAAGGTTCAGGATCTGGTCAGCGACTTGTCCGAAATCGTCGATATCGAAGAAGAAAAACTGGATGCCGACGAACGGTATACCCCGGAGCATGGCAGCGTTTTGCAGATCCGTCGGCGCGCCGCCGGGCTGAAACGTTTCCTGTCGCCGCAGCGGGATATTTTTGCGCAGTTGACCCGGATCAAGTTGCCCTGGTTCTGTGACGACGATGCTGACTACTGGAACGAATTGAACAACAGCCTGACCCGTTACCTGGAAGAGCTGGAATTGGCTCGGGAGCGCGTGGGGCTTGTGCTTGAGACCGAAGACCGGCGTTTGAGCCTGCGCATGAACCGCACCATGTACCGTTTCGGAATCATCACCGGGATCTTCCTGCCGATGAGTTTTCTCACCGGTTTGCTGGGGATCAATGTGGGGGGGATTCCGTTCGCTTCCAACCCTTACGGATTCCTGATTGCCTGCCTGATGATGGTCTCGGTGGCGCTTGGGCAGTGGTGGTTGTTTCGACGGTTACGTTGGGTTTGAGCTGAATGTGACCTGAACATGGAAAGAGGTCATGTGACCCGAAGAATTTTACCCTCGTCTTTTAAATCACTTGCGAGAGGTCTTTTATGCACGATCCGTTCGAACAGTCTTTGCGTGACATGCTGAATGCCTCGCCGTCCAACCGGGACGACGATGCTTGCCTGGGTCGCGTTTTGAAAACCGCCAACCGCCAGGTCGGGGCGGGGGACCTGTTCGGTCTGCTTGGTCGCTGGTTGCCGGCGTTGATGATGGCCTTGAACAATGGTTCGGCCCATGTTTCACCGGTTTCCCGTCGTAAACCTCTTGCTCGCACTGCTGATAAGGCTGAATGAATATGGAACTCGATCTCTGGACTCAGAGTCTGGTAACTGCAATGACTGCATTGTGGACCAAGGTGGCGAATTTCATTCCCAACCTGTTTGGTGCACTGGTGGTGGTGCTGCTGGGTTTCGTCGTGGCCAAGCTGCTCGACACCCTGCTCTCCAAATTGCTGGCTAAACTGGGCCTTGATCGATTGATGGGGGGGACCGGCCTGACCAAGATTCTGGGGCGTGCCGGGTTGCAAGTACCGATCTCGACATTGATCGGCAAGATCGTTTATTGGTTTGTTTTGCTGATTTTTCTGGTTTCTGCGGCTGAATCCCTTGGACTTGAGCGAGTTTCAGCTACGCTCGACATGCTGGCGCTGTATTTGCCGAAGGTATTCGGTGGCGCGCTGGTGTTGCTGGTAGGGGTTTTGCTGGCACAACTGGCCAACGGCCTGGTGCGCGGTGCGGCTGAAGGCGTAGGGCTGGATTACGCCAGTGGCTTGGGTCGAATTGCCCAGGGCCTGGTAATTATCATCAGTATTTCGGTCGCGATCAGCCAGTTGGAGGTCAAAACTGACCTGCTGAACCACGTGATTGTGATTGTTTTGATTACCGTTGGTCTGGCCGTTGCGCTGGCCATGGGGTTGGGAAGCCGGGAAATTGCCGGGCAGATTCTTGCGGGAATCTATGTGCGTGAGCTATATCAGGTTGGGCAACAAGTGCGTGTGGGCGAGGTCGAAGGGCAGATCGAGGAGATCGGCACGGTCAAGACGACAGTGCTGACGGATGATGGCGAACTGGTGTCGCTTTCAAACCGGATCTTGCTGGAACAGCATGTGACTAGCCGCTAACCCGGCGAATCCTGCTAATGTACGCCGCCGCGAACCTGGGTATCCAGGCTGTGGCGGACATTGACCTGACTGTCGGCACGATTTGTTTTGAATAAAGCCCAAACGCTGTCCACGCGCTATGACCCCCGTGAGCTCTCTGATGAGGAGTTGGTCGCGCGCTCGCACACGGAGCTGTTTCACGTAACACGCGCGTATGAAGAATTGATGCGCAGGTATCAACGCACTCTGTTCAACGTTTGTTCAAGGTATTTAGGGAACGATAGAGATGCGGATGATGTCTGTCAGGAAGTGATGCTCAAGGTGCTATACGGCCTGAAGAACTTCGAGGGCAAATCGAAGTTCAAGACATGGCTCTACAGCATCACGTACAACGAGTGCATCACGCAGTATCGGAAGGAACGGCGAAAGCGTCGCTTGATGGATGCTTTGAGTCTGGACCCCCTTGAGGAAGCGTCTGAAGAGAAGACGCCAACCTCGGAAGAAAAGGGCGGGCTCGATCGCTGGTTGGTGCATGTGAATCCGATTGACCGGGAAATTCTGGTGCTACGATTTGTCGCAGAGCTGGAATTTCAGGAAATCGCTGACATCATGCATATGGGTTTGAGTGCTACAAAAATGCGTTACAAACGCGCTCTTGATAAATTACGTGAGAAATTTGCGGGCAGTACTGAAACTTAGTGCGTGGCAAATATCTCTTACGTGTAGGCAAGTTCTGTTAGACTTGTCGCCGAGTTGTCCCCCGGTATGTGGGACTGCTTTACAATCACCAGATGGGGATTTAACGGATGAAACTGAAAAACACCTTGGGCTTGGCCATTGGTACTCTTATTGCTGCTACTTCCTTCGGCGCTCTGGCACAAGGTCAAGGCGCAGTTGAAGGCCAGCTGTTCTACAAAAAGCAGTTCAACGATAGCGTCAAGCACATCGAAGACGGCTACAATCCTGGCGCAAGCATCGGTTACTTCCTGACCGACGACGTGTCGATCAACCTGAACTACGACACCACCAACCACACCCGTTCGAACGACGGTACTGGCAACCAGAAGATCAAAGGTGATACCGGCAGCGTTACTGCCCAGTACCACTTCGGTCAAGCTGGTGTTGACTCCCTGCGTCCATACGTAGAGGGCGGTTTCGGCCACCAGAGCCGTACCAACGTACAGGCTGATGGTCACAGCGGTCGCGATCAGTCGACTCTGGCTATCGCTGGCGCTGGTGTGAAGTACTACTTCACCGACAACCTGTTCGCACGTGCAGGTGTTGAAGCTGACTACGCACTGGACAACGGCAAGTGGGACTACTCCGCACTGGTTGGCCTGGGCGTAAACTTCGGCGGCAACGCTGGTAAAACTGCTCCAGCTCCTACCCCAGCACCAGCTCCAGAGCCAACTCCAGAGCCAGAAGCTCCGGTTGCTCAGGTTGTTCGTGTTGAGCTGGACGTGAAGTTCGACTTCGACAAGTCGGTTGTTAAGCCTAACAGCTACGGCGACGTGAAAAACCTCGCTGACTTCATGAAACAGTACCCACAAACCACCACCGTTGTTGAAGGTCACACTGACTCCGTCGGTCCTGACGCTTACAACCAGAAGCTGTCCCAGCGTCGTGCTGACGCTGTTAAGCAAGTCCTGGTCAAAGACGGTATTGCTCCTAACCGTGTAAGCTCGGTTGGTTATGGCAAATCCCGCCCAGTTGCTGACAACGCAACTGAAGCTGGCCGTGCTATCAACCGTCGCGTAGAAGCCTCGGTAGAAGCACAAGCAGCTCAGTAATTACTGAGTTGTAGAAAAAAGCCCGGCTTAGGCCGGGCTTTTTTTCGCCTGCAATTTGCCTCAGGCGGTGGCGCTGGCCAGGGCCTCAACCGCTTGTGTCGCCTGGGCAACCCGGCCAATCACCAGGATTGCCGGGCTCTTGAGCGCAAATTCGTGCGCATCTTCCTGCATCCAGGCAAGACTGCTGCGGCACTCACGCTGATGTGGCAACGAGGCGTTTTCAATCATCGCCACCGGCATGTCATCGCTCATGCCACCTTCCAGCAACTGCTGGCGAATCTCCCCCAGCTTCGCCACGCCCATATAGATCACCAGCGTTGTGCCGCCCTCGGCCAGTGCCCGCCAATTGAGGCTGCTGTCGTCCTGAGTGTGGGCCGTAACCAGCGTGACGCCTCGGCTGACACCCCGCAACGTCAGTGGGATATCACAGTTCGTCGCCCCGGCCAGCCCCGCCGTAATGCCGTTGACCAACTCCACTTCCACCCCTTGCTGCCTGAGCCACGCCGCTTCTTCGCCGCCGCGACCGAAAATGCACGGATCGCCGCCCTTGAGCCGCACCACGCATTTGCCTTGTCGGGCATAGCGCAACATCAGGCGATGGATAAACGCCTGCGGCGTGGAACGACAGCCGCCGCGCTTACCCACGGTGATCAGCCGTGCAGTGGGGCAATGCTCCAGTAGCGCCGGGTTGACCAGGTCATCGATCAGCACCACATCGGCTTCCCGCAGGGCTCTCACTGCCTTGAGTGTCAGCAGCTCCGGATCGCCGGGACCTGCGCCCACCAGCCAGACTTTTGCGCTCATATGCTTCCCTCACACTGTGATCGCGATTGGCTGCGTGCCGCTCGCTAATAGCCGTTTGATTTCCGGCACACAGGAGCCGCATTGCGTGCCGCAACCCAGTTCCTGCTTCAGCCCATTCAGGTCCAGGCCCCGGGCAATGCCGGCGCAGACCGCGTTTTCGCTGACGTTCTTGCAGTTGCACAACGTCTTGTTGCTGGTGGAACCACCCCCCGGTGGCGCACTCAATGGCGCCAGCAGCCAACGTCGTAACGTGTCATCGGTGCGGCCTTCCAGCCACAGGCTTTGCAACCAGTGGCGAGCCAGGGTTTCGCCGGCCAGGCGGATTGCGGTGATACGGCCCTTTTCAATTTTTACCCGCTTGCCAATGGAGCGCCGCGGGTCGTCGTAGGCCATGACCGGACCGTCATTCAGCCCCAGCAACTGGTCAATCTGCTTGAGCAGTTCAAGTGCCGGCGCCTCGTGATGCGCCCCACGAATCAGCAGGGCAGGCCGCTCGCGCCCGGTCAGGCTCAGGCTGACGTAGGCAAAGCCCTCACACAGCGGTCGCAACGCTTCAAAGTGTTGCTGCACATCGCCTTCGATCAGCGCAAACAAGTGCCAGGGCAGTTGCACCGCCTCCAGGCGCACGCCGCTATGTTTGAGTTCCGGCTGCTTGGACAACGGATCGAACGCCGGCTGGGTGAGTGCATTCACGCCGCCTTTGAGAAAGCGGTCGCCCCAGTGCATCGGCAGGAACGCCTGGCCGGGACGCACGCTGTCATCACTGCCGACGGCGACAATCACGCTGCCGCGCCGACTTTTCAGGCTGATCAGGTCGCCTTCCTTCAAACGATGCCGGCGCAGCTCGTCCGGGTGCAGGCTGAGCAACGCTTCACTGACATGCCCGAATAGTTGCGCAGCGGTGCCGGTGCGGCTCATCCCATGCCATTGGTCCCGCAGGCGTCCGGTGATCAGGGTCAGAGGGAAGCGCGCGTCACGCTGCTCCTTGGCGGCGCGATAAGGGTCGGCGACAAAGTGCGCTCGGCCAGTCTCCGTAGGGAAAATTCCGTCGGTGTACAGCCGTGGTGTTCCGCTCACCGCATCGGCCGGGAAGGGCCATTGCTGCGGGCCCATCCGGTCCAGCAGGGCGTGACTGATACCCGACAGGTCCAAGTCACGCCCACGGGTCAGCAGTTTGTATTCATCAAAGATCTGCGCGGGTTGCTCAAAGGCAAAAAGCCCCGGTTTTCCGGGACAAAGACGTCGCTCCAGGCGCTGGGCAAAATCCACGGTGATTGCCCAGTCCGGCCGTGCCTCTCCTGGTGGGACGATGGCCTGCCGGACGTGGGAAATGCGCCGTTCAGAGTTAGTGACCGTGCCTTCTTTCTCGCCCCAGCTCGCTGCGGGCAACAACAGGTCGGCGAAACGCGCTGTCTCGGTTGTACGAAAGGCTTCCTGTAGCACCACGAACGGACACGCCTCCAGGGCCTGGCGCACAGTGTTCTGGTCGGGCAGGGATTGGGCGGGATTGGTGCAGGCGATCCACAGGGCCTTGATCTTGCCGGCCTGTATTTGCTCAAACAATTCGATAGCGGTCAGTCCGGTGTTGGCCGGCAGTTGGTCAACACCCCAATACGCAGCCACTTCTGCCCGATGTTCAGGGTTGGCTGCCTCACGATGGCCTGGCAGCAAATTCGACAAACTGCCGGTTTCCCGACCGCCCATGGCATTCGGCTGACCCGTCAGGGAGAAAGGTCCACAGCCGGGACGGCCGATGGTGCCGGTCGCCAAATGCAGGTTAATCAGCGCACTGTTCTTTGCGCTGCCTGCGGTGGACTGATTCAGCCCCATGCACCACAACGACAGGAAGCTCGTCGAGGTGCCGACCCATTCCGCGCACTGGCGCAGTTGCTCGACACTGATCCCGCACAGCTGCGTGACCATTTGCGGTGTGTAGTCGTGCACCAGGCGTTTGAGCTCCACCAAACCGTCGGTATGGGCCTGGATAAAGTCGCGATCGATCCAGTCCTCCCACAACAGCAGGTGCAAGATCCCATGGAACAGCGCGACATCCGTACCCGGCAGAATCGCCAAATGCAGGTCAGCCAAGTCGCAGGTATCGGTGCGCCGGGGGTCAATCACCACCACCTTCATCTGTGGCCGACGGGCCTTGGCTTCCTCCAGGCGTCGGAACAACACCGGATGCGCGTAGGCCATGTTACTGCCGACGATCATCACGCAGTCGCTCGACTCCAGGTCCTCATAACTGCAGGGTGGCGCATCGGCCCCCAGGCTGCGCTTGTAGCCAACCACTGCTGACGACATGCATAGCCGCGAGTTGCTGTCGATGTTGTTGGTGCCCACCAGCGCCCGCGCCAGCTTGTTGAAGCTGTAGTAATCCTCGGTCAGCAATTGACCGGAGATATAGAACGCTACGCTGTCCGGCCCGTGTTCGGCGAGGGTTTCGGCGAACACATTGGCCGCGTGTTCCAGGGCGGTTTCCCAGTCGGTGCGGGTACGGGCCAGGCCTTTGCCGAGCCGCAGTTCCGGGTACAACGCACGGGCAGCAAGATCGCCAGTAAGGTGCAGGCTTGCACCCTTGCTGCACAGCTTGCCGAAGTTGGCCGGATGGGTCGGATCGCCACTGACGCCGAGGATCTGCGAGCCATCATGCTCGATCAGCACGCCGCAGCCGACTCCGCAGTAGCAGCAGGTGGACGCGGTGGTCTGGCGGTTCATCAACCGGCGTCCCGCAGCGCCAACATCACCCGGCCGTTTTCCACGCGGACCGGGTGGTGGTGGGCGCAGCCGACGTCTGGTGCCTGGGCTTCACCGGATTCCAGGTCGATCTGCCAGTTATGCAGCGGGCAGGCGACGCGCTTGCCGTAGATCAAACCCTGGGACAGTGGGCCGCCCTTGTGGGGGCAGCGGTCGTCGAGGGCGAACACTTCGTCGTCACTGGTACGAAAAATCGCGATGTCGCCTTTGGGCCCGGTGATGATGCGCGAACCCAGGGCATTGATTTCTTCGAGGGCGCAGATATCCAGCCAGTTCATGCCGGCACCTCCAGCAGTTTGACGGGGATGGTGTCGAATTCCTTTTTCAGCAGTGGCTGTTCCAGGCGTTCTTTCCACGGGTCCTGTTCGAACGACAGGGAGAATTGCAGGCGTTCGTTGAGCGCCTGGCGCCGCGCCGGGTCTTCCAGTACGGCCTTCTTGATGTGCTCCATGCCCACCCGTTGCAGGTAGTGCACGGTACGCTCCAGGTAGAAGGCTTCTTCCCGGTAGAGCTGTAGGAAAGCGCCGTTGTATTCGCGCACTTCTTCGGCGGTTTTCAGCTTCACGAAGAACTCGGCCACCTCGGTCTTGATCCCGCCGTTACCGCCGATGTACATCTCCCAGCCGGAGTCGACGCCGATAATTCCCACGTCCTTGATTCCCGCTTCCGAGCAGTTGCGTGGGCAGCCGGACACTGCCAGTTTCACCTTGTGGGGCGACCACATATTGAACAGGTCATGCTCCAGCTCGATCCCCAGCTGTGTGGAGTTCTGTGTACCAAAGCGGCAGAACTCGCTGCCGACGCAGGTCTTCACGGTGCGGATGGATTTGCCGTAGGCATGGCCGGACGGCATGTCGAGATCCTTCCATACGCCAGGCAAGTCCTGCTTCTTGATGCCCAGCAAATCGATACGCTGCCCGCCGGTGACCTTGACCATCGGCACGTTGTACTTGTCGGCCACATCGGCGATGCGCCGCAGTTCTGACGGATTGGTCACACCGCCCCACATCCTCGGGACTACCGAGTAGGTGCCGTCTTTCTGAATGTTGGCGTGGGCCCGCTCGTTGATCAGGCGCGATTGCGGGTCGTCTTTCGCCTCGCCGGGCCAGGTGGAAATCAGGTAATAGTTGAGTGCCGGGCGGCAGGTGGCGCAGCCGTTCGGGGTGCGCCAGTTCAGGTAGCTCATGGTGCCGGCGATGGTCAGCAGGTGCTGGTCGCGGATGGCCTGGCGGATTTGCCCGTGGTTGAGGTCGCTGCAGCCGCAGATGGCTTTTTCGCTTTTCGGTTTGACGTCGGCCGCGCCGCCTACGGTGTTGATCAGGATCTGTTCCACCAGCCCGGCGCAGGAGCCGCAGGAGCTGGCGGCCTTGGTGTGTTTCTTCACGTCGTCGACGCTGAACAGCCCGTGTTCCTGAATGGCCTTGACGATGGTGCCCTTGCACACGCCGTTGCAGCCGCAGACTTCAGCGCTGTCGGCCATGCTCATTGCCTTGTCCTGGCCCTGATGACCTACATCGCCAATGGCGTTTTCGCCGAACATCAGGTGATCACGAATCTCGCCAATGGCGTGGTTCTCACGGATCTGCCGGAAATACCAACCGCCGTCAGCGGTGTCGCCGTACAGGCAGGCGCCGACGAGGATGTCGTCCTTGATCACCAGCTTCTTGTAGACGCCGCCAATCGGGTCGGAAAGGGTGATGGTTTCCGTGCCTTCGCCGCCCATGAAATCCCCGGCGGAGAACAGGTCGATGCCGGTGACTTTCAATTTGGTGGAGGTCACCGAACCCTGATAACGCGCAAAACCCAACTGGGCGAGGTGATTGGCGCAGACCTTGGCCTGCTCGAACAGCGGTGCCACCAGGCCATAGGCGATCCCGCGATGGCTGGCGCATTCGCCGATGGCATAGATGCGCGGGTCGTAGGTTTGCAGGGTATCGTTGACCAGAATCCCACGGTTGCACGGGATGCCGGATTTTTCTGCCAGCTCAGTGTTGGGGCGGATGCCCGCAGCCATCACCACCAGGTCGGCAGGGATTACATCGCCATTCTTGAATTGCACCGAGCCGACGCGACCGTTGCCGGCATCATGCAAGGCCTGGGTCTGTTCCTGCAGGCGGAACACCAGGCCGCGGCTTTCCAGTTCGGTTTGCAGCAACTGGCCGCTGGTCTTGTCCAGTTGCCGCTCCAACAGCCACTCGCCGATATGCACCACGGTCACGTGCATGCCGCGCAGCATCAGGCCGTTGGCCGCCTCCAGCCCCAGCAGCCCGCCACCGATCACCACGGCGTGCTTGTGGGTCTTGGCGGTGTCGATCATGGCCTGGGTGTCGGCGATGTCGCGGTAGCCGATCACACCCTGCAACGTATTGCCGGGGATCGGCAGGATAAACGGCGTGGACCCGGTGGCGATCAGCAGGCGATCGTACTCGGCCTCGCTGCCGTCTTCGGCGATGACTTTGCGTTTGACCCGGTCGATCTGCACCACTTTGCGATTGAGCAGCAACTTGATGTTGTTATCGAGGTACCAGCTCAAATCGTTGAGCACGATCTCTTCGAAGGTCTGCTCACCCGCCAGCACCGGCGAGAGCAGGATGCGGTTGTAATTGGTGTGGGGCTCGGCGCCGAACACGGTGATGTCGTACAGGTCGCTGCTCAGCTTGAGCAATTCTTCAAGGGTGCGAACCCCGGCCATGCCGTTGCCGATCATCACCAGTTTGAGTTTCTTCATGTCGTTCTCCGCAGTGGCTCGACAAATCGTGCGCAACAAAAAAAGGCGTCCCCGCTAGGTAAGTAGCGAGGACGCCTTTGTCCTGGTCCCGTTCTCTCGGGAAGCTCGACCTTCGACGTTGAAGGTGCGGCTCTATGTGTGTTGATGGAAAAGCTAATGCAGTGGTTGTGCCAAGTGGCGGTTTGGCCGGATGTGTTCGGTCTGGCGCCTATGTCTCGAGATATTTCGCCTCTTAATGGTGCAACAGCCAGTACAACAGCACCAGATTGATCAGCAACGACAGCACGGCCAACGTCTGCCAGACCTTCAACGGTTGGCGCTCCAGCAGCGGTTTTGGCCGAATGCTCAACTCGCGGCGATCCGCCTGTTCCATTACCAGCAGCCACTCCTCGGCGGTTTCATAACGTTGCTCGGGTTGCGCGGCGACGGCGCGCTCCAGGGTTTGTTGCAGCCAGTCGGGGAGGTCGGGGCGGTAACGGCTGGCGCTGACCGGCGCGGTGAACCGGGGGCGTTGGAATGCTTCGATTTCGCCGTAGGGATAATGCCCGGTGAGCAGGTAATACAAGGTCACCCCGACGCTATACAAATCCTGCTGCGGGGTAGGGCGTTCGCCGTTGAAGGCTTCCGGGGCGATAAAGCTCGGCGTGCCAGGCAGCAGGTGTGCGCGATCCTCGGAAAGCCCGGGGCAGTAGGCCAGGCCGAAGTCCAGCACGCGCAATTCGCCGTCCTCGCCCAGCAGCAGGTTTTCCGGCTTGATGTCGCGGTGCAGGATCTGCCGGCGGTGCAGCATCCCGATAGCACGCAACAGGCGCTCGGCCAGGGATTGCCACTGCGCCAGGGGCAATGGGCCCTGGTGCTTGAACAGTTCAGCCAGGGTGTGCCCGGCGTATTCACGCATCACGTAGTACAAATGCTGACGACCACTGGCGGGATGGACTTCAGGAAACGCGCGGCCGGCGACCCGACGCAGGAACCACTCTTCCGACAGCAATGCCTGGGCGGCGAACACGTCATCGTCATGGCTGACCGGCAAGGTCTTCAGCAGCCACGCCTGTTGCTGGGCATCGCGCACCCGGTAGAGCAGGGATTGGCGACTTTGCCCCAGCAGGGCTTCCACCTGCCAGCCTTCGAAGCGCTGCCCGACTTTCAGGGGCGGCGGCAGCGGCCATTGCTGCAATTGCACCAGTGCATCACCCAGGGTGGCAGCGCCGAGCTGGTCGACGCGCACCAGCAGGGCACTGGCATTGTCCTGGCTGCCCGCCAGATGCGCGGTGCTGACCAAGGTGTTGACCGCGAGGTTCAGGTCCGACTGTTCCCGCAGGATTGCGCTGATGCGGTTGTCATCCAGGGTCGCCCACACACCGTCGCTGAGCAGGAGAAAACACTCACCTGCCCGTAATTCGCCGTCGAGGAAATCCAGTACCAGATGCTGATCCAGGCCCATGGCGCGCTTGAGCACATGCTGCATGCCCGGTTGCTCCCACACGTGTTCCTCGCTGAGGCGTTGCAGCTTGCCATCGAGCCAGCGATACACCCGGCAATCACCTACATGGGCCAGGGTGAAACGCTGGCCGCGAAACACCAGGGCGCTGAGAGTGGTCAGCAACGGTTGGCCGCCACCGTTGGCTTGCAGCCAGCGATTCTGTGCCACCAGCAAGCGTTCCAGCGCCTGGGCCACGCCCCAGGTTTGCGGCGTGGCGTAGTAGTCCAGGGCCAGGGCCTGCAAGGTCGAGCGCGCGGCCAGTCCGCCATCGGCGCATTGGCTGACGCCGTCGGCGATGGCGCACAGGTAGCCTTTGCTGGCGGCCAGCTCCGGGGCCGGCGTGACCAGGCGCAAGGCGTCCTGGTTTTCCTGCCGTGGGCCGGTGGCGCTGGCCTGGGCGAAGCTCAGTTGCAGGCTCATCAGACCCGGGCAGCCGTCACCGCTGCCGAGCCCCACGTGGTTCTCCAGCGACGCTTGACGCCATACAGGCCGAACCAGGCCAGCACGCCCAGGCTGGCGAACAACCACAGCGCCAACTGATAGCTGCCGGTGCTTTGCTTGATCGCACCCATGCCCGCCGCGAGGGCGAAACCGCCGATGCCGCCGGCCATGCCGATCAGGCCGGTCATGACACCGATCTCCCGATGGAAACGCTGGGGTACCAGTTGGAACACTGCGCCGTTACCGGCCCCCAAGCCGAGCATGGTGCAGACGAAAAGCGCCAGGGCGGCGTAGGAACTTGGCAGGTTGAACCCCACCACCGCGATGCAGATCGCGGCCACGCCGTACATGCCGAGCAGGGTGCGAATCCCGCCAAAACGGTCGGCCAGGGCGCCGCCCAAAGGCCGCATCAGGCTGCCGCCGAACACACAGGCAGCGGTGTAGTAACCGGCGGTGACCGGGCTCAAGCCGTATTGGTCGTTGAAGTAGCCGGGCAGGGCGCTGGCCAGGCCGATAAAGCCGCCGAAGGTCACGCTGTAGAAGAACATGAACCACCAACTGTCGCGGTCGCCCAGGGCCTTGAAGTAATCGGCCATGGACTTGGCTTTGGGCCGTTGTGGGGCATTGCGGGCGAGCCAGGCGAAGACGATCAGGGTCAGGATCAGGGGGATCAGCGCAAAGCCGAACACATTGCTCCAGCCAAACGCGGCGGCCAGCACGGGGGCCAGCAAGGCAGCGAACACCGTCCCGGAGTTGCCAGCGCCGGCGATGCCCATAGCCTTGCCCTGGTGTTCGGCGGGGTACCACTGGGACGCCAGGGGCAGTGCGACGGCGAACGAGGCGCCGGCCATGCCGAGGAACATGCCCAGCAGCAAGGCTTGCTCGTAGCTGTGAATCCCCAGTTTCCAGGCGACGAACAAGGCACCGATGACAATCACCTGGCCGATCAGGCCGGCGGTCTTGGGCGAGAGCTTGTCGGCCAGCATGCCCATCAGGAAGCGCAACACTGCGCCGGCGAGGATCGGTGTGGCGACCACCAGGCCGCGTTGTTGGGTGGTGAGGTGCAGGTCGGCGGCGATTTGCACCGCCAGAGGGCCTAACAGGTACCAGACCATGAAACTCAGGTCGAAATACAGGAATGCGGCAAACAGGGTTGGGGTGTGGCCGGATTTCCAGAAGCTTGATTTCATCACGCACCTCAGCGGTAAAGGGGTCTTATGAGAAGGCCTGGTGATGGAGCGGCTGTGGCCGCCCCACCGGCCCCGGGCTATGGGGCCAAAACGAAAAAACGCCGCCACCGGGTTCGCTGGGGCAAACCGGGTGTGCGACGTCTTTGTCGTGGAGGGGCAACCGCCGTTGGCTACCTGTGGGGATTCTTTAGCAAGAGGTGGGCCAACAGGCATTGGGGTGGTTTTTGACTGTGTACATATCCGTTGCTGCGGTAACGGCCGCTTAGGGTTCCGCTCTTACAGCGGGTCACTTTTGGCAAACGCCCCAAAAGTAACCAAAAGGTCTTTGCCCCACCACTCGGTGCCTCGCTTAGGCTCGGCATGCCCGCACTCCGGCACGGCTCCGCGGGCCGCCGCGACGGGCCATCCATGGCCCGGCGCGGCTAAATCGGCATCCCTGCCGATTTACCCGCTCCACCGTGCCTACTTGCGGCCATCGTGGTTAACGGGGCCCGCAGATCAAAATCAAAAGCAGATCAAAAGCAGAGCACAGCGGCCTACAGGCCGGCTTGAGTGTTAAAAGCAGAGGCAAGATCCAGAGCGAACACAAAGCTGCTTTTCTGTGGGAGCTGGCTTGCCTGCGATGCAGACAACTCGGTACATCAGACACACCGAGTCGATGCTATCGCAGGCAAGCCAGCTCCCACATTTGACCGTGCCCGCTTTAGATTTTGATTTGGCTTTTGCTCTTCAACACTCAAGCCGGCCGGGAGGCCGCTGTGCTCTTGCTTTTGATCTTGATCTTGATCTTAGGCGCCCCGTTAAACCACGCTGGCCGAACGCAGGCTTTGGAGCGTGGGTAACCCGGCAGGACGCCGGGTTAGCCGCGCTGGGCCAAGGATGGCCCATCGCGGCGGCCCACGGTCCAAAGCCGGAGTGAGGGCACACCGAGCCTAGGCGAGGTGCCGAGTGGTGGGGCAAGAGCGTTTTGCTTACTTTTGCGCTTTTCAAAAGTGAGCCGCCGTAAGGGCGGAACCAATAGCAGCCGTTACCTAAATAACGGATATACACCCCGACCCACCCCTCACCCCAACAACTCACTCATCGCAATAATCTGCTCCGCCACCTGAATCAGCTTCTGCTGCCGACTCATCGCCTGACGCCGCATCAGCGTGTAGGCCTCTTCCTCATTACACCCCTTCATTTTCATCAACAGTCCCTTGGCCGTCTCAATCCGCTTACGCTCCGCCAACTGCTGATCCCGCGCCTGCAACTGCGCGCGCAGCGCTTGGTCACTCTCGAACCGTGCCATCGCCACGTCCAGAATCGGCTGCAACCGCTGTGCCTGAATCCCCTCGACAATGTAGGCACTGACCCCAGACTTGATCGCCTGACGCATCACCCCCGGATCATGCTCATCGGTAAACATCACAATCGGCCGCGGCTGGTCCCGGCTGACCAGCACCACCTGCTCCATCACATCCCGCCCCGGTGACTCGGTATCGATCAAAATCACATCCGGACGCACCGCCTCTACGCGCGCCGGCAGGTCAATCGTCAGCCCGGACTCATCAATGACTTCAAACCCGGCCTCGGTCAACGCGGCCTTGAGCCGCCCAACCTTGCGCGGCGTGTCGTTGATCAACAGGATTCGCAACATAAGATCCTCCTGTCAGCGCAAGGCCTGGCGACTGGAAACGTCTGCCATGGCGTGCAGGCGAAAGCTGCGGGCATACCCGGCGGGGTCCGAACCGTCCCAGACCTTGCCGTCGATCAACTGGCTGCTGCGCATGGCCTCGCCACCGGCAGGCACCCCCACGGCGCTGGCCGCCTGGCGATAGATATCCAGTTGCTGTACGCGGCGTGCAGTACCGAGGTAATCCGGGTCTTCCCGCAGCAACCCCCAGCGGCGGAACTGGGTCATGAACCACATGCCATCAGACAGGTAGGGCAGGTTGACCTCGCCGTGGCCATAAAAGCGCAGCGCGTGGGGATCCTGCCAGTGATTGCCGAGGCCGTCGTCGTAGTTGCCCAGCAGCCGCGGTTCGATGCAGTCCAGCGGCGCGTCGAGGTATTGCGGGGCGCTCAGCAGTTGCGCGGTGGAGCGGCGGTTTTCAACGCTCTCCTCGATAAATCGGCTGGCTTGCAGAATGGCCATCACCAGCACCCGGGCGGTATTAGGGTATTGCTCGACAAACGCCTGGGTGCAACCGAGGACCTTCTCCGGATGGTCTGGCCAGATCGCCTGGGTTGTCGCCAGGGTGAAGCCTTGATTTTGCTTCACCGCACTCGCGCACCAGGGCTCGCCAACGCAGAACCCATCGATACGCCCGGCTTGCAGGTGCGCAACCATTTGTGGCGGAGGCACCACCACACTGTCCAGGTCCTGCAGTGGATGAATGCCTTGGCTCGCCAGCCAGTAATACAGCCACATGGCGTGAGTGCCTGTGGGAAAGGTCTGGGCGAAGGTGAGTTTTGTTCGGCTTTGGTGCACGCGACGATCCAGCGCCTCAGGACTGGTCACCCCCAACTGTTGCAGGCCACGGGAGAGGTTGATGCTCTGGCCATTCTGGTTCAGGCCCATCAGCACGGCCATGTCGGCGGGCGCCACGCCGCCGATGCCCAGGTGCACCGCGTAGATCAGGCCGTACAGGCTGTGGGCGGCGTCCAGTTCGCCGCTGACCAGGTTGTCGCGCAGGCTGGCCCATGACGACTGACGCTTGAGGTTCAACGTCAGGCCATAGGGCTGCGCGAAGCCCTGGGTGGCGGCGACCACCACCGAGGCGCAATCGCTCAGGGCCATGAAGCCCAGGTTGAGGCTGCTCTTTTCCGGGGCATCGCTGCCGTTGACCCAAGCCAGGGGATCACTCATCAATAGGTACCTTTCATAAAAAAACGCCGTTCCGTCGGGCCACTCACAGTGAGGGCCCGGGGTAACGACGTCTGTGTCCTTGAGCCCGTTCCGCCGTTGGCGCGGGCTGCGATAGACAAGGCAAAGCAAGGCACATGCCACGAAGCGCACAGGATGGGCGGGGCATCAGCTTTCCATCAGGATTGAAACTGGCCTGCCTCGCAGTATGGCCGCTCTTTCAGCCCGGGCCTTGCAGGCATGTTCATCAACCTTTCCCGTTTTTCGACGCTGCTTTTCGGCCTGGTGCTGTTGGGCAGCCCCTGCGCGTTCGGGGAGTCGTACCAGGCCCGTGATGAAAGCCTGCACACTTTTTTTACCGCGCTGTCCCTGCCGCTGGGGCAGCCGATCGTTGTCAGTCAGGCGGCGGCTCGCAAGCGCATCAGCGGAGCGTTCGATTTCGATTCGCCCCAACCGCTGCTGGAGTCGGTCGCCCAGCAGCAAGGCCTGATCTGGTACACCGATGGCCAGGTGCTTTACCTCTATGACGCCGACGAGGCGAAAAGCTCGGTGGTGACCCTGCGGCATATCTCGGTCGACCTCCTGCGCGGGTTCATGCGTCGTTCGGGGCTCGAAGAGGCGCGCTTCCCGCTGCGTGCGAGTGGGGCGCGGGTGTTCTATGTGTCCGGGCCGCCGAACTATGTCGACCATGTGCTGCGCCTGGCCCAACTGATGGACCGCCAGCGTGCGGAACTGCGTCTGGGGGCGCAGCGGATCGGGGTGGTGCAGGTGCTCAACACCCACGTTGCAGACCGCGAGTACGAGATGGGCGACAGAACCGTCACGGTGCCGGGCATGGCATCCCTGATCGAAAAACTGCTGGCCGTCGAGCAGGAGAGTGCGTCCCCGCGGCAACCCGGATTACTGGCCGACAAGAATATCTCGGTGCTGGCGTACCCGGACACCAACAGCCTGCTGATCAAGGGCAAGCCCGCGCAGGTGAGCTTTATCGAAGGTCTGGTGGCAGAACTGGACGTACCGAAGCGCGCGGTGGAGGTGTCGATGTGGCTGGTGGATGTGGACCGCGATGAGCTCAAGAAGATCGGCTCGGCCATGCACAAGGGGGCGGACAAGCCTTCAGCTACCCGGGTCATGGCACCCATCGAGGACGAAGCATTCATGAAGCGGATCACCGCATTGGAGTTGCGCAGGCGAGCGAGGGTCACGACGTTGCCGGTGATTCTCACGCAGGAGAATGTGCCCGCGGTTTTCAACGACAACCAGACGTTCTATCTGCCCCGGCCGGGTGAAGACCACGGCGAATGGCAACCGGTGGTCTTTGGTACGCAGGTCAGTGTTCTACCGCGCTTCGCCGAGGCGAATGAAATCGAGATGCTGCTTACCGTCGAGGATGGCCGCCAGATGGGCAAGGCTGCCAGTGGCGACAAGCCCTCGGCGGGGGTGGAGCGGATGGGGATCAACACGGTAGTGCGTGTGGCTCCGGGCAGGCGATTGCTGGTGGGGAATTTTCAGCGCGATACCGGCACAGCCTTGCTCGGACGCTACTACGGGCCCATGGCCAATAGTGTGCGGCTGTTTGTGATTCAGGCGACGGCTGTCGGAAATGTGCTGCATACCGCTGCCGAGCCGGGGCAGGCGCCGCCGTTGACGCCCTCCCAGTATGAGCAGGTAAGGCAGGCATTTACCCGCGTGACCGACGGATAAGCATGTTGGTCGTGCCCCTTGATGGGGCGCTGCCGAAAAGTCCTACGTGCCCAGTCTGAAAAAATCCGTGCCTATGGGGTTTTTTCCTCTCCTATACAGCGAGTGGGCTTTTTATAGTCGCGACCTTTCAGGAAACCAGTGTTGGAAATGAAGGTGAGTCGGGTGCGGAGGTACGAATGGCCGTGGTGAACGATGGGGTACTGGCTGCCCCCATGGTCTTTGAGCGCTGGACGTTGCACGGCGACGGCAGATTGACCAGTGAAGACTCGGATATTCAACTCCCGCCCAAGGAGTGGCAGGTGTTGCGCCTGTTGCTGTCCTCGGCCGGAGTGCTGGTGACCAAGGACCACTTGCTGGAACAGGCATGGCCCCATAACGAGGCCACGGAAGAGTCCCTGACCCGTTGCATCTGTTCGCTGCGCAAATATTTGAAGGGCGGCAAGGGCCTGATCAAGACGGTATACGGCAAGGGGTACCGGGTGACCTGTGCGGTCAGGATGACCAGCCTGACGGTGGGCGCTGTCTGTTCCACCTGCGGTCGGAGGCAGGCATGAGCAGCGCCCGGTGCAAGGGGGCGCTGCTGCTGATGCTCACGCTCGGCTTCGGCAATGAAGCCCGGGCGTATTGCTGGGCCGAGGCGGCCAGCCGCTATGACATCGAACCGGAGCTGCTGCAAGCCATCGCTGCAGTGGAGTCGGGCTATCGCGCCGAGGCCATGAATTACGCCAACAACAACGGCACTCGTGATATCGGGCTGATGCAGATCAACAGCATCCACCTGCCACGCCTGCTCAAGGAGGGCATTACCGAACAACGCTTGCTGGATGAGCCTTGCCTGTCGGTGGAGGTGGGGGCGTCGATCCTCGCCGACTTTGTCAAACAGTTCGGCTACAACTGGACGGCGATCGGTTCCTACAATGTCGGCGGCGGCCCCGGGCCTCAGCGTGAGGCCCTGCGTCTTCGCTATGCGCAAAAAGTCTGGGTTCGCTATGAGGAGCTGATGACGCACCGTAACTGACGATTGGACGGCACGCCTCGCATGCAGCCCTTCACCCCGGCTATAATCGCCGCCACCTTTCGCCGCCATCCGAGTCAATCCCGCCCATGTATACCCTGGCCCGCCAGCTGTTGTTCAAACTCTCTCCGGAAACCTCCCACGATCTGTCCTTGGACTTGATCGGTGCTGGTGGCCGCCTGGGGCTCAATGGTCTGGTATGCAAGGCTCCGGCGAAAATGCCGGTGTCGGTGATGGGGCTCGATTTCCCCAACCCGGTGGGCCTGGCTGCCGGCCTGGACAAGAACGGCGCGGCCATCGACGGTTTTGCGCAGTTGGGTTTCGGCTTTGTCGAAATCGGCACCGTGACCCCACGGCCGCAGCCGGGCAACCCGAAGCCGCGGATCTTCCGCCTGCCGGAAGCCGAGGCGATCATCAATCGCATGGGCTTCAACAACCTGGGTGTGGATAACTTGCTGTCGCGGGTTCAGGCGGCGAAGTACACCGGCATCCTGGGGATCAACATCGGCAAGAACTTCGACACGCCGGTGGAGCGTGCGGTGGATGACTACCTGATTTGCCTGGACAAGGTCTACGCCCACGCCAGCTACGTCACCGTCAACGTCAGCTCGCCGAACACCCCGGGCCTGCGCAGCCTGCAGTTTGGCGACTCCCTCAAGCAACTGCTCGAAGCCCTGCGCCAGCGCCAGGAAGACCTGGCAGTGCGCCACGGCAAGCGTGTGCCCCTGGCAATCAAGATTGCCCCGGACATGAGCGACGAAGAGACTGTACTGGTGGCCCAGGCTCTGGTGGATTCGGGAATGGACGCGGTGATTGCCACCAACACTACCCTGAGCCGCGTCGGTGTCGAAGGCCTGGCCTTTGGTGACGAGGCGGGTGGCCTGTCCGGTGCGCCGGTGCGCGACCAGAGCACCCACATCGTCAAGGTGCTGGCGGCCGAGCTGGCTGGGCGCTTGCCGATCATTGCCGTGGGCGGCATCACGGAAGGCAAGCACGCGGCCGAGAAAATCGCCGCTGGGGCGAGCCTGGTGCAGTTGTATTCCGGCTTTATCTACAAGGGGCCGGCATTGATTCGCCAGTCGGTGGACGCGATCGCGGCACTGCCACGAAGCTGATAGCGGGCAATAAAAAGGGCTCCTCGAAGGAGCCCCTGGGCCGAAGCCCGCCGCCCGGATGGGGCGTGCGTGGTTAAGTGGTTGCTTATTCGTGCTGGTGTCGGAATTAAATGCCCTTGATTAGCCGACGGCGTGAAGTTCGTTGAGTCTGTGGATTCCCGCAGTGCCAGTCATACCGTCCCAGTTGTCGCCGCGTCCTTCTCGCCAGCCGTTGATCCAGGCTTGGCGTACCGACGGTAGAGTAAATGGGCAAAGCTCACGGGATTTGCCATGAACGCCATATTGATATCCGCGTAAAAATGCTCTTTCCAACGGATCACGCTTAAGTCTTCTCATAGGGTGTTTCCCTCACTTGTTGACTGTCTTGATATCCTTCGGCCTCGTCCGAGGCCGGGCAGAGTTTTTCTGCCGTTGGTGGGCTCGCTGCCGGCGTGGCGAGCCAATGTGTCGGCGTCGTTACGGCGCCAACCTGTGTTGAGTTCTAACCAATAGGTCACATGGATTCAATGATCGTTTTGTCATAAGCACGTAACGATTGTGATGCTATAGCCATAAGCTGGGATGGCTTTTCGCCCCTTTTATTGGGCAAACCCAGCTATGATGTGCCCTTCAAAGAGGATGGGTTTAATCCTTTAGTGAGAAAACCCTCCCGTTGCAGTCGGTTATTATTCGACGAAGGGTCAGAATATTTCTTTTTGTTGCATCAAATACTTGAACTGCCCCGTCGATAAAGGCCCAAAAGGCTGGTAGCCGGGGTGGAACGGCACATTCGTGCCACACGAGCGCTCTTCAAGAAAAGCGCTTGATTGAAAACCGAACGCGCGATGCGTCGCCCGTTCACTTATTGCTGAAAAGCCTGGAATGCCCCATGTCGGACCGTTTTGAACTCTTCCTCACTTGCCCCAAGGGCCTCGAAGGCCTGCTGATCGAGGAAGCCGTCGGGCTTGGCCTTGAGGAAGCCCGCGAGCACACCTCGGCCGTGCGCGGCATGGCCGACATGGAGACCGCCTACCGCCTGTGCCTCTGGTCGCGCCTGGCCAACCGCGTGTTGCTGGTGCTCAAGCGCTTCCCGATGAAGGACGCCGAAGACCTCTACCACGGCGTGCTGGACATCGAGTGGGAAGACCACATGCTCGCCGACGGCACCCTGGCCGTTGAATTCAGCGGCCACGGCTCGGGCATCGACAACACCCACTTCGGCGCGCTGAAGGTCAAGGATGCGATTGTCGATAAACTGCGCACCCCGACCGGCGAACGTCCGTCCATCGACAAGATCAACCCGGACCTGCGCATTCACCTGCGCTTGGACCGTGGCGAAGCGATTCTTTCCCTCGACCTGTCCGGCCACAGCCTGCACCAGCGCGGCTACCGCCTGCAGCAGGGCGCCGCACCGTTGAAAGAGAACCTGGCGGCGGCGATCCTGATTCGCTCCGGCTGGCCGCGCATCGCTGCCGAAGGCGGCGCGCTGACGGACCCGATGTGCGGCGTCGGTACCTTCCTGGTGGAAGGCGCGATGATTGCCGCCGACATGGCGCCCAACCTGAACCGTGAGCTGTGGGGTTTCACCGCCTGGCTCGGCCACGTTCCGGCGCTGTGGAAGAAACTTCACACCGAGGCCAGCGAACGCGCGGCCATCGGCATGGCCAAGCCACCGCTGTGGATTCGGGGTTACGAAGCTGACCCACGCCTGATCCAACCCGCGCGTAACAACATCGAACGCGCCGGCCTGAGCCACTGGATCAAGATCTACCAGGGCGAACTCGGCACCTTCGAGCCGCGCCCGGACCAGAACCAGAAAGGCCTGGTGATCTGCAACCCGCCTTACGGCGAGCGTCTGGGTGATGAAGCCAGCCTGTTGTACCTCTACCAGAACCTCGGCGAGCGTCTGCGCCAGGCCTGCCTGGGCTGGGAAGCGGCGGTGTTCACCGGTGCTCCGGACCTGGGCAAGCGCATGGGCATCCGCAGCCACAAACAGTACTCGTTCTGGAACGGCGCCTTGCCGTGCAAATTGCTGCTGATCAAGGTCACCCCGGACCAGTTCGTCACCGGCGAGCGCCGCACCCCGGAACAACGCCAGGCCGAGCGCGAGCAAGCCGCTTACGACCAGGCGCCGACCGAGCCGCAAGAGCGTCAGTACAACAAGAACGGTAACCCGATCAAACCTGCCCCGGCCCCGGTGGTCGAGCAAGCGCGTTTGAGCGAAGGCGGGCAGATGTTTGCCAACCGCCTGCAAAAGAACCTGAAGCTGCTGGGCAAGTGGGCCAAGCGCGAAGGCGTCGATTGCTACCGTGTATACGATGCCGACATGCCGGAATACTCCATGGCCATCGACCTCTACCACGACTGGGTTCACGTCCAGGAATACGTGGCGCCCAAGTCGATCGACCCGGAAAAAGCTTCGGCACGCATGTTCGATGCCCTGGCGGCCATTCCCCAGGCGCTGGGCATCGACAAGAACCGTGTGGTGGTCAAGCGTCGCGAACGCCAGAGCGGCACCAAGCAGTACGAGCGCCAGAGTGCCCAGGGCAAGTTCACCGAGGTCAGCGAGGGCGGCGTCAAGTTGTTGGTCAACCTGACCGATTACCTGGACACCGGCCTGTTCCTCGACCACCGCCCAATGCGCATGCGCATCCAGAAAGAGGCGGCCGGCAAACGCTTCCTCAACCTGTATTGCTACACCGCCACCGCCAGCGTGCACGCCGCCAAGGGTGGCGCGCGCAGCACCACCAGCGTCGACCTGTCGAAGACCTACCTGGACTGGGCGCGCCGCAACTTCTCCCTCAACGGTTTCTCCGACAAGAACCGCCTGGAGCAGGGCGACGTGATGGCCTGGCTGGAAGCCAGTCGCGATGAGTTCGACATGATCTTCATCGACCCGCCGACCTTCTCCAACTCCAAACGCATGGAAGGCATCTTCGACGTGCAGCGTGACCACGTGCAGTTGCTGGACCTGGCCATGGCACGCCTGGCGCCGGGCGGCGTGTTGTACTTCTCCAACAACTTCCGCAAGTTCCAGCTGGAAGACAACCTCGTCGAGCGTTACGCCGTCGAGGAGATCAGTGACAAGACCATCGACCCGGATTTTGCGCGCAACGCCAAGATCCATCGGGCGTGGAAAATCACCGCTCGCTGATCACTGCGTTCTGAAGCCGCAAGCCCGGATCATTCCGGCCTTGCGGTTTTTTTTTGCGCTGGTCAAACGCATGTCCTGTGGCTATAACTTAAGGCCTTGCCAAAGTGACGCACCTGCACGCTGGCGTTCCGAGTCTTGTCTATGCCGCTGCATGCCGTCCGCCCGAAAATCCTAGGCTTTATCAGTGAGCAAGTATCGGCGTGGCTGGTGGCGGTGGTGGTGTTTCTGGCCGGTAGTGCGCTGACGATCGTCGTCGCCTGGGCGGCCTCCGATCTCTATCAACAGCAGGTGCGCCAGCGCTTCCAGTTGCTGGTCAACGAGCGCTACAGCCGCCTCCAGGAACGCTTTGAGGACCAGGAACAACGCCTGGGCAGCCTGCGGCGGTTTTTCGTCAATTCCACTACGGTCTCCCGCGAAGAGTTCGACGGTTTTGCGCAGCCCTTGCTGTTGCGCACCCGCGCTTATGCTTGGGCGCCCCGGGTGTTACGGGACCAGCGCAGCGCGTTTGAACAAGAAATTTCGGCTGAGCGCGGGGTGAGTTTTTCCATTCGCGAATTGAACGCCGCGGGCGAACTGGCCCCGGCCGCTCAGCACGATGAGTATGTGCCGGTGCTGTACAGCCAGACCCAGAGCCTGCTTGGATCGCCGCTGGGGTTTGACCTGTTGGCCCAGCCACTGCGACGCTCGACGGTGGAGCGTGCGCGACAGTCCGGCAAAATGGCGGTGTCCCAGCCCATGCAACTGGTGGGTGTGGAGCCGGCCTACGCCATGGGCGTGCTGTTGGTGGCACCCGTCAGTCGGGCACCGACGCCACAAGCGCCCATCAGCGAACCTTACGGCTACGTCATGGCGGTGATCAGCATGCGCCAGCTGGTAGCCGACGGCTTGCCCAAGGCGGACCGGGACAATCTGGTGACGCAGATCGTCGATACTTCCGACGCAGAAAAGCGCGTGCTGTATGAATCCAGCAACGCCGTGGCGGACAGCGATCTGATGGCCGTACGCCGGCTGACGCTTGGTGACCACGTCTACGCCTTGAGCCTGCGCCCCAGCCAGGTGTTCCTGCAGGGTAATCATTCTTCGCAGGTCACTATCCTGGTCATGGGCAGCCTGCTGAGCCTGCTGCTCAGTGCGCTGCTCTACGTGTTGGTCAGCCAGCGCCAGCGCGCGTTGAAACTGGTGGAGCAACGCACGGCCCAATTGCGTCAGCGTGAACAGGAGTTGCGGGGCACCCACGGCCAACTGCGCAGCGTGCTGAATGCGGCGACCCAGGTGGCGATCATTGCCACTGACCTGCGCGGTGTGATCACCACCTTCAACGCCGGCGCCGAGCGAATGCTGGGCTTTGAGGTGGACGAGGTCCTGGGTCACCTGACCCTCGAAAGCCTGCACCTGGCGCCCGAGCTGGAAGCCCGCGCGGTGCAGTTGAGCGCGGCGCTGGGCAAGCGCATCGCGCCAGGCCAGGCGATGCTGGTGGACGGCGCCGATGCGGTGCACGAGACCCGTGAGTGGACGCTGGTGCGTAAGGACGGCAGCCATCTGACGGTGAACATGCTCGCCACCGTGTTGCTGGATGAGCATGGCCTGTGGGTCGGGCACCTGGCGATCTGCCTGGATGTCACCGAACAGAAGCGCGCCTATGAGGCCCTCGCCGCGCGGGATCGCTTGCTGAAGAAACTCAGTGCCCATGTGCCCGGCGGTATTTTCCAGTTCATCCTGGAACCGAACGGCGACTCGCGTTTCATCTATGCCAGCGACGGCATTCGCGATATCTACGAGATCGAGCCGGGGGTGTTGCAGCAGGATGCTCGGAGGGTTTTCCAGCGGATTCATCCCCTGGACGTGGAGCGGGTGCGGGACTCCATTCGTCTGTCCACGCTGCAGTTGAGCCATTGGCGTGAAGAGTACCGGGTGCAATTGCCCCAGCGTGGGCTGCGCTGGATTCGCGGTGAGGCGACGCCGGAAGAACTCCCCGGCGGCGGTACGTTATGGCATGGCTATGTGTCGGATATTTCCGATTTAAAGCGGGTCGAGGAAGAGCTGCGGGCGCTGTCGATTACCGATTCCCTGACCGGCATTCATAACCGACGCTACTTTCAGGACCGGCTGAAGGCCGAGATGATTCGAGTCAAGCGCGCCTCTGGAGCGTTGTCGGTGATCATGTTCGACATCGACCACTTCAAGCGCATCAACGACCAGCACGGCCATGCGGTCGGCGATGAAGTACTCAAGGAATTGTGCCGGCGCATCAGCCAACGATTGCGGCGTACGGATGTGTTTTGCCGGCTGGGGGGCGAGGAGTTCGTGGTGCTGTGCGCCAATACCGACGGCAGCCAGGCGTTCAGTGTCGCCCTGGAGTTGTGGCAGGCGTTGCGCAGTGAACCGATGGAGGATGTGGGGATCGTGACTGCCAGCTTCGGGATCGCCAGCTGGCGAGTCGAGGAGGGCGTTGACGGCTTGTTGCTGCGGGCGGATTCGGGGGTGTATGCGGCGAAGCAGGCGGGCCGGGACAGAGTTGAGGCAGAGCGGTTGCTTGCCTGAAGTGCGCGGCCATTCAAGCTATTGAGATCAATGTGGGAGCTGGCTTGCCGGCGATAGCATCACCTCGGTATTCCTGATAGACCGAGGCGTCTGCATCGCAGGCAAGCCAGCTCCCACATTTGATATTTGCTGCTGTTAGAGGACCGGGGCCGCCGCCGCCAGCTTAGGCTGGCGATACAGGTCCAGCAGCACCTGGTCCAGTACCGAAGACGCACCCCACGGTTTCGGATCGTTGAGAATCGCCACCACGGCCCAGGTATTGCCATTGTTGTCGCGGCTGAAACCGGCAATTGCGCGCACGGTGTTCAGGGTGCCGGTCTTGACGTGGGCTTCGCCGCGCATGGCCGTGGTCTTCAGGCGTTTGCGCATGGTGCCGTCGGTGCCGGCAATCGGCAGCGAGCTGATGTATTCCGCCGCGTACGGGCTTCTCCACGCCGCTTGCAGCATGGTTGCCATCTCGCGGGCGCTGACCCGTTCGGCGCGGGACAGGCCGGAACCGTTCTCCATCACCAGGTGCGGTGCGGTGATGCCCTTTTTCGCCAGCCACTGGCGCACCACGCGCTGGGCCGCCTTGGCGTCGTCGCCGTCGGCATCGGTGCGGTACTGCGCACCCAGGCTCAGGAACAGCTGCTGCGCCATGGTGTTGTTACTGTATTTGTTGATGTCGCGGATGATTTCCGCCAGGTCCGGCGAGAACGCCCGGGCCAGCACCTTGGCGTTCTTCGGTACCGGCGCCTGGATGTCGCGGCCCTGGATGCTGCCACCCAGCTCCTTCCAGATCGCCCGAACGGCGCCGGCGGTGTAGGTGGCGTGGTCCAGCAGTGACAGATACGTCTGCGAGCTGCAGCCGTCCGCCAACTGGCCGCTGACGGTCACGGTGACGCTGCCATCGGCGGCAGTCATCGGGCTGTAGCGCACGTCACCGGTGCACTGCTTGGCGTTGGAAACCTTGACCTGGTTGTCGATGCGAATGCTCGCAATCGGCGGCTCGACCGACACCAGCACCTTGCCCGAATCATTGCGGGTGACGAAGCGCAGCGCCTTGAGGTTGACCATCAGGGCATCGGGCTTGACCAGGAACGGCTTGTTCTCGTCGTTGCCGTCGTCATTGAACTCCGGCAGTTGCGGTGGGATGAAGAAGCCACGGTCCAGTACCAGGTCGCCGGTCACTTGCTGCACGCCATTGGCCCGCAGGTCGCGCATCAGCAGCCAGAGTTTTTCCATGTTCAGCTTGGGGTCGCCGCCGCCCTTGAGGTACAGGTTGCCGTTCAGGATGCCGCCGCTGAGGGTGCCGTCGGTGTAGAACTCGGTTTTCCACTGATGGTTGGGGCCGAGCATTTCCAGGGCCGCGTAGGTGGTGACCAGCTTCATGGTGGAGGCCGGGTTGACCGATACGTCGGCGTTGAACACGGTAGGGGTGCCCGGGCCATTGAGGGGAATCATCACCAGGGACAGGGCAGTGTTTTGCAGCTTGGCTTTCTGGAGGGCTTCCTGGACCTTGGGCGGCAGGGAAGTGTTGATCGGGGCAGCGGTAGCGGAAAAAGCCAGGGGGAGAAGAAAACTGGCGAGTAACAGTGGACGCAAAGATTTGATCATAAGAATTAAAACCCTACTGCTGAGGGGTAAAAAGGTGAGGGGTATGTACGAAAAATCCCTCAATGGTCATGAAAGTGTCGGCATTATGCCCCAAGGCTGTCGCACTTGTGGCTGAACGATAGCTGCAATTGGCGGTTTTTTTTACTGGCACCGTGCCGCCTGTCCCAGAGAATCGGGCAAAGGCCTGCTTAAACTGCTAAAGTGCCGCCCGTTATTACTTAAGAGGATTGTTCCAATGGCGACTAACCGTTCCCGGCGTCTGCGCAAAAAACTGTGCGTTGATGAATTTCAAGAGCTGGGTTTCGAACTGAACCTGGACTTCAAAGAAGGTTTGGACGATGAAGCGGTTGACGCTTTCCTCGAAGCATTCCTGACTGAAGCAATGGACGGCAACGGCCTGGACTACGTCGGCGGTGATGACTTCGGTCTGGTTTGCAAAGCCACCCGTGGTTCGGTCAACGAAGAGCAGCGTGCCGCTGTTGAAGCGTGGCTGAAGGCTCGTCCAGAGCTGACCCGCGTTGAAGTCAGCGCCCTGTTGGACGCTTGGCATTCAGAAAAGCCGATCAACCCGGCAGTCTGATGTCATGAAAAAGCGACCCGCCCGGGTCGCTTTTTCGTTATGGGGTCCTGAAGAATCAGGCCTTGCGCCAGTTCAGAATCACCAGCGTCAACACCCCCGCGACAATACCCCAGAACGCCGAACCGATGGAAAACAACGTCAACCCCGACGCTGTGACCATGAAGGTGATCAACGCTGCCTCCCGTTCCTTGGGCTCATTCATGGCGATGCTCAGGCCATTGATGATCGAGCCAAACAACGCCAATGCCGCAATCGACAGCACCAGTTCCTTGGGCAACGCCGCGAACAACGCGGCCAATGTCGCGCCAAACACCCCGGCAATCCCGTAGAAAATCCCGCACCAGACCGCGGCGGTATAGCGCTTGTTGCGATCCTCATGGGCATGGGGCCCGGTGCAGATCGCCGCGCTGATGGCGGCCAGGTTGATGCCATGGGAGCCAAACGGCGCCAGCACCAGCGAGGCCAGGCCGGTGGTGGTGATCAAGGGTGAAGCCGGCACGTTATAGCCGTCGGCCCGCAGTACGGCGACCCCGGGCATGTTTTGCGAGGTCATGGCCACCACGAACAGCGGGATACCGATGCTGATGGTCGCCGCCAGGGAGAAGTGCGGCGTGGTCCACACCGGGGTTGCCACTTCGAGGTGGAAGCCACTGAAATCCAGCAGCCCCATCAGCCCGGACAGCGCCGTGCCGATCAGCAGTGCCGCGAGTACGGCATAACGCGGCGACAGGCGTTTGATGACCAGGTAAGTGAAGAACATCCCCAGCACCAGCCCGGTACGGTGCTGCGCGGCGACGAAAATCTCGCTGCCGATCTTGAACAGAATCCCCGCCAGCAACGCTGCCGCCAGGGACGCCGGGATGCGCCTGACGAGTTTTTCGAAGCTGCCGGTCAACCCGCAGATAGTCACCAGCACCGCACAGGTGATGTAGGCGCCGATGGCTTCGCCGTAACTCACACCGCCCAGGCTGGTGATCAACAGCGCCGCGCCCGGGGTGGACCAGGCAATGGTGATCGGCGTGCGATAGCGCAGGGACAGGCCAATGCTGCACACCGCCATGCCGATGGAAATCGCCCAGATCCACGAGGAAATTTGCGCCGTGCTCAGGCCGGCGGCTTGACCGGCTTGAAACATCAGCACCAGGGAACTGGTGTAGCCGGTCATCATGGCAATGAAACCGGCGACGATGGCCGAAGGCGAAGTGTCGGCCAGTGGGCGTAATCGCGCTTGGGGGACGTCGGACATGGGGCGGTGCTCCTTTTACCGGGCTGTCTGTAGGAGCGAGCTTGCTCGCGAAGGTCCTTAACGATGACGCTGGCATCCTGAATGAATGCGGTGCTTATACGTTTTTCGCGAGCAAGCTCGCTCCTGCAAAGGAGAAAGTACGGAATCAAGCCTAAACTCAAACGTAACGATTCATTGCAATACAGCCGGCGCCGCAAACAGCCGTACAGTGTGTTGGCGCAGTGGGTTGTGTACAATGTGCGCTGATTTTACGCGATACTTGCCAGCGACCCTCTGTGCCGTATTACAGTCAACGTCAATTCGCCGCCGTTCTCCCGACCCGAGTGCCCATGAACGAACAGTTGCAGCCCCTCAAGAAACAACCGCGAGCCGGTAAGGCCGGTCGCAGTGGAACCCAGGACGATATCGTCTACGCGCATATCTTCGAGGCGATCCTCGAACAACGCCTGGCGCCCGGTACCAAATTGAGTGAAGAAGCGCTGGGCGAAATCTTTGGCGTCAGCCGCACCATCATCCGCCGCGCATTGTCGCGCCTGGCCCATGAAGGCGTGGTACTGCTGCGGCCCAATCGGGGTGCGGTCGTGGCCAGCCCGAGTGTCGAGGAAGCCCGCCAGGTGTTTCTCGCCCGGCGTCTGGTGGAGCGTGCGATCACTGAGTTGGCGGTACAGCATGCCACGGCCGAGCAACTGGCGGAGCTGCGGCAGATGGTCAATGACGAACGCGACAGCTTTTCCCGGGGCGATCGCGGTGCGGGTATCCGGCTTTCCGGCGAGTTCCACCTGAAACTGGCCGAGGCGGCGAAGAATGCCCCGTTGATCAGCTTCCAGCGCAGCCTGGTGTCCCAGACCTCCTTGATCATCGCCCAGTATGAAAGCGGCAACCGCTCCCACTGTTCCTACGATGAACACACCCAACTGATCGACGCGATCGAAGCGCGGGATGCGGGTCTGGCGGTGAACCTGATGATGCATCACATGGATCACATCGACAGCAAGCTCAACCTTGATGAGGAGAGCGCATCGGATGACCTGCATGCGGTGTTCTCGCATTTGTTGCAGACCAAGAAGCCAGGGCGCTCGCCTGTAAAGTTGTAAACCCGATCAAACATGTGGGAGCTGGCTTGCCTGCGATAGCATCACCTCGGTATCACTGATACACCGAGGTGTCTGCATCGCAGGCAAGCCAGCTCCCACATTTGGTTTGTGGTACTTGTTAAATCAGCGTTGGTGCACCAATTGCCCCGCTGCATACGTCTGCAACACCGCCCGGTCATCCCCCAGTGTCATCAATACAAACAACGTCTCGGCAATGTTATTGGCCTGCTTCAGGCGATAGCTGAGCAGTGGCGTGGCGTTGTAATCCAGGACCAGGAAGTCGGCATCAGTGCCCGGCTGCAGGGTGCCGATCCTGTCTTCCAACCGCAGTGCCCGCGCACCGCCCAGAGTCGCCAGGTACAGCGACTTGAACGGACTCAAGCGCGCCCCTTGCAGTTGCATCACCTTGTACGCTTCGTTCAGTGTCTGCAGCAGCGAGAAGCTGGTGCCACCACCGACATCCGTACCCAGGCCCACATTCAACTTGTGCTTCTCGGCCATTGGCAGGTTGAACAGCCCGCTGCCCAGGAAGAAGTTCGACGTCGGGCAGAATGCGACTGCCGAGCCTGCTTCTGCCAGCCGTGCGCATTCGTCATCGCACAGGTGCACACCGTGGGCGAACACCGAGCGTTCACCCAGCAGTTTGTAATGGTCGTACACGTCCAGGTAGCCCTTGCGCTCCGGGAACAGCTCTTTCACCCACTCCACTTCCTGCAGGTTTTCACTGATGTGGGTCTGCATGTACAGGTCCGGGTATTCCCCCAGCAGCTGCCCGGCGAGGGTCAGTTGTTCGGGCGTACTGGTCGGTGCGAAACGTGGCGTCACCGCGTAGTGCAAACGGCCCTTGCCATGCCAGCGCTCGATCAGGGCCTTGCTTTCCGCGTAGCCGGATTCGGCGGTGTCGGTCAGATAGTCCGGCGCGTTGCGGTCCATCATCACCTTGCCGGCGATCATGCGCAGGTCGAGCTTCTCGGCCGCTTCAAAAAACGAGTTCACCGACTGCGGGTGCACGCTGCCGAATACCAGGGCGGTGGTGGTGCCGTTGCGCAGCAGTTCCTTGATGAAAATATCCGCGACTTCTTCGGCGTGGGCCTT
The DNA here is from genome assembly GCF_020515595.1 of Pseudomonas sp. MWU16-30323. Lineage (NCBI taxonomy): Bacteria > Pseudomonadati > Pseudomonadota > Gammaproteobacteria > Pseudomonadales > Pseudomonadaceae > Pseudomonas > Pseudomonas sp. MWU16-30323. Next base: position 349,837 of record NZ_JAIWYM010000001.1, read on the forward strand.
GTCGGCGAACTGGCTTTCACACGGGAAGGTGTAGGTGTTGAGCCAGTCCAGCAACTGCTCGCCATAGGCACCGACCATGCCGGTTTGCGGCAGGTGAATGTGGGTGTCGATCAGGCCGGGGGTGATCAGCGCGTCCTGGTAATGGGTGACTTCGATGTCGGCGGGCAGGCTGGCGAGCAATTCGCTGGCATGGCCCAGGGCGCTGATCTGGCCGTTGTCGATCACCAGCAGGCCGTCTTCGAAATACTCGTAGGAGGCTTCGATCCCCACTTCGGCAGGGTCGGCGATGCTGTGCAAAATGGCGGCACGGTAGGCTTTGCGTGTCAAAGGCATGGTCGTCTCAGTTAGTCGCTTGGCTGCGGCGTGATGCCGGCAGCAGTTTGGCAATGGGTTCGGCGCTCGCAGTGTGCTGGCCGAAATTGGCGTTATAGGTGGCGATGATTTCGCCGGCGATGGAGATGGCAATTTCCACAGGCAGTTTGCCTTTGACCTCAGTCAACCCCATCGGGCAATGCATGCGTTGCAGGTGCGCGGTGTCGAAACCGCGATCCCGCAGGCGATGTTCAAACTTGACGCGCTTGGTCTTCGAGCCAATCAGGCCGAAGTAGGTGAAGTCATTGCGCTTGAGCAGGGCGGCGGTCAGCTCCAGGTCCAGCGCGTGGTTGTGGGTCATGACGATGCAGTAACTGCCTGCGGGCAAGTTGTCGATTTCATCCACCGGCTCTTCGCTGACGATTTTACGCACGCCTTGGGGGATGTGTTCCGGGAATTCCTGTTCCCGGGAGTCGATCCAGCGCACCCGGCACGGCAGGCTGGCCAGCAACGGCACCAGCGCACGGCCCACATGGCCGGCGCCGAACACCGCGATCTGCGCCTGCACCTGGCCCATGGGTTCGAACAACAGCACCGTCACACCGCCACAGCACTGGCCCAGGCTGGCGCCGAGGCTGAAGCGCTCCAGGTGTGTGTTTTGCTGGCCGCGCACGAGCATGTCCCGGGCGATCTGCATGGCCTTGTATTCCAGGTGCCCGCCACCGATGGTGTCGAAGGTGTGGGCGGCGCTGATGACCATCTTCGAGCCTGCATTGCGCGGCGTGGAGCCGAGCTCTTCGATGATGGTCACCAGCACGCAGGGTTCACCCTGGTTCTGCAGGTCGGCGAGGGCGCTGATCCAGTTGTTCATGTTTACCTCAGCATCTCTGTTGTCAGTTCGACCGCTATCGCAGGCAAGCCAGCTCCCACATTTGATCGGGTTCACACATCAGAATGTGGGAGCCGGGCTTGCCCGCGATGGCAGCGCCTCGGTCTAGAGCGAAGCCAACTCGGTTTCCGTTTCCACAGCTTTTGCGGCGGTCAGTTGGCGCATCTGCTCACACCCCCACAACACCCGCTCCGGGGTCGCCGGTGCATCAATCTTCGGCTGATGGCGATAGTCACCCAGGCTCGCCACGGCATCCTTGATCGCACACCACGAGGCAATTCCGAGCATGAACGGCGGCTCACCCACGGCCTTGGAATGGAACACCGTGTCTTCCGGGTTCTTGCGGTTTTCCACCAGCTTCACCCGCAGGTCCAGCGGCATGTCGGCCACGGCGGGGATCTTGTAGCTGGCCGGGCCGTTGGTCATCAGCTTGCCTTTGTTATTCCACACCAGCTCTTCCATGGTCAGCCAGCCCATGCCCTGGATGAAGCCGCCTTCCACCTGGCCGATGTCGATGGCCGGGTTCAGCGAGGCGCCCACGTCGTGCAGGATGTCGGTGCGCAGCATTTTGTATTCGCCGGTCAGCGTGTCGACGATCACTTCGCAACAGGCCGCGCCGAACGCGAAGTAGTAGAACGGTCGGCCACGCGCCTGGCTGCGGTCGTAGAAGATTTTCGGGGTCTTGTAGAAGCCGGTGCTCGACAGTGAAACCTGGGCGAAATACGCCTGCTGGATCAACGCTTCAAAGGTCAGGATGTGATCGCGAACCCGCACATGCCCGTTGTGGAATTCAACGTCGGCCTCGCTGACTTCATACTTGCGCGCGGCAAATTCCACCAGGCGCTGCTTGATGGTTTCGGCGGCATTCTGCGCGGCCTTGCCGTTCAGGTCCGCACCGCTGGAGGCGGCGGTCGGCGAGGTGTTGGGCACCTTGTCGGTGTTGGTGGCGGTGATCTGTACGCGGTCGATTTCCACCTGAAAGATCTCGGCCACCACCTGCGCAACCTTGATGTTCAAGCCCTGGCCCATCTCGGTGCCGCCGTGGTTCAGGTGGATGCTGCCGTCGGTGTAGATGTGGATCAGCGCACCGGCCTGGTTGAGGAAGCTGGCGGTGAAGGAAATCCCGAATTTCACCGGCGTCAGCGCCAGGCCTTTTTTCAGGATCGGGCTGTTGGCGTTGTAGCGACGGATCGCTTCGCGGCGCTCGAAATACTGGCTGCTTTGCTCCAGTTCGGCGGTCATCTCTTCGAGCATGTTGTGCTCGACGGTCTGGTAGTAGTGGGTGACGTTGCGCTCGGTCTTGCCGTAGTAGTTGGCCTTGCGCACCGCCAGCGGGTCGAGGGCCAGGTGCCGGGCAATGGCGTCCATCACTTCCTCGATGGCGACCATGCCTTGGGGGCCGCCGAAGCCACGATAAGCCGTGTTGGACGCGGTGTTGGTCTTGCAGCGATGGCCGTTGACGGTGGCGTCGCCCAGGTAATACGAGTTGTCGGAGTGGAACATCGCGCGGTCGACAATCGAGTTCGACAGGTCCGGGGAGCAACCGCAGTTGCCCGCCAGATCCAGGTTGATACCGTGCAGCCGGCCACTGTCGTCGAAGCCCACGTCGTATTCGATATAGAACGGGTGGCGCTTGCCGGTCATCAGCATGTCTTCGACCCGTGGCAGACGCATCTTGGTCGGCTGGCCGGTAAGGCGCGCGACCACCGCGCACAGGCACGCCGGGCTGGCGGCCTGGGTTTCCTTGCCGCCAAAACCACCGCCCATGCGGCGCATGTCGACCACGATTTTGTTCATCGATACGTCGAGTACTTCGGCCACCAGCTTCTGCACTTCGGTGGGGTTTTGCGTGGAGCAATAGACAATCATGCCGCCGTCTTCAGTGGGCATCACTGAAGATATCTGGGTTTCCAGGTAGAAGTGTTCCTGGCCGCCGATGTGCAGGGTGCCCTGGATACGGTTTTTGGCGGTCGCCAGCGCGCTCGCCGAATCACCGCGTTGGTGGGTGTGGCTGTCCAGCACGAAGTGTTTTTTGCGAAACGCCTCGACCACGTCCAGCACCGGCTCCAGGTCTTCGTATTCGATCACGGCGGCCATGGCGGCTTTGCGCGCGGTTTCCAGGTCACGGGCGGCGACGGCCAGCACCACCTGGCCGACGAACTGCACGGTGTCGATGGCCAGCAACGGGTCGCCGGGCATCAGCGGGCCGATGTCTTTTAGGCCCGGCACGTCTTCGTGAGTGATGACAATGCGCACACCCTCGAAGGCGTAGCAGGGCGCGGTGTCGATGCTGATGATCTTCGCGTGGGCGCGGTCCGACATGCGTGCGTACAGGTGCAACTGGTTCGGAAACTCCAGGCGGTCATCGATGTACTGCGCCTCGCCCGAGACGTGCTTGGCGGCGCTGTCGTGCTTGACGCTGCGACCGACGCCGCTGGTCAGGTCCTTGGCAAACAGTTCGGCGAGTTCGGCCTGGGATTTTTCCACGGCGTGATGGTTAGACATAAGCGGTCACCCGAGTCTCGATGTGCGGCGTTTGCAGTTCGATGAAGTATTTGCGCAGCAGGTTTTGCGCGCTGAGCAGGCGGTATTCCTTGCTGGCGCGGAAGTCCGACAGCGGGGTGAAGTCCTCGGCCAGGGCGGCGCAGGCTTTTTCCACGGTGGCGGAGTTCCAGGTGGCGCCGTTCAGCACGGCCTCGCAGCTTTTCGCGCGTTTTGGGGTAGCGGCCATGCCACCGAACGCCACACGGGCATCGGCGATCACGCCGTTATCAATCTTCAGGTTGAAGGCGGCGCAGACGGCGGAAATGTCATCGTCCAGACGTTTGGAAACCTTATAGGCACGGAACAACGGCACGCCTTTGGGCACGATGATTTTTTCGATGAATTCGCTGTCCTGGCGGGCAGTGACGCGGTAGTCGATGAAGTAGTCTTCCAGCGCCAGGGTGCGGCGGGTGTTGCCCTTGCACAGTACGATCTGCGCACCGAGGGCGATCAGCAGTGGCGGCGAGTCACCGATGGGCGAGGCGTTGCCGATATTGCCGCCCAGGGTGCCCTGGTTGCGGATCTGCAACGAGGCGAAGCGGTGAAGCAATTCGCCGAAGTCCGGGTATTCGTTGTTGAGTGCGGTGTAGCAATCGGACAGGGAAGTGGCGGCGCCGATTTCCAGGCGGTCGTCGAAGCTTTCGATGCGCTTCATTTCGTCGATATTGCCAACGTAGATCATCACCGGCAGCGTGCGGTGGAACTGGGTGACTTCCAGCGCCAGGTCGGTGCCGCCGGCCAACAGCCGGGCTTGCGGGTAAGCGTCGTAGAGGTCCGCCAGGTCGGCGACGGTCAACGGCACCAGGCAGCGTTTGTCGCCGCTGTTCAGTTCACCCGTTTGCGTCGGGGCGATGGATTTCAGGCGGGCGATGGTGTCGGCCTGGCGGCTGTCGAACTGGTCCTGGGGCTTGTTGCAGCAGGCCTGTTCGGCGGCCGCAAGAATCGGGCGATAGCCGGTGCAGCGGCAGAGATTGCCGGCCAGGGCTTCGTGGGCTTTCTGGCTGTCGGGCGCATCACTGTTCTTTTGCAGGGCGAACAGCGACATCACAAAACCCGGGGTGCAGAAGCCGCACTGCGAACCGTGGCATTCCACCATGGCTTGTTGCACGCTGTGGAGTTGGCCCTGGTGCTTGAGGTCTTCGACGCTGATCAGTTGTTTGCCGTGCAGGGACGAGACAAAGGTCAGGCACGAGTTGAGGCTGCGATAGCGAATCTGCTCGGCGCCTTGATCGTCGGTGTGCAGCTCGCCGACCACCACGGTACAGGCGCCACAGTCGCCGCTGGCGCAGCCTTCCTTGGTGCCGGATTTGCCCAGGTGCTCACGCAAATAGTTGAGCACGGTCAGGTTCGGGTCCAGGGCGTGCTCGCTACGGAGCTCCTGGTTTAGTAAAAACTGGATCACGGAAGGCCTCGCAGACTCATTATTGTTGTTAACCGCTTTGCGCCGAATCTAGTCATGTCTGACTTTTCGGTCAATGATTTTCTGACCTAAGGGTCAAGAAAATGCGATCTCAACATCCTTAATTATGGTCCAGTTCTCTGGAACCGCCGTTTTTGGGGGCTTCTGGACTTTAATGGCTGCTTATTTCATGCCAAATTCGTGCTTGTGGGCCGTACGCCATCAATGGGCAAGTGCGCTACACTGCCGCGCTCGTACCGATAGAAGATTTTGAAGGGAAAACATGACGTTCAAGGCGCCGGATAGTCTTGCCGAGCAAATCGCTCACCACCTCGCCGAACGTATCATTCGCGGCGACCTCAAGCCTGGGGAGCGGATCCAGGAGCAGAAGGTCACACTGGCGCTCAATGTCAGCCGTGGTTCCGTGCGCGAAGCCTTGCTGATCCTCGAGCGCCGGCACCTGATCGCGATCCTGCCGCGCCGTGGCGCCCATGTCACCGAGCTGACTGCCCACAAGGTGCAGAGCCTGTGCACGCTGATGGGCGAGCTTTACATCCTGCTGGGCAACGCGGTCGCCGCCGGCTGGCAGACCCAGGCCGACATGGCGCCGTTTGTGCAGATCCAGCAGCGCCTGGTCGCCAGCTTCGAACGCCAGGACATCCGCGCCTTCGTCGAAGAAAGCTTCAACGTAATGCGTGCCGCCTATCCGTTCGCCAACAACCCGTATTTGCAGGAAACCGTCGAGAACCTGCAGCCGGCGATGAACCGTGCCTATTATCTGGCGCTGGATCAACGCAAGGCCTCCATGAGCGAGTACCTGGTGCTGTTCGAGCAATTGCTCGCCGCCGTGCTGGCCCGTGACCTGCCACAGATTCGCCAAGTACTCTCGGCCTACGGCGAGCGCAGTTGCTCGCTGGTCATTGCTGCGTTGGCGGAAGCCTAAGCGTGCGGCTCAAGTGCATCAAACTGGCGGGGTTCAAATCCTTCGTCGACCCGACCACGGTGAACTTCCCCAGTAATATGGCGGCAGTGGTGGGGCCCAATGGCTGCGGCAAGTCGAATATCATCGACGCCGTACGCTGGGTGATGGGCGAGAGCTCCGCGAAAAACCTGCGTGGCGAGTCGATGACCGACGTCATCTTCAACGGCTCCACCAGCCGCAAGCCAGTGAGCCAGGCCAGCATTGAACTGGTGTTTGATAACTCCGACGGCACCCTGGTGGGCGAGTACGCGGCCTACGCGGAAATTTCCATCCGCCGCAAAGTCACCCGCGACAGCCAGAACAGCTACTTCCTCAACGGCACCAAGTGCCGCCGCCGGGACATCACCGACATCTTCCTCGGCACCGGCCTGGGCCCGCGCAGCTACTCGATCATCGAGCAGGGCATGATCTCCAAGCTGATCGAAGCCAAGCCCGAAGACCTGCGTAACTTTATCGAGGAAGCGGCCGGCATCTCCAAGTACAAGGAGCGCCGCCGCGAGACCGAAAACCGTATCCGCCGCACCCATGAAAACCTTGCCCGCCTGACTGACCTGCGTGAAGAGCTGGAGCGCCAGTTGGAGCGCCTGCACCGTCAGGCCCAGGCGGCCGAGAAGTATCAGGAATACAAGGGCGAGGAGCGTCAGCTCAAGGCGCAACTGTCAGCCCTGCGCTGGCAGGCATTAAATGATCAAGTGGGCCAGCGCGAAGCGATCATCGGCACCCAGGAAATCAGTTTTGAAGCCTTGGTGGCCGAGCAGCGCAATGCCGACGCCAGCATCGAGCGCCTGCGGGACGGTCACCATGACCTGTCCGAGCGCTTCAATCTGGTGCAGGGGCGCTTTTATTCGGTGGGCGGCGATATCGCCCGGGTCGAGCAGAGCATCCAGCACGGCCAGCAGCGTTTGCGCCAGTTGCAGGACGACCTGAAGGAAGCTGAACGCGCGCGCCTGGAAACCGAGTCGCACCTGGGTCACGACCGCACCTTGCTGCTGACCCTCGGGGAGGAGTTGGACATGCTCACCCCGGAGCAGGAAGTCACCAGCGCCGCCGCCGAGGAAGCCGCTGCGGCCCTGGAAGAATCCGAAACCACCATGCACGCCTGGCAGGAGCAGTGGGACACGTTCAACCTGCAATCCGCCGAGCCGCGCCGTCAGGCTGAGGTGCAGCAGTCGCGCATCCAGCAACTGGAAACCAGCATGGAGCGCCTGGCCGAGCGTCAGCGGCGCTTGGTGGAAGAGCGCGTGCTGCTCGCGGCCGACCCGGAAGACGCGGCGATCCTCGAGCTGAGCGAGAAACTCGCCGAAAGCGAAATGACCCTGGAAGAGCTGGAAGCCAGCGAAGAACAACAAGTGGAGCGCCTTGAGCAATTGCGTCAGCAACTGCAGCAGGCGACCCAGGCGCAGCAAACCGCCCAGGGGGATTTGCAGCGGCTTAACGGTCGATTGGCCTCCCTTGAAGCCTTGCAGCAAGCGGCCTTGGATCCGGGCACCGGCACGGCCGAATGGCTGCGTGATCAACACTTGGCCGAGCGCCCGCGCCTGGCCGAAGGCTTGAAGGTTGAAGCCGGTTGGGAGTTGGCGGTGGAAACCGTCCTCGGTGCCGACCTGCAAGCCGTGTTGGTGGATGACTTTGGCGGTTTCGACCTTGCGGGGTTTACCCAGGGTGATCTGCGATTGCTTAGCCCCGCGGCAGACGGCACACGCGTACCGGGCAGCCTGCTGGACAAGGTCGAGGCGGCGATTGATCTGTCGCCTTGGCTCGGTCAGGTCAAGCCGGTGGACAGTCTTGAGCAGGCCTTGGCCCAGCGCGGCCAATTGGCGGCCGGGCAAAGCCTGATCAGCCGTGATGGTTTTTGGGTTGGCCGGCACTTCCTGCGGGTGCGTCTGGCCAGCGAAGCGGAAAGCGGCGTATTGGCCCGTGGCCAGGAAATCGTCAACCTGACCGCCGAACGGGAAGAGCGCGAAGCCACCCTTGAGTCCCTGGAAAACCAGCTGCAAACCCTGCGCGCCACCCAGCGCCAGCAAGAGACCGGCCGCGAACACCTGCGCCGGCTGTTGCAGGACGAAGCGCGCCAGCAAGGCGAATTGAAAGCCCAGCTCTCGGCGAGCAAGGCCAAGGTCGAGCAACTGACCTTGCGCCGCACCCGGCTCGACGAAGAAGTGGCCGAGATGGGCGAGCAACGCGCCCTCGAACACGAACAAGTCGGCGAAGCACGCCTGCAACTGCAGGAGGCCCTCGACAGCATGGCCCTGGACACCGAGCAGCGCGAGTTGCTGCTGGCCCAGCGCGACAGCTTGCGCGAGCGCCTCGACCGGGTGCGTCAGGAAGCCCGCCAGCACAAGGACCACGCCCATCAATTGGCCGTGCGCCTCGGCTCCCTGCGGGCGCAACACGACTCCACGCGCCAGGCCCTTGAGCGTCTGGAAATGCAGTCCGAACGCCTGACCGAAAAGCGCGAGCAACTGAGCCTCAACCTGGAGGAGGGCGAAGCCCCGCTGGAAGAGCTGCGCCTGAAGCTTGAAGAGTTGCTCGACAAACGCATGACCGTCGACGAAGAACTCAAGACTGCACAAATCGCCCTGGAAGACGCCGACCGCGAACTGCGCGACGCCGAAAAGCGCCGGACCCAGGCCGAGCAGCAATCGCAACTGATCCGTGGCCAGCTCGAACAGCAGCGCATGGAATGGCAGGCCCTGACGGTGCGCCGCAAAACCCTGCAAGACCAGTTGCTGGAAGACGGCTACGACCTGCACGGCGTGCTCAATACCCTGACCGCCGAGGCCAACGAGAAAGAAGCCGAAGAAGAACTTGAACGGATTGCCGCACGCATTCAACGACTCGGCGCGATCAACCTCGCCGCCATCGATGAGTACCAGCAGCAGTCCGAGCGCAAACGTTATCTGGACGCGCAGAACGCCGATCTTGTCGAAGCCCTGGACACCCTGGAAAACGTGATCCGCAAGATCGACAAGGAAACCCGTAATCGCTTCAAAGATACCTTTGATCAGATTAATGGCGGTTTACAGGCGTTATTCCCGAAAGTTTTCGGTGGTGGCAGCGCTTACTTGGAACTGACGGGCGAAGATCTACTCGATACAGGGGTAACGATCATGGCGCGGCCTCCGGGCAAGAAGAACAGCACCATCCATTTGCTGTCCGGTGGCGAGAAGGCACTGACGGCACTGGCCCTGGTATTTGCGATCTTCAAGTTGAACCCGGCACCGTTCTGCATGCTCGACGAAGTTGACGCTCCGCTGGATGACGCTAACGTTGGGCGGTACGCCCGGCTGGTTAAAGAGATGTCCCAGACGGTGCAGTTCATCTATATCACCCACAACAAGATCGCCATGGAAATGGCCGATCAATTGATGGGTGTGACGATGCACGAGCCGGGCTGTTCGCGGTTGGTGGCGGTGGATGTCGAAGAGGCGATGGCGCTGGTGGAATCCTGAGGCGCACTTCGCAGGAGGATTTTCGGCAGGATGTAAGGTGATTTACCGGTCTGGGAAAAGTGGCAAATGGACATATTTGTTCAAGGCATTTTGACAGACGGTGTAAAGTTATCTTTGGTCGTGCTAGTTTAATGTCAAATTTTCGTATGCGTGGGCAAAACGTCATTCAGAACATAGAGTTGGCGCCACGTTTTAAAGCGGTTTGCACGGTGCTAAACCCCTTATTTTTCAGCATTTTTTATTAGAGGCACGGGATTACATGGAAATCGGTCTGCGCGAGTGGCTGATCGTCATCGGCATTATTGTCATTGCCGGTATTCTTTTTGATGGCTGGCGCCGGATGCGTGGCGGCAAGGGCAAGTTGAAATTTCGCCTGGACCGCAACCTGTCCAATTTGCCGGACGACGACGGCAGCGCCGAGCTGCTGGGGCCACCCCGTGTCCTGGATAACCATAAAGAGCCGCACCTGGACGAGCACGACCTGCCGTCGATGAGCGCACCCGTGCGTGAAGCCCGTGAACCTAAGCGCGGCAAGCGCAGTGCGGCCAGCGAGCCATCCCAGGGTGACTTGAACCTGGACCTGGAAGAAGGTCCGAGCTTCAGCAGCCGTGACGATGACTTCCCGGATGAAACCCCGGCCAAGAGCGCCCATAAAGAATCCGTCAAGGATCAACCGGCTGCCGAAGAGGTGCTGGTGATCAGCGTGATCTGCCGCGACGCCGCCGGCTTCAAGGGCCCGGCCTTGCTGCAAAACATTCTGGAAAGCGGCCTGCGTTTTGGCGAGATGGATATTTTCCACCGCCACGAAAGCATGGCCGGTAACGGCGAAGTCCTGTTCTCCATGGCCAACGCGGTCAAGCCGGGCATCTTTGATCTGGACGACATCGACCATTTCAGCACCCCGGCCGTGAGCTTCTTCCTCGGTTTGCCTGGCCCGCGTCACCCGAAACAAGCGTTCGACGTGATGGTGGCCGCCGCCCGCAAGCTGTCCCAGGAACTCAACGGCGAGCTCAAGGACGACCAGCGCAGTGTCCTGACTGCCCAGACCATCGAGCACTACCGTCAGCGCATCGTCGAGTTCGAGCGTCGCGCCCTGACACAGAAGCGCTGAGGTCCAAGCTTAAGCGTTGCCTGTAGAATCCATGCACTAACATATTGAGCAGCTTCGGCTGCTCTTTTGCTTTATGAGAGAACACCCATGACCGCCGCCCACACCCGCATCCTCGAACTGCGCGCTGAACTGGATCAGCATAACTACCGTTACCACGTCCTCGACGAGCCGAGCATCCCGGACGCCGAGTACGACCGGCTGTTCCACGAGCTCAAGGCCCTGGAAGCCGAGCACCCGGACCTGGTAACCCGGGATTCACCGACGCAGCGGGTCGGCAGTGCGGCGTTGTCGGCTTTCACGCAGGTGCGTCACGAAATCCCGATGCTCAGCCTCGGCAATGCCTTCGATGAAAACACCATGCTTGAATTCGATCGCCGGGTCACTGAAGGCCTGGACTTGCCGGTGGGCGACCTGTTTGGCGGCGGCGCGGCGGTGGAGTACAGCTGCGAGCCGAAGCTCGATGGCCTGGCGGTCAGCCTGCTGTATCAGGACGGTGAACTGGTGCGTGGCGCCACGCGCGGCGATGGCACCACCGGCGAAGACATCAGCGTCAACGTGCGCACCGTGCGCAATATTCCTCTGAAACTGCACGGCACCGGCTGGCCGGCGACCCTCGAAGTGCGCGGCGAAGTGTTCATGTCCAAGGCCGGCTTCGAGCGGCTGAACGCCACGCAGCTGGAAGTCGGCGGCAAGACCTTCGCCAACCCGCGCAACGCGGCGGCGGGCAGCCTGCGCCAGCTGGACTCGAAGATTACCGCCAGCCGTCCGCTGGAATTCTGCTGTTACGGCGTGACCACGGATATCAGCGACACCCACATCGGCAACCTGCAACAGCTGAAAAAGTGGGGCATGCCCATCAGCCATGAGTTGAAACTGGCCAAGGGGATTCAGGATTGCCTCGACTACTACCGTGATATCGGTGAGCGACGGAATGCCTTGCCCTATGAAATCGACGGTGTGGTGTTCAAGGTCAATAGCATTGCCTACCAACGTGAACTGGGCTTCCGTGCCCGCGAACCGCGTTGGGCAATCGCCCATAAATTCCCGGCGATGGAAGAACTGACCGAACTGCTGGACGTTGAATTCCAGGTAGGTCGCACCGGCGCGGTGACGCCCGTGGCACGCTTGAAGCCGGTCAAGGTTGCGGGTGTGACCGTGTCCAACGCCACCTTGCACAACATGGACGAAGTGGCGCGCCTGGGCCTGATGATCGGCGACACCGTGATCATCCGCCGTGCCGGTGACGTGATTCCCCAGGTGGTGTCGGTGGTGACCGAGCGTCGCCCGGAAAATGCCCGCGCGGTGCAGATTCCCGAGAGCTGCCCGGTGTGTGGTTCCCACGTTGAACGCACGCAACTGGTCAAGCGCAGCAAGGGCAAGGAAACCGTCAGCGAAGGCGCGGTGTATCGCTGCGTCGGGCGGCTGGCCTGTGGTGCGCAGCTTAAGCAGGCGATCATCCATTTCGTCTCGCGCCGGGCCATGGACATCGATGGCCTGGGCGACAAGACCATCGAGCAACTGGTGGACGAGAAACTGATCGGCTCGCCGGCTGACCTCTACAAGCTCAAGTACGAACAGATCATCGACCTGGAAGGCTTTGCCGATGTCTCCAGCAAGAAGCTGATCACCGCCATCGAAAACAGCAAGACGCCAACCCTTGCACGGTTTATCTACGCCCTCGGCATTCCCGATGTGGGCGAGGAGACCGCCAAGGTGCTGGCGCGCTCTCTGGCGTCCCTGGAGCGCGTGCAGCAGGCGTTGCCGGAAGTGCTGACGTACTTGCCGGACGTTGGCCTGGAAGTGGCCCACGAGATTCACAGTTTCTTTGAAGACAGCCATAACCAGGACGTGATCGGTGCCTTGATCGCCAAGGACGAGTGCGGGCTGGAGTTGCAGGAGCAGGGTGAACTGAGCGCCGAGTTTGCGGCCAGCACCACGTTGGGCGGCTTGCTCGACAAACTGCACGTGCCGTCCGTCGGACCGGGTGCTGCGCAGAAACTGGCGGACAAGTTTGGTTCCCTCGAAGGCGTGATCAAGGCCGACTGGCTCGACATGCGCCAGGCCTTGCCGGAGAAGCAGGCCAAGGCTGTCCGGGATTTCTTCGACATCGAAGAAAACGCCAATCGTGCGCTGGCCATCGAGCAACAGCTCAAGGACTTCGGCATGCACTGGCAGAGTGAGAAGAAAGTCGTCGAAGGCTTGCCCGAGGCGGGTCACACCTGGGTGCTCACCGGCTCCCTGGAACTGATGAGCCGCGATGTCGCCAAGGAAAAACTTGAAAGCCTCGGTGCCAAGGTGGCGGGCTCGGTGTCGGCGAAAACCCACTGCGTGGTGGCCGGGCCGGGTGCCGGTTCGAAGTTGGCCAAGGCTAGTGAGCTGGGCTTGAAAGTGCTGGATGAAGAAGCGTTCGTGGCATTTTTGGCCAAGCACAACATCACGGTCTGATGAGCGTTCCCACGCTCTGCGTGGGAGCGCCGCCCTGGACGCTCTGCGTCCGCTCTAAAGTTGCGACGCGGAGCGTCACGGGATGCATTCCCACGCAGAGCGTGGGAACGATCTCTCCCGGGCAATGCTCTAGTATGGGCAAGCTTCCGGGAGAGATCGCCATGTACCGCTTCTTCGAACAACTCAGTTCGCGCATCGCCGCACCGTTCATGGCCGAGACCTCGCGCAACAGCAAGGTCTGGCAGTGCCGCTGTGGGCAATCGCTGTTCTTTCGCAACAGCCAGTGCCTGGCCTGTTCGGCGCTGCTGGGCTATCAGCCGGAGCAGAGTCGCCTGTCCTCCCTGCAGCCCGGCCCGTACGCCGATACCTGGCTGCTGGACGCCGACCCTCAAGCCGGTGCCTTTCGCCGCTGCGCCAACCTCGATACGCCGGCCGCCTGCAACTGGTTGCTGCCCGCCGACAACGGCCAGGCCTTGTGCGTGGCCTGCAGCCTGAATCGCACCATTCCCGACCTGTCGATCCCTGAAAACCCCGAACGCTGGCGCAAGGTCGAAACCGCCAAGCGCCGCCTGGTGGCGCAACTCATCAGCCTGGGCTTGCAGGTCATTCCCAAGACCGTCGATGAAGACACCGGCCTGGCCTTCGATTTCGTCGGCATCGACCTGGAAGGCAACGCGCCCACCACCGGCCACGCCAATGGCCTGGTCACCCTTGATATCAAGGAAGCCGACGACGCCCACCGGGAAAAAATCCGCGTGCAGATGCGCGAGCCTTACCGCACCTTGCTCGGCCATTTTCGCCATGAGGTCGGCCACTACTACTGGGACCGCCTGATCGCCAACAGCCACTGGCTGGAACCGTTCCGCACGCTGTTCGGCGACGAGCGCGCCAGCTACGCCGACGCCCTTGAGCAGCACTACCAGAACGGCCCGCGTCCGGACTGGCAGCAAACCTGCGTCAGTGCCTACGCCACCATGCACCCGTGGGAAGACTGGGCGGAAACCTGGGCGCATTACCTGCACATGATGGACGCCGTCGACACCGCGCTGGGCTTCGGCATGAGCGCCCGGGAGATGGACCTGGACTACCAGCCGTTCCCCCTGAGCACCCTCTATGACCCTGAACATCCCGGTGGCACGGCGTTCCTGTCATTCGTCAACGCATGGATCGAACTGGCCGGCATGCTCAACGAACTGTCCCGCAGCATGGGCCAGCCGGATTTCTATCCGTTCGTCCTGCCGCCGGCGGTGATTGCCAAGCTGCACTTCATTCACCTGGTGATCCAGAAAGAGGGCGGCAGGGCAGATGAGGTGTTGCAGGCCCAATAGGCAAGTGCTTGAAGACCTTCATATTTTTAATCCCACGGGAACGGTTGTAACTTCCGATGAGATCGGTACAATGGCCCCGCTTGCCGAGAGGCGAGCGTCGTTATGGTGACCCCATCGGTCCCCCCGCAACGATTACCCGTGAACCTGGTCAGAGCCGGAAGGCAGCAGCCACAGCGGGAACATTGTGTGCCGGGGTGTGGCTGGTGGGGTTGCCTCCATAACGCCCCTTCTGTAGTCATCCTTTTTACATATTCAGACTCAAGCGCCGGATTCAGATCAGCGTTTGGTTTTCTCGTACCTGAAATTCTAGGTTCTCCCTTGATCATTTGCCGTGAGGGCGACCTGTCGTTCCTTGATCGTCGCACATAGAAGAAGCGAAAAGTCTAATGTCTGAATGAAATCAGGCGTGATATCGTTGCGCCACTAACTGAGCGGCATCATCGGTGTTATAGGGAGATGGCATGAAAAAAGTAATAGCTTTGTCCGTTTTGGCTACGGTAGTAGCCCTTTCATCCAGTAGTGTTTTTGCCCGTGGCAGCAGTTTCGGCGGACACTCGTCTTCCCACTCCAGTTACTCCTCATCCAGTCGCTCGGATCACACCATTCGCGCGTATACCAAAAGCAACGGTACCTATGTGGGTTCCTCTCATGCGACAAATCCGGACGCCACTCGTAACAACAACTACAGCACCAAGGGCAACGTGAATCCCTATACCGGAAAACTCGGAACCAAAAGCCGCGATGGTCTCAAATAGTCGAGTCCTTCACAGCGGGTGAAAGTCCCGCTGGACAACCAAAAACCTCCTTGCTAGTTTGCGCCAGTCACATATTTCAAGATATGTCGATGACGCATGGATGATATTAAAGTGATGGCGCTTTATGGCTCATTCACCTCAACTAACAAGGATGTCAGTAATGAAAAGCCTGCAAGGGTTGCCTACTCTCATCAGCGCTTCCGTCGGTGCGCCGGGCAAAGCCCGCAACTTGCCCGCCGACGTTCAGTGCATCCAGTATTTGTTCAACTTGATCATTCCCAAGTTGGGTTTCCCTCTGGCTGAAAACGGCAAGTGCGACGGCCAGTTGGTGCAGTGCATCAGCCAATATCAGTTCCGCCACCTCAAATACGCCCATCCCGATGGCGTGATCGACCCCACCGGGCGCACGTTCAATAGCCTGATCGAAGAGGCGGTGAAGGTGCCGGTCAAGCCGAATCCGGCCCTGCGCATTCCGACCTTCCTGAATGTGTTCGGCAACACCAGTTCCGACATGGTCCAGGCGACGGTCAACCATTACCTGGACCGCATGCGGGCAATGATCGAGGCCGAGCGGCGTAACCGGCAGATGATGCTCCAGGCCACGTGCGACGGCGGTACGACGCTGACGGACACGGACTTTCAGAACGCCGCAACCCAGTTGGGTAACGGCATTTCAGTCAATATCATCAAGGCCTTCGCCACGGTGGAGTCGGGCGGGCGCTCCGGGTTCGGCGCGGCCAAGTTGCCGGTGATCGCCTTTGAAGGGCACCATTTTCGCAAGTACACCAAGAGTAAATACGATCAGACCCACCCGCTGTTGTCGTACCCCTACGTGCAAAAAGCCGGCCCCCAGTGGAAGGCCAACAACAAGGACCAGACCAAGGCCTGGGAAACCATGGCCACGGCCTTTGCGCTGGATCAGGAAGCGGCCTTGAAGTCGGCCTCCTGGGGCATGTTTCAGATAATGGGCTCCAACTTCACGGCCTGTGGTTATAAAACGGTGTTTGAGTTTGTGGTGGCCATGAAGATTAATGCCGGGCATCAACTCAAGGCCTTCCTCGGTTTTTGCAGTCAGAGCCCGGCCCTGATCAAAGCCATGAAGAACAAGGATTACGCCGCCATGGCGCTGAACTATAACGGCAAGGATTATGGCGACTATGACCATCGAATCAAAAAAGCCTACGAAGCACTTGAAGGGAAAAAATAGAATGCGGTTCAAACGTTGCCTGTCCCGATTGTTGGTTGCCTCTTTCGTGTGTGTTGCGGCGGGATCGCCGGCCTTTGCCGCTACGTTGCATTCTGGCAAGTACGAAGGGTTGATGTTGGCCGTGACGCCTGAGCATCAGGTAGAAGGTTTTTATGCTGAAGAGATGGGCGAAGGCGTGACCCGCACGTGCACGTTCTTCCTGCAGGGCAAGGTCGACGGCGCGAAGGCGTCGGTGTCCACGTGGCTGGATGCGGCCTATCCGGGAACCGTTGCGGCCTCCTCGGACGGCGTGACGTTGACGGTGGAGAAGGGTCGCGAACATCCCGGCTGCATCAATGTGTTGATGCCGGAAATTGCCACCGGCCTGGACCTGACCCAGACTGCTGCCAAGAAGTGGATTGGCCTGGTGACCGTCTCGGCCGACAAGGCCTTTCTGCAGAAGACCCCGGACGCCAAGGCCAGTCATCGTGCCTACGTGGTCAAGGACGATGTGGTCGCGGTTCTGGCGTTCAAGGATGGCTGGGCCCAGGTCGAGTTCATCAATGGCGAAGGCCGCTCTTCCAAGGGCTGGATCAGCCAGGACCAATACGCCAGGCTGGCCCCTAAAGGCTGAAGCTGTTCCCCGCGCCGCGGTGTGCCAGGCACGCCGCGGCTTTTTTACGCCCGCAACTTGATCGTTCCCTCGCTCAGCGTAGGAATGCAGCCTGGGACGCTCCGCGTCCCGCCTTACTTCTCTCAGTATTCAGGCCTTGTTACGGTTGAACAGCTTGCGGATAACGGCAAACAGCGCGACGACGCCCACCACCAGGAATTTCTTCGCCGCCAGCAGGAAGATGCCGATCTTGGCGAACAGCCCGGCCTTGGCCGCGATCCCGCCGGCAACCAGTGCGGCAAGGCCATAGGTCGCGAGTTTGTCGGTCTTCGGGTTGAAGTCGGTGTACAGGTTGCCATCGGTGAAGTTGGTAAAGGCCAGGACCTTGGGCAACTCCTGCTTGATGGTGGTCAGGTCTGCCATGGCGGCGACGGCGTTGAGTTCCAGCACGCCTTCACGGCCCAGCACGCGGATGCTGTAGTTGAGGGTGGTCTGCTTGGCGTCGTCGGCTTTCAGCTCACGGGCCCAGTACATCTTGTGGGTGGTGTCGTCGTAGTGCGGTGGCTCGGCCCAGCCCAGCAGGTGCAGGCCGGCGTACCCTTGTTTCTGGCGCTCCTTGTTGTCTTCGACGTCTTCTTCCTGCATTTGCTTGAGCAGTTCGGTGTAGTCGATTTTCGCGGCGTCTTCGTCAGAAATGTGCCCGTCGGCCTTGTAGCTGACGATCACGCCCCAACC
This sequence comes from Pseudomonas sp. MWU16-30323, assembly GCF_020515595.1. NCBI lineage: Bacteria > Pseudomonadati > Pseudomonadota > Gammaproteobacteria > Pseudomonadales > Pseudomonadaceae > Pseudomonas > Pseudomonas sp. MWU16-30323. The sequence continues at coordinate 367,588 of NZ_JAIWYM010000001.1, forward strand.
GCGCTCCGACAGCGGGCTGACGGCTTTCGGCACGATCATGCCCAGGGTCTTGAAGCCCGGTGGGTTGCCCCAGCCATCGGTCAGCAGGCGCTCGGTGTCTGTGGGGTCGAGGTAGTAGAACTCGTCGTTGAGTTTGAGGGTTGCGATGCCGCCGGGCAGGGTGACGGTGCCGGTCTTCTGTTTGAGAGAGCCCAGAAAGTGCTCGGCGGTTTCGGGTGCTTCGGCGGGTGCAGTGGCTTCAACGGTAGCCGGCTTGGCGGCAGCAATGGCGGGGGCGACAGGCAGGCTCAGGGCGGCCGCCGCCAGCAACAGGCGGAAGTAATTCATGGTAGTCCCTTACAATTTGAATTAATTTCGCGGGAGGATAACTGAAACATGTTGCAACGGGTTAGCCGAATGTCTCCCGCAACAGCCCCGCAAAGGCATCCCGCGCCAGGTGGCGTTGGGTGTCTTTGTGCCAGAACAGCAGGTTATCCACCGCAGCCAATTCGTCGAAGCGGTAGGACGTCAATTGGTTGGCCTGCTCGTAGCGCGCCAGGATGCCTTCCGGCGCCAGTGCCACGCCAATCCCCGCGCTGACGCAGCCAATGATCGTGCCCCAGCTGGCATAACTCGCGATGGCCGGCTTGATGTCGTGGGGCTTGAGCCAGTTTTCCAGGGCGGCGCGATACGGGCAGCCGGGCGGCCACACCAGCAGCGTACGGCCGGCCAGGTCCCGGGCGTCCTCGATGGGCGCACTGGAGGCGCTGGTGATCAGCACCAGGCGCTCGCTGTAGACCACGCTTTGCTCGAGCTTCGGGCGTTTGCCGCCGGCGGCCACCAGCGCGGCATCGATGCGGTGATGTTGCAAGTCATCGAGTAACTGCGCCCAGGCGCCGGTCACCAATTCCAATTCCACCTGTGGATAGCGCCGATGGTATTCAGCCAACAACGGCGGCAGGCGGCCACTGGCGCTGGACTCCACCGCGCCGATGCGCAGCTTGCCGCGGGGAATCGCGTTGCTGTCGACGGCGCGCTTGGACTCTTCCACCAGTGCCAGGATGCGCTCGCAGTAGTCGAGAAACACTTCCCCGGCCGCACTGATCGCCAACCCGCGCCCGGCCCGAATGAACAGCGGGGTACCCAACTCGCTTTCCAGTTGCTTGATGCGCGTGGTGATGTTGGACGGCACGCAGTGCAGTTGCAGGGCGGCCTGGGCCACGCTGCCGGTTTGCGCCACGGCTTTCACCATTTTCAGTTGGGCCAGTTCCATCGCTCAGTTCCAGTGATTACAGAAGTCAGAAACGGTTAATTGTCCTGCGCCGTGCCGGGGCCAAGACTGACGGCATTCCCACTGCTGGACGCCGTTCATGAATGCCCCGTCACCCGTAAAGCTTACGCTAGTCACTGCCAGCGTCATCCTCTGTTGGGCGTATTCGCCGATTGGTGTGCATATGGCCTTGCACAGTTACAGCCCAGGCCAATTGGCCTTGGGGCGGTTTCTGATTGCTTCGGTGTTGATGGCCGGTGTGGCGCTGATGGCGAAGATCGAGCGCCCACGGTTGCGGGACCTGCCGTGGCTGCTGGTGCTGGGGTTCTTCGGGATTTTCCTGCACCACCTGACGATCAATTTCGGCCAGCAATTTGTCACGGCCGCCGCCTCCAGTGTGCTGGCGCAGTCGGTTCCGCTGTTTACGGTGCTGGTGGCGTTTTTCGGCTTGAAGGAGCGGGTAACCGGCTGGCGCTGGGGTTGCGTGTTGCTGGGTTTGAGCGGGGTGCTGGTAGTGATCTGGGGCGAGCATGGCCTGGGCAAGATTGATCCCCGTGGCTTGATGATCCTGGTGGCGGCGCTGGCATGGAGCCTTTACTTCACTATCCAGAAACACTATTCCCGGCGCTATAGCTCGCTGACCACGGTGTGCTACACGGTGTGGTCGGGCACCTTGCTGCTGTGTGTCTATTTGCCGGGTTTGCCGGCGGTGGTGGCGCAATCATCAACCCAGGCCAACTGGGCGGTGTTGTTGCTCGGCGTGTTCCCCAGCGCCATGGCCTACCTGGCCTGGGCCTATGTGTTGCGGCATGTCGAGGTCAGTCGCGCTTCAGTGGCGTTGTACCTGGTGCCGCCGGTGGCAATGGTGATGGCTGCCACGCTGCTGGGCGAGCAGGTTTCGATGCGGGTCGTGCTGGGAGGCCTGATCGTGCTGGCCAGTGTCGGCGCCATCAGCCTGGAAGGGCGCTGGCGCCGCAAGCCGTTACGGGGTCACGGTGAACACCCGCAGGCGGTGACCGTCGGGGTCCTGGGCGACAAAGGTGTAGCCGAAGTCCGCCTCGACCGGTGACTGGATGATGCTCATCTCGAGTTGCCCCCAGCGCGTGTACAGCTCGTCGACCGCTGCGATATCAGCGACGCAGAAACCCACCTCGCTACCGCCGACCGTGGCTTGGGCCGCAGGCTCCACGGTGTGGCGCGACCACAGGCCGAGTTTCACCCCATTGTCGAGAACGAACAGCGCGAAGGTCGGCCCCAGCTCAACCGGGGGCTTGTCCAGCAAACGGCTGTAAAGGTTGGCGCTGGTGGCCGGGCTGTCGACGTACAACAAAAAGTAATGGGCAATGCTATTCATGATGACTCCCTGGTAGTGCGCAGCAATGGCGCGGCTCAGCCCCAAGTCTAAGGGGCTGTCCTGTCAGTTCATGTCAGGAGTCATCAAGCAAAGAGCAGACAGTCTGGCTGTCTGCTCTTCTTATTGCGTGCACTGGTGTTGCGAGCTCTAAGGCTTGGACAAGGCCTGGTCTACCGCTGCGATCAGCTTTCCCAGATCCTTCGGGGTGGCTTTATGAATGACACCGAACAGATAAGCGCGCTGTTCCTCTTCGTCGACCAGGTCTGCGAAAAAGACTTTCAGCTTCACTCCCAGCGCCTCTGCGAACAAGAACAGAGCCTCGACGCTGGGTGTATAGGTGCCGGTTTCGAAGCGGCTGATGGTTTTAGGGTCAAAACCGGTTTTTTCACCTAGTTCAGCCTGAGTAAGCCCTGCGACCTTGCGGTAACGTCTGATGGCTGGACCCAAACTTGAAATGTGCATCGCTCAATTCCCATTTAGAATCAAGAACTTAACGATAAATCTTAAAATTAGACAACCGCATGTACCATCACCTTTTCTTGCAAAATGTGATGTAATTCGTAGAATCGGCATCTAGGACAAGTATTTGGTGGTCTCGTTTCAGAAGGCAGGTTTATGAAACAGGAAATCATTGCTCTCTCCTTACTCTCATAAATGTGCCCACAAAACGGACGCTTGGCAGGGACTGAAACGTCGCTCGTCAGTGCCACGCTTCATTGCGCCTCACGTGCTGGATACCCGAATTCAAGCCTAGTTGATCATCACTGAATGGATGATGAATTGCTGTGCAAAATCGTGGGTTTGCGTCCGTTGCGGCCAACCAGCCGATCGACGGCGCAGCCCGACTGGAAATACGAATCCGCCTGTCCTGCCTACCCGGTGGTCGAGAGGGCGATCGAATGCTGTCCATGGAGCTTTAACGTGCGTCTCAATTTGCCGGTCACTGCTGTTGAACAGACTTTTGGGGAGCAGCAACGGCTAATTTCCGCGACTGACGTCAACAGCCATATTACCTACTGCAATGCCGAGTTTGCCGCGATGAGCGGCTTTACCCAGGCCGAGCTGATCGGCAGCACCCACAATCTGGTGCGCCACCCGGACATGCCGGCCGCCGTTTTCCAACTGATGTGGAGCTACCTCAAGGCCGGGCAGAGCTGGATGGGCGTGGTGAAGAACCGCTGCAAGAACGGCAACTATTATTGGGTCAGCGCCTATGTGACGCCGATTCTCGAAAACGGGCGGCTGACGGGCTACGAGTCGGTGCGGGTCAAGCCCACCCGCGAACAGGTACGGCGCGCCGAAGCGTTGTACGCGCGTTTGCAGGCCGGTGGTGCGGCGGTCGCGCCGGTGCGGCGCCTGGCGTCCATGGCTCAGCCCCTGGCTTTACCATTGGCGGCCGCGGCTGCCAGCGTCGTCGCCTTCCAATGGGTTCCGGGTGTGTGGGGGCAGGCGGTGACCGTTGGCCTGTTTCTCGGTGTCGGTATCTGGGCCCATCAACGCTTGGGGCTACAGCTCAAGCGGATTGTGCAGAACACGCCCAATACCTTTTCCGACCCTATCAGCGCCATGACCTACAGCGATGCGCTGGGGCCGACCGCGCAGCTGGAAATGATCCTGATCAGCGAAGAAGCGCGGCTTAAGACCGCCCTGACGCGCCTCAGTGACCTGGCCAACCAGATGGCCGAAGCCGCTGCCCACTCCAGCGTGCTGTCGAGCACCACCGAATCGGCGCTGCTGGAGCAACGCGCCGAGACCGACATGACTGCCGCCGCCATGACCGAAATGGCTGCGTCCATCGCCGAAGTGGCGGTGCACGTGCAACAAACCGCCAGTGAAGCCCACACCGCCAACACCCTCGCCGAGCAAGGCAGCCAGGTGGCCGGCACGTCCCGTGAGGCGATCCAGTTGCTGGCCGGCACCGTCACCCAGATCAACCAGGCGGTGGGCAACCTGGCCGGGCAGACCCAGCAAATCCAGGTGGCCGCGAGCATGATCCAGGCGATCGCCGACCAGACCAACCTGCTGGCCCTCAACGCGGCCATTGAAGCGGCCCGCGCCGGTGAGCAGGGCCGCGGCTTTGCCGTGGTGGCCGACGAGGTGCGTGCACTGGCGGGCAAGACCCGCGAGTCGACCCAGCAGATCCAGGGCATTATCCAGAACCTGCGGGCCGGCGCTGACGAGGCGGTCGAGATCGCGAGCCTGGGCATTCACGAAGCCGAGCAGGGCGTGCAGCAGGTGCTTGAGGCCCAGCAGGCGTTGCAGGGCATTCGCCATGCGGTGGAACGTATTACCGACATGAGTCAGCAAATGGCTGCTGCCTCCCAGGAACAATCCCACGTCGCCGAGGAAGTTTCACAACAGATCAATAACGTCGCCGCCACGGTGCAAAAGACAGCGGGCAATGCCAACGCTGCAGTCACCCGTGGCAGGGAACTCGAAAGCATCTCTTCCGGGTTGCGCGCCCTGGTCGAGCGGTTCAACCGCTAGCCACAGTGAGCCTGACTCATGGACGAGAAATACCGCAGGGCCGTGGATGCAGCCGCCATTTTCTCCGAGACAGACCTGGCGGGCCGCATCACTTACGTCAATGACCAGTTCTGCGGCATGTCCGGCTACGGGCGTGACGAGTTGCTGGGGCAAAACCACCGCATTCTTAGCTCGGGACTGCACCCTGCGGGGTTCTTCCAGGGCATGTGGCAAGCCATCAGCGAAGGCCGGGTGTGGCGTGGGGAAATCTGCAACCGGGCCAAGGATGGAACCCTGTATTGGGTAGACAGCACCATGGTGCCGCTGATTGATGAGACGACGGGGCGGGTGCAGAAGTACGTGTCGATCCGCTTTGATGTCAGCGAAAAGCGCCAGTTGTTGCACACCCTGCAATGGCGGGTCGGCCACGACGTGCTGACCGGCTTGCCGAACCGTGCCTATCTGTCCGAGTTGTTGAACCAGTCCCTGGAATTCTCCCGCAACGAAGACATCCCGCTGGCGCTGTGCATGCTCGACCTGGACGGCTTCAAGGCGGTCAACGATGGTTACGGGCATGCCTGCGGTGATTTGTTGTTGGTGGAAGTGGCCACGCGCTTGCGGGAGATCATTCGCGGCGAGGACGTGGTCGCCCGGCTGGCCGGTGACGAATTTGTCCTGATCCTGCGTTACGTGCGTGATATCGACGAGCTGAACGCCGCCTTGCTGCGCATTCTCAAGGCGATCTCCGAGCCGTACTCGATCCAGGGGGCCGAGCTGAACGTGTTCGCCAGCATCGGCGTCACGCTGTTTCCCCTGGATGACGAGGACGCCGACACCCTGCTGCGCCATGCCGACCAGGCGATGTACGTGGCCAAGCAGAGCGGGCGCAACCGTTACCAGTTGTTTGATGTGTCCCTGGAGCAGGAGGTCAAGGCCAGCCACCAGACCGTGCAGCAGATTCGCCAGGCGTTGGCGGCGGGCCAGTTGTGCCTGCATTACCAACCCAAGGTCAATCTGCGCTGCGGCACGGTGGTGGGGTTCGAGGCGTTGTTGCGCTGGCAGCACCCCGAGCGTGGCCTGGTGGCGCCGGGGGATTTCCTGCCGCTGATCGAGCAGACCGACCTGATTGTCGACATTGGCGAATGGGTGATCGCCCAGGTGTTGGCGCAAATGCATCACTGGCAGGCCCATGGGCACGGGTGGTCGGTGAGCGTGAATATCGCGGCACGGCATTTCCAGCGGGAGGATTTTGTCGAGCGGCTGCAAGAGTTGCTGGAGCAATGGCCCGAGGTGGAGCCGCACCGGCTGGACCTGGAAATCGCCGAGTCGGTGGCCATCGATCATATCCAGCGCGTCACCCAGCACCTGCAAGCCTGCCAGGCGCTGGGCGTGCAGTTCTCCCTGGATGACTTTGGCACGGGCTATTCCTCCCTGAGTTACCTCAAGCGCCTGCCGACCCAGACCATCAAGATCGACAAGTCGTTTGTGCGGGACATCCTGCACGACAAGGACGACCTGGCGTTGACCAAGGCGGTGATCGGCCTGGCCCGTGCGTTTGGCCGCGAAGTGATCGCCGAAGGCCTGGAAACCCTGGAGCATGGCCAGTTGTTGATGCGCATGGGCTGCGAAGTGGCCCAGGGCTATTTCATCGCCCGGCCGATGCCGGCGGAAGACGTACCGGGTTGGGTCGAAGGATTTGCACCGCCGCCGCAGTGGCAAAAGCTCGAGTGAAGTTTACTGTGGCGAGGGAGCTTGCTGTGGCTAGGGAGCTTACTGTGGCGAGGGAGCTTGCTCCCGCTGGAGTGCGCAGCGCTCCCAAAGATCTTGGGGCCGCTACGCAGCCCAGCGGGAGCAAGCTCCCTCGCCACAAGGTAAATCAGGTGATCTTAAGGGGAGGGTGCGCTGTTCCCGATATACAGCTGGATGATTTCATCAATCTCCCCAGACATTTTCATCCGCAGCAACGTGCGCAGGATCTGCTGCCCCGGCACCTGCGGGTCGTTACGCACATAGCACCCCAGGCTTTGCTCCTCGATCACGGCCACCGTATGCAGGCGTTCTGTGGGCGGTAATTGCTGGTTGAAGCGGTCGAGGATCCATTCGTTGATCACCGCATACTTGAAACGTCCGGCCACCAGCTTTTGCAGCACTTGCTCTTCACTGCGGCTGTCTTCGCGGCTGAACTGGCCGCTGGCGAAGCGTGCCTCCAGGGTCGGGTAGCTATAGCCGAGTACCGTGCCGATATGTTGCGGGGCAAGGCTGTCCAGCGCCACTGACAGCGGCGGCACGTGCGCGGTGACCAGCACATTGCGTTGCACCAGCAGTGGAATGCTCCAGGTGAAATCACCGGACAGGTTGTTCAGCCACGCCGGCGTGACGTAGCAGCGCACATCCACATCCCCGCGTTCCATGGCGGTATCGATGCGCGCACGGGGCAGCACATGGAATTTTGCAGGGCGGCCGACCTGGGTGGCCAGGCTCAACATCAGGTCATACAAAATCCCTTGGGTCGGCTGGCCCTGATCGAGTTGCACCATGGGCATGGTCCAGCTGTCGGAAATGGAGAAACGCAGAGGTGCGGGGGCCGCCAGGCTGACCGTGGCAATCATCCACAAGGTGCCCAGGACTGCGCGCATAAACTCTCCGGGTTCAGCCTTTTACAGGCTTGGTTAGACCAGCTTAGTCAGATTAGACGAGCATGCCGGATGCAATTTCCCCCTTGCTCCGCTAGCATTACCCGCTTCCGCTTCCCAGTTGCGACGGTTTTCGATGAGTTATCAGGTTCTTGCACGTAAATGGCGTCCGCGCTCGTTCCGCGAAATGGTCGGCCAGACCCATGTGCTCAAGGCTCTGATCAATGCCTTGGACAGCCAACGGCTGCACCACGCCTACCTGTTCACCGGTACCCGCGGTGTGGGCAAGACCACCATTGCCCGCATCATCGCCAAGTGCCTGAACTGTGAAACCGGCATCACCTCGACGCCGTGCGGTACCTGCTCGGTGTGCCGGGAAATCGACGAGGGGCGCTTTGTCGACCTGATCGAGATCGACGCCGCGAGCCGTACCAAGGTCGAAGACACCCGCGAGCTGCTCGACAACGTGCAGTACGCGCCCAGCCGTGGCCGCTTCAAGGTCTACCTGATCGACGAAGTGCACATGCTGTCCAGCCACTCTTTCAACGCCCTGTTGAAAACCCTGGAAGAGCCGCCGCCCTACGTCAAATTCATCCTGGCCACCACCGACCCGCAGAAACTTCCTGCAACGATTCTGTCGCGGTGCCTGCAGTTCTCCCTGAAAAACATGACTCCGGAGCGCGTGGTCGAGCATTTGACCCACGTGCTGGGCGTCGAGAACGTACCCTTCGAAGACGACGCGCTGTGGTTGCTGGGTCGCGCCGCCGACGGCTCGATGCGCGACGCCATGAGCCTCACCGACCAGGCCATCGCCTTTGGTGAAGGCAAGGTCATGGCCGCCGACGTACGGGCGATGCTCGGCACTCTCGACCACGGCCAAGTGTTCGATGTGCTGCACGCGCTGATCGAAGGCGACGCCAAGGCATTGCTCGAAGCCGTGCGCCACCTGTCCGAGCAAGGCCCGGACTGGAATGGCGTGCTCTCGGAAATCCTTAATGTGCTGCACCGCGTCGCCATCGCCCAGGCCCTGCCTGAAGGTGTCGACAACGGCCACGGCGACCGCGACCGCGTGTTGGCCCTGGCCCAGGCGTTGCCGGCCGAAGATGTGCAGTTCTACTACCAGATGGGCCTGATTGGCCGGCGTGACTTGCCGCTGGCACCGGACCCGCGCGGCGGCTTCGAAATGGTCCTGCTGCGAATGCTGGCCTTCAGGCCCGCCGACACGGCGGACGCACCGAGACAGCCGCTAAAGCCAGTGGGGATCAGCCAGGCCACAGTTGATTCCGCCAAACCAGTGGCTGGCCCGGCTGTTGTCGCGCCAGTGGTTGCGCCGCCTGCGCCTGTTGCTCCGGCGCCGACCCCGGTGGTCGCTGAGCCGGTGGCGCCTGTGGTCGTGCCTGAGCCGGTGATCGAGCCTGTGCCCGTGGCTGAAGTCGACCTGCCGTGGAACGACCCGGTAGAAGCCGAGGCCGAGCTGCAGCCTGCCGTCGAGCCGGTGCTGGAAACCACCAGTGAGCAGCCTGAACTGACCCCCATGCCCGCGCCGACCCCGGACAGCGTAGTGCCGGACGCCCCCGAGTGGGTTTCGGCCCCGGTGCCGGAGCCGACTGTCGCGCAAGTGGACGCCGCCACCCCGGGCACCGACCTCGACGACGAACCGCCGCTGGACGAAGACTACATCGAGCCAGACATGGATTCGGCCTACAGCTACCTGGACGACCTGGCCAGCGAACACACCGCCGAGCCTGCCCCGGAGCCTGAACCTGAACCCGCTGCCATGCCGGCCACCGGCTTGGCGTTGCAATGGCTGGAGCTGTTCCCGAAACTGCCGATCTCCGGCATGACCGGCAGCATCGCCGCCAACTGCACACTGATTGCCGTGGATGGCGACCATTGGTTGTTGCACCTGGACCCGGCCCACAGCGCCCTGTTCAACGCGACCCAGCAACGCCGGCTCAACGATGCCCTGAACCAGTTCCACGGGCGCACATTGACCATCAGCATCGAGCTGATCAAGCCCGAGCAGGAAACCCCGGCCCAGGCGGCGTCCCGCCGCCGGGTCAACCGCCAGCGCGAGGCTGAAGCGTCGATCCACGGTGATCCGCTCATCCAGCAGATGATGGAGCAGTTTGGCGCGGTGGTGCGGCACGATACTATTGAACCTGTAGAAGCCCCGGTTCAGGCGTCATAAGCCGGGGCCAATCATTGATCCACGTACTTTTGAGGTGATTCCCATGATGAAAGGTGGCATGGCCGGCCTGATGAAGCAGGCACAGCAGATGCAGGAAAAAATGGCCAAGATGCAGGAAGAACTGGCCAACGCCGAAGTCACCGGTAAAGCCGGTGGCGATATGGTCAGTGTGGTGATGACCGGTCGTCACGACATCAAGCGCGTGAGCATCGACCCAAGCGTATTGCCAGGCGTAGGCGAAGACGACCTGGAAATGCTCGAAGCGCTGTTTGCCGCGGCCGTCAACGACGCCGTGCGCAAGATCGAAGCCAACAGCCAGGACAAGATGTCCGGCGTGACCGCTGGCATGCAACTGCCACCGGGTATGAAGCTGCCGTTCTGATCGGCCAGCGCAGCACCGAAAATGCCAGGCCTTGTGCCTGGCATTTTTTTTGTGGGGTAAGCTGATCGAACGCGTAACGCTTGAATGCTGTCTGCACCCTATACCGTTGAATTCAATCACCGATAGAAGGAGCCTCGCTGATGACCGAAGCATTGACCCTCAACCAGCGCATCGTGCTGGTCTCTCGCCCCCACGGCGCACCGGTGCCGGAAAACTTTCGCCTGGAGCGCGTCGCGCTGCCGGAACTGGTCGACGGCCAGGTCCTGCTGAAAACCCTTTACCTGTCGCTCGATCCCTACATGCGCGGGCGCATGAGTGATGCGCCGTCCTACGCCGCGCCGGTGGAAATCGACGAGGTGATGACTGGTGGCGCTGTCAGCCGAATCGAACAGTCCCGCAACCCCAAGTTCGAAGTGGGTGACCTGGTGGTCGGTTCCACCGGCTGGCAGAACCACAGCATCTCCGATGGCCGCAACCTGATACCGGTGCCGAAGGGGCTGGCGAGTCCGTCCATGGCCTTGGGCGTGCTGGGTATGCCCGGCATGACCGCTTACATGGGCCTTATGGATATCGGCCAACCCAAGTCCGGGGAAACCCTGGTAGTGGCGGCCGCGTCCGGCGCGGTGGGCTCGGTGGTCGGCCAGGTGGCAAAGATCAAGGGCCTGCGGGTGGTCGGTGTGGCGGGTGGTGCCGAGAAGTGCCGCTATGTGGTGGACGAGTTGGGCTTTGATGCCTGTGTCGATCACAAGAGCGAAAACTTTGCCGAGGAACTTGCCCAGGCGTGTCCCAAGGGTATCGACATCTACTTTGAAAACGTCGGCGGCAAGGTATTCGATGCGGTCGTGCCGCTGCTGAACGCCAAGGCGCGCATTCCCTTGTGCGGCCTGATCGCCGGCTACAACGCCCATGAAGCCCCCAGCGGTCCCGACCGTCTGCCGGCGCTGCAACGCACCCTGTTGACCAAGCGCGTGCGCATTCAGGGCTTTATCGTGTTCGACGACTACGGCGACCGTCAGCCGGAATTCCTCAGCGCCATGGCGCCGTGGGTGCGGGATGGCAAGATCAAGTTCCGCGAGGACGTCGTTGAAGGCCTGGAGCAGGCGCCTGAAGCCTTTATCGGTTTGCTGGAGGGGCGCAACTTCGGCAAGTTGGTGGTGCACGTCGCACAAGATTGAGCATTTGACGCTAATCCGGGGCGCGGGTATAAACCGCGTCTCGTTGTTTTGTCGGACCTTTCCCCATGAGCTTCAGCCCCCTGATTCGTCAACTGATCGACGCGCTGCGCACTTTGCCGGGCGTGGGCCAGAAAACCGCCCAGCGCATGGCGCTGCAACTGCTGGAGCGTGATCGCAGCGGCGGCTCCCGACTGGCCCAGGCCCTGAGCCAGGCCATGGAAGGGGTAGGCCACTGCCGCCAGTGCCGCACCCTGACCGAGGAAGAACTCTGCCCGCAATGCGCCGACCCGCGTCGCGACGACACGCTGCTGTGCGTAGTGGAAGGCCCGATGGACGTGTACGCGGTGGAGCAGACCGGTTACCGCGGGCGCTACTTTGTGCTCAAGGGCCATCTGTCGCCGCTGGACGGCCTGGGGCCGGAAGCTATCGGTATTCCGCAACTGGTGACGCGGATCGAGGAGCAGGGCACCTTCGTCGAGGTGATCCTGGCCACCAACCCTACGGTGGAAGGCGAAGCGACGGCCCATTACATCGCGCAGTTGCTGACCAACAAAGGCCTGATCACCTCGCGTATCGCCCACGGTGTGCCGCTGGGTGGCGAGCTGGAACTGGTGGATGGCGGGACCTTGGCGCACTCGTTTGCCGGGCGTAAGCCGATCGCTCTGTAGCAAACACCGCAGAACAACATGTGGGAGCTGGGCTTTATGTGGGAGCTGGCTTGCCTGCGATGCAGACAACTCGGTCTTTCAGTTAAACCGAGGTGATGCTATCGCAGGCAAGCCAGCTCCCACATTTGATTTCTACTGTTTGTCAGATCGTCGACAGGCTTGCCCTGAGTCTTGATAACCAAGCAAGCGCTTGGTAAGTTCGCTTCACCTTCCCGTGGAGCTTGCCGATGTCTGCCTATCAGGAATACTTCGACCCCAGCCACCAATTGGTCCGCGACAGCGTGCGCCGTTTCGTCGAGCGCGAGATGTTGCCGGGCATCGAGCAGTGGGAGGAGGCCGAAAGCTTCCCCCGGGAGTTGTACCTCAAGGCCGGTGCGGCGGGGATCCTGGGAATCGGTTACCCCGAAGCCCTTGGCGGCAGTCATGAAGGTGACCTGTTCGCCAAGGTCGCGGCCAGCGAAGAGCTGATGCGCTGCGGCTCCGGCGGTGTGGTGGCGGGGTTGGGCTCACTGGATATCGGCTTGCCACCCATCGTCAAATGGGCCCGGCCTGAAGTGCGCGATCGTGTCGCGCCACAGGTGTTGTGCGGCGAGAAGATCGCCGCCCTGGCCGTCACCGAGCCCGGTGGTGGCTCTGATGTCGCCAACCTGCAAACCCGCGCCGTGCGTGACGGCGACCATTACCGGGTCAGCGGCAGCAAAACCTTTATCACCAGCGGCCAGCGCGCCGACGTCTACACCGTCGCGGTACGCACCGGTGGGCCGGGCTTTGCCGGTATCAGCCTGTTGTTGATCGAAAAGGGCACGCCTGGTTTCACCACCGGTACACCGCTGAAGAAAATGGGCTGGTGGGCGTCGGACACTGCCGAACTGTTCTTCGACGATTGCCGCGTACCGGCCGGCAATCTGATCGGCGTCGAGAACATGGGCTTCGCCTGCATCATGGGCAACTTCCAGAGCGAGCGGCTGGCCCTGGCCTTGATGGCCAACATGACTGCGCAGATGGCCCTGGAAGAAAGCCTCAAGTGGGCGGCCCAGCGCGAGGCCTTCGGCAAACCCATTGGCAAGTTCCAGGTGCTCAAGCATCGCTTGGCGGAAATGGCCACGGCGGTGGAAGTCTCCCGGGAGTTCACCTACCGCCAGGCCGCCAAGATGGCCGCGGGCAAGAGTGTGATCAAGGAGATTTCCATGGCCAAGAACCTCGCCACCGATACCGCCGACCGCGTGACCTTTGATGCCGTGCAGATCCTCGGCGGCCAGGGGTACATGCGCGGCAACCTGGTGGAGCGGCTGTATCGCGACAACCGCATCCTGTCCATCGGTGGCGGGACTCGGGAAGTGATGAACGAAATCATCAGCAAGCAGATGGGCTTGTAGAAAGGGCTTTTGTGGCGAGGGAGTTGTGGCGAGGGAGCTTGCTCCCGCTGGGCTGCGTAGCGGCCCCAAGATCTTTGGGAGCGCTGCGCACTCCAGCGGAAGCAAGCTCCCTCGCCACACAAGCTCCCTGCCACACAAGCTCCCTCGCCACACGAATCCCGGGTTATTGGTCTGTCAGGGCAAACTGCGTCAGGCAGAAGGTAGGAATACCCATGTCTTCCAGGCGCTGGGAACCACCCAGCTCCGGCAGATCGATGATCGCCGCCGCTTCGAAAATCCGTGCGCCCATGCGCCGGGCCAGGTTGGCCGCCGCGATCAGCGTGCCGCCGGTGGCAATCAAGTCATCGAACATCAGCACCGAGTCACCTTCACACAGGCTGTCGGCGTGCACTTCCAGGAAAGCCTCGCCGTACTCGGTCTGGTAACCCTCGGCCAGTACGTCAGCCGGCAATTTGCCTTGCTTGCGGAACAGGATCAGCGGTTTGTTCAACTGATAGGCAATGATCGAACCGATCAAGAAGCCCCGGGCATCCATCGCGCCAATGTGGGTGAAGTCGGCTTCGACGTAGCGGTGTACGAAGGTATCGGCCACCAGGCGCAAAGCCTTGGGCGACTGGAACAGCGGCGTGATATCGCGAAAGATCACCCCAGGCTTGGGGAAGTCGATGACTGGGCGAATCAGGGATTTGATGTCGAACGAATCGAAGACCATCGTCGAGGAGTCCTGGGGAGGAAAACGGACTCGAAGTATACCTGCGGCCCAGCCGATTGGCGCGGCCGCAAGCGTCTGGATCAACCGTCGAGCGAACCGCCAGCGAGGGCGCAGAGCTGGATCGGGTCGAGGATATGCACTTCCTTGCCTTCAGCGGCAATCAGCTCGTTCTGCTGGAAGCGGGTGAATACCCGGGACACGGTTTCCACCGCCAGGCCCAGGTAGTTGCCGATTTCGTTGCGCGACATGCTCAGGCGGAACTGATTGGCCGAGAAACCCCGCGCACGGAAACGCGCGGAGAGGTTGACCAGGAAGGTAGCGATCCGCTCGTCCGCGGTTTTCTTCGACAAGAGCAGCATCATTTGCTGGTCGTCGCGGATTTCCCGGCTCATCACGCGCATCAACTGGCGACGCAATTGCGGTAGCTGCAGGGCCAGTTCATCCAGGCGCTCGAACGGAATTTCACAGACGGACGTGGTTTCCAGGGCCTGGGCCGATACCGGATGAATCTCAGTGTCCATGCCCGACAGTCCCACCAGTTCGCTGGGCAGGTGGAAGCCGGTGATCTGCTCTTCACCGCCATCGCTCAGGCTGAAGGTTTTCAACGCGCCAGAACGTACTGCATAAACGGAGTCAAACTTGTCGCCCTGGCGAAACAGGAACTCGCCTTTTTTCAGTGGGCGACCGCGTTTAACGATCTCGTCCAGCGCTTCCATGTCTTCCAGATTCAACGAAAGTGGCAGGCAGAGGGGCGCCAGGCTGCAATCCTTGCAATGAGCCTGGCTATGAGCGCGCAGTTTAACTGGCTCGGACATTTCTTAAATCCTTGTGGGAAAACACACATAAGACGTAAGGGTACCGCACTGGGGGACGATCAGGCCAGCGTGTACAAAAAAGCAGCAGCGATATAAAGGTTTATGTATCGGCGTCGATACATAGATGTCTCTCTATGAGCTGGAGCTCAGATCATGTCAGTCAGCACTGTCCAAAACCCGCTTATCAACGTGGCCGCAGTGGCCGTTTGGAAGGCTGCTGATGCAGCCAAGGAAAAAGAAGCCGCTGCCAAGGCGCCGGCTCTGGAAACCAAGGCTGCCGAGCCTGCGGTCACTGAGGGCGTGAAGGTGGTCATTTCCGGTGCGGGGATGGGCATGGCCTCGGCAGCGAAATCCTCCAATAGCGATATTGATGAAAGCAGCCTGAGTGACAGCGCCAAGCAGCTGTTGAAGATGATCCGCGAATTGAGAAAGCAGCTGGCCGAGAAGATGGCCGAACTCTCTGCGGCCATGGCTGACACCTCCCTGAGCCCCGAGGCGCGCCAGGCCAAGGTGGCCGGTTTGCAGGGCGACGTGGCGACCATCCAGGCCGGCTTGATGACGGCCCAGACGCAATTGTCCAAAGTCCTGAAAGACGAGCCGCCTCAGGCTCAGATGGAAGCGATGAGCCTGATGGCGAAGTAACACTCAGATGACCCTGGAGAAGCGCTGCCGGTTCTGGTGTTCGAGGTAGGCATCGAACACCATGCACACCGAGCGCACCAGCAGGCGTCCAGCCGGCAATACGCGGATGCCTAGTGGGTCGAGTTCGATCAGCCCGTCCTCGGCCATTGCCTCCAGTTGTGGCCACAGCTCATCGAAATAGCCACGAAAATCAATGTTGAAGGCCTGTTCGATCTTCTCGAATGCCAGGCTGAAATTGCAGATCAACTGCTGAATCACTTCCCGTCGTAACCGATCATCCGTGGTGCACAACAGCCCACGACTGGTGGCCAGTTGCGCGCCGGCCAGGGCGTTCTGGTAGTGGTTCAGGTCGCTGCTGTTCTGGCAGTACAGGTCGCCAATCTGGCTGATTGCCGACACCCCAAGCCCGATCAAATCGCAATGCCCGTGGGTGGTGTAGCCCTGGAAGTTGCGTTGCAGCCTGCCTTCCTCCTGAGCAACGGCCAGTTCGTCGTCCGGCAGGGCAAAGTGGTCCATGCCGATGTAGCGGTAGCCGGCCTGGGTCAATTGTTCGATGGTGGTTTGCAGCATCAGCAGCTTTTCCGCCGGGGTCGGCAGGTCTGCGGTGTTGATCCGCCGTTGGGGCATGAAACGTTCCGGCAGGTGTGCGTAGTTGAACACCGAGAGGCGGTCCGGTTGCAGGCTGATCACTTCCTCCACCGTGCGCGCAAAATTCAGCGGTGTCTGCTTGGGCAGGCCGTAGATCAGGTCGATATTGATCGAACGAAACTGCAGGGTGCGCGCTGCATCGATCACTGCGCGGGTTTCTTCCAGGCTTTGCAGGCGGTTCACCGCACGCTGCACTTCGGGGTCCAGGTCCTGCACGCCAATACTGACGCGGTTGAACCCCAGCTCACGCAGCAGGCCCATGGTCGCCCAGTCGGCCTCCCGTGGGTCGATTTCGATCCCGTAGTCGCCGGAATCATCGTCCAGCAGGTTGAAGTGCTGGCGCAGCCGGCCCATGAGCTGACGCAGTTCGTCGTGGCTGAGAAAGGTCGGGGTGCCGCCGCCAAAGTGCAGTTGCTCCACTGGCTGCCTGGGGTCGAGGTGGCAGGCCACCAGTTGGATTTCCTGCTCCAGGCGTTGCAGATAGGCGTGGGCCCGTCCACGGTCCTTGGTGATGACCTTGTTGCAGGCGCAGTAGTAACAAATATTCGCGCAGAACGGCACATGCACATACAGCGACAATGGCCGTGTGGCCTTGCGACTGTCACGCAGGGCGTGGAGCAGGTCGAAGGTGCCGACCTGGCTGTCGAATTGTACGGCGGTGGGGTACGAGGTGTAGCGCGGCCCCGCCAGGTCGTAGCGGTGAATCAGATCAGTGTCCCAACGAATGGCGTCGAGCATGCGGGCGTTCCCCCGGATTGGCTAGTGGGCCGAGTCTAGGGGCTGGGGGCAGAGGCCATCTTGATTTGCATCAACGGGGAGCGGCGCTATGCCACATGGCCTTTTAATGGCCCATTAGCCAGTGCTGGTGCGGCCCGGGCAAGGTCCAGACGCCGAACAGGATGACCAACAGGCCTCCCGTCATCCGCACGCTACGTTTACGTAACAACGCTGTTACTCGATCAGCGGCTAACCCCGTGGCCAGCAGCACCGGCCAGGTGCCGAGGCCGAAGGCGAGCATCAGCACTGCACTGTCCAGCGCATTGCCCTGGCTGGCTGCCCACAGCAGGGTGCTGTAGACCAACCCGCACGGCAGCCAGCCCCAGAGCGCACCCAGCAGTAACGCCCGGGGCAGGCTGGACACCGGCAGCAAACGGTTGGCGATCGGCTGGATATGCCGCCACAGGCCGCGACCGAGGCTTTCGATACGGGTCAGGCCGCTCCACCAGCCGGCCAGGTACAAACCCATGCAAATCAGCAACAGCCCGGCGAGGATGCGCATGAACATCGCCGCCGGGCTATTGGCCACGGCCCAGCCGGCCAAGCCGATCAACAGGCCGGCGGTGGCGTAGCTGAGGATGCGTCCCAGGTTATAGGCCAACAGCAGGCGAAAGCGCCGACTGCGTTGCTCCTTGGGAATCGCCAGGGTCAGCGCGCCCATCAGGCCGCCGCACATGCCCAGGCAATGGCCGCCGCCCAGCAGGCCGAGGATCACCGCCGAGACCAGCAGGGGCGCCAGTTCAAGCATGGGGCGGGTCCTTGGGCTTGGGCGGTTGCTCAGGGCCGTTGGCTTCGTCGACGGCGGCCAGGTGATTCGGGTCCTGGTCGTCGAACAGCACACTGTGGGCCGGGCCATCGAGGTCGTCATACTGGCCGCTGTCCACCGCCCAGAAGAAGATGTAAATGGCGATGGCCACGATCAACAGCGCCGCCGGGATCATCACGTAAAGAGCTGGCATCTGCACTCCATGCCCGCGCGGCTCAAGCCGGCAGCGGACGGGTTACGGGGGCGGCGCTCACGGCTGGCGTGCTCGGCAGGCGAGTCAGGCGCAGGGCGTTGAGCACCACGGTCAACGAACTGAGGGACATGCCGATCGCTGCCCAGATGGGGGTGATCCAGCCGAGGGCGGCAAACGGCAACATCAGGCCATTGTACAGCCCGGCCCACAGCAGGTTTTCAATGATTACCCGGCGAGTGCGCCGGGCCAGGGTAAAGGCTTGCACCAGAGCGTCGAGGCGGTTCGACAACAGCACCGCGTCGGCACTGGTCTTGGCCAGGTCGGTGGCCGAGCCCATGGCCACGCTGATATCGGCGGCGGCCAGCACCGGCACGTCGTTGACGCCATCACCGAGCATCAGCACCTTGCGGCCTTCCTTGTGCAACTGCTGCAGCATTTGCAGCTTGTCGTCGGGGCGCAGGCCGCCGTGTGCTTCGTCGATGCCCAGTTCAAGGGCGACGCTGGCGACCATTGGCGAGCTGTCGCCCGACAGCAGCAAGGTGCGCCAGCCGCGGGCCTTGCAGGCGGCGAGCAAGGCGGGCGCGTCGCTGCGCAGGCGATCATCCAGGACAAACCAGGCCAGGGCGCCCTCGGTATCGCCCAATAGCAGCCATTGGCCGGCTTCCTGCGGTGGGGCGGGGAGGGCGCAGCCGCTCAGTTCACAGACAAAGCCCGGCTGGCCAATGCGCAACTGGCGGTTACCAACGCGTCCTTCCAGGCCCAGTCCCGGTGTGCTGAGTACTTCATCCGCCGCCAGGGGGGCGCGGCCGAATGCGCGGGCAATCGGGTGTTCCGAGCGTTGCTCCAGCGCGGCGGCAAGGCTCAGGCACTCGTCGCTGCCCAGCACGCTCAACGGGCGAATGGCACGCAAGGCCAGGCGACCTTCGGTGAGGGTGCCGGTCTTGTCGAAAATCACCGTGTCGATCTGGTTCAGGCCTTCCAGCACGTGGCCCCGGGTCAGCAGCAGGCCGAGCTTGTGCAGGGTGCCGGTGGCCGCCGTCAGGGCGGTTGGCGTCGCCAGGGACAGGGCGCAAGGGCAGGTTGCAACCAGCATCGCCAGGACAATCCAGAAGGCCCGTGAAGAATCCAGCTCCCACCATACAAGGCCGATCACCGCCGCCGCGATCAGCGAGCACAACAGGAACCATTGGGCGGCGCGGTCGGCGATTTCCGCCAGCCGGGGTTTCTCTGCCTGGGCCCGTTCCAGCAGGCGCACGATGGCCGACAGGCGCGTGTCGTGGCCCAGGGCGCGGACTTCGACGGTCAGCGCGCCTTCGACGTTGAGGGTACCGGCGGTCACCGCATCGCCGACCTGTCGCGGTTGCGGCAGGTACTCGCCGGTCAGCAGGGACTCGTCGATGCTCGACTGGCCGTCGAGGATGATGCCATCTGCCGGCAGCACCGCACCCGGATGCACCAGCACCCGATCCCCCAAGGCCAGTTCGCTGAGCAGGATCCGCTCACTTTGCCCATCGGCACTCATGCGCAGGCACGAGGCCGGCAACAGGTTGACCAACTGTGCGGTCGCCGCCGCCGTGCGTTCCCGGGCGCGGCGCTCCAGGTAGCGCCCGGCCAGCAGGAACAGGGCAAACATCCCGACGGCATCGAAGTACAGCTCGCCGGTGCCGGTGATGGCGGTCCAGATTCCGGCCAGGTACGCACCACCGATTGCCAGCGATACCGAGACATCCATGGTCAGGTGGTGGGTGCGCAGGTCGCGCATTGCGCCTTTGAAGAAGGGCGCGCAGCTGTAGAACACGATGGGCGTTGTAAGAAACATCGCGACCCAGCGCAGGATTACGTGCAGCTCCGGGCTCAGGTCGATATTGAATTCCGGCCAGGTGGCCATCGTTGCCATCATCGCCTGGAACCACAGCAACCCGGCCACGCCCAATTGACGCAAGGCCAGGCGGTTTTCGCTGGCCAGCTGTTCGGCGGCGCGATCGGCTTGGTATGGGTGGGCGGCGTAGCCGATATGGCGCAACTCGCCGAGCAGTTGGCTCAACGGCAATTGCCCATCGGCCCAGCGCACGTGCAGGCGGTGGTTGGACAGGTTCAAGCGCGCCTCGGCCACTGCGGGCAGGCTGCGCAGGTGTTTTTCGATCAGCCAGCCGCAGGCGGCGCAGCTGATGCCTTCCATCAACAGCGTGGCTTCCGACAGATCGCCGTTGTGGCGTACATAAGGCTTTTGCACATCCGCGCGGTCATACAGCGCCAGCTCGTCCACCCGTTGCACCGGCAGCGCCTCGGGGTTGGCCGAGGCTTCGCTGCGGTGCTGGTAATAGCTTTCCAGGCCGCCGGCGACAATCGCCTCGGCCACCGCCTGGCAGCCCGGGCAACACAGCTCGCGGGGCTCGCCGAGGATCACCGCAGTGAACCGGCTGCCGGGCGGCACGGGCAGGGCGCAGTGGTAGCAGGGGATTGGGGTGGTCATGGCTCAGTTCCGATGATCGTTCCCACGCTCTGCGTGGGAACGCTTCGCTGGACGCTCCGCGTCCGCTCTTGTGACGCGGAGCGTCACGGGATGCATGCCCACGCAGAGCGTGGGAACGATCAAACAGGTGCCGCTCTATTTTTTCAGGTCTTCCGCACCCTGCAGCGGCTCGTCACCCAGCAGCAAGTCCTTGTCATGGCTGACCTGTTCTTCTTCAAACATACGCCAGGTCCTGTCGCCTTCCACCCCCAGCAGTTCGACGAAGCGGCGGCCTTCGACCTTGTCGGTCACTTGGCCGATGTAGCGGCCAGGTTCGCTGTCGCTGCGGGTCAGGATGATCTTGCGGTCCTTCTCCGGCTGGGTCGGCGAAATCAGGTTCAGTTCCAGGGTGCCGGGCCCGCTGTTGCCGGTCAGGTGCACTTCGACTTCGCCGGTCAGCTCGTCCAGGTGCACCTTGGCCCGCAGTTGCAGGGTCTGGGCCAGCAGTTCGCGGTCCAGGGAACGGTTGATGCCTTTGCCCGCCTCATAGTAGTTGTCGTTGACCAGGTTGTCGGGGTTCTTCACCGCGATGGTCACCATGGACAAGGTCAATGTCACCGAACAGGTCAGGATCCCGATGATGATCCAGGGCCAGAGGTGCTTGTACCAGGGGCTTGCGGCAGTAGCTGCGGGCATTGTTCGGCTCTCTATTAACGGACTTGTGGGCCGATGAATCGGCTCTTGGCTTCAATGTGAACGCTGTCGTCATCGGCATCCTTGAGGATGAATTTCACCTCGTTGGTGCTCGACGGCAGTTGCTCCGGTGCGCTCGACAGCTCCACCGGCATGCTGAAGATTTCCCCGGCGGCCACCTTGACCTCGCGCCGGCCTTGCAGCTTGAGGTCCGGCAGGCCTGCGGCATCCAGCACGTAAGTGTGGTCGCGCTGGTCTTTGTTCATGATCTTCAGGCTGTAAACGTTTTCGATCCGCCCCTCGGCGTTTTCGCGGTACAGCACACGGTCCTTGCTGACGTCGAAACCCACCAGCGAGCGCACGAAGAAGGCGGCCACCAACAGGCTGATCATCGCCAGCAACACCAGGGCGTAACCGATCAGGCGCGGGCGCAGCTTATGGGTTTTCTGCCCCGACAGGTTGTGCTCGGTGGTGTAGCTGATCAGGCCGCGGGGGTATTCCATCTTGTCCATGATGTTGTCGCAGGCGTCGATACAGGCCGCGCAGCCGATGCATTCGATCTGCAGGCCGTCACGGATGTCGATGCCGGTGGGGCACACCTGCACGCACATCGTGCAATCGATGCAATCCCCCAGGCCCTCGGCCTTGTAGTCGATGCCTTTTTTGCGCGGGCCACGGGCTTCGCCACGACGCGGGTCGTAGGAAACGATCATCGTGTCCTTGTCGAACATCACGCTCTGGAAGCGCGCATAGGGGCACATGTAGATGCACACTTGCTCCCGCAGCCAGCCGGCGTTGCCGTAGGTGGCGAGGGTGAAGAAGCCGACCCAGAAATACGACCAGCCATCGGCCTGGCCGGTGAAGAAGTCGAATACCAGTTCCCTGATCGGCGAGAAGTAGCCGACGAAGGTCATGCCGGTGACAAAACCGATGATCAGCCACAGGCTGTGCTTGCTGAGTTTTCTCAGGAACTTGTTGGCGCTCATCGGCGCCTTGTCCAGCTTGATGCGCTGGTTGCGGTCGCCTTCGGTGACCTTTTCGCACCACATGAAGATCCAGGTCCACACGCTTTGCGGGCAGGTGTAGCCGCACCAGACGCGGCCGGCATACACGGTGATGAAGAACAGGCCAAACGCCGCCACGATCAGGATGCCCGACAGCAGGATGAAATCCTGGGGCCAGAAAGTCGCGCCAAAAATGAAGAACTTACGTTCCGGCAGGTTCCACCACACGGCCTGGTGCCCCCCCCAGTTCAGCCACACGGTGCCGAAGTAGAGGAGGAACAAACCGGCGCCCCCGAGCATCCGCAAGTTGCGGAACAAACCGGTGAAGGCACGGGTGTAGATTTTCTCCCGCGATGCGTAGAGATCGACAGTGTTGCTTGAATTTTTGGCAGGCGGGGTAACGTTCTGTACCGGTATCTGGTTGCTCATCATTGCATCCCACGGCAGTGGAGATTTGCCTCGGCCAGTACGTGCCAGCCGGGGTCAAAATAGGGGTGTTGCAGTGGCCTAATGATACGCCCCTGATACCCTCCAACGGGTGCGACCTTTGGTCGCGTTGGGGGAAATCTATTGATGGTGTACGTGACCTGGATCAATTGACTTGTGAAGTATGGACGGTTTTTGCAGCCTTACCTGTCATTCGTCCCATGGATTGATCAGCGCGACGCCGCTGGATTGAAAGTCACTGATGTTGCGGGTGACCACTGTCAGCCCATGAACCCGCGCGGTTGCAGCGATTATCGAGTCACAAGTTTTTGGCACCGCTTGTGTCTTGATTGAATTCGCGGCTGGAAATGGTGGTGATGGTCATGGGGGCTAACCTCCTTATGGAGTACGAATGTAGTGACGTTACTACCTGCGGTTTTCTTGATCAATTTCAAATGTAGATGCGTGGCTGGCGGTGACGACTTTTTCGACTAGAAAACAAAACGGCTCCGCCAATCTCCACTGGCGGGGCCGTTTTTTATTACCGCTTTTCCTCACGCGGCGTCTGGCGGCTTTTCCCCATGGGACAGTCTGTAACCATACGCCGCCGGCAAGTGCACCTTGCCGCTTCCCTTGCGACTCCCTGGTGTTGAGTAAGTAAATCAGCAGAGGTCCACGGGCCGGTGTGTGACGTTTTTATAGCTGCTTTTTGCTCTGTTAAAAAGCCTACAACGATTGGTTAGGAAGCTGACGCTTCTGCGATATCAGTTCTTATGCTCAAGAACGCCTTTGTTTACACAGCATGAAACGTTTGTTGTAGGAACGTTAATGGAGTTATTGCCACGCAGGAAATGCCGACGTTGAGATCAACCTGGATCAGCACTCGGCAATGTTTTGCAGCAGCGTGCAGCGTTACCGCGACGAAACCTTTGATAAGGCATCGTTATGCGTTATGCACAGGTCCCTTGCACGCCGATAAATTTACTTAGTTTTGATGTTATTTAAATCGAGGAAACCAATGACCATTCAACGTACTAATGACGCGCAAAATGTTGGTGCCTTTCAATCACCGGCTCCGACGAGGCCAGCGTCCTCTGGTATCAGCGTAGAGCAATTCAGTGGTTGGAATGATTATCGGGTGGCCGACCGTCTACTCAGAGACTTTGATAAGTATGCCGACCCTGCGCAACCAGACTACATCACCCGCGACTCACTACGACAGGTTGCGTATTCCTCTGCGCAGAGTGGCTACAGCAGTGACGACATTAATTTTGCGCGTTCGCTGCTGGAAAATCCTGTACTCATGGAGAAACTCGATGGGTACGGAAAGCATAAGCACGATGGGAAAATCGATCGTGAAAGTATCATAACCGTGGGTCAGAATATGGGGTTTCCCCTGGCCACGATGAGTGATAAAGAGTTAGCGCAACAGCTCCTGAATGAATACGACACCTATTATCCAGATCGCGGTTGGGGTGGGATTGATCGCAGGGAAGGGGTGACATACGGGTCACTGAAAGAGATCGCCGATGGGAAACGTGACGATCGCGGCCCAGATGAAGCGATGGTTGCGCGGGAAATCTTGAGTCGTCCCGCATTGATGGACCAACTAGGTATATCAGATCGGTCTAAATCGGCTGATCGGGGGAAGATCTACGCGGCTATTAAAAAAATGGACCAAGTGCATTAAGAACGGTAACGCCTCGTCCTCGGGGAAGTTGAGTTCCAGCACTATCCCATTACCAAAGCCCCGCGCAGCATTAGCTCCGCGGGGCTTTTGGTTTTAATGCTTACTGCTCCTCAGCTGCCTTGTCCCCATGGGACAGGCTGTAAACATAGGCCGCCAGCAAATGCACCTTGTCATTGCCCTGCAACTGCTCCTGCGCAGGCATCTGGCCCTGACGGCCATAACGGATGGTCTGCTGCAGTTGCGCGAAGCTCGAGCCGTAGATGAACGCGCCCGGGTGGGTCAGGTCAGGTGCGCCCATGGCGGGGGTACCTTTACCGGCGGGACCGTGGCACGCCACGCAGTTGGCGGCGAAGAGTTTCTCGCCGTTGGCCACGTCTGCCTTCGCGCCTTCCGGCAGTTTGCGGCCATCGAGATTGGTCACCACAAAGCCGGCCACATCGGCCACGCCTTGCTCGCCAATGACTTCGGCCCAGGCCGGCATCACCGCGTGGCGGCCTTTCATGATGGTTTCCTTGATGGTGGCCGCGTCGCCGCCCCAGCGCCAGTCGGCGTCGGTCAGGTTGGGGAAGCCGTAGGCCCCCTTGGCGTCGGAACCGTGGCACACCGAGCAGTTGGAGGCGAACAGGCGGCCACCCATCTTCAAGGCTTGCGGGTCCTTGGCCACTTCTTCAATCGGCATGGCGGCGAACTTGGCGAAGATCGGCCCGAACTTGGCGTCCGACTTGGCCATTTCCTTTTCCCATTCGTGCACGCCGGTCCAGCCGGTCTGGCCGTTGGCGAAGGGGGTTTGCTTGTCGTTGTCGAGGTAGTTGTAGCCCGGCAGCAGGCCTTTCCAGTTGCCCAGGCCAGGGTACAGCGCCAGGTAACCGAGGGCGAAGATGATGGTGCCGACGAACAGCATGAACCACCATTTGGGCAGCGGGTTGTCGTACTCCTCGATGCCGTCGAACGAGTGGCCGACGGTTTCATCGGTTTGCTCGGCGCGCTGGCCCTTGCGGGTCGACAACAGCAGCCAGGTCAGGGCGAAAATGGTACCCAGACTGAGGACTGTGACGTACAGACTCCAGAACGTAGTCATTCTTTGTTACTCCTAGACGCTTCTACGACGTGCTTGATGGCTTCGGGATCATCCGCGAAGGGCAGCAACGTCGCGTCTTCAAACTCCGACTTGCGCTTGGGGCTGAACACCCACAACGCCAGGCCGATAAAGGCCACCATCACGACAACGGTGCCCAGGCCTCGAATCATCCCGATATCCATCGTGATCACCGTTTGCTTTTGATGATGGTGCCAAGGCCTTGCAAGTAGGCCACCAGTGCGTCCATTTCGGTCTTGCCCTTCACGGCAGCTGCCGCGCCGGCGATGTCTTCGTCGGTGTAGGGCACGCCGAGGGTGCGCAAGACTTCCATCTTCTTGGCGGTGTCCTTGCCGTCGAGTTTGTTTTCGACCAGGAACGGGTACGCCGGCATTTTCGACTCGGGCACCACGTTGCGCGGGTTGTACAAGTGCGCACGCTGCCAGTCATCGGAGTAGCGACCGCCGACCCGGGCCAGGTCCGGGCCGGTGCGCTTGGAACCCCACAGGAACGGGTGGTCCCACACGCTTTCACCGGCCACCGAGTAGTGGCCGTAGCGTTCGGTTTCGGCGCGGAACGGGCGGATCATCTGCGAGTGGCAGCCGACACAACCGTTGGCGATGTAGACGTCGCGGCCTTCCAGTTCAAGGGCGGTGCGCGGCTTCATGCCTTCCACCGGCTTGTTGGTCACGTCCTGGAAAAACAGCGGAACGATCTGGGTCAGGCCGCCGATACTCACGGCGATGACCATGAAGAAGGCCAGCAGGCCGATATTCTTCTCGACTACTTCATGCTTCATCAGTGAGCTCCCACAACGGCGATCTTGGTAGCGGCTTCGGCTTCTACTGGGTCGGAGGCACGCACGGTGCGCCACACGTTGTAGGCCATGAACAGCATGCCGCTGGCAAAGATCGCACCGCCCAGGGCGCGCACGATGTAACCCGGATGGCTGGCTTGCAGCCCTTCGACGAAGGAGTAGGTGAGGGTGCCGTCATCGTTGATCGCACGCCACATCAGGCCCTGGGTGATGCCGTTGACCCACATCGAGGCGATGTAGAGCACGGTACCGATGGTGGCCAGCCAGAAGTGCGTGTTGATCAGGCTGACGCTGTGCATCTGTGCCCGGCCGAACAGTTTCGGGATCATGTGGTACAGGGCGCCGATGGAGATCATCGCGACCCAACCGAGGGCGCCGGCGTGTACGTGGCCGATGGTCCAGTCGGTGTAGTGGGACAGCGAGTTGACGGTCTTGATGGCCATCATCGGGCCTTCAAACGTCGACATGCCGTAGAACGCCAGGGATACCACAAGGAAGCGCAGGATCGGGTCGGTGCGCAATTTATGCCAGGCGCCCGACAGGGTCATCATGCCGTTGATCATGCCGCCCCAGCTTGGCGCCAGCAGGATGATCGACATGGCCATGCCCAGGGACTGGGCCCAGTCCGGCAACGCGGTGTAGTGCAGGTGGTGCGGACCGGCCCAGATGTACAGGGTGATCAGCGCCCAGAAGTGCACGATGGACAGGCGATAGGAGTAGATCGGACGCTCGGCCTGTTTCGGCACGAAGTAGTACATCATCCCCAGGAAGCCGGTGGTGAGGAAGAAGCCTACGGCGTTGTGGCCGTACCACCACTGGATCATCGCGTCCGTCGCACCGGCGTAGGCCGAGTAGGACTTGAAGAAGCTCACCGGCAAGGACGCGTGGTTCACGATGTGCAGCATCGCCGTCACCAGGATAAACGCCCCGTAGAACCAGTTGCCGACGTAGATGTGCTTGGTCTTGCGCTTGACGATGGTGCCGAAGAACACCACCGCGTAGGTCACCCAGACGATCGCCAGCAAAATGGCGATCGGCCATTCCAGCTCGGCGTATTCCTTGGTGGTGGTGTAGCCCAGCGGCAGGGTGATGATCGCGCCCACGATGACCGCTTGCCAGCCCCAGAAGGTAAAGGCAGCCAATGCATCGGAAATCAGTCGCGTTTGGCAGGTTCGCTGCACGACGTAGTAAGAAGTGGCAAACAGTGCACATCCACCGAAGGCAAAAATCACCAGGTTGGTGTGCAGCGGGCGCAGGCGTCCAAACGTCGTCCATGGCAGGCCAAAATTCAACTCTGGCCAAACCAGTTGCGAGGCGATGAAGACACCGAGCCCCATGCCAAGGATCCCCCAGACCACCGTCATGATGGCGAACTGGCGGACTACCTTATAGTTATAAGCAGTCGGACTGATTGCTGTGCTCATTCTAAGGTTCCACGGTTTAGGTTTTTTTATAGGGTAAAAATCGGTCGCAAGTATGGAGAAAGCAAGATTCCATTGCAACGCAAGGTGACCTGCGTCAATGCGTTCCAAACCAGATTCTGCGCCCTTTCCATGTTTGGCGTAAGGACAAAATTCAGGGTTAAAAGCTGACGACTTGGACAGGATTTTAGGCGGGTCGAAGGTACTTGTAACTGAGTGTGTGTAAACAAGCCGCTCGGGTGACGAGTGGTCAGTGGCACGACAGCCGGTAAGTACCAGCCTTTGCGCCTGTCATCGAGCAGAAATGTTTCAACCCATCGAGTGCAAGTCGGCCATCGACCGGCCAATGCCGGTCCACTGTGCAAACAAGCGTAGACCCGAATGGCAGGAGGGGAAAGTCGCTGATCGGAAGGGTGCGACAATGGGTCGCAAAAAAGCCGCACCTGAATCAGGCGCGGCTTTTGGGGAGTGCAGGATTACTTGGGTTGGCTGTCAGGCGTTGCGCCATCGGCGTTATGGGACAGGCTGTAGACGTAGGCCGCAAGCAAATGCACCTTGTCATTGCCTTGCAGCGCTTCCTGCGCGGGCATCTGGCCTTGGCGACCGTGGCGAATGGTCTGCTGCAGCTGTGCCAGGCTGGTGCCGTAGATAAAGCCGCTGGGTTGCGTCAGGTTCGGTGCGCCCATGGCTTCCACACCATGGCCTTGCGGACCGTGGCAGGCGACACAGGTGGTGCTGAACGTCACTTGGCCCGCCGCGACGTCAGCGGTGCTGTCTGCCGGCAACGGCAGGCCCGCCAGTTCATGGCGCACATAAGCCGCGACGTTTTTCACACCGTCTTCGCCCAGTACTTCACCCCAGGCCGGCATCGCGGCATGACGACCATTCATGATGGTCATCTTGATGGCGTCCGCCGAACCGCCCCAGCGCCAGATGTTGTCCGCCAGGTTCGGGAAGCCATAGGCGCCCTTGGCATCCGAGCCGTGGCACACCGCGCAGTTGGAGGCAAACAGGCGACCGCCCATTTTCAGCGCCTGCGGGTCCTTGGCGACTTCTTCTACGGGCATGGCCGCGAATTTGGCGAAGATCGGCCCGAACTTGGCGTCGGCCTTGGCCATTTCCTTGTCCCATTCCTTGGCCGAGGTCCAGCCGTCTTCATAGCCCGGCAGCACGCCTTTCCAGTTGCCCAGGCCCGGGTAGAGGATCAGGTAGCCGACCGCAAACACCAGGGTGCCGGCGAACAGCATGAACCACCATTGCGGCAGCGGGTTGTCGTACTCCTCGATCCCGTCGAAGGCGTGGCCCATGGTCTGGTCCACGCTGCCCTTGGTCTCGCCCTTGCGGGTGCCGATCAACAGCCAGGTCAGGCCGATCAGGCTGCCGAGGGTCAGTACACAGATCCATGTACTCCAGAAGGTAGTCATGGCCGGTTGCTCCTTGTTGCAGGCTCTTCTTGAGCGTCGGGGGTTGGCGGTAGCGGTTCATCGGCAAACGGCAGCAGGCAGGCCTCGGCGAACTCCGCGTTGCGCCGGGAGTTGAACACCCACAGCGACAGGCCGATGAAGGCGATGGCCACGACCAGCGTGCCGAGGCCGCGGATGGTTCCAGCGTCGAATTCAAATCCCATGGCTCACCTCTTGCTCTTGATGGCAGTGCCGAGCACTTGCAGGTAGGAAACCAGTGCGTCCATCTCGGTCTTGCCCTTGAGGGTGGCCACGGCGCCGGCAATGTCGTCGTCGGTGTACGGCACGCCGAGGGTGCGCATCACTTTGAGCTTGGTCTCGGTGTGGCTGCTGTCGACCGCAGCGGTGACCAGCCATGGGTACGCCGGCATCTTCGATTCCGGCACCACGTTGCGCGGGTTGTACAAGTGCGCGCGGTGCCAGTCGTCCGAGTAGCGTGCGCCGACGCGGGCCAGGTCCGGCCCGGTGCGCTTGGAGCCCCACAGGAAGGGGTGATCCCACACGCTTTCACCGGCCACCGAGTAGTGGCCGTAGCGCTCGGTTTCGGCGCGGAACGGGCGGATCATCTGCGAGTGGCACTGTACGCAACCTTCGCGGATGTAGATGTCGCGGCCTTCCAGTTGCAGCGCGGTGTAGGGCTTCATGCCTTCCACCGGCTTGTTGGTCACGTCCTGGAAGAACAGCGGCACAATCTGGGTCAGGCCGCCGATACTCACGGCGAGCACCATCAGCAGCATCAGCAGGCCGACGTTCTTTTCAATGGTTTCGTGTTTCATCATCGACTCCTCAGGCCATCTGCGCCGCAGCGGCGACTTCGGCGGGTTGTGCCGAACGCACGGTGCGCCACGTGTTGTAAGCCATCAGGAACATGCCGCTGAGGAAGATCGCCCCACCCACCAGCCGCACGATGAAGCCTGGGTGGCTGGCCACCAGGGTTTCGACGAAGGAGTAGGTCAAGGTGCCGTCTTCGTTGACCGCACGCCACATCAGGCCCTGGGCAATGCCGTTGACCCACATCGAAGCGATGTAGAGCACGGTGCCGATGGTGGCCAGCCAGAAGTGCGCGTTGATCAGGCCGACGCTGTACATCTGCTCGCGACCGAAGACTTTCGGGATCATGTGGTACAGCGCGCCGATGGAAATCATCGCGACCCAACCGAGGGCGCCGGCGTGGACGTGGCCGATGGTCCAGTCGGTGTAGTGGGAGAGGGCGTTGACCGTCTTGATGGCCATCATCGGCCCTTCGAAGGTCGACATGCCGTAGAACGCGAGAGACACCACCAGGAAGCGCAGGATCGGGTCGCTGCGCAACTTATGCCAGGCGCCCGACAAGGTCATCATGCCGTTGATCATCCCGCCCCAGCTCGGTGCCAGCAGCACCAGCGACATCACCATGCCCAGGGACTGTGCCCAGTCGGGCAACGCGGTGTAGTGCAAGTGGTGCGGGCCGGCCCAGATGTACAGGGTGATCAGTGCCCAGAAGTGCACGATGGACAGGCGATAGGAATACACCGGACGTTCGGCCTGTTTCGGCACGAAGTAGTACATCATCCCGAGGAAGCCTGCGGTGAGGAAAAAGCCTACCGCGTTATGCCCGTACCACCACTGCACCATGGCATCCGTCGCACCGCCGTAGGCCGAGTAGGACTTGGTCCAGCTCACCGGCAGGGACGCGTGGTTGACGATGTGCAGGATAGCCACGGTGATGATGAACGCACCGAAGAACCAGTTACCGACGTAGATATGCTTGGTGTTGCGCTTCATCACCGTGCCGAAGAACACGACGCCGTAGGCCACCCAGACCACGGCGATGAGAATGGCGATCGGCCATTCCAGCTCGGCGTATTCCTTGGAGGTGGTGTAGCCCAGCGGCAAGCTGATCGCGGCCAGCACAATCACCAACTGCCAGCCCCAGAAGCAGAACTGCGCGAGTTTGGGCGCGAACAGCTGGGTCTGGCAGGTGCGCTGCACCGAGTAGAAGGAGCTGGCAAACAGCGCGCAACCGCCAAAGGCAAAGATCACCGCGTTGGTGTGCAGCGGGCGCAAACGGCCGAAACTGGTCCAGGGCAAATTGAAGTTGAGTTCGGGCCATACCAACTGGGCTGCGAGAAAAACCCCGAGCCCCATGCCGACGATGCCCCACACCACCGTCATAATGGCGAATTGGCGGACCACCTTGTAGTTATAGGCGGTACTTAAAGTAGTGTTCATGGTTCCCCATCCACGGTTCAACCCAAGCCAATGCGGCACTTGGGCTGGAGTTATAGGCAGACTAAAAAGCGAGGCAAGCATGGGCAAAGAGCACAAGGCCAGTATTGACGGGGATCAATGGGCGCAGTGTGTGCGGGAACGCGGCTGGTTGTGGGATGCCGCGACAGGGTCTATCGCGCGTACGCCCGCGACGTTGATCCTGGCCCACGGCGCGGGCGCGCCGATGGACTCGGGCTTCATGAACGACATCGCTGCACGCCTTGCCGGGCATGGCGTGAACGTGTTGCGCTTCGAGTTTCCGTACATGGCCCAGCGTCGTGTGGACGGGGGCAAACGCCCGCCGAACCCGGCACCGAAACTGCTGGAATGCTGGCGTGAGGTGTATGCCGAGGTGCGACGTCATGTCGCTGGGAAACTGGCGGTAGGCGGCAAGTCCATGGGCGGGCGGATGGCCAGTTTACTGGCGGATGAATTGGGCGCCGATGCGCTGGTGTGCCTGGGTTATCCGTTCTATGCGGTGGGCAAGCCGGAGAAGCCACGGACCGAGCATCTGGCCGGGCTGAAGACGCCGACGTTGATTGTGCAGGGCGAGCGGGACGCGCTGGGCAATCGGGCGGCGGTGGAAGGGTATGTGCTGTCGCCGAGTATCGAGGTGATGTGGCGGGTGGCGGGGGATCATGATTTGAAGCCGTTGAAGGCTTCGGGGTTTAGCCATGAGCAGCATTTGGAGGCTGCGGCGGTGGCAGTCTCGGGGTTTCTCGCTGGTCTTGAGTGAAACCTGTGGCGAGGGAGCTTGCTCCCGCTGGGCTGCGTAGCGGCCCCAAAATCCAGGGAGCGCTGCGCACTGGAGCGCCAGCCCGGTCCAGCGGGAGCAAGCTCCCTCGCCACAGGTGAGTCGATTACCGATTAAAGCGTTCTACCAGCGAGTACTGGGTATTGGCGGTATGCGTCAGCTCTTCACTCAACTGCGCCGAGTTCAGCGCCTGTTCCGACGTCTGGTCCGCCAGCAACGCAATGGTGCTGATATTACGGCTGATTTCTTCCGCCACCGAGCTCTGCTCCTCCGTCGCCGCCGCAATCTGCGCCGTCATATCAGTGATGTGCGCCACCGCCTCGCTGATCCCGACCAGCGCCTGGTCCGCCTCCATCACCCGCGCCACACCTTCCTCCGCCTGGCGATGCCCGGCGTCCATGGTCTGTACGGCGGCGTTGGCGGTCTGTTGCAGCTTGGCGATCAGCGCGTGAATCTGCCCGGTGGACTCGCTGGTACGCTGGGCCAATTGCCGCACTTCGTCGGCCACCACGGCGAACCCCCGGCCCATCTCGCCGGCACGGGCCGCTTCGATGGCCGCGTTCAGTGCCAGCAGGTTGGTCTGGTCGGCGATGCCCTTGATCACGTCCACCACGCCGCCGATTTCATCGCTGTCCTTGGCCAGTTGGGTCACGGTCACGCCGGTTTCCCCGACCGCTACCGACAGGCGCTGAATCGCCTCGCGGGTTTCGCCCGCGATATCACGGCCACGGCCGGTCAGTCGATTGGCTTCCTGGGTGGCATCGGCGGTGCGTTGCACGTGGCTGGCGACTTCCTGGGTCGTCGCGGCCATCTGGTTGACTGCGGTAGCCACCTGTTCGGTTTCCACACGTTGGCGTTCAAGACCGCTGGAGCTGTTATGCGCCAGGGTATTGGACTGCGCCGCCTGGGAGTTAAGGTGCTCAGCCGTGTCCTGCAAACGGGTAAGACACGTCTTCAGGCGCGCTTCCTGGCTGAGGATCGACATCTCCAGGCGTGCCTGGGCGCCGCGGCTGTCGGTGTACATCTGCGCAATCAGCGGGTCGGACGTGGTCTGTTCGGCCAGGCGCAGCAAACGCTTGAGCCCGCGTTGTTGCCAGCTCAGGCCCAACAGGCCCAGTGGTACCGACAGCGCGGCGGCCAGGGCAAAGCCCCAGTGGGAATTGAGCCAGGCGCCAATCAGAAAGCTCAACTGGCTGACCAGGATAAACGGCATCCAGTCCTGCAACACCGGCAGCCACTTGTCACGGCGCGGGATGGCCGGCTTGCCCTGGTTGATACGCTGGTAAAGCGCTTCGGCA
The DNA here is from genome assembly GCF_020515595.1 of Pseudomonas sp. MWU16-30323. Classification (NCBI taxonomy): domain Bacteria; kingdom Pseudomonadati; phylum Pseudomonadota; class Gammaproteobacteria; order Pseudomonadales; family Pseudomonadaceae; genus Pseudomonas; species Pseudomonas sp. MWU16-30323. Next base: position 400,978 of record NZ_JAIWYM010000001.1, read on the forward strand.
CGACGAATCTGCTCGGCGGTGGGCTTGACCCGCACCGACTCGTAGCCGATCACCTGATTGCCGTCGAAGACCGGTGTCACATAGGCGTTGACCCAATAGTGATCACCGCTCTTGCAGCGGTTCTTGACGATGCCCATCCATGGCAAGCCTTGTTTGAGCGTCGACCACATGTGTGCGAACACTGCCGCCGGAACATCCGGATGACGAACCAGGTTGTGCGGGGCACGCAACAGTTCGTCATGGGAAAACCCACTGATCTCGACAAAGGCGTCGTTGCAGTAGGTGATCACGCCTTTGGCATCCGTGGTGGAGATCAACCGTTGCTGAGCGGGGAAGGTACGTTCGCGCTGGGTAACGGGTTGGTTATTACGCATGATTGTTCAATCCGCAAGGCTTTGATGGGTTGTCGGCCGCTACGGGGTTTTATTTAACTTATTTTTGCAACAATCGGCTCAGCCTCAGCCCGCCAGCATCGGATAGGTAAACAACCCGAAATGCAGCAGGTTCAAGCCGAAGTGCGTGACGATCGCCGCGCCCAACCCACCAAAGCGATACGCCAGGCCGTATCCCAGGCCGGCGATGGTTGCCAGCAGGGTCCACTGCCAGCCTGCGCCCAGGTGGACCAGGCCGAACAAAAGCGCTGCCAGTAACAGCGCGAGGTTTTCACCATAGGGCAACTGCTTGAACCGCCGGCTCAACCCACCCTGGATATACCCGCGAAACAGCGCTTCCTCCACCAGCGTCACCAGCAGCAGGTTGTTCAGCACCCACAGCCACGCCTGCTCCGGCCACTTCGGCGCCCAACTGATAACCCCCAGCAACGCAGCACCGCCCAGTGCGGCAATCGCCGTCAGGGTCAATGCCAGCGCCGTGGCATAGATCGACAGGCGCAATGACCGGCGCGCCACAATCCACGGGCAGGCCAGCAGCAGCCAGAAGCCGATCAGCGGTTTGTCCTGGTTCAGGTACATCGAAAAAGGTACGGCGTCGGCGGTAAAGCGCTGCGGTGCGATCCCGCGACCGTTGTAGAAGCCCGGCAGCCAATGCATGGCCAACCCCAGCGCCAGCACGATAAACAGGCCGTGGCCGAGATAGCGCACCCAAGGGTTTCGCTGCTGGCGCACGGCAAATCCGGCCAACAGCAACATGGCGACGGACAACGCCGCCATCAAACCCAATTGCCCGTAGCTCAAGGCGAATACATAGCCAATGGAAAGAAGCGCCAGGTACAGCCATGGCAATGCAAGCATGAGAAATCCTTGTGACCGTCAAAATCTGAGGGCGGCAGTATAACGACCGTCGTCCACGGTAAAAATGAAAACACCGCCTCGGGAGGCGGTGTTTTGTGTAGCGCGTGTCAGTTACGAGGCAATCAACTGCCGCAACACGTAGTGCAGGATCCCGCCCGCCTTGAAGTACTCGACCTCATTCAGGGTGTCGATGCGGCACAGCACCTCGACCTTCTCGCTGCTGCCATCCTCACGGGTGATCACCAGCGTCAGGTTCATGCGCGGCTCGATCTCGGCGTGGGTCAGCCCGAGGATGTCGATCTTCTCCTTGCCGGTCAGCTTGAGGGCCTTGCGGTTCTGGTCCAGCTTGAACTGCAGGGGCAGCACACCCATGCCTACCAGGTTGGAGCGGTGAATCCGCTCGAAACTCTCGGCGATCACCGCCTTGACCCCCAGCAGGTTGGTGCCCTTGGCCGCCCAGTCGCGGCTTGAGCCGGTGCCGTATTCCTGGCCGGCGATCACCACCAGCGGGGTGCCCGAGGCCTGGTACTTCATGGCGGCATCGTAGATCGGCATTTTCTCGCCGGTCGGGATGTAGATCGTGTTGCCGCCTTCCTCACCGCCGAGCATTTCGTTGCGGATGCGGATGTTGGCGAAGGTGCCGCGCATCATCACTTCATGGTTGCCGCGACGTGAGCCGTAGGAGTTGAAGTCCCGCGGTTCGACGCCTTGCTCGCGCAGGTATTTGCCGGCCGGGCTGTCGGTCTTGATGTTACCGGCGGGGGAGATGTGGTCGGTGGTCACCGAGTCCCCCAGCAGTGCCAGCACGTTGGCGCCCTTGACGTCCTCGATCACCGGCAGCGGGCCGCCAATGTCGTCGAAGAACGGTGGGTGCTGGATGTAGGTGGAGTCCTTTTGCCACACGTAGGTGGCGGCCTGCGGCACTTCAATGGCTTGCCACTGTTCGTCGCCGGCAAACACTTCGGCGTATTCCTTGTGGAACATCTGGGTGCTGACTTGCGCGACAGCATCGGCGATTTCCTTGCTGCTGGGCCAGATGTCCCGCAGGTACACCGGTTTGCCGTCAGAGCCGGTGCCCAGCGGTTCGCTGCTGATGTCCATGCGCACGGTGCCGGCCAAGGCATAGGCCACCACCAGGGGCGGGGACGCCAGCCAGTTGGTTTTCACCAGCGGGTGCACCCGGCCTTCAAAGTTACGGTTGCCCGAAAGCACCGAGGCTACCGCCAGGTCGGCTTTCTGGATGGCTTTTTCGATCGGCTCGGGCAGCGGCCCGGAGTTGCCGATGCAGGTGGTGCAGCCATAACCCACCAGGTCGAAGCCTAGCTTGTCGAGGTATTGGGTCAGCCCCGCCGCTTTGTAGTAGTCGGTGACCACCTTGGAGCCGGGTGCCAGGGAAGTTTTCACCCATGGCTTGCTCTTCAGTCCTTTCTCCACGGCCTTTTTCGCCACCAGGCCCGCCGCCATCATCACGCTCGGGTTGGAGGTGTTGGTGCAGGAGGTAATCGCGGCGATCACCACCGCGCCGTTTTTCAGGCGATAGGTCTGGCCTTCGAAGTCGTAGTCGGCTTCACCGATCAGGTCGGCGTTGCCCACCGCAACACCGCCACCGCCTTCACTTTCCAGGCGGCCTTCTTCCTTGTTGGTCGGTTTGAATTGCAGGTCGAGGAAGTCGCTGAAGGCTTGGCCGACGTTCGGCAGGGAAACACGGTCTTGCGGGCGTTTTGGCCCCGCGAGGCTGGCTTCGACGCTGCCCATGTCCAGGGCCAGGCTGTCGGTGAAGATCGGTTCCTGGCCTGCATTGCGCCACAGGCCCTGGGCTTTGGTGTAAGCCTCCACCAGCTTGACGGTTTCCGCAGGACGGCCCGACAGGCGCAGGTAGTCCAGGGTGACTTCATCCACCGGGAAGAAGCCGCAAGTGGCGCCGTATTCCGGGGCCATGTTGGCGATGGTGGCGCGGTCTGCCAGGGGCAGGTCGGCCAAACCGTCGCCATAGAACTCGACGAACTTGCCGACTACACCCTTTTTACGCAGCATCTGGGTGACGGTCAGCACCAGGTCGGTGGCGGTGATGCCCTCTTTCAGCTTGCCGGTGAGCTTGAAGCCGATCACTTCCGGGATCAGCATCGACACGGGCTGCCCGAGCATCGCGGCTTCCGCTTCGATCCCGCCCACGCCCCAGCCCAGTACGCCGAGGCCGTTGATCATGGTGGTGTGGGAGTCGGTACCTACCAATGTGTCGGGGAAGGCGTAGGTGCGGCCGTCTTCATCCTTGGTCCACACGGTGCGGCCGAGGTATTCCAGGTTGACCTGGTGGCAGATGCCGGTGCCCGGCGGTACCACGCTGAAGTTGTCGAAGGCGCTCTGGCCCCAGCGCAGGAACGCGTAGCGTTCGCCGTTGCGCTGCATTTCGATGTCGACGTTTTCCTGGAAGGCGCCGGTGGTGGCGAACTTGTCGACCATCACCGAGTGGTCGATCACCAGGTCCACCGGGGACAGCGGATTGATGCGCTGCGGGTCGCCGCCGGCCTTGGCCACGGCGGCGCGCATGGCAGCCAGGTCGACCACGGCGGGCACGCCGGTAAAGTCCTGCATCAGCACGCGGGCGGGGCGGTATTGGATCTCACGGTCGGAGCGGCGCTCCTTGAGCCAGGCGGCAATGGCCTTGAGGTCGGCGCCGGTGACGGTCTTTTCGTCTTCCCAGCGCAGCAGGTTTTCCAGCAGCACCTTGAGGGACATCGGCAGCTTGTCCAGATCGCCCAGGCTCTTGGCGGCTTCGGGCAGGCTGAAGTAGTGATAGGTCTTGTCGTCGATCTGTAAGGTTTTAAGGGTTCTCAGACTATCAAGGGATGACATTACATGACTCCTTATGGTCCGCACGGCTACGGACCTGACGGGACGAACAGAGCTTATAAATTAGCCCTGTTTTAAGTAGCTGGCTAATTACTGGACTCTATCAATAAGTCCAAGGTTCCGAACTCGGCTATCATGCGCGCGTTTTCATGACAGGCATTGCGCTATAGCACGCCCGTGATCCAGGAGAGTTGATGAACACCCTTTTTATGCACTGCCGCCCGGGTTTTGAAGGCGAAGTCTGTTCCGAGATCGCGGAACACGCCGCACGCCTGAACGTTTCTGGCTATGCCAAGGCCAAGACCGGCAGCGCCTGCGCCGAATTTGTCTGCACCGAAGAAGACGGCGCCCAGCGCCTGATGCGCGGCCAACGCTTTGCCGAGCTGATCTTCCCAAGGCAGTGGGCGCGCGGGGTGTTCATCGATTTGCCGGAAACCGACCGCATCAGCGTGATCCTGGCGCACCTGCGGGATTTCCCGGTGTGCGGCAGCCTGTGGCTGGAGATGGTCGACACCAACGATGGCAAGGAGCTGTCGAACTTCTGCAAGAAATTCGAAGTGCACCTGCGCAAAGCATTGATGGCCGCCGGCAAGCTGGTGGAAGACGCCAGCAAGCCGCGCCTGCTGTTGACCTTCAAGAGTGGCCGCGAAGTGTTCATGGGCCTGGCCGAGTCGAACAATTCGGCCATGTGGCCGATGGGCATCCCTCGCCTGAAGTTCCCGCGAGACGCGCCAAGCCGTTCGACCTTGAAGCTGGAGGAGGCCTGGCACCACTTTATCCCTCGTGATCAGTGGGACGAGCGTCTGCACAGCGACATGACCAGCGTCGACCTCGGCGCAGCGCCTGGGGGCTGGACCTGGCAACTGGTCAACCGTGGCATGCTGGTGACCGCTATCGACAACGGCCCGATGGCCGAAAGCCTGATGGACACCGGCCTGGTACAGCACTTGATGGCCGACGGCTTCATCTACACCCCCAAGCAGCCGGTGGACTGGATGGTCTGCGACATCGTCGAGAAACCGGCGCGTAACGCGGCCCTGCTGGAAACCTGGATTGGCGAAGGGCATTGCCGCGAGGCGGTGGTCAACCTGAAGTTGCCGATGAAGCAGCGTTATGCCGAAGTGAAGCGCCTGCTTGAACGCATCGCGGAAGGCTTCAAGGAACGGGGCATTCGGGTGGAGATTGGCTGCAAGCAGCTGTACCACGACCGTGAAGAAGTGACCTGCCATTTGCGCCGGTTGGATGTGAAGAAGCCAAAGGCCCGTTAAACTGGCGGCCTGTTTCAGGAGTGAATGATGAGCGACATTTTTGACACCCCGGTCGATGGCACCCTGGACGCCACCGGCCTCAACTGCCCGGAGCCGGTGATGATGCTGCACCAGCACATCCGTGACCTGGCGCCCGGCGGCTTGCTCAAGGTGATCGCGACCGATCCGTCGACCCGTCGCGATATCCCCAAGTTCTGCGTGTTTCTCGACCATGAACTGGTGGACCAGCAGGAACAGGCGGGCACTTACCTGTACTGGATCCGCAAGAAGTCCGCTTAGGCCCGGCGAACCCGCTTGCGTGCACTGCGCACCAGGCGGATCACCAGCATCGCCGCCGCACAGCTCAGGCCCACGATCAGCCCCTGCCACAAGCCGCTCGGGCCGCGCGCCTGGCCCAGCCACTCGGTCAGCCCCAGCGCGTAGCCCACCGGCAAGCCCACGCCCCAATACGCAAACAGCGTCAGCACCATGGTCACCCGTGTGTCCTGGTAACCGCGCAACGCGCCGGCGGCCGTGACCTGGATCGCGTCCGAGAACTGAAACAGCGCCGCAAACACAATCAGCATGGCCGCCACCTGGATCACCAGCGGGTCCTGGGTGTAGAGGGTGGCGATCTGTTCGCGAAACAGCAGCATCAGGCTGCAGGACAGGCAGGCATACACCAGCGCCGTGCCCATCCCGACACCTGCCGCAAAGCGCGCCTCACGGGGTTCGCCACGGCCCAGGGCCTGGCCCACGCGCACGGTGACGGCCATGCTCAGGGAGTAGGGAATCATGAACACCAGCGAGCTGAAGTTCAGCGCAATCTGGTGCCCGGCCACTACGGTGGCGCCGAGGCTGCCGATCAGCAGCGCGATCACCGCGAAAATGCTCGACTCGGCAAACACCGCGATCCCGATCGGCAAGCCAATGCTCAATACGCGCTTGATCACCGACCATTGCGGCCAGTCAAAACGCTTGAACAGCTCGCTGCTCTGATACACCGGTGCCCAGCGGGTCCAGGCGGCGAGGCCGAGCATCATCACCCACATCACGATCGCCGTGGCCCAGCCACAACCGATGCCGCCCATGGCCGGCACGCCGAAGTGGCCGTAGATGAACACATAGTTCAGCGGAATATTCAGCGCCAGCCCACACAGGCCCATGACCATGCTCGGCCGCGTTCGGCCCAGGCCGTCGCTGAAGCAGCGCAACACGTAATACAGCGCAATGGCCGGCATGCCCGAGGCGATGCCGTGCAGGTAGTCCATGCACGGCTTGATCAGCTCGGGATCGACCTTCATCACATGCAGGATCGGTTCGGCACTGATCAGCAACAGCAGCGCGGTAATCCCCACCACCAGCGCCAGCCACATCGACTGGCGCACCAGCGGCCCGATTTCACCGTGGGTGCCGGCGCCGAAGCGTTGGGCGACTTTCGGCGTGGTGGCCAGCAGGGTGCCGGTCATCAGCAGGTACACCGGGATCCAGATGGAGTTGCCCAGGGCGACTGCCGCCAGGTCCCGGGAACTCACACGCCCGGCCATCACGGCATCGACAAAGCCCATGGCGGTAGTCGCCAGTTGCCCGATCATGATCGGCAGGGCCAGGGCCAGCAGATTGCGCACTTCAAGGCTGACGCGGGCGGGGCGGGAGAGGGCGGTGGTGGTTGTGGCAGTGTTCACGTACGGATGTCCGATAGGGGGAGCGCAGGACGGCGCATTCTACGCCTTGACGTGTTGGTCAGGAAAAAACCTGTGTTGTGGATTTGTAAACACAGCCCAGCGCAAATATTGCTTTTTGTGGCGAGGGAGCTTGCCGTAGTGAGGGAGCTTGCTGTGGCGAGGGAGCTTGCTCCCGCTGGGCTGCGCAGCAGCCCCAGAACGGACAACCGATGTGTACCTGAAAAAAACACAGTGCTTCATTTGGGAGCGCTCCGCACTCCAGCGGGAGCAAGCTCCCTCGCCACAAGGAAAACCGCTGTACACTGCTGATCCGCGAAAGGAGCCTGCCATGCTGATTGTTGCCGACGAAAATATCCCGCTGCTCGATGCATTCTTCGAAGGATTTGGCGAGATTCGCCGGGTTCCAGGCCGGTCCATCGACCGCGCGACGATCGAACAGGCCGATGTGCTGCTGGTGCGCTCGGTGACCAACGTCAACCGGGCTTTGCTCGAAGGCACACCCGTGCGGTTTGTCGGCACCTGCACCATCGGCACCGACCACCTCGACCTTGATTACTTCCAGCGCGCCGGCATCCAGTGGTCCAGCGCCCCCGGCTGCAACGCCCGTGGCGTGGTCGACTATGTGCTGGGCAGCCTGCTGACCCTGGCCGAGATCGAAGGCGCCGACCTGGCCCAACGCACCTATGGTGTGGTGGGGGCCGGTGAAGTCGGCGGGCGCCTGGTCAAGGTGCTCAAGGCGTTGGGCTGGAAGGTGCTGGTGTGCGACCCGCCCCGGCAGATCGCCGAGGGCGGTGACTATGTCGGCCTGCAGCAGATTGTCGAGCAGTGTGATGTGATCAGCCTGCACACGCCGCTGAACAAATCCGGCAACGGATCTACCTGGCACTTGTTCGACCGCGAGCGCCTCAACCAACTGAAGCCCGGCGCCTGGCTGATCAACGCCAGCCGTGGCCCGGTGGTGGACAACGCCGCCCTCAAGGAGGTGCTGCTGGAACGCGAAGACCTGCAGGCCGTGCTGGATGTGTGGGAAGGCGAGCCCCAGGTGGACGTCGACCTGGCCGACTTGTGTGTGCTGGCCACCCCGCATATCGCCGGCTACAGCCTGGACGGCAGGCAGCGCGGTACGGCGCAGATCTACCAGGCGCTGTGCCGGTACTTTGGTCAGGAGGCGACGATTCAACTCAACGACTTGCTACCGGAACCCTGGTTGGCCGAGGTCACCCTCAACGCCAATACCGACCCGGCCTGGGCGCTGGCGGCCCTGTGCCGTGGCGTGTACGACCCGCGCCGTGATGACGCGGATTTCCGCCGCAGCCTGGTAGGCACCGTGGACAAGCAGCGCAAGGCGTTTGACCAACTGCGCAAGCACTACGCGCCGCGGCGCGAGATTGAGGGGTTGAAGGTGCGAATCAACGGCGAGTCTGCGGTCTTGTCGAGCATTGTGGCGGCATTGGGCGCGCAGGCAATCTGAAGGCATAAAAAACCCGGCCATCAAGGCCGGGTTTAAAAGAGCGTGGGCGATTCAGCCTCGCTTGGCAGGCTTGACCAATTTCTGTTCCAGTTCGGCGCAGGCGCTCTGGATCATCTCTTCGGTGATTTGCACTTCGCGGCCTTGAGCGTCGATGTACGAGCAAGGCAACTGCTGCGGTTGGCGGATCACTTCAATCTTGGCATTGCTGCTGTTTTGCAAGGACATGGCCCGTCTCCTCATCAGGTTGTGTACCTACTTTAAAATCACTGCGTGACCGCGTTGTTACAACTCCTTGCGCGGTCAGCAGATCGAATGCCCACTCCAGCAGAAACCGATACAAATTTCCAGCCAGGCCTTAGACCGATAGCCTCTAGGGGCCAGGTTCGTAAGCATAATTAACCTGACTCATTGTGATTCACTCAAGTTCCCCCCATGTAGCTCTGTAGGTTCCCGTCTCCCACCCTCAGGTGAAACCCGCCATGCTCTCAGCCCGTCAACGCCGCGCGATTCGCCTGGCCAGCCGCTTCGTCGCTCCCTACCGCTGGCAGGCCCTGGGGGCCTTGTTGGCGTTGATCGTCACCGCCGGCATCACCTTGTCCATGGGGCAGGGCATTCGCCTGCTGGTGGACCAGGGCTTCATGACCCAGTCGCCGCACCTGCTCAACCAGTCCATCGGCCTGTTCATGATTCTGGTGCTGGGCCTGGCGGTGGGCACCTTTACGCGGTTTTACCTGGTGTCGTGGATCGGCGAGCGGGTGGTGGCCGACATCCGGCGGCAGGTGTTCAACCATTTGATCTACTTGCATCCGGGTTTCTACGAAAACAACCGCAGTTCGGAAATCCAGTCCCGGTTGACCACCGACACCACCTTGCTGCAATCGGTGATCGGCTCCTCGCTGTCGCTGTTCCTGCGCAACGCCCTGATGGTGATCGGCGGGATCGTGCTGTTGTTTGTCACCAACCCCAAGCTCACCAGCATCGTTGTGATCGCGCTGCCGCTGGTGCTGGCGCCGATCTTGATCTTCGGCCGCCGGGTGCGCAGCCTGTCGCGCCTGAGCCAGGACCGCATCGCCGACGTGGGCAGCTACGTGTCCGAGACCCTCGGCCAGATCAAGACGGTGCAGGCCTACAACCACCAGGTGCAGGACGAGCGGCGGTTTGCGGTGACGGTGGAAGACGCGTTCACCACCGCGCGCAAACGCATCCTGCAGCGTTCGTGGCTGATTACCCTGGTGATCATGCTGGTGCTGGGTGCCGTGGGTGTCATGCTCTGGGTCGGCGGAATGGACGTGATTAGCGGACGGATTTCCGGTGGTGAACTGGCCGCGTTCGTGTTCTACAGCCTGATCGTCGGCAGTGCCGTCGGCACCTTGAGTGAAGTGCTGGGCGAGTTGCAGCGAGCGGCCGGTGCAGCAGAGCGGATTGGCGAGTTGCTGCAATCGAGCAACGAGATCAAGGCGCCCGAGGCAAACGTGATCAAGCTGCCGGAGCGGGTCAGCGGCCGCCTGGAAATCCAGGATTTGCGCTTCTCCTATCCCTCGCGCCCGGATCGTTTTGCCATCGACGGCTTGAGCCTGAGCATCAATGCCGGTGAAACCCTGGCCCTGGTCGGTCCGTCGGGCGCGGGCAAATCGACGATCTTCGATCTGTTGCTGCGTTTCTACGATCCGCAGCAAGGCCGCATCCTGCTTGAAGGCCACCCGCTGACCGACCTCGACCCGCTGGACCTGCGCCGCGGTTTCGCCCTGGTGTCCCAGAGCCCGGCGCTGTTCTTTGGCACGGTCGAAGAGAACATCCGCTACGGCAATCCATCGGCCACCTTTGCCCAGGTCGAAGAAGCGGCGCGCATCGCCCACGCCCACGATTTCATCCTGCAAATGCCCGACGGCTACCAGACCCACCTGGGCGACGGCGGCATGGGCCTTTCCGGCGGCCAGCGCCAACGCCTGGCCATCGCCCGGGCCTTGTTGGTGGATGCACCGATCCTGCTGCTGGACGAAGCCACCAGCGCGCTGGACGCCCAAAGTGAACACTTGATCCAGCAAGCGCTGCCGCAGTTGATGGAAGGGCGCACCACCCTGGTGATCGCCCACCGGTTGGCCACCGTGAAGAACGCCGACCGGATTGCCGTGATGGACCAAGGCAAGCTGGTGGCGGTGGGGACGCATCAGCAACTGATTGCGAGTAATCCACTGTACGCACGGCTGGCGGCGTTGCAGTTCAGTGATGGCACTGACGTTGATTGAGGCATTGAGGCTGTGGTGCGACCGTCCCTTAGGGCATTATGTCGGCTTTCGTTACAGACTTGGATGAGGATATGAGCCGTTATCAACCTCCGTTGACCCTGACTGCCAAGATGTTGAGTCTGGTTGCTGATATCAGTGAGCAGATTGGTCAGCTTTCAGCGGGCGACGACAACCGGCAGACCCCGCAATTGAGGCGTGGCAACCGGATTCGTACGATTCAGGCTTCGCTGGCTATCGAGAACAATACCCTGAATGTCGAGCAGGTGACCGCAGTGCTGGAAGGCAAGCGTGTGCTGGGCTTGCCCCGGGAGATTCAGGAAGTACGCAACGCTTTTTCCGCTTACGAGTCTATGCCGCAGTGGGCACCGGGCGAACGTGCGGACCTGCTGCGTGCCCATGAGTTATTGATGTATGGATTGATCGACGATGCGGGTCGGTTTCGCCAGGCGGGCGTAGGGATCTATCGGGGCGAACAGTTGGTGCACATGGCGCCGCCGGCGAGCCGTGTTACGCATTTGGTTGATGATTTGCTGAAGTGGCAGTCCGCCTCTGACTGGCATCCACTGATCGTCAGCTGCGTCTTTCACTACGAATTCGAGTTTATCCATCCTTTTGCCGATGGAAACGGGCGCATGGGCCGCTTATGGCAAACCCTGATTCTCAGTCAGTGGCGCCCGGTGCTGGCTTACTTGCCGGTAGAGGCGGTGATTCGCGAGCAACAGGACGCTTATTACGCCGCATTGTCGGCGGCGGACAAGCAGGCAGAGGCAACTCCCTTTGTCGAGTTCATGCTTCAAGCCTTGAACCTTGCGCTGGCAGAAGCGGTGCAAAGCGAGTCCCCGGCAGCGCCATAAAAAATGCCCGCATCTCTCAATGCGGGCACTTTTCTTTCAGCTTCAAGCTAGTTGCTTGCAGCTGCCCCCCTTACTGATCATCAAAATACCGCTCATGCCAATCCACCAGCGGCTGCGGTGCGTTGAGCTTCTGCCCGTAGATCACCGAATAAGACAGCACGTTCTGCACATACTGACGGGTTTCGTCGAACGGGATGCTTTCCACCCACACATCGAAACTCAGGTGGTCGGCGCCGCGCAGCCATTGGCGTACGCGGCCCGGGCCAGCGTTGTAGGCAGCGGTGGCGAGCACGCGGTTGCCGTTGAACTGGGCATGGACCTGGCTCAGGTACGCTGCGCCGAGCTGGATGTTCTTGTCCGGGTCGAGCACCTGCTGTTGCGAGGCCAGCGGGATGCTGAATTTGCGTGCGGTTTCCTTGGCGGTGCCGGGCATCAGCTGCATCAGGCCGGTGGCGCCGACGCCGGAGCGCGCATCGTCCATGAAGGCGCTTTCCTGGCGGGTGATCGCAAACACCCAGCTTGAATGCACGCCGCGGACCTTGGCTTCACGCACCAGGGTGTCGCGGTGGGCCATCGGGAAGCGGATATCCAGGTCATCCCAGTATTGCGCCTGGCTGATGGTGCGGATCGCCGGGAAGTACCACTTCATGTCATAGGCCAGCTTGGCCTGGGCGACCATTTCGTCGCGGTTGAAGTGCCGGCTCACGTGGTACCACTCGCGACGGCCATCAACGATCTGGCCGCGGGCATAGAACTCCAGGGCCCGGCGTACGCCCGGGGTGTTGCGCACTTTGTTCATCAGCGCCTGGCTCATCACCAGCGGCTTGTTGGTCAGTTGGTACGGCGACTGGGAGCGATCCGCCGCCAGGAAGCCGTAGAAGTCACGTTCCTTGGCCAGGCCCTTGTACATCACCAGGGCTTGCGGGTTTTTCGGCTCTGCCAGTTCCAGGCTGCGGGCCTGCCAGTAGCGCCAGCGGTTGGTGGTGGCCAGGTCCTGGGGCAGCTTGCGGGTCAACTGGTAGGCGTCTTCCCAGCGGGCCAGGCGCAGCAGCAGGCGCAGGCGCCATTCGGAAACGGTGTTGTCCCGCAGTTCCGGATCGTATTTGGTCATCACGTCGAGGGCGCGCGGGTCGTAGCGGCGTGCCAGGGTCAAGCCGATTTCCCGGGCGATCGACACTTTTTCGTCACGAGAGAAGTGCATGCTGCTGGCATAGCCGTCGAGCAGGGCCATGGCCTTGTCCGGGTCCTGACGTGCCAGGCGGCGAAGGCCAAGGCCGACGGCGTCGGACATGGCCTCGTTGGCCGGCAGGAAGCGCGACGGGTCGCTGAGCATGTCGGGCTTCTGCGCCACGTCCACCATCAGGCGGCCTTGGGCGCCGAGGGTCGGCAAGGTTTTCACCAAGCTGTTGGCCAGCGGGTAGTTGCGGGCTTCGGCGGCGAGTTTGGCGCGGTCCCAGATTTTCTGTTCGGTCAGTTGGCCGTCGGCGGCCCACTGGCCAAAGGTGGCATCACAGGCAGCAGGCTGGGATTTACCGGTCAGCCAGAGCTTCTCGGTGGTTTTATAACCTTCGGCTTTTTGGTTATGGGTCAGCTGGAACTGGCCGTGCAGACAGTCCAGTTCGACGAAATTGAGTTTTGGATCGTAGTACTTTTCAAAGGTTTGCCAGTCGCCACGGTCGGCCAGCCAGCGCAACCAGCGCAGCTTCATCCAGTTGGCCTGGGGCAGGTCGCCGTTCTTGGCGAGGAATTGTTCGATTTCCTCGTTGCTCGCGGTTTTCAGGCGCGCGGTCAGTTCGTCGTAGGCCAGGTATGGCGTCAACGGGTAGTCGGCCAGGGCCTGGCTGTACTGGAAGTACGGGCCGCTGTCGCCTTTGGCGAGGGCTCGCTTGGCTTCATCGTAATATTGACGTTGGGTGGTGAGGTCCACGGCCTGGGCGGATTGAACGGCGGTGGCAGAAAGAAGCAGACAAGATAAAAAGCTGAAAAGGCGACTGCGCATGAGACGTCCGTGCAGAGGAATCTGGACTAGTGCCGACGTCGCCGACACTGATTGCCCCTAGCTTAGCCTTTTGCCCGCAGCCGGTGAAAGCTTTGCCGGTCGCTTCGTTCAAGTTCATCTGAAATGTCCAACAGAACATGTCAACGGCGAAAATGCCGGCCGCCTCGCGCCCTAAGTCAGGTAGAATGCGCGCCCAGTTTTTGGAGAAGCGTATGACCCTGCTCAAATTCAGCGATGTGTCCCTTGCTTTCGGCGCTATGCCGTTGTTGGACAAGGTGTCCTGGCAGATCGCCCGTGGTGAGCGGGTGTGCATCATCGGCCGCAACGGCACCGGCAAGTCCAGCATGATGAAGCTGGTAAAAGGCGACCAGAAGCCCGACGAAGGCTCTGTATGGCGCGCCCCCGGCCTCAAGATTGGCGAATTGCCGCAAGAATTGCCGGTGGCCGACGGACGGACAGTGTTCGACGTGGTTGCCGAAGGCCTGGATGGTGTGGGCGCACTGCTCGCCGAATACCATCACCTGGCGCAGAACTGCGTCACCGAAGAAGACCTGGACAAGCTGATGCACGTCCAGCAAGACCTCGAAGCCCGTGACGGCTGGCGCCTGCAGCAATTGGTCGACAGCACCCTGAGCCGCCTGCAGCTGCCGGCCGACAAGACCCTCGCCGAATTGTCCGGCGGCTGGCGTCGCCGCGTCCTGCTGGCCCAGGCCCTGGTTTCCGAACCGGACCTGCTGCTGCTCGACGAACCGACCAACCACCTGGACATCGGCGCAATCGCCTGGCTTGAAGAAGCCCTCAAGGATTTCCAGGGCGCCGTGCTGTTCATCACGCACGACCGTTCCTTCCTGCAAAACCTCGCCACACGCATCCTCGAACTGGACCGCGGTGGCCTGATCGACTGGAACGGCGACTACGCCAGCTTCCTGGTGCACAAGGAAGCCACCCTGGCTGCCGAAGAAACCGCCAACGCCTTGTTCGACAAGCGCCTGGCCCAGGAAGAAGTGTGGATTCGCCAGGGCATCAAGGCCCGTCGTACCCGTAACGAAGGCCGTGTGCGTGCCTTGAAAGCCCTGCGTGTTGAACGCAGTGAACGTCGCGAGCGCACCGGCAAGGCCAACATCATGCTGGAAACGGCCGACAAGTCCGGCAAGCAAGTGATGGTGCTGGACAACGTCAGCTTCCATCACCCGGACGGCCCGTTCCTGATCAAGGACTTCTCCATGGTCCTGCAGCGGGGCGACCGTATCGGCCTGCTCGGCGCCAACGGTACCGGCAAGACCACCTTGCTCAAGCTGATGCTCAATGGCCTGCAGCCGACCAGCGGTAAAGTGGAAGAGGGCACGCGCATCGACGTGGCCTACTTCGACCAGTTGCGTCACCAGTTGGACCTGGAAAAAACCGTGATCGACAACGTCGCCGAAGGTCGCGACTTTATCGACATCGATGGCCAGAGCCGCCACGTGTTGAGCTACCTGGGCGACTTCCTGTTCAGCCCGCAGCGTGCACGTACGCCGGTTAAAGCCTTGTCCGGTGGTGAGCGTGCGCGCCTGCTGCTGGCCAAGCTGTTCAGCAAGCCAGCCAACCTGCTGGTGCTCGACGAACCGACCAACGACCTCGACGTTGAAACCCTGGAACTGCTGGAAGAGGTCTTGCTGACCTTCAACGGCACCGTGCTGATGGTCAGCCACGACCGGGCATTCCTCGACAACGTGGTCACCAGCACCCTGGTCTTCGAAGGTGAAGGCAAGGTGCGTGAATACGTCGGGGGTTATCAGGACTGGCTGCGTCAGGGCGGCTCGCCGCGCCTGCTGGGCGTGACCGAGAGCAAATCCGGCAAGGCTGACCTGACCTCGGCCGTGGTTGCCCCGGTGGCTGCTGCTCCTGCCCCTGCGCAAGAAGCGCCCGCAGCCAAGAAGAAGCTCAGCTACAAGCTGCAACGCGAGCTGGAAGCGCTGCCGGGCGATATCGATGCCAAGGAACAGCAGATCGCTGCCGTTGAAGCTGAAATGGCGGACGCGAGTTTCTATCTGCGCCCTGCTGCCGAAACCGCCAAGGTGATTGCATCCCTCGAGCAGTTGAACAGCGAGCTGGAAGCCCTGGTTGAGCGCTGGGCCGAGCTGGATGCCTGAGTGATTCAAGCGCAATAAAAAACCCGGCGCTCATTAGTATGGGCGCCGGGTTTTTTGTGCGAAACGCGGTTCAAATGTGGGAGCGGGCTTGCTCGCGAATGCGGTGTGTCAGTCCCTATATTTGTCGACTGATCCACTGCTTTCGCGAGCAAGCCCGCTCCCACACAAGCCCGCTCCCACATTAGATTGCGGTTGGTCTTACGAGCTCTTTACCAGTTTCACGGCCAGCACATCGCAAGGTGCGCCGTGCAGCACGTCATTGGCGGTGGAGCCCAGCAGCAAGGCCAGGCCGTGGCGGCCGTGGCTGCCGACCACGATCAGGTCGCAACCCTGTTCCTTGGCCAGGTGGTGGATTTCCTGGCGCGGCTGGCCGTAGGTCAGGTGGCTCTGGTCTTTTTTCAGGGCCGGGTACTTGTTGATCAGTCGATCAAGACGCTCCTTGGCCTGGTCGAACTGCTGCTGTTGCAGCTGGGAAAGGTCCATTGGCACGTCGCCACCAAAGGCCATGGCCATCGGTTCGACGATATGCACCAGGGACAGCTTCACCGAATCGCCTGCAAGGCCTACGGCCCGCTTGATCACGGGGTCGCATTCTTCGGTCAGGTCCACGGCGACCAGAATATGTTCGTAGGGCATGAGGAGTTTCTCCAAAGGAAAGCGATAAGTTCAGTATGGCTTGTTTCAAGCGGATGGGGTTGCGTCAGGTCAAATCCGCTCATCAAGAAATTCGGGAGTACACATATGACGGTCTGGATAGTGGTGTCAATCCTTGCGCTGGTTTTGAGTCCGCTGGCGTGGCTGCGTCCTTCGCGCCATTCGAGCGGGCGCATGGCTTTGCGCATGGAGGCGCGGCGCATCGGTTTGGCCATGCAACTGACACCCCAGGAGTGGCCGCACTGGCTCAAGCACGAGCCACCGAGCCCGTGCGCGCAGTATCACCGGCCACGGCGCGGCACCAAGCTTGTGACCTGGAGTTATTGGCAGTCGGAACCGGGGGTGTGGGTCAATCAGTGGCAGGAAATCTGCGTTGATGAAAAGTTGTTGCCGCATTTTGCGACGCTGCCTGAGAACGTCTACAAAGTCGAAGCCGACAAGCAAATGATCACCCTGTACTGGGGCGAGAAGGGCGAGTTGAGCGTGTTGCACGACATTGATGCGGTGCTCAAGGCGCTGGCCTGAGATTTCTGCAGGCATTAAAAAGCCCGAAAGTATCATCGGGCTGGAGTTGGCCAGGCAGGCCGGTAATTCGTTTTACGTGCCGCTAGCCTAGCCGCATATTCGGTTCTGTACAGCCCTTTAAATCAAAATTCACATTATTGATTTCGCGAATGATTAAACATTGGCGGGGCGATGCCGGCTGCCCCGGGTTCTGAAATGACTGAAAAGTCGCGTTTTTGCGGCCCTTTCGAGCGATTGACAATTCTTCGGATTTGGCTGAAGGTGACGTACCCAAATCAAACGGGCGTATGAATTGAGCGTTTGTCTTTCAGACCGTTCGTACAGAATCCCGACTATCGCGTTGGCGGGTGTGCCTGGCAAATTGGCGTTAGCATCGACGGTAACGTCAGTGTCTACGCTGAATCCTGCGTCCGACGTGTACTGTTCAGCTTCCATATCGTGGAGATCAGTTGATGATTTACGAAGGTAAAGCCATCACGGTTAAGGCTCTTGAAAGTGGCATCGTCGAATTGAAATTCGACCTCAAGGGTGAGTCCGTCAACAAGTTCAACCGTCTAACCCTGAATGAATTGCGTCAGGCCGTAGACACCATCAAAGCAGATGCATCGGTCAAGGGCGTGATCGTCTCCAGCGGCAAGGACGTGTTCATCGTCGGCGCTGACATCACCGAATTCGTCGACAACTTCAAGCTGCCCGATGCCGAGCTTGTGGCTGGCAACCTCGAAGCCAACAAGATTTTCAGCGATTTCGAAGACCTCAACGTGCCGACCGTTGCCGCGATCAATGGCATCGCCCTGGGCGGCGGTCTGGAAATGTGCCTGGCCGCCGACTTCCGCGTGATGTCGGCCACGGCGAAAATCGGCCTGCCGGAAGTCAAGCTGGGCATCTACCCAGGCTTCGGCGGTACCGTGCGCCTGCCGCGCATCATCGGTGCCGACAACGCCATCGAGTGGATTGCCGCCGGCAAGGAAAACCGTGCTGAAGACGCGCTGAAAGTCGGCGCCGTGGATGCCGTGGTGGCTCCCGACAAGCTGGCAGAAGCCGCACTGAACCTGATCAAAGGCGCCATCAGCGGCGAATTTGACTACAAGGCCAAGCGTCAGCCAAAGCTCGAAAAACTCAAGCTCAACGCCATCGAACAAATGATGTCGTTCGAAACCGCCAAAGGTTTCGTGGCTGGCCAGGCCGGCCCGAACTACCCGGCGCCGGTTGAAGCGATCAAGACCATCCAGAAGGCCGCGAACTTCGGTCGCGACAAGGCCCTGGAAATCGAAGCTGCCGGCTTCGTCAAACTGGCCAAGACTTCTGCGGCGCAGAGCTTGATCGGTCTGTTCCTGAACGACCAGGAACTGAAGAAAAAGGCCAAGGCCTACGACGAAATCGCCCGCGACGTGAAACAGGCTGCCGTACTCGGTGCCGGTATCATGGGCGGCGGTATCGCCTATCAGTCGGCGTCCAAAGGCACGCCGATCCTGATGAAAGACATCAACGAGCACGGCATCGAGCAGGGTCTGGCAGAAGCCGCGAAACTGCTGGTAGGCCGTGTGGATAAAGGCCGCATGACGGCAGCGAAAATGGCTGAAGTGCTTAACGGCATTCGTCCTACGCTGTCCTACGGCGATTTCGGCCACGTCGACCTGGTGGTTGAAGCGGTTGTCGAGAACCCGAAGGTCAAGCAGGCGGTACTGGCTGAAGTTGAAGCCCAGGTTAAAGAAGACACTATCCTGGCTTCCAACACCTCGACCATTTCCATCACCTTGCTGGCCAAGGCCCTCAAGCGTCCGGAAAACTTCGTCGGCATGCACTTCTTCAACCCGGTGCACATGATGCCGCTGGTGGAAGTGATCCGTGGCGAGAAGTCCAGCGAACTGGCCGTTGCCACCACCGTTGCCTACGCCAAGAAAATGGGCAAGAACCCGATCGTCGTCAATGACTGCCCGGGCTTCCTGGTCAACCGCGTACTGTTCCCGTACTTCGGCGGTTTCGCCAAGCTGGTCAGCGCCGGTGTGGACTTCGTGCGCATCGACAAGGTCATGGAAAAATTCGGCTGGCCAATGGGCCCGGCGTACCTGATGGACGTGGTCGGCATCGACACCGGCCACCACGGTCGCGACGTAATGGCTGAAGGCTTCCCGGACCGCATGAAAGACGACCGCCGCTCGGCGATCGACGCGCTCTACGAAGCCAAGCGCCTGGGCCAGAAGAATGGCAAGGGTTTCTACGCTTACGAGACCGACAAGAAGGGCAAGCAGAAGAAAGTGGCCGACCCATCGGTTCACGAAGTGCTCGCGCCGGTCATCTACGAACAGCGTGAAGTGTCCGACGAGGACATCGTCAACTGGATGATGATCGCCCTGTGCCTGGAAACCGTGCGCTGCCTGGAAGACGGCATCGTTGAAACCGCAGCCGAGGCCGACATGGGCCTGGTCTACGGTATTGGTTTCCCTCCATTCCGTGGTGGTGCGCTGCGTTACATCGATTCCATCGGTGTGGCCGAGTTCGTTGCCCTGGCTGATCAATACGCTGATCTGGGCCCGCTGTACCACCCGACTGCGAAGCTGCGCGAGATGGCCAAGAACGGCCAGAGCTTCTTCGGTTAAGTGCCCAGACGACTAGAGCGAGAATATTTATGAGCTTGAATCCAAGAGACGTCGTGATTGTCGACTTCGGTCGTACGCCGATGGGCCGCTCCAAGGGCGGCATGCACCGCAACACCCGCGCTGAAGACATGTCGGCGCACCTGATCAGCAAATTGTTGGAACGCAACGTCAAGGTCGACCCGAACGAAGTCGAAGACGTCATCTGGGGCTGCGTCAACCAGACCCTGGAGCAGGGCTGGAACATCGCCCGTATGGCTTCCCTGATGACGCAGATCCCGCACACCGCTGCCGGCCAGACCGTCAGCCGCCTGTGTGGCTCGTCCATGAGCGCGCTGCACACCGCTGCCCAAGCGATCATGACCGGTAACGGTGATGTGTTCGTGGTCGGCGGCGTGGAGCACATGGGCCACGTCAGCATGATGCACGGTGTCGATCCGAACCCGCACATGTCGCTGTACGCGGCGAAAGCCTCGGGCATGATGGGCCTGACCGCAGAAATGCTCGGCAAAATGCACGGCATTACCCGCGAAGCCCAGGATGCGTTCGGCCTGCGTTCCCACCAGTTGGCCCACAAGGCCACCGTGGAAGGCAAGTTCAAGGATGAAATCATCCCGATGAACGGCTACGACGAGAACGGTTTCCTGAAACTGTTCGACTACGACGAAACCATTCGTCCAGACACCACCCTGGAAAGCCTGGCGGCCTTGAAGCCTGCCTTCAATCCAAAGGGCGGCACCGTGACAGCCGGTACTTCGTCGCAGATCACTGACGGTGCTTCGTGCATGATCGTGATGTCGGCCCAGCGTGCCCAGGACCTGGGTATCCAGCCGATGGCCGTGATCCGTTCGATGGCAGTCGCAGGTGTGGACCCGGCAATCATGGGCTATGGTCCAGTACCGGCCACACAAAAAGCATTGAAGCGCGCAGGCCTGACCATCTCCGACATCGACTTCTTCGAGCTCAACGAAGCTTTCGCCGCACAGGCCCTGCCAGTGCTGAAAGATTTGAAAGTACTCGACAAGATGAACGAGAAGGTTAACCTGCACGGCGGCGCGATTGCCCTGGGTCACCCGTTTGGGTGTTCCGGTGCTCGTATCTCCGGCACGTTGCTGAACGTGATGAAGCAAAATGGCGGCAACCTGGGGGTTGCGACCATGTGCATTGGCCTCGGCCAAGGCATCTCCACCGTCTTCGAACGTATCTAAACGTTTCGCTGACGGAAGCCGGGGCCCAGTGCCCCGGTTTTTGTTTTTTGGAATTTTTTATATTTTTTTTTAACAAATTTTGTAAGAGGGCCAGAGCATGAAAGTCGAACCAGGGCTCTACCAGCATTATAAAGGTCCGCAGTACCGCGTTTTTAATGTGGCGCGGCATTCCGAGACCGAAGAGGAAGTGGTGTTTTACCAAGCACTGTATGGCGATTACGGCTTTTGGGTGCGTCCCTTGAGCATGTTCCTGGAGACCGTCGAAGTTGACGGCGAACAGGTCCCGCGCTTTGCTTTGATCCAGGTCGAACCCAGCCTTTTTTCCGCGCAATAAAGGCAGGCCGCGCAGAATGCTGCGCTTGACCTCACCTTGTTGCCACTATATATAGCGTTGCCGCGTCAGGCGCCAACCGCCTTTCACTTCTCGAATTCAGGAATTTTCCGATCCATGGGCAAATCGCTGGTCATTGTGGAATCCCCGGCTAAGGCCAAGACCATCAACAAGTACTTGGGTAACGAGTACGTGGTGAAGTCGAGTATCGGCCATATCCGAGACCTGCCCACCAGCGGTTCGGCTAGCGCCAGCAAGGAGCCTGCCGCCAAGCGCGGCAAGGCGGCTGCGGGCGAAGGTCCGGTGCTCACGCCTAAAGAGAAAGCGCGCAAGCAGCTGGTCTCGCGCATGGGTGTCGATCCCGATCATGGCTGGAAAGCCAAGTACGAGATCCTCCCGGGCAAGGAAAAGGTCATCGAAGAGCTGCGCCGGCTCGCCAAGGATGCTGACACCATCTATCTCGCAACCGACTTGGACCGCGAAGGGGAGGCAATTGCCTGGCACCTGCGGGAAGCCATCGGTGGTGACGACAGCCGCTACAAGCGCGTGGTGTTCAACGAAATTACCAAGAAGGCAATCCAGGAAGCCTTCTCCAAACCGGGGGAACTGGACATTGACCGCGTCAATGCCCAGCAGGCCCGTCGCTTCCTCGACCGCGTCGTGGGTTACATGGTCTCGCCGCTGCTGTGGGCGAAGATCGCCCGTGGCCTGTCCGCCGGCCGTGTGCAATCGGTCGCGGTCAAGCTGGTGGTGGAGCGTGAGCGCGAGATTCGTGCGTTCAACCCTGAAGAATATTGGGAAGTGCACGCTGACCTGGGCACTGCCAAGGGCAACAACGTGCGCTTTGAAGTGGCCCGCGAGAAAGGCGAGGCCTTCAAGCCGCTCAACGAAGCCCAGGCCATGGCCGCGCTGGAGAAGCTCAAGGCTTCCAGCTACAGCATCGTCAAGCGTGAAGACAAGCCCACCAGCAGCAAGCCGTCGGCGCCGTTCATCACCTCCACCCTGCAGCAGGCCGCGAGTAACCGCCTGGGCTTTGGCGTGAAGAAGACCATGATGATGGCCCAGCGTCTGTATGAAGCGGGCTATATCACGTATATGCGTACCGACTCCACCAACCTGTCGCAAGACGCGGTGGCGATGGCGCGCACTTATATTGAAAGCGAGTTCGGCAAGAAGTACCTGCCGGAGAAGCCGAACGTCTATAGCAGCAAGGAAGGCGCACAAGAGGCTCACGAAGCGATTCGTCCCTCCGACGCCAACACCGAGCCAAGCAAGCTGAGCGGCATGGAGCGCGACGCTGAGCGCCTCTACGAGCTGATCTGGCGCCAGTTCCTGGCCTGCCAGATGCTGCCGGCGCAATACCTGTCGACGACTGTCAGCGTGGGTGCTGGTGACTTCGAGCTGCGCGCCAAGGGCCGTATCCTCAAGTTCGACGGTTACACCCGCGTGATGCCGCAAATCGCCAAGCCGGGCGACGACGACGTGCTGCCCGACATGGCCCAGGGCGATGTGTTGAAGCTGATCAAGCTCGACCCGTCCCAGCACTTCACCAAGCCGCCGGCGCGTTACTCGGAAGCCAGCCTGGTCAAGGAGATGGAAAAGCGCGGTATCGGTCGTCCTTCGACCTATGCGGCGATCATTTCCACCATCCAGGACCGCGGCTACGTTGCCTTGCACAACCGTCGTTTCTACTCGGAAAAGATGGGCGACATCGTGACCGAGCGCCTGTCCGAGAGCTTCTCCAACCTGATGGACTACGGCTTCACCGCCGGCATGGAAGAGAACCTCGATGACGTGGCCCAGGGCGAGCGCGACTGGAAAAACGTGCTTGACGAGTTCTACGGCGACTTCAAGAAGAAACTTGAAGTGGCTGAAAGCGCCGAGAACGGCATGCGGGCCAACCAGCCGGTGATGACAGACATTCCGTGCCTTACCTGCGGCCGCCCGATGCAGATCCGTACCGCGTCCACCGGCGTGTTCCTGGGTTGCTCGGGTTACAGCCTGCCGCCGAAAGAGCGCTGCAAGGCTACCGTCAACCTGGTGCCGGGCGATGAAATCGCGGCCGATGACGAGGGTGAATCCGAGTCGCTGGTACTACGTGGCAAGCACCGTTGCCCGATCTGCAGCACGGCGATGGACGCCTACCTGCTGGACGAGAAGCACAAGCTGCACATCTGCGGTAACAACCCGGATTGCAACGGCTATGAGATCGAAGAAGGCACTTACCGCATCAAGGGCTACGAAGGTCCGAGCCTGGAATGCGACAAGTGCGGCAGCGAGATGCAGCTCAAGACCGGCCGTTTCGGCAAGTTCTTCGGTTGCACCAACCCGACGTGCAAGAACACCCGCAAACTGCTGAAAAGCGGTGACGCGGCGCCGCCGAAGATGGACCCGGTGAAGATGCCTGAACTCAAGTGCGAGAAGGTCAACGACACCTACATCCTGCGTGATGGCGCTTCGGGGCTGTTCCTGGCTGCCAGCCAGTTCCCCAAAAACCGCGAGACCCGTGCTCCGCTGGTGATCGAGATCGTGCCCCACAAGGACGAGATCGATCCGAAGTACCACTTCCTCTGTGAAGCGCCGAAGAAGGACCCGGACGGTCGCCCGTCCGTGATCCGCTACAGCCGCAAGACCAAGGAGCAGTACGTGCAGACTGAAGTGGAAGGCAAGCCTACCGGCTGGAAAGCGTTCTACGACGGTGGCAAGTGGAAGGTCGAGGACAAGCGCCAGGGCGCTTGATACGATCAGCCGCATGAACAAAGGCCGCCTTTATAGGCGGCCTTTTTTTGCGCTTGCAGTGGACTTGGCTGATCCGTGACACTGTTCAGCCAGCATCACGCCTTATTCGTTGTGGAGACTGCCTTCATGGCCAACGAACTCTATACCCGTACCAACCAGAAAATTTACTTCGCGGGTTTGTCCCTGGAAGCCCTTGGCCGCGCCGAGGAAGGAAAGGAGATGAACGCTATCGCGCTGGTACAGGCCGGGCGTGAAGCGGCGCTGTTCCACCTGTATGGCGCCTTGCTTGGCTTGTGCCATGAAATTGCCGGGTTCTACCGCTTGCCTCAGGCCGGTTCGCCGCGTGCAGAGATGATCATCAACCGTGATGTGCTGGAGTCCATGGCCATTCCGGAGTTGGCTGAGCTGGTGGAAATGGCGCAGAGCCCGGACAGCTGGTTGGCGCGCTTGCTGGTAGCTCACGCCGAGATGTTCCAGCCGCCTCGTGTACCCCACAAGCCCAAGGGGGATGTGACCCAGCCGCTGATCCTGGCTGTGAGCCTGGAAGAAGAGGGGCCTGCGCCATTAAGCCGTGAAGAGCTGGAAAGCTGGCGACAGGAGCTGAAGAAGTTGGCCATTCGTTTTCGGGATGGGCTGAACGAGTGCTGAAGGCTTCTCGCTGACGCCTGGCGCTCTTGTGGCGAGGGAGCTTGCTCCCGCTGGGTTGCGAAGCAGCCCCAAGGCTTTCCAGGCCTGGCAGTGTCAGCTGTCGGAGGGCCGCGGCTCAGCCCAATGCGGGCAAGCCCGCTCGTCACAACACTGATATAATGCCGGCCTTTCGTGGAGAACAGACTTTTATGCCAACGTCCTTTCTGGAAATTGTTGAATTGCCCGACGGCCGAATCGAGCTGCGCCGGGCTGAGGACGAGGGTTCTCTGGTAATTTTGGATTTTTCCGAAGACGCAAAAGCATTCCTGCAAGGCCAGCACGTGGAAGTGGCAAAAGCCATGTTGAGCGTAGGTGTGCAGATGGCGGGGCGCCTGGCTGAAGGCGAACCTGAGAAGGAAGACGGCCCACGGATTCTTCACTGAGTCCGTTTGTCGGCTTTTTTGTAAGCTTTAGTCGTGCAGATCGGCTTCTCAAGCCTGAAGACGCCTCGCGTCATGGCGGACCCTGACAGAGTCAGTTATCCGCGCATCGTTTTATCCTAACCGAATGTTCAAGCTCTGTGCATCGCCCGTACGTGCGGCGCTGATCAGCTGTTGCCTGGCCGCTGTTGTCAGCGGGTTCAGCCAACTGACTACCGTATGGCTACGGCCCAGGCGCAAGGCTTCGCAGGTCAACTGTTGGGCACTCTGGGTGCCGCGGGGTTGCAGCAACAGGATGCGCTCGCGGTTCAGGCCGGCGTCCCGCAGCCAGGCCTGGGTCAGGCTGGACGGTGGGGCGATCAGCGTCAGCCAGCGTGCATCCTGTTCCTCGCTCAATTCGCGAAGGATCGGCGCCAGCAGGCTCAGGCAGCTCCCGGCAGCACCGCGCAACGACAGTTCACTGAACGCCTCGGGTTCGGCGCTCCAGGGCGCTTCGACCGTTTCCTTGAGGATGGGCGCAAGGGGCTGGGCCATAAAGGCCTCAAACAGCGACAGCTGAGTGTGTTGTGGGGTCTGTAGGAACTGCATGATGCCTCCGTTAGCGGCGAATAACGCCGACGCTTAAGCCTTCAATCACCAGGTCCTGATCCTTCAGGTTCACTTCAATCGGCGCAAACTCAGGGTTCTCGGCCAATAGCCAGACCTTGCTGCCTTCGCGCTTGAAGCGTTTGACCGTCACTTCATCGCCGATACGGGCGACGACGATCTGGCCGTTGCGGGCTTCACGTGTGGTGTGGACGGCCAGCAGGTCGCCGTCGAAAATACCCACGTCCTTCATGCTCATGCCATGGACTCGCAGCAGGTAGTCGGCACGGGGATGGAAGAACGTTGGGTTGATGTTGCAGGATTCCTCGACGTGCTGTTGCGCCAGGATCGGCGCACCGGCTGCGACCCGCCCGATAATCGGCAGTGTCGACTCGTCGGCCTTGGCTTCGAAGCCAGGGATGCGAATGCCCCGTGAGGCACCTGGGGTCATCTCGATGGCACCTTTGCGGGCGAGGGCCTTGAGGTGTTCTTCAGCGGCGTTGGGCGACTTGAATCCCAGTTCCAGCGCAATTTCCGCTCGGGTCGGCGGGTAGCCGTTGTCATCGAGGCAGCGCTTGATAAAAGCCAGAATCTCAGCTTGGCGTGGCGTCAGTTTTAGCATGTTGATCGCTCTGTCTTTTTATACAGTGACTGGGATTATATACAGTGGACTGCACTTGGCAATCACCGTTTTCAGTCACTCCGCTGGACGGTCGTTTGTCATCCGTCCTACAGGCTGAAAACAGCGCTGCCTACAGACCTTGGCGAATGTGATTAAATGGCCATGAAATAGCTGACCGACCAGCCGCAAACCGACCTGCAGGCTTGACAAGACATAGCTTGAAACGTATGTTTCAAACAAGTGTTTGTCAGGCGGAGTAGCCATGGCCCAGTCGGAAACCGTTGAACGCATTCTCGATGCTGCCGAGCAGTTGTTCGCGGAAAAAGGATTTGCTGAAACTTCATTGCGGCTGATTACCAGCAAGGCCGGGGTCAACCTGGCAGCGGTGAACTACCACTTCGGCTCCAAGAAGGCGCTGATCCAGGCCGTGTTCTCACGTTTCCTGGGGCCTTTCTGTATCAGTCTCGACCGTGAGCTGGAACGTCGCCAGGCCAAGCCTGAAAACAAGCCAAGCCTGGAAGACCTGCTGGAAATCCTCGTCGAGCAAGCCCTGGTGGTCCAACCTCGCAGCGGCAACGACCTGTCGATCTTCATGCGCCTGTTGGGCCTGGCGTTCAGCCAGAGCCAGGGGCACCTGCGTCGCTATCTTGAAGACATGTACGGCAAGGTGTTCCGCCGCTATATGTTGCTGGTCAACGAAGCGGCACCGCGTATTCCGCCGATCGAACTGTTCTGGCGCGTGCACTTCATGCTTGGTGCTGCCGCGTTCAGCATGTCCGGGATCAAGGCCCTGCGTGCGATTGCCGAGACCGACTTTGGCGTGAACACCTCCATCGAGCAGGTGATGCGCCTGATGGTGCCGTTTCTCGCCGCTGGCATGCGTGCCGAAACCGGTGTCACCGACCAGGCCATGGCCGCCGCCCAGTTGCGCCCCCGCAGCAAGTCGGTACCCATTCCGGCCAAGGTTTAACCCGCTCCGGGTGTGCGCGGCCGCTTGCATCCGCTAAGCTAGCCGCCCATGCCGATTTCAGCTATTTACCCACAGCCCGTTGCTCTCGCTGAGCGTCCGTCTCCAGATTCAACCCTGGCGATGCGATCTCGCGAGGGCTCCGGGCTGCGTGCGTTATTTAAGGAAGCTTTATGACTCAAGCCCTGCAAGGCTCTTTGATGGTGGACGTCGCCGGTACCTGGCTGACGGCTGAAGACCGCCACTTGTTGCGCCAGCCCGAGGTGGGCGGCCTGATCATTTTTGCGCGCAATATCGAGCATCCGCGCCAGGTGCGTGAGTTGAGCGCCGCGATTCGCGCCGTGCGCCCGGACCTGCTGCTGGCGGTCGATCAGGAAGGCGGCCGGGTGCAACGCTTGCGCCAAGGGTTCGTCCGCCTGCCGGCGATGCGCGCCTTGGCCGACAACCCGAATGCCGAGCAACTGGCCGAGCAGTGCGGTTGGATCATGGCGACAGAAGTGCTGGCGGTCGGCCTGGACCTGAGCTTCGCGCCGGTACTGGACCTCGATTACCAACGCAGCGCAGTCGTGGGCACGCGCGCATTCGAAGGCGACCCCGAGCGCGCCGCCGTGCTTGCCGGTGCCTTTATTCGCGGGATGAACAGCGCTGGCATGGCCGCTACCGGCAAACACTTCCCCGGCCACGGCTGGGCCGAAGCCGATTCCCACGTCGCGATTCCCAATGATGAGCGCAGCCTGGAACAGATTCGCGCCAATGACCTGGTGCCGTTCGCACGCCTGAGCAAGCAGTTGGCGGCTGTCATGCCAGCCCACGTGATTTATCCACAGGTCGACGCGCAACCGGCCGGGTTCTCCCGGCGCTGGCTGCAGGACATCCTGCGTGGCGAGTTGCAGTTCGATGGGGTTATCTTCAGTGATGACCTGTCCATGGCCGGCGCCCATGTGGTCGGTGATGCTGCGAGCCGTATCGAGGCGGCGCTGACTGCAGGCTGCGACATGGGCCTGGTGTGCAACGATCGCGCGGCCGCTGAATTGGCCCTGAGTGCTGCCCAGCGCATGAAGGTCACGCCGTCGGCGCGTATTGCGCGGATGCGTGGACAAGCTGTGGCTTCGACCGAGTACAAGCAGGATCCGCGTTGGTTGGCGGCGCTTGGTGCGCTGCGAGATGCTCAATTAATTGAGTAAGACCGCGTCACGCCCATCGCAGGCAAGCCAGCTCCCACAGGGAAATGCATTCCAAATGTGGGAGCGGGCTTGCCCGCGATAGCGGTCTTAAAGTCAGCGCTTTTCCTGCTTGTGAGGCAACGGCGCAAACAACGCCTCGATATCCTCATTCCCCAACTTCCAATCCCCCGTCGTCCGCCCATCCAGAACGCCTGCCGCCAGATCAGACTTTTCCTTCTGCAAATGCTGGATTTTCTCTTCCACGGTGCCCCGGGCAATCATCTTGTACACGAACACCGGCTTCTCCTGGCCGATGCGATACGCACGGTCGGTCGCCTGGTTCTCCGTGGCCGGGTTCCACCACGGGTCGTAGTGAATCACCGTATCCGCTTCCGTCAGATTGAGCCCGACGCCACCGGCCTTCAGGCTGATCAGAAAGATCTGCAGCTTGCCGCTCTGGAAATCCTTCACCGGCGTGCGTCGGTCCCGGGTTTGCCCGGTCAGCAGCGCATAGGCAACGCCACGCTTCTTCAGCTCAGCCTCAATCAGGCTCAGCATCGAGGTGAACTGGGAAAACAGCAGAATCCTGCGGCCTTCGGCAAACAACTCTTCAAGCATCTCCATCAAGCTGTCGAGCTTGCCCGAGCTGCTGCCCTTCGCCGGCAGGGTTGCATCATTGACCAGGCGCAAATCACAGCACACCTGGCGCAACTTGAGCAGCGCTTCCAGGATGATGATCTGGCTGCGCGCCACGCCTTTGCGGGTAATCTCGTCGCGGACTTTCTTGTCCATCGCCAGGCGCATGGTCTCGTACACATCGCGCTGGGCTTCGTTGAGGTCGACCCAGTGGATGATCTCGGTCTTGGGCGGCAGCTCAGTCGCCACCTGCTCCTTGGTGCGACGCAGCAGGAACGGCTTGATCCGGCCATTAAGGTGCTGCAATCGCACATCGCTGCCGCGCTTTTCGATTGGCACACGGTAATCGCGGTTGAAGCTCTTCACATCTCCCAACCAGCCTGGCAGCAGGAAGTGGAACAGCGACCACAGCTCGCCCAAGTGGTTTTCCAGCGGTGTACCGCTGAGGCACAGGCGCTGGCGGGCGTTCAGCTCGCGGGCCGCCTGGGCCGCTTTGCTGTTGGGGTTCTTGATGTACTGCGCTTCGTCGAGGATCAACACGTGCAAGGGCAGGGCAGCCAGTGGCTCGATGTCCTTGGGCAGCAGGGCGTAGGTGGTCAGCAGCAGGTCGTAGTCCTGCAACTGAGGGAAATGTTTCTTACGCCCGGCACCGTACAGCGCCAATACTTTGAGCTGCGGCGTAAAGTGCGCCGCTTCGTCGAGCCAGTTCGGGATCAGGCTGGTGGGCATTACCACCATGCAGGGCCGGTCCAGGCGCCCGGCAATTTTCTCGCTGAGAATATGCGCCAGGGTCTGCAGGGTTTTACCCAGGCCCATGTCGTCCGCCAGAATCCCGCCGACGTCGAGTTGGCGCAGCGACTGCATCCAGCTCAGGCCTTCCAGTTGATAAGGGCGCAACGTTGCGTTCAAGCCTTCCGGCGCTTCGCAGCTGAAATCCTTGATGTCCCGCAGGCGTTGGGCGAAGTTGCGGATCTTTTCGCCGCCTTCCCATTGCAGCGGCAGGTCTTCCAGTGGGTTCAGGCGAATGGCGTCGGCCTTGGCCAGGCGCAGCGCGGTGGTGCCGGGCTCTTGCAGGTAGAACTCGCCAAGTGTTGCCAGCACCGGCTTCAGCCGGCCATAAGGCAGCGCCACTTGCAGCGGGCCGTGGCCGTTGGGCAGGCCGGGAATGTTCACCAGGATCAGTTCGTCATCGCGGCGCCGCGCGAGTTTTTCCGGGTTGAGAATCTCGGTGTGGGAGCGCATCAGGTTCAACAGGATCGGCAGCAGGCTCAGGCGTTCGCCGTTGACGATGATCCCCAGCTCCAGATCAAACCAGTCGCGCTCCGGCATTTCGTCGACGCTGGCGTACCAATCGTCGACGGTGCTCAAGTCGAAGCCGAAATCTTCATCGATCTGTAGTTCCCAGCCCTGGGCGCGCAGGTTCGGCGAAGCATTCAGGGTGAAGTTCAGCCAGGCGCTGTCATTGACCATCTCGAACAGCTCGCCGGCGCTTTCCGGCAGGGCCTTGCTCTGGCGCGTGGCGATCTTGAAGCCCAGCAGGCGCAGTTGTTCGCGAAACTGCTGCTCCACCTCGGGGTGGCGCTTGATCCGCAGGCTCTGGTGTTCCTGGCGCACGATGATGTCGGCGTTCTTCTGGCCGCTGACGTAGTTGCCCAGATAGTTGAAGGACAGCGCCGCACGGTGCTGGATATAACGCTGCATCTTGCCATTGCGCGGCTCGAAGGCGCTGAACTCGATACTCGCCAGCCACAGGCGCGGCACCGGCTGCACATCTTCCATCACCACTTGCGGCAGCACCACGCGGTTATCCAGCACCGCCTGGAGCTTCTCCAGCAACTCGGCGTCCTGGGCCGCCGCCGGGTAGGCCAGGGTTTCCTGGACCTTGAGCAGCACCGCCGCGATGTGTTTGCAGTTGGTGTGCACGGGGCAGGTGCAGCGGCTGTCCACCAGGATCAACGTGCCCTTGGCGGATTCACGCAGCGAAATGGTCTGGCGGTAGACGTTGCCGCCCGAGCCTTCGCAACTGGCAATGATGGTGCTGTCGCCGGACTCGACGATCCGCACGCGGTTTTCCAGGGCGTAGCGCCGGCCGCGCTCAAGGCTTTGCTCTTTAAAGCGATTGGCCCACGAAGGGGCCAGGGGTTTGGTCAACGACGACGTCAGGGGCATGGTGCTGGATCAGTCCTGGACATCGGGCGGTGGTGCGCTGGGCGGCTTGGCGGTCAGCGAAGTGATCTTGATCAGCAGGGCGAGGTGGCCGCCGTCCAGGTAGTTGAGCTGGTTGTTCTTGGTGCGCACGTCTTGCTGGCTGAGGTGTTCGCTGGCAATCACGCTGCCGTTGGCGTCGAACTGGTTGACCCAGAAGTCCGCGTCGATATCGGTGAAGCGCCCAAGCTGCAGGTTCAGGGTACCTTCGATAGGGAACTGGCCGAACTGTTCCTGGCCGTCGCTGATGGCCAGCTTCACTGGTTGCTCACCGAGATTCTGTTCCCAGGACTTGTGCAGCAACACGGTGTATTCGCTGCTGGCTTGCAGCTTCTCGACAATATTGCCCAGCCGCGGCGGGCTCATTTTGTCGGTCCCCAGGCGCGGCGCGCCGGCGTCCCAGTTTTCCGGCGCCGCACGGCTATTGATCGCCGGCTCGGCGTTCTGCCGCACCAGGATCATTTCCACCAGGTACGGGCTGTCGGCAAACGCCGAAGGCGCAACGACCACCAACAACAAGCTCAAAATGCGGAACAGGCGCATTGGGGCGTCCTTCAAGCAGATTTCGGGATGAGGCGCTCAAACAGCGCCTCCAGTGTATTAAAGCGTTCTTCGGCGCGCTCCATCGGCACCATGAATTTGAACAGCGTAGCCCCTTCGAACTTGTAGCGATTGGGCTGGCCCTGAATCAGCTTGATCAGCACCAGTGGGTCCACCGGCGTCTGGGCTTCGAACTCGATACGCCCGCCCTGCGGCCCGGCGTCGACCTTCTTGATGCCCAGTTGCTCGGCCTGCAATTTGAGCAGGGTCAGGCGTACCAGGTTCTTGGTCGGTTCCGGCAACAGGCCGAAGCGGTCGATCATCTCCACTTGCAGGTCCTTGAGGCCGTCTTCGTCGGTGGCCGAGGCGATGCGTTTGTACAGGATCAGCCGCGCATGTACATCCGGCAGGTAGTCTTCGGGAATCAACGCCGGCAAGCGCAGGTTGATTTCCGGGCCGCCACCCAGCGGTTGGTCGAGGTTTGGTTGTTCGCCCTTGCGAATGGCTTTTACCGCCCGTTCGAGCATTTCCATATAAAGGGTGAAACCCACGGCCTGGATTTGCCCGCTCTGGCCGTCCCCCAGCAGTTCGCCGGCGCCGCGGATTTCCAGGTCGTTGGTGGCCAGCACAAAGCCGGCGCCGAGGTCCTGGGTGTTGGCGATCGCTTCCAGGCGCTTCTCGGCGTCGGAAGTGATCTGCTGGCGCGGCGGTGTCAGCAGATAGGCATACGCCTGGTGGTGACTGCGCCCGACCCGACCGCGCAACTGGTGCAACTGCGCCAGGCCGAACTTGTCGGCGCGCTCGATGATGATGGTGTTGGCGCTCGGCACGTCGATGCCGGTCTCGATGATGGTCGAGGCGATCAGCACGTTGAAGCGCTTGTGATAGAAGTCGCTCATCACCTGTTCGAGTTCGCGTTCGCGCATCTGCCCGTGGCCGATGGCGATCCGTGCTTCCGGTACCAGCTCGGCGAGGTCGGCGGCGCATTTCTCGATGGTTTTTACATCGTTGTGCAGGTAGTACACCTGGCCGCCACGCAGCAGCTCACGCAGCAGGGCCTCCTTGACCGTGCTTTTGTTCTGCTCCATGACGAAGGTGCGCACCGACAACCGGCGCGCCGGCGGCGTGGCGATGATCGACAGGTCACGCATGCCCGACACTGCCATGTTCAGCGTGCGCGGGATCGGCGTGGCGGTGAGGGTCAGGATATCGACTTCACTGCGCAGGGCCTTGAGCTGTTCCTTCTGACGGACACCGAAGCGGTGCTCTTCGTCGATGATCACCAGCCCAAGGTTTTTGATCTTCACGTCATCCGACAGCAGCTTGTGAGTGCCGATGACAATGTCGATCTTGCCTTCCGCCAGGTCGGCGATGGCTGCGTTCACTTCCTTGGCGGACTTGAAGCGGCTCATCACTTCCACGGTCACCGGCCAGTCGGCAAAGCGGTCGCGGAAGCTGTTGTAGTGCTGCTGGGCGAGCAGGGTGGTCGGCACGAGGATCGCCACTTGCCGGCCGCCGTGCACCGCAATAAACGCCGCGCGCATCGCCACTTCGGTCTTGCCGAAGCCCACGTCGCCGCACACCAGGCGGTCCATTGGCTTGGGCGCCAGCATGTCGGCGCGCACGGCGTCGATGGTGGTTTGCTGGTCCGGGGTTTCTTCGAAGGCGAAGCCCGCGCTGAAGGTGGCGTAGTCGGCTTTCGGGTCGGCGAAGGCATAACCTTCGCGGGCGGCACGGCGGGCATAGATGTCGAGCAACTCGGCGGCCACATCGCGTACCTGTTCGGCGGCCTTGCGCTTGGCTTTCTGCCAGGTCTCGGAGCCGAGGCGGTGCAACGGCGCGAGGGCATCGTCGCTGCCGGTGTAGCGGGCGATCAGGTGCAGGTTGGCCACGGGCACGTAGAGCTTGGCGCCCTCGGCGTATTCCATGGTGAGGAATTCAGCCACCTGGTTATCAATCTCCAGGGTTTGCAGGCCCAGGTAACGGCCCACACCGTGGTCGATATGCACCACCGGCGCGCCTTCGCGCAGTTCGGTGAGGTTCTTGATCACCGCGTCGTTGTTGGCGTCGGCGCGCTTTTCGCGGCGCCGACGCTGCATCACCCGTTGGCCGAACAGCGGGCTCTCGGCAATCAGTGCCAGGGCCGGGTCGTCCAGCAGCAGGCCTTCGTCCAGTGGCGCGATGGTGATCGCCAGGCGGTCCTTGCTCGCGACAAAGTCCGGCCAGCTGTCGACGGTTTTCGGCCGTAGCTTCAGGCGTTCCAGCAACTCCAGCAGCACCTCGCGGCGCCCGGCGGACTCGGCGGTAAACAGCACGCGGCCGGGGAAGTCGCCGAGGAAATTCGACAGCGCTTCCAGCGGCTGGTTGGCCTTGGCTTCAATCGCCAGGTTCGGCAGCGCTTGCGCCGGAAAGCGCTCGCGGCCGGCACCAGCGTCCACATCCTGTTGGCTGGCGACTACGCGCGGCCAGTTTTTCAGGCGGGCGAAGCAGTCCTCCACCGGCAGGAACAGTTCGGCCGGTGGCAATAAAGGACGGGACGGATCAACGCGGCGTTCTTCGTAGCGGTTGCGCACGTCATTCCAGAAATTCTCCGCCGCCTGTTCGATGCCTGGCAGCGAGAACACCTGTGTGTCCTGGGGCAGGTAATCGAAGAGGGTCGAGGTTTCGTCGAAGAACAGCGGCAGGTAGTACTCGATACCGGCGGGCGTAATCCCGCTGCTCAAGTCCTGGAAGATCGGGCAGCGACGGAAGTCCACGTCGAAGCGCTCGCGGAAACGTGCCTTGAAGCGCGTGACCGCGTCTTTTTGCAGCGGGAACTCCCGGGCCGGAAGCAGCTTGATCGACTGCACCTTGTCGATGGAGCGCTGGTTTTCCGGATCGAAGGTTCGCAGGGTTTCGATTTCGTCGTCGAACAGGTCGATCCGGTAGGGCAGTTTGCTGCCCATCGGGAACAGGTCGATCAGCGCGCCACGCACCGCGAACTCACCGTGCTCGTACACCGTGTCGACGCAGCGATAGCCGCTGGCCTCAAGCCGGGTGCGCATTTGCTCCACATCGAGCTTCTGGCCGATATCCAGCACCAGGCTGCTGCCCAGCAGGAACTTGGTCGGCGCCAGGCGATGCAGGGCAGTGGTGATCGGCACCACCAGCACCCCGTGAGCCAGCTCCGGCAAGCGGTACAGGCTGGCGATGCGCTGGGAAATGATGTCCTGGTGCGGCGAGAACAGGTCGTAGGGCAGGGTTTCCCAGTCTGGGAAATGCAGCACCGGCAAATCGGGGGCGAAGAAACTCAGCTCCTGTTCCAGCCGCTCGGCACTTTGGCTGTCGGCGGTGAGCAGCAGGGTAAAGCGCTTGGCAGCGCTGGCAGCCTCGGCAATGGCCAGGCTCAGGGCGGCACCGGGCAGGTTGCCCCAGTGCTGTTTACCTGCCGCAGCAGGGAGAAGCGGTAGACGCAGAACGGGCACGGAAGGTTGAGCTCCAAGCGTTGCGACAAAGTCGGTAATTGTAACGGCCCGGAGTGCCGCCTGTCAGTTGCTGACTGAGCCTATTACGGTTTGTAGGAAATGTAGTGGCTAAGACAAACAAAGGCGTCTTTTGACTCATTATGTAGTGCCGAAATCGGCGTATGTTTCGGAGGGTTACGGACACTTTGTCACAATGGCCCAGAAGGGGGTGCCCTGAAAGCCACGTATTTACTGGGCTCCAGCGCGGCGATATTTTTTTGCAAGGGGTTTTGTTGCGGCTCGCGCATTGCTCCGAGGGCGGTCGGGCGGCATAATGTAGCCCCTTTTTTCTGCCCCTACATGTGGAAGGTTCCCGTGACTCAGAAGCCCGACCAGTGTCTTGGTGAATGGATCGACCGTGAAGCACTCGCTGAAGCGATGATT
Organism: Pseudomonas sp. MWU16-30323; assembly: GCF_020515595.1. Lineage (NCBI taxonomy): Bacteria > Pseudomonadati > Pseudomonadota > Gammaproteobacteria > Pseudomonadales > Pseudomonadaceae > Pseudomonas > Pseudomonas sp. MWU16-30323. Next base: position 436,438 of record NZ_JAIWYM010000001.1, read on the forward strand.
CCGCTTATCGGTCAGCTCTACCGCAATAACAACGTGGTGAGCTCGATCTATGGCCGCAGCCTGATCAACCAATCAGTCATCGCGATTCTCAAGGCTCATCGCTTTGCTCGCCATCGTTCCGCCGACGACAGCGAACTCTCCGTCCACGAAACATTCCCCCTGCTTAAAGCCATGAGCGAGCTCAAGCTCGGCGCGGCCTCGGTAGACCTGGGCAAGCTGGCCTACAAATTCCGCAAGGAAGGCGCTGGCCGTACCGCCGAGCAGTTCGTGCGTGAAGAAATGGCCGACGTGGTTGGCCAGCAAAACGCTGCTGCCCGCAAAGGCACCGACGTTGTGCTGTACGGCTTCGGTCGTATCGGCCGTCTGCTGGCGCGCATCCTGATCGAAAAAACCGGTGGCGGCGACGGCCTGCGCCTGCGTGCCATCGTGGTGCGTAAAGGTGCAGAAAACGACCTGACCAAGCGTGCGAGCCTGCTGCGTCGTGACTCGGTACACGGTCCGTTCAACGGCACGATCGTCATCGACGAAGAAAACAACACCATCACCGCCAACGGTAACCTGATCCAGGTGATCTACGCGAAGAACCCGTCTGAGGTGGATTACACCCAGTACGGCATCAAGGACGCACTGCTGGTGGACAACACCGGTGTGTGGCGTGATGCCGAGGGCCTGGGCCAGCACCTGGCGTGCCCGGGTATCGACCGCGTTGTCCTGACGGCGCCTGGCAAGGGCAAGCTGAAGAACATCGTGCACGGTATCAACCACGGTGAAATCACCGCTGACGACAAGATCGTGTCCGCCGCTTCCTGCACCACCAACGCCATCGTGCCGGTGCTGAAGGCTGTGAACGACAAGTTCGGCATCGTTAACGGTCACGTCGAAACGGTTCACTCGTACACCAACGACCAGAACCTGATCGACAACTTCCACAAGGGCGATCGCCGTGGCCGTAGTGCCGCGCTGAACATGGTAATCACCGAGACCGGTGCTGCCACCGCTGCTGCCAAGGCCCTGCCTGAGCTGGCCGGCAAGCTGACCGGTAACGCGATCCGCGTTCCGACGCCGAACGTGTCGATGGCCATTCTCAACCTGAACCTTGAGAAAGCCGCCACCCGTGAAGAGATGAACGAGTACCTGCGCTACATGGCGCTGCACTCCGATCTGCATAAGCAAATCGACTTCGTCAACTCGCAGGAAGTGGTGTCCACCGACTTCGTTGGCTCGCGCCACGCCGGTGTGGTGGACGCTGAAGCGACCATTACCCAAGACAACCGCGTTGTTCTGTACGTTTGGTACGACAACGAATTCGGTTACAGCTGCCAGGTGGTTCGTGTGATGGAAGACATGGCCGGGGTTAACCCGCCAGCATTTCCGCGCTAAGCATCAGCGGTAAATGAAAAAGCCCCGACTGGTTCGGGGCTTTTTTATGTCTGTGGGTTTTGTGTTGCTTGTACCGGCCTCATCGCAGGCAAGCCAGCTCCTACATGTTGATGTGTGAATACATTCAAATGTGGGAGCTGGCTTGCCTGCGATAGGAATCCATCAAGCGCCGCCGACTATCGAAGCCTGCGCGGTCCGCAGTTCATGCCGGTTGCCCTTGAACAGGATCAGTGTGGCGATCAAGCCCAGCACCGCTGCGCCGCTGAGCCAGATGCCCGGTGCCGCCTTGTTGTCCAGCACATGGATCAGGTAGGTACAGGCCGCCGGAGTAAAGCCACCAAAGGTCGCCGTCGCCAGGCTGTAGGCCAGGGAGAAACCGGTGGTGCGCACTTCTACCGGCATGATTTCAGTCAGCGCTACAACCATCGCACCGTTGTACGAGCCATACAGGAACGACAGCCAGAGCAGCACGATCAACAGATGGCTGAAGCTCGGGTTGGCCACCAGCCAGGACAGCGCCGGATACGCGGTGAGGATCGCCAGAATCGTCGCCCCCAGCAGCAGGGGTTTGCGTCCGATCTTGTCGGACACAGCCCCCATCACCGGCAGCCAGATAAAGTTGGAGATGCCGACGCACACGGTTACCAGCAACGCGTCGAAGTCCGACAGGTGCAATTCGGCCTTGCCGAAGGTCGGGGTGTAGGCGGTGATCAGGTAGAACGACACGGTGGTCATCACCACCAGCGCCATGCCGGCGATCACGATGCCGAAGTTCTGGCCGATCGAACGGACGATTTCCTGCAGGGTAGGGCGGTGTTTACGCGCCTGGAATTCCGGGGTTTCTTCCAGGGAGCGACGAATCACGAAGATCACCGGCACGATCAGGCAACCAATCAGGAACGGCACGCGCCAGCCCCAGTCACCCATTTCTTCCGGGCTGAGCCAGTGGTTCAGGCCTACACCCAGCAGGCCGGCGAATACCACGGCGGCTTGCTGGCTGGCGGACTGCCAGCTGACGAAGAAGCCTTTGCGGCCCGGGGTGGCGATTTCCGCCAGGTACACCGACACGCCGCCCAGCTCGACACCGGCGGAAAAGCCTTGCAGCAGGCGACCGAACAGCACGATCAGTGGCGCCGCGACGCCCAGGGTGGCGTACCCGGGCACGCACGCAATCAGGATGGTGCCGGCGGCCATCAGCGCCAGGGTGATCACCAGGCCCTTTTTACGGCCGTGACGGTCGATATAGGCACCGAGGAAAATCGCGCCCAGCGGACGCATCAGGAACCCGGCACCAAAGGTCGCCAGGGACAGCATCAGGGACGCGAAAGCGCTGTCGGTGGGGAAAAATGTCTTGGCAATGGCCGTGGCGTAGAAGCCATAGACCATGAAGTCGAACATCTCGAGGAAGTTACCGCTGACAACGCGAAAGATCGCCTTGCCCTTGCCCGTTGTAGTGGACATGTCATGCACTCATTTTGGCTATCTTATTAGTAATCCCTGGTCGCAACCGTCCTTGCTGTTAAAGCTTTGGCACGAGGCTGGCGCTGAACAGTTTTGTAACGATATGTGTATAAGGCACCGCAGGCAACAAAAAACCGATGGCAAGCTGGCAAATTGCCGCAGGCCGCCGGGTGATGAAAATCCAATGTGGGAGCGGGCTTGCTCGCGAAAACGGTGTGTCAATCAGCTTATGAGTCACTGATACACCGCATTCGAGAGCAAGCCTGCTCCCACAGGGTTTTTGCGATCAGTTGAGGAGGGTATTACGCAGGCTCTCGGACAAGCCTTTTGGTGCCAGCCAGATTCCCAGGTAAGCCTTGGCCAATTCGTCATTGCGACTGCTGAACACCACCGTGCCGTTGATTTCCAGGTTCAGGCCGCGCTGAGGCTGGAAGTCCAGCGCATAACGGTCGCCGCTGCGGATGTCGCGAAAGCTTTTGTGCAATTGATCCAGTTCAGGTTTCAGGCGGGCGAGGGCGGCGGGTGTTTGCTGGCGTTCAAGGGTGGTGGTGGCGGCCTTGATGACATCGTTGCGATCGATATCGCGAAAGTAATACAGCTCCAGGCGCAGGTCTTTTTGCCGGTCCAGCGCCTGTTTGGCGCTCAGGTCAGCTTGGGCGAACAGTGCGGCTGCGTACACATCTGCCCAGAGATAGGTCAGGACGGCCTGGTTTTTCAGCACCAGTTGATGAGATTGCGCCGGAAAATCGGCTTGTTTGAGGCGATCAGCCTCACTCGCCAGAGCCGGGACCGACAACATCAGCAATAAACAAACAATCACATGTCGCATAATGGCCCGTCCTGAAAGGTGCTTGCCTAGAGGTTAATTCAATTACGAACACTCTGTAGTAAAGGCAAAACTGGCCTACGACGCGACCAAGGGTTAATGTGCGCGACGTTGAGCGTTCTATAGACTGTGCCCCGGCTCACACACTTGAGCCACATTGATCCTTCATGACCGCTGGCCGCGGCATGATTTAGCCAGGCGTCCAACCGTGCGCCCTGGCCTGTTCTGAGGAGTACGCATGGCTGTCTACAACTACGACGTGGTGGTACTGGGTTCCGGCCCAGCTGGAGAAGGTGCGGCGATGAACGCCGCCAAAGCAGGGCGCAAGGTGGCGATGGTCGATAGCCGTCGCCAGGTCGGCGGTAACTGCACCCACCTGGGTACCATCCCGTCCAAGGCCTTGCGTCACTCGGTGCGCCAGATCATGCAGTTCAACACCAACCCGATGTTCCGGGCCATTGGTGAGCCGCGCTGGTTCTCGTTCCCGGACGTGCTCAAGAGCGCTGAAAAAGTCATTTCCAAACAGGTGGCCTCGCGTACCGGCTTCTATGCCCGTAACCGCGTCGACCTGTTCTTCGGCACCGGCAGCTTCGCCGACGAGCAAACCGTCGAAGTGGTCTGCGCCAACGGCGTGGTCGAGAAGCTGGTAGCCAAGCACATCATCATTGCCACCGGCTCGCGTCCGTATCGCCCGGCGGATATCGATTTCCACCACCCGCGTATCTACGATAGCGACACCATCCTCAGCCTGGGCCACACCCCGCGCAAATTGATCATCTATGGCGCCGGCGTGATCGGCTGTGAATACGCCTCGATCTTCAGCGGCCTGGGTGTATTGGTCGAGCTGGTGGATAACCGCGACCAGTTGCTGAGTTTCCTCGACTCGGAAATTTCCCAGGCGTTGAGTTACCACTTCAGTAACAACAACATCACCGTGCGCCACAACGAAGAGTACGAGCGGGTCGAAGGCCTGGACAACGGCGTGATCCTGCACCTCAAGTCCGGCAAGAAGATCAAGGCCGACGCCTTGCTCTGGTGCAACGGCCGTACTGGCAACACCGACAAGCTGGGCATGGAAAACATCGGGGTCAAGGTCAACAGCCGTGGCCAGATCGAAGTCGACGAGAACTATCGCACCTGCGTACCGAACATCTACGGCGCCGGTGACGTGATCGGCTGGCCGAGCCTGGCCAGTGCCGCCCACGACCAGGGCCGCTCGGCCGCTGGCAGCATTGTCGACAACGGCAGCTGGCGCTACGTCAACGACGTGCCGACCGGGATCTACACGATTCCCGAGATCAGCTCGATCGGCAAGAACGAGCATGAACTGACCAAGGCCAAGGTGCCTTATGAAGTCGGCAAGGCGTTCTTCAAGAGCATGGCGCGGGCGCAGATCGCCGGTGAGCCCCAAGGCATGCTGAAGATCCTGTTCCACCGCGAGACCCTGGAAGTGCTCGGCGTGCATTGCTTCGGCTATCAAGCGTCGGAGATCGTGCACATCGGCCAGGCAATCATGAGCCAGCCGGGTGAGCAAAATACCCTCAAGTATTTCGTCAACACCACGTTCAACTACCCGACCATGGCTGAAGCCTATCGGGTAGCGGCCTACGACGGCCTCAACCGGCTTTTTTGAGCGGCTCCGGCCGGTGGCCTGAGCCGGCCGGGGAGACCGATTTCAGTAATTCCCGAGGGTGGCAGTGGCCAAACCGGGAAAGTCTGTAATCAGGCTATCTACGCCGAAGTCGGCGAGCCTGCGCATCAGCGCGGGTTCGTTGACCGTCCACACGGACACGTGCAACCCCTGGCGCTGGGCTTTTTCCAGGCGCTCAGGGGTGCACAACGTCCAGTTCAACGCCAGAATCTCACAGCCATAGTTGGCCGCGACCTTCAACGGGTCAAGCCAGGCGTATTCGGCTACCAGTCCGCGGGACAGGTCCGGAGTGAGGTCCAGCGCTGCCTTCAACACTTCCCGCGAGCTTGAGGTCACGGTGACCTTGTCCATCAGCCCGAAACGCTGAGCCATTTCACGGATCGCCAGCACGGTGGTTGCCGCGCGGGTGCGCGATGCGCTTTTGACTTCCAGTTGCCAGTGGTCGAAGTCGCACTGTTCGAACAACTCTTCCAGGCGTGGGATCGGGCAGGGGGTGACCCAGCCCGGGCCGCCTTTGCGCGCGTCCATCTTCACCAGGTCGGCGGCTGAATACTCGACGACCTTGCCGCGCCGGTCGGTGGTGCGCTTGAGCGTCGGGTCGTGAATGACCATCAGCTCACCGTCCATGGACAGGTGCAAATCCAGTTCGCAACGGCGCACGCCGTGCTTGAGGCATTCCTGGAAGCTGGTCAGGGTGTTTTCCGGTGCTTCGCCTTTGGCACCGCGGTGGCCATAAATCAGGGTCACAGTTGCTCCTTTACGCCAGGATTGCTGGCTGGATGGATGACGCGACGCGCCATTCGGTGTTCGTATTCAGGTGTCGGATTCGTCGCTTTTTTCCCGCGCCAGGCGCCGTTCCTGGGCCTGTTTCTGCAGGATATAGCGCGCCAGCAACTGGCGTTGGGCATCGGTCATCGCTTCGAATTCCGTGCCGATTTCAAAGCCGCCGGTCTTGGCGTCGCAATGGGTGACCTTGGCCCTCAGCAACAGGCCGAGGGCTTGTGGCATCAGCACCAGCTTGACCGCCAGGTGGCTGTCGGGCTGGATCGCCGTGGGGTTCAGGAATTCGATGCCGCCTTCGGAAATGACCACGGGCTGCGGCGTGCCGATCTCGCCCAGCAGGCTTTGCGCCATGATCTGGCTGAGCAAATCCATGCGTTTGTTCTGCACTTTGAGGAAGGCGGCCAGGGTGCGGTCCCGCTCGCCGATCTGGCGCAGCAGGTGCTGGGATTCAAATTCACTCAGGTGCAATTCGCTGAGCAGATTGAACAGCGGCGAATCATCCAGCAACACTTCCTTGCTCAGCGCTTCCGGGCCCGACAGCGGGGTAATTTCCAGTGCGATCATGTCCTCGATACGGTAGTATTCGCGGCGATCTTCTTCATCTAATGTCGACATGGCGAACCCAAGGCAGCGGTGATGGTCTGAGTGTAAAGCTGCTTACCTGACCCCGCCACAAGGACGTCTTCTTTTCCTCCGAACAAGCCCCGACATGTTCAGACCTCTCTTCGTATTTATTGGCACGCGTTATACCCGTGCAAAACGTCGCAATCATTTTGTGTCGTTCATTTCCTTGACCTCGATGATCGGGCTCGCCCTTGGCGTTGTCGTGATGATCGTGGTGCTGTCGGTGATGAATGGCTTCGATCATGAGATGCGCACCCGCGTGCTGGGCATGGTGCCCCACGCGACCATCGAGTCGGGTGAGCCCATCAGCGACTGGCAAAGCCTGGCCGCCAAGGTCAAGCAGAACCCCAAAGTGCTGGCGGTTGCGCCCTTCACCCAGATGCAGGGCCTGTTGACCAACGACGGCAAGGTGCAGAAAGTCCTGCTCAATGCCATCGACCCGGCGCAGGAACGCAACGTCTCGATCATCGATAACTTCATGCAACAGGGCAAACTGGACGACTTGTCGCCCGGCAGCTTTGGCATCGCTATCGGCGACAAGGCCGCGGCCAAGCTCGGCGTGGGCATCGGCGACAAGCTGACCTTCGTCGCGCCGGAAGTCACCGTGACCCCGGCCGGCATGTTCCCGCGTATGAAGCGCTTCACCGTGGTCGGCATCTTCCATGTCGGCGCCGGTGAGATCGACGGCTACCTGGGCCTCACCAACCTGACCGACCTGGCCCGCCTGCATCGCTGGAAGCCGGATCAAGTGCAGGGCCTGCGCCTCAAGTTCAACGACCTGTTCGACGCGCCGCGTACCTCGTGGGAAATTGCCCAGCACCTGGGTGAAAACCAGTACTACGCCCGCGACTGGACCCGTACCCACGGCAACCTGTACCAGGCCATCCGCATGGAAAAAGCCATGATCGGCCTGCTGTTGCTGCTGATCGTCGCCGTCGCCGCCTTCAACATCATTTCCACCCTGGTAATGGTGGTGAATGACAAGAAGGGCGATATCGCGATCCTGCGCACCCTTGGCGCCACGCCGGGGCAGATCATGGCGATCTTCATGGTCCAGGGCACGGTGATCGGCGTGGTCGGTACCTTGATCGGCACCGCGGTCGGCATTCTCGCCGCGTTGAACGTGAGTGCCGCCATCGCCGGGCTGGAAGTGTTGATCGGCCACAAATTCTTGAACTCCGACGTCTACTTCATCGACTACTTGCCGTCCCAGGTGCAGAGCCAGGACGTGTTGATGGTCGGCGCCGCTGCGTTGGTCCTGAGTTTCCTTGCCACCCTGTATCCAGCCTGGCGCGCGGCACGTACCCAGCCGGCGCAGGCTTTACGTTATGAGTGAATCGGGCATGAGTGAAAAAGCAATCCTGAGCTGCCGCAACCTGGGCAAATCCTACGAGGAAGGCCCGGAATCCGTGGTGGTGCTGTCCAACCTGCAACTGGAACTGCACCCGGGCGAGCGCGTGGCGATCGTCGGCAGTTCCGGTTCCGGTAAAAGTACCTTGCTGAACCTGTTGGGCGGCCTTGATACGCCGTCCCAGGGCAGCGTCTGGCTGGCCGGCGAAGAACTGTCGGCCCTGGGCGAGAAGGCCCGTGGCCAGTTGCGCAACCGTTCGCTGGGTTTCGTGTACCAGTTCCACCACTTGCTGCCCGAGTTCACCGCCCTGGAAAACGTCTGCATGCCGCTGTTGATCGGCAAGACCGCGATTCCCGAGGCGCGTCAGCGTGCCAAGGCGTTGCTGGAGCGGGTCGGCCTGGGCCATCGCCTGGAGCACAAACCGGCTGAATTGTCCGGCGGCGAGCGCCAGCGTGTGGCAATTGCCCGTGCCCTGGTCAACAACCCGGGCCTGGTGATGCTCGACGAGCCCACCGGCAACCTCGACTCCCACACCGCCCAGGGCATCAAGGACTTGATGCTGGAACTGAGCACCCAGATGCGCACCGCGTTCCTGGTGGTGACCCATGACATGAGCATGGCCCGCCAGATGGACCGTGTGCTGCACCTGCAGGAAGGTCATCTGGTCGCCATCTGACCTGTTCCAAGCCCGGCGCCCGGCGCCGGGTTTTCTATTTTTTCAACGGTGCCCGCGAATGTTCAGACCGTTATCGATTTTCATCGGCACGCGCTATACCCGCGCCAAGCGCCGCAACCGTTTTGTTTCGTTTATCTCGATGACCTCGATGATCGGCCTCGCCCTGGGCGTGCTGGCGATGATCGTGGTGTTGTCGGTAATGAACGGTTTCCAGCGGGAAATGAGCTCACGCATCCTCGGTATGGTGCCTCACGCGACCATCGTTGGCGTGAAGCCCATCAGCGACTGGCAGCCGGTGGCGGATGCGGCGATGAAGAATCCGGAAGTCACCGCTGCCGTACCGTTCACACAGATGGACGGCATGCTCTCCTACAAGGGCGCGATGCAGCCGATCGAGATCAGTGGTGTTGACCCGGCCCAGGAAGGCAAGGTGTCGATCGTGGCCCAGCACATTGTCCAGGGCCACCTTGAAGACCTGAAACCGGGCGAGTTCGGTGTGGTGATCGGCGAGATCACCGCCCGGCGTTTCCGCCTGAACGTCGGCGACAAGCTGACCCTGATCGTGCCGGAAATCAGTAGCGCGCCGGGTGGTATCACCCCGCGCATGCAGCGCTTGAACGTGGTGGGTGTGTTCAAGGTCGGCGCTGAGCTGGACGGCTCCATGGCCCTGATCCACATGGCCGACGCTGCAGAGATTCAGCATTGGGAACCGAACCAGGTACAAAGCGTGCGCCTGGCAGTGAAAGACTTGTATGCCGCACCCAAGGTCTCGGCGGATATCGCCGCCAGCCTCGGCACCGACTACAAGGCCGACGACTGGACCCACACCCAGGGCAGCCTGTTCAGCGCGATGAAGATGGAAAAAACCATGATTGGCCTGCTGTTGCTGATGATCGTTGCCGTGGCAGCGTTCAACATCATCGCGACCTTGATCATGGTGGTGAACGACAAGGGCGCCGACATTGCGATCCTGCGCACCATCGGCGCCACGCCCCGGCAGATCATGGCGATCTTTATGGTGCAGGGCACGGTGATCGGGATCGTCGGTACCTTGATCGGCGGCATCCTGGGCGTGATCGCCGCGCTGAACGTCAGTGAACTGGTGGGTTGGCTGGAACGGGTGACCGGGCAGCATATCTTCAGTTCGGACGTGTATTTCGTCAGCAACCTGCCTTCGGAGTTGCAGGGTGGGGATGTGTTGCTGATCTGCTCGGCAGGGTTTGTGTTGAGCTTTTTGGCGACGATCTATCCGGCGTATCGGGCGGCGAAGATTGAGCCGGCGCATGCCCTCAGGTATTCGTAATTCTTAAGACCGCTATCGCAGGCAAGCCAGCTCCCACATTTGACCGCGTTCGTCAGAACAACTCAGTCTAATGTGGGAGCCGGGCTTGCCCGCGATGAGGCCGGTACAGCTTGCATCAATGCCTTTGCGGCAATTCCATCACAAACCGCGTCCACCCCGCCCCCGACTCACAGAAAATCCGCCCTCCATGGGCTCGCACAATCGACTGGGTAATCGCCAACCCCAGGCCCGCATGCTCGCTGCTCCCTTCATGCCGCGCGGTATCTGCCCGGTAAAACCGGTCAAACAATCTCGGCAGCAACGCCTCTGGAATACCTTCCCCGGTGTTTTCCACACTCAACGTCACGCCTTTTATACCTTCGATAATCCTCACGCTGACGTCACCACCCGGTGGCGTGAACCGCAACGCGTTATCCAGCAGATTGGAAATCGCCCGGCGCAACATGCTGCGGTCACCTGAAGTGTTGGCGCCACCTTCCCGAACCAACCGCACCTGGATGTCCTCCGCCAGCGGCGCGAAAAACTCCAGCAATGCATCCACTTCGTTCGCCAGCACCAGGGTTTCGCGCTTGGGCGCCAGCAGGCCATGGTCGGCCTTGGCCAGGTACAACATGTCGTTGACCAACTGCGCCATCCATTGCAGTTCCTCGAGGTTGCTGTGCAGGGCCTCGCGGTAGTCCTCCAGCGCCCGTGGTTGCGTGAGGATGACTTGGGTCTGTGTCAGCAAGTTCGACAGTGGCGTGCGCAGTTCATGGGCGATGTCGGCAGAAAATGCCGAGAGCCGCTGGAAGGCATCGTCCAGTCGACCCAGCATCGCGTTGAAGGACTGGGCCAGTTCCGCCAGTTCGACGGGCATTTGTTCCTGGGGCAGGCGCTGGGTCAGGGAGTGGGCAGACACGCCGCTGGCGACTTCGCTCATACGCCGCAATGGCCGCAACCCGCTGCGGGCGGCCCAGGCACCGAGCAGGGCAGTGGCCAGGGCGGAGAGACCGACGGTCAGCCAGATCAGATGCTGCATGCGTTGCAGGAAATGTTGGTGGTGGGTGATGTCGAGCATCAGCGTCAGTCGTGGAGAGTCAGCGTTACCAGGCGTCAGCGGCGCGTTGTACACGCGGTAATCGGTTCCGGCGTTCTGCACGCTGTACAGGCCAGGCGCCTGGGGCAGGGTGATGCCGGGAGCGCCGTCGAACCAGCGCTGATCGCCGGCGGTGATGCGCAGGGCCAGGTCGGGCTGGCGATTGAGTTCCTCTCGCAGCGTTGTTTCTCGTAAGGCAAATCGTTCGGGCGTGTCGGCACCTTGCAATGTGCTGCGCAGCGCTATCAGCTTGCCGTCGAGCAGTTGCTGGTCCAACTCGATAAAGTGCGCCTCGCTGGCATGATTGAACAGCACGCCTGCCAGCAATGAAACCGCGGCGGTACAGCCAGCAAACAGCAGCGCCAGGCGGCTGGTCAGGGAAATCCGTTTCATCAAGCGAACCGCTCCTCAAGCACGTAGCCCATACCGCGCACGGTATGGATCAACTTGTTGGGGAAGTTATCGTCGACCTTCAGGCGCAGGCGGCGGATCGCGACTTCGATGATGTTGGTGTCGCTGTCGAAGTTCATGTCCCACACCTGAGAGGCAATCAGCGACTTGGGCAGTACTTCGCCCTGACGGCGCAGCAGCAGTTCCAGCAGGGAAAACTCCTTGGCCGTGAGGTCAATGCGCTGGCCGTCGCGCTCTACCCGGCGACGGATCAGGTCCATGCGCAGGTCGGCCAGTTGCAGGCTGGTTTCCTGAGGCGGGCTGCTGCCACGGCGCAACAGGCTGCGCACCCGGGCCAGCAGTTCGGAGAAGGCGAAGGGCTTGACGAGGTAATCGTCGGCGCCCAGCTCCAGGCCATGCACCCGGTCTTCCACCGCGTCTCGCGCGGTAAGAAACAGTACCGGGATGTCGAGCCCGGCGTTGCGGACGGCCTGGAGGATCTGCCAGCCATCGCGACCCGGCAGCATCACATCGAGGATCAACAGGTCGTAGTCACCTGTCAGCGCCAGGTGCTGGCCGGTGGTGCCGTCGGCCACCAGTTCGGTGTTGAACCCGGCCTCGGCCAGGCCCTGGCGCAGGTAGTGGCCGGTTTTCGGTTGGTCTTCGACGATCAGCAGTTTCATGGGCGGCTCATGGTTTACGGGAACACAGGCTTTATACATCGCAGGTCCCGTGGCAGGCTCAAGCTGACAAAGTTGTAATCTGGCCGTCAGCTGGCTGGCAGCGGCGCGTTCGTAAAGTGTCCCACAGACTGATTCCGAACCTTTGGAGTGTGACCATGTTTTTGCGTAAATCCTGGCTGTTGACGGGCTGCCTGATGGCGCTGAGTTTTCCGGTACTGGCATCTCCGGCTGAAACCTTCGCTTTCGGTGAGGCTGCACCCGCTGCCAAGGCCACGCGCACCGTGGAAGTGGTACTGCAGGACATTTCCTTTTCGCCCAAGGCCATCGATGTAAAAGCCGGTGAGACTGTGCGCTTCGTATTGATCAATAAAGGCCAACTGCTCCACGAGTTCAACCTCGGTGACGCTGCGATGCACGCCGCGCATCAGCAAGAAATGCTCAAGATGCAGGCCAGCGGCATGCTGACGGCTACCGGCATGGGCAAAATGGACCACAGTGCGATGGGCCACGGCGACATGGGCGGCATGAAACACGACGACCCCAACAGTGTGTTGGTAGAACCGGGCAAGACCGCTGAACTGACCTGGACCTTCAGTAAGGCCACCGGCCTGGAGTTTGCCTGCAACATCCCCGGCCACTATCAGGCGGGCATGGTGGGCAAGCTGACGGTCAGCCAGTAAGCCACTGGGATGCAAAGGCGGGTAGAATAGCCGCGTTTATTTAGCCAGGTTTCCGCCATGCATCCCGCAGCCGAACATTCGCCGCTGGGCAAGTCCAGTGAATACATCTCCACCTACACCCCGTCGTTGCTGTTCCCCATTCCCCGCGCCGCCAAGTGGGCCGAGCTGGGCCTGAGCGCCGAGACCCTGCCGTATAAAGGCGTGGATTTCTGGAACTGCTTCGAACTGTCCTGGCTGTTGCCCTCCGGCAAGCCCGTGGTGGCCATCGGTGAATTCAGCATCCCGGCCGACTCGCCGAACATCATTGAGTCGAAGTCGTTCAAGCTGTACCTCAACTCGCTGAACCAGACCGCGTTTGTCGATGTGCAGAGCCTTGAGGCCACCTTGCGCACCGACCTGAGTGCCGCTGCCGGCAAGCCGGTTGGCGTGCGCATCCGCAGCCTGGGCGAGGTTGAAGCCGAAGGCGTGGTCGCGTTGCCGGGTGTGTGCATTGATGACCTGGACATTGCCGTCAGCAACTATGAGCACCCGCGTCCGGAGCTGCTGCGTTGCGACGATTCGCGCGTGGTGGAGGAGAGCGTCCACAGCCATCTGCTCAAGTCCAACTGCCCGGTGACCAGCCAGCCTGACTGGGGCAGCGTGGCGGTGGAGTACCGCGGCGCGGCGCTGGATCACGCCAGCCTGCTGGAATACCTGGTGAGCTTCCGCCAGCACTCGGACTTCCATGAACAGTGCGTGGAGCGGATCTTTCTCGACCTGCAGCGCCTGCTCAAGCCGGAAAAGCTGACGGTGTATGCGCGGTATGTGCGGCGTGGCGGGCTGGATATCAACCCGTATCGCAGCACTGAAGAGCTGCAGTTCCAGAACCTGCGCCTGGCTCGTCAGTAGCCTTCACGAAAAATAAATGTGGGAGCGGGCGTGCTCGCGAAAGCGGTGTATCAGCCAGCCTGTGTATCAGCTGACGGACCGCATTCGCGAGCAAGCCCGCTCCCACATTTGATAGGTGTCCGGCTATTAAATCCCGATGTTACCCAGGGTCACCACAATATTGCGCAAGGTCCCGGCAATGCCCGGGTGGTCCAGTTCGAAGCGTTCTACTGCCAGGTTCACACCGTCGGCGATACTTGGGTCCTGGATAGCACCTTCCAGCGGCTCCTGAACTTCCAGTTCAGCGATCAATGTTTGCAGCTCTTCGCGCTTTTCGAGTGGCATTTCTGGATTCTGATCCAATTGCTCGCGCAAAATTTTGACCTGTTCTTGCAGTTGTTCGCGGGCAGGCATGGCGTTCTTCCTTTTATCGATAGGCACTGGCATAGACCGCGGCACGCCGTGAAAGGTCTACGGGCTGACCTGTAGATTAATCCACTGGCGCCGACTGTGCATGATCTCGATCAGGGCTTCTCGCCTTTGAGCTGGCGCAGGCTGATGTCGGCCAGGCAGGTGTGCAGTTCGCCAAGGTGGTCAATCACCGAATGCACGCCCAGGCCATAGAGCGCGACGGTGGCTTTGGCGCGCTTGTGCTCGCGTTCCTTCTCGGTAAGTGCTTGCCATTGCTCCGGGGACAGCCCGCACAGTGAGCCGCAGGACGCCAGGCCGATGGTCCATAGCCCGGCGTTGAGCCCCGATTGCAGCAGACGCGGCTCGCCGCTGACCAGGACGCAGCCTTCCAGGCGTTCGATATTCAGTTCCATCAAGGCCTGCCAGCAGGCGTGGGGCGCCGGCCAGCGGGTGGAGGAGGGCTTGGTGGCCTTGATCCAGCGGGGTAGCCCGGCGGCCAGGGGCTTGGAAACGGACGCCGGCAGCTCATCCAGCCATGCACAAGGCACGCCCTGTTCTTCGAGGCTGCGCAGAATCTTCAGGGCGCCGACAGTGGCATGGGTATCGCTTGAAGGCGCGGAATCGGCGCGGGCCTGGGAACCAAAGTCCACCAGGCAGCCACTAAGCCCGAACAGTACGGCCGTCAGGGAGGGGGCGCTGGCAGTAACAATTTCGGCGTGTGGCATTTCGACGTCCCTGAAATAGCAGTGACGCTATCGAACGCGGATGACAAGCAAGTTACATCTGCGGCATTTGTAGGAATTTTGTGCATTTGCTGAATGACATTTCTGCAAGGCTGCCTAATCTGGCACTTCCGGCATATACTGACGGCCTCATTCAGGGCATAGCGCCCATGACAGACCATTCAAGGAGTTCAAGCTATGCGCTGGAGCCAATGTCTAGCTCAGCTATCGGTATGTGCGAGTATTTTGCTGGTTCCTTTCGTGGCCCAGGCGGCCTCGGAAGACGATCCATGGGAAAGCGTCAACCGTCCTATCTTCACCTTCAACGATACCGTTGACACCTACGCCCTCAAGCCATTGGCCCAAGGCTATCAGTTCGTGACCCCGCAGTTCGTGCAGGACGGGATCCACAACTTCTTCCGCAACATCGGTGACGTCGGCAACTTTGCCAATGACGTGCTGCAACTCAAGCCCCACGCGGCTGGCGTCGACACTGCCCGCCTGCTGATGAACACCACGTTCGGCGTGCTGGGTTTCATTGATGTCGGCACCAAAATGGGGCTGCAACGCAACGACGAAGACTTCGGCCAGACGCTCGGCCACTGGGGCGTCGGCAGCGGCCCTTACGTGATGCTGCCACTGCTGGGCCCAAGCACCCTGCGTGACGCACCGTCCAAGTATGTGGACAGCTACACCCAGCCGTACCGCTACATGAACGATATCGGCTGGCGCAACAGCACCTTCGGCCTGAATATCGTCGACACACGTGCCAGCTTGCTGTCCTCCGAGAAGCTGATCAGCGGCGACAAATACACCTTCATCCGTAACGCTTACCTGCAGAACCGCGAGTTCAAGGTCAAGGATGGCAAGGTTGTAGACGATTTTTAAGCGTCAGGCTTGAATCAAGAAGGCGGCCCTCGGGTCGCCTTTTTCGTGGGCGGAATTTGAGGTTTTCCCGCGGGTTAGGTCCTTACTTTAAGTTGCGGTTTTATGCGTTCTTATAACCACCGGTGATTTGCGATGTAAAGACGCCCGGCGACCATCGCCATGAGCTTGAAACCCCTGGCGGATGGGAGTACCGTCTGCGCCTTAGAAGGGCACCTCTGCTTTACCTTTGTGCATGGGCAAAATCCCGGCACTTTGTAGGACAGAGAGGCTAGAAAGCGAATCCAGTAGTACGCCCGGCCATTGTCGAGCGGCCTACGCCAACCTAATTCTGGCGCCGTTTGCCCACATGCAGAAAACCAGTGCCACGCTGCTGATAATCGATGACGACGAAGTAGTACGCGCGAGTCTTGCGGCCTATTTGGAAGACAGTGGCTTCAGCGTCCTGCAGGCCAGCAACGGCCTCCAGGGTCTCCAGGTATTCGAGCGCGACAAGCCCGACCTTGTGATCTGCGACCTGCGCATGCCCCAGGTGGGCGGCCTCGAACTGATCCGCCAGGTGACTGACCTTTCTCCGCAGACGCCGGTGATTGTCGTGTCCGGTGCCGGTGTGATGAATGATGCGGTCGAGGCCTTGCGCCTGGGCGCCGCCGACTACCTGATCAAGCCCCTGGAAGATTTGGCCGTACTGGAGCACTCGGTGCGCCGTGCCCTGGATCGTGCACGGTTGCTGCTGGAAAACCAGCGTTACCGTGAAAAGCTCGAAACCGCCAACCGCGAACTCGAAGCCAGCCTGAACCTGCTCCAGGAAGACCAGAACGCCGGTCGCCAGGTGCAGATGAACATGCTGCCGGTGAGCCCGTGGAGCATCGACGAGTTCAAGTTTGCCCACCAGATCATCCCGTCGCTGTACTTGTCGGGTGATTTCGTCGACTACTTCCGCGTTGATGAGCGGCGTGTCGCGTTCTACCTGGCCGACGTTTCCGGCCACGGCGCCTCCTCGGCATTCGTGACCGTGTTGTTGAAGTTCATGACCACACGGCTGTTGTTCGAATCCAAGCGCAATGGCACCTTGCCGGAGTTCACTCCCTCGCAAGTGCTGGGCCACATCAACCGGGGACTGATCAGCTGCAAGCTGGGCAAGCACGTGACGATGGTCGGCGGCGTGATTGATGAAGAAACAGGTCTCTTGACCTACAGCATTGGCGGTCACCTGCCATTGCCGGTTTTATACACTCCAGACAGTGTGCGCTACCTGGAAGGGCGTGGTTTGCCAGTGGGCTTGTTCAATGAAGCCACCTACGAAGACCACATCCTGGAACTGCCGCCGACCTTCAGCCTGACGCTGATGTCCGACGGTATCCTGGACCTTTTGCCAGAGCCTACACTCAAAGAGAAAGAAGCCGCCTTACCCCAGCGGGTCAGGTCGGCGGGCGGCAGCCTGGATGGCCTGCGGCAGGTTTTTGGATTGGCCACGCTAGGGGAGATGCCGGATGATATCGCCCTATTGGTGTTGAGCAGGAATCTTTGATGAGTACCGGAAGAATCCAATTCGCCGAGCAAGACGGGACGTTTGTCCTGAAGTTTGTCGGTGAAGTGCGCCTGACCTTGTGTTCGGCGCTGGATGCGACGATTGAGCGGATCTTCACAGCCTTGAATTTCTCGGCGATCGTGATCGATCTGACCGAAACCCGCAGCATCGATAGCACCACCCTTGGGCTGTTGGCCAAGTTGTCCATTCTGTCTCGGCAGAAGGTCGGACTGCTGCCGACCGTCGTCACCACCCACGAAGACATCACCCGTCTGCTGCAGTCCATGGGCTTTGATCAAGTGTTCAACATCGTTGACCGCCCGATCCCGTGCCCGGAATGCCTGACCGACCTGCCGTCCCAGGACCAGTCCGAGGAAGTGGTAAGGATCAAGGTGCTGGAAGCCCACAAGATCCTGATGGGCTTGAACGACTCCAATCGTGAGGCGTTCCACGATCTGGTGAACGCGCTGGAGCGGCACTAATTTCCAGCTGAAACACTGTCAAAGTGTGGGAGGGGGCTTGCTCCCGAAAGCGGCGGGTCAGTAGTGAATGCAGCGACTGACGCCCTGTATTCGGGAGCAAGCCCCCTCCCACATTTTTAACTGAGTTCGGCTCGAAATCGGCTAATACAAAAAAAGGGCGGCACCCTCACAGGTGCCGCCCTTTTTGTCGCCGCCGTTTTTAGAGCTTGGCGGCCAACAGCGCTTCGAGTTTTTCCTGGTCGCGGGCGAACTGACGAATGCCCTCGGCCAGCTTCTCGGTAGCCATCGCATCTTCGTTGGATTCCCAACGGAACTGCGCTTCGGTCAGGTGCACACGCGCCTCACCGGCATGGCCTGGCGCCAACTTGCGCTCCAGCTTGCCATTGTCAGCAGCCAGTTTTTCCAGCAAGTCCGGGCTGATGGTCAGGCGGTCGCAACCGGCCAACTCTTCGATCTGGCTCAGGTTACGGAAGCTCGCACCCATTACCACGGTCTTGTAGCCATTGGCCTTGTAGTAGTTGTAGATGCGCGTCACCGACTGCACGCCCGGATCGTCGGAACCGGTGTAGTCGTTGCCGTTGGCCTTCTTGTACCAGTCGTAGATACGGCCTACGAACGGCGAAATCAGGAACACACCGGCTTCAGCACAAGCCACGGCCTGGGCGAAGGAGAACAGCAGCGTCAGGTTGGTCTGGATGCCTTCCTTTTCCAGCTGCTCGGCGGCACGGATGCCTTCCCAGGTGGAAGCGATCTTGATCAGCACACGGTCGCGGCCAACGCCGGCCTTGTCGTACAGGTCGATCAGACGATGCGCGCGCTTGAGTACAGCGTCAGTGTCGAACGACAGACGGGCATCCACCTCGGTGGAAATGCGGCCGGGCACCACTTTCAGGATTTCCTGGCCGACGGCTACCGCAAAACGGTCGCTCGCCAGGCCTACGTCGCCGTTGCAGTCGGTAACAGCCTCGTCCAGCAGCTTGGCATAGCCTGGGATCGACGCGGCCTTGAGCAGCAGGGAAGGGTTGGTCGTGGCATCTTGCGGCTTGAGCTTGGCGAGGGTAGAAAAATCGCCGGTATCGGCTACTACAGTGGTGAATTGCTTGAGTTGTTCCAGCTTGGAAGTCATGGGCGTGCTCTGTCCTGTGGGTCTGATGACATTACCCGAGCGCTGACAGCCGCTCAAGGGCGCAAATGCATTCGATCGTTTGCGAGGGCAACAACCTGAAAACAGCCGTTTGAATCACCGGCCAATGCTGAATAGGAGGCCAAAACAGCCAGCAGGTTCAACCCAACTGCCCGATGACCACCCCGATCAAACGGTGGGAGCAGCCTTGCCTGCGATGAGGCCCCAATCTTCCTGATGTACCCTCATCCAACTGTGGGAGCGGGCTTGCCCGCGAAAGCGGAGTGTCAGCCTCCAGATAAACCCACTGACACCCAGATCACCGCCCCTCCAACAACGCCCCGGCCTTATCCAGCAACGCCAACGGATCACTGGCCTTATGAATATCCACCGACAACAACTGCCGAAACTTCCGAGCCCCCGGGAAACCCGTCCCCAGCCCCAGCACGTGGCGCGTGATGTGATGCATCGAGCCGCCTGTTGCCAGGTGTTCGGCTATATAAGGACGCAACTGCGCCAACGCCTCGGCGCGGCTGATCACAGGCGCGGTGCTGCCAAACAGCTGCTGATCCACCTCGGCCAGCAAATACGGGTTGTGATAAGCCTCGCGACCCAGCATCACGCCGTCGAAGGTCTGTAGATGCTCCTGGCACTGTTCGAGCGTCTTGATGCCGCCGTTGAGGATGATCTCCAGTTCAGGGAAATCCCGCTTCAACTGCGCCGCCACGTCGTAGCGCAAGGGCGGGATGTCCCGATTTTCCTTCGGTGACAGCCCTTCCAGAATGGCGATTCGCGCATGCACGGTGAAACTGGTGCAGCCCGCGTCTTTCACCTTGCCGACGAAATCGCACAGCTCGGCATAACTGTCCCGGCCGTTGATGCCGATGCGGTGCTTAACCGTTACCGGGATCGAGACCGCGTCCTGCATTGCCTTCACACAATCCGCCACCAACGCAGGGTGGGCCATCAGGATCGCGCCGATCATGTTGTTTTGCACCCGGTCGCTGGGGCAGCCGACGTTGAGGTTCACTTCATCGTAACCAGCGTCCTGGGCCATGCGGGCGCAGGCGGCCAAATCAGCGGGGACGCTACCGCCCAACTGCAAGGCGAGCGGGTGCTCGGCTTCGTTGTGACGCAGGAAGCGTTCGTGGTCGCCGTGGAGGATTGCGCCGGTGGTGACCATCTCGGTGTAGAGCAGGGCGTTTTTGGAGAGAAGGCGCAGGAAGAAGCGGCAGTGTCTGTCGGTCCAATCCATCATGGGTGCAACGCTAAAGCGCCGAGACAGTGCGGGGCTTGATTCTGCTGGGCTAAAGCTCTGTTTATCTAGCATTTTACTCAACGTGTTCTTGACGTGTTTTAGGGCGTTTTCAGGCGTTTTTGAGGGCTGGGTGGTACGATGTACCACTTCAAAACTGACGCGTACCACTTTCGATATGGCGACTATCAGGGCAAGAAAACTGGCGGATGGGACTGTGAGCTACACGGCTCAAATCCGCATCAAACGCGACGGAGTGCAAGTCTACCAAGAGAGCCAGACCTTCGCCCGAAAACAGGCTGCCCAGGCTTGGGCACGCAAACGTGAGTCGGAACTGGATGAACCTGGTGCGATCGAGCGGGCGAGTCGCAAAGGCGCCACGCTCAAAGAGATGACCGCTCGCTACTTGGTCGAAGTCGAGAAAGCCCGGCCGCTGGGAAAAACCAAGCGTGCGACGCTCACCGCCATCGGTGAGACGTACCTGGGCGAGTTGACCGATACGGACATCAACACTCAGTGCCTGGTCGACTTCGCCCTGTGGAGAATGAGCGCGGAAGGCGGCAGGGTTCAGCCACAAACCGCCGGCAATGACCTGGCGCACCTCGGCGCTGTACTGGCGATTGCTAAAGATGCGTGGGGTTACCAGGTCGATCCTCTCGCGATGGGCGGTGCGCGCCGGGTGCTACGCAAGCTGGGCTACAACCTGAAAAGCCGTGAGCGTGACCGTCGGCCGACGTTGGACGAGTTGGCGAGTGTGCTGCAGCACTACCAGGACATGCAGGCGAGGCGTCCCACCGTCACCAACATGCTGAAAGTTGTGGGCTTTGCACTGTTTTCCACGCGCCGGCTGGATGAAATAACCCGTATTCGCTGGCCGGACGTCGACGAGGCTGGCCAGCGGGTGCTGGTGCGCGACATGAAGAACCCCGGGCAGAAGATCGGCAACGATGTTTGGTGTTACCTGCCGGACGAGGCGTGGCAGATCCTCCAGTCAATGCCGAAGGCCGGCGACGACATATTCCCCTACAGCCCTGAGTCAATCTCCACGTCCTGGGCGAGAGCCTGCAAGTTCCTGGAAATTGTGGATCTGCACTTTCATGACCTTCGCCATGAGGGCGTCAGCCGACTGTTCGAAATGGATTGGGATATCCCGCGTGTGGCAAGTGTGTCTGGCCATCGGGATTGGAATTCAATGAGGCGCTACACCCATCTACGTGGCAAGGGTGATCGTTATGTGGGCTGGGAATGGCATGAAAAGATACTGAGGGCGCCCGTCCAACTGGGCGCCGCATCAGAGAAGTGGCTCAAACGGCGTGTTTTATCCCGTTGAGCTGTCGGTGCTCTTTAACCGCGGCCGCGCGTTGTAAGTCTAGGTACGCGGCCAAGTCGGTGAGGTGGATACCCTTGGCCGACTTCTGGCTAGGCTCCAACCGGGTGATGGGCAACTTGATCTGACCGCTCATCACCTTGCGCTGAAACATGTCCGGCGTTAGGTGTGTGAAGTAATCCCGGCACACTAGCTCCAGCGAGATAATCGCCTGGCCGTCGTATTGGGCCATAAGAATGAACGCTGTGTTCATGGTGGTCCCTCTTACATCCGAAACGATTGATGAATAAATATTGGCGGCGCTCTGTGTTCTGCGGGTTTTGCTCCGTCGTCCTGGATCTCACACACAAATCGATGCTGTTTCCGGTTGGGCGCAGTCAGCGCCTCGGTCAGGCTTGGTACGGCTTCTTCGCATCGTTCGTAGGCGTGAGGGCCGTTCCAGCTATCAGCCCTCACCACCTGGCAATCCGTACGGGTCGCATCCGCGCACAGGTAAAGCAAAAGGAATACGGTCATGGTGCATTCCTCGCCCCGCAGTTCGGGCAGTCGTCGAAGCGTTGACGCTCGCTGAGGAAACGCCCGCAACCTTCGCAGTTGAGCCGGTCGCTGTAGATGCGGTTTCGCGGGCGCTTGAGCTTGGGCAGCTTGAGGCCGACCGAGCGTAGTGCCTGCCTGTGGTCGAGCAAAGCGGCAGGGACTACCGGCCGGGAACGCTCGACGATGTATCCGCATGGCCAAAGCTCGAAGCCTTGGGCCAGGTACCCGGCGGCATCTGCCACCCCTGGGTGGATGGCGTCATCCAGGTTCGCGGTTGGGCCTTTGCCGCCGTGCCACACCAGATCATTGCCATCCCACTCGCGTGCGTAGGCCACATATACGCGGCCGTCTTCGTTGCAGTAGGCCTCGGCCTCTGACTTGGTGAGGTACTGGCAGTCAACGCCGACCTCTGCCCGGGGTCGGACGTACTCCACTGGCCAGGGCAGATCGGTTTCGCGGCACTCGTACTGCTTGATTGCTGACTCGTGTTTGAACTGCTCAGCCTCGTTCAGGTTCGAGGTGTAGCCGCCTCCGTTGCGCCAGAACATGGCCCGGCTGCCGACGTTACTGCGGCTGTCCTGCAAGAAAAAGAGGTCAGACATGACCAACCTCCTGCTGAGCCATGCTCAACGCAATCGCCACCGGCTGCACCCAAATCGACACGTTGCTGAGCATGAATGTCTCCCCAGCTTCGGAAAGCAGCAGGGTCATGCCGAAAACATCCGCCATCGCTTTTGCCGCCGCGCGCGGTACCGCGTTGCCGATCCGTTCCCGGTGGTTGCCATCGTTGATACCGTCCAGCAGGAAGAACGGCGCTTGCTCGATCTTGCGCACCCGTTGCATCACCTGGATTTCATGGGCTGTCTGTGGATCCGTTGACCAGTGATCCTCTGGATCAAACAGCGATTGCAGCGCGGCCAGCTCCAGGGTGGTGAACGGGCGGTGCCAGGTACCGTCGAGGCTGGTGATCATGCAGGTCAGTCGGTCGTTGGGCGCCGGCATGCGCTGATCCGCTACCGACCACCGGCCGTTGTCGTGACAGGCACTAGCGGACACAGCGCCGGCCGGTGCGTTGTAGTCGACGACACCGTAATGCCCGCCAGTCAGGTACGCGTCGCCCTTGGTGCGCGACATACCCGGGCGCGGATCCGCGATCGATAACGCTCCACTCGCAACCTGCTGCGAGCCGGTCACGGTCTTGGCGCTGTCGCACCAGGGAGTGATTCGCAGCTTTTGCGTGCTGGCCGCTGGGTGCCAGTTCTTGTAAGCCGGATCGGCCACGGCAAAAGCGCCCTGGCCGGTGGTGCTGCCGGCGATGACCGTGCCGGCATGCTTGCTGTAGTCGGTGACCAGGTACTTGCCGAAACCTTTGGATGGTTGCCGAGGGTCGGCCACGGCTTGCCCGCCGGAGCTGGGGCCATGCCCCGCAGTGACAGTTCCGGCGGCTTGGTCGTTGTGCACCACGCGGAAGACGTTGTTATGCCGCTCGCCGCCCATGCGTGGGTCTGCAACGCTGAACGTGCCTTGCCCTGGGCTCCGTTGCCCTGTGACCACGCCGCAGTGGCGGTCGTAGGGCAGTACCCCGTATTGGGTGTATTCAAATTTGCTGGTGGGCCGAGGGTCCGCCACCGAGAACTTGCCATTGGTTGGGCTCGACCGGCCGGCGACCGTCCCGGCGGTGTCCTGCCAGTCATGCACTCCCATATAACCGGCGCGGTATTCCGGCACGATCACGAAGTCGCGCAGGTAGCCGTCCTCGATCGCAAACCGGCTCAGGCTGCGCCAGTCCTTACCTGCTTCCACCAATGCCAGGCGAACCCATGTTTTCCACTGCAATGCCGGTACCCGGTGCATCGGCCCCGCCTGGTCGATATCGCCGGCCAGCGGCATGCGGCTCAGCACATCACCAACGGCCCGCAGGCTGCGTTTTTCCGGCTCGTAAAGGAACGCCGGCACCTTCTCGACGTGCCTGGCCACCAGCAAGAAGCGCTTGCGGCTCTGGGCTAACCCGCCAATTTCGCCGCAGTCATGGGTGGTTTCCGCCACCGCGTAACCGTAGTGCCTGAGCAGCTTGGTGATCTGGTCCAGCAGGTACCGGCCCCGGGTTGCCAGGCGCGGCACGTTTTCGAACACGATCAGTGACACCGGGTTGTGCTTCCAGGCTTCGCACATCAGCCACACACAGCGCAACGTCAGCTCGTTGAGCGCCCGGTATTTGGGCGTCTGGCTCATTGTCTCGGACAACAGGCCAGAGGCCCCCTTGCAGGGGCTGCTGATGAACACGGCGTCCGGGTCTTCGTTGCCGGCGGCGCGGCGCAGATCCTCGGCGGTGGCTTCCTTCCATCCGGCGGGCGGCTGCTGGCCGTGGAACGCGGTGAACTGCTCGCGGGTGAACAAGTCCATCAGCGTGCCAGGCACACCAGTCATCATCTGGAAGTCACGCAAGCCGGCCGGGTCCACGTCGACGCCGCCCAGGCAGCGCCATTCGGCTTGCACGGGGCCTAGGGCTGGTTTGGAGTCGCTGAAGCCAGCGGCGCCGCTGCCGAGGCCGCAGCAGAGGTGGAAGTGGGTGAGGGTGCGCTTAAGCATTGGACACCTCGACTGCCTTCAACTTCGCCAGGCGTGCTGCCTCGTATTCGCTAGCCAGGATTTCAACTGCACCGACGATCCAGCCGTTCGTTGGCTTGCCGTCTGCGATATCGGCCAGGTGCTCCGCTTCATTGATTTGAAAACCAAGGTGGAAATACGCGGTGTCGCCGAGTTCAAATTTGACCCCGCCGCTCAAAAGTACGCTGCCGGTGTTCACCCCCAGCCGTTCCCAATATCCATGGGTTCTGAGACGTTCAGGGCAGTGCTCGTTCCACAAGCCAATGAGACGCTCGTGCTCTGCTCGAATTGATGCGCGGTCTTCCTTGGATATGCCCTTGCCAGGCTTGGCAGCGGTGCGCAGTGAACGGTAGCCATGGTCATCAGGGCGGCACCAATGGACATCCAGCTCAGCTCCCCCGCTGAGTTTCACGCCACCAGCGAAGTGGGAGGTGATGTCCCGCATTTGCGCGACTTTGCCCCCGAAGTGCACCCCCAGTGCTATCAACTGAGCGCTGAGAACGTGCTTCATTAAGTAAAATTCGCGAACGATGGCAACGGTTTCAGGCTCGCTGGACTTATAGAAGAAATCAGACATGATCACTGCCCTCCCATGAGCATGCGAGTTAGCGCGTTGGGCTGGCCGCCGGGTGTCAATTTGCTTAGCGGCTGTGTGGTGGTTCGGCCATTTGCACTGCGCAATGTCGCGATATCGCCAGTGATTGCCTCGATTACGGCTTTGCGGGCGCTGAACCTGTAGCTACGACCACCACCACTGATGGCGATGTAACTGACCTTGTCGCCGACAGCTAGCGGTGTTGTGGTAGCCTCTGCGGTGCCGCCTTGGGGTTGATTCACTTGCATGGTGCTTCTCCTTTGGGTGGTCGGTGTCGAGGGGTTGCAGCCCCTCGACACCACCTTCTTACTGGCTTTCGCCGGTTGGGTTTTGCTTCCGCACCAGGTGCAGCAGCAGGTTTTCAAATTCAACAACCTCGTCCGTTGCTGACTGCCATTCCAGGACTGCCTGGATCTGTTCCCGGCTGCACTCAAGCACCAGAATTTCTTTGTCGCTTACTGCACGAACCTCCAGGATCGCGACCAGGCCGGCCGGGTCGTATGCTTCGGCGTGAACGATCTTCCCGGACTCGTTAAACCAGTCCTTCAGCTCTTTCAGGTGCCGAAGGCGGTTGGTTTCGCCTTGTTGGCCGTCACCGGTGATGACTTGTACGTGCATGGTGCTTCTCCTTTGGGTGATCGGTGTCGAGGGGTTGCAGCCCCGGTGTGTTTTCAGGCTTCGTCGGCCATGTCCTGCTCAATGATTGCTATGACTTCGTCCCGGTCCTTTGCATAAGCAAACGGCAGTTCTCCCCCAGGTCGAGTTACGGGGTAGCGCGACTCAGGTAACCGGCATTCGGCGACGGTGTAACCGTTGTCGGTGATCCAGCAGTTCTGCTGCACTTGCCCGTCTCTGTTTCGTTTGATTGCCCATTTCATGGTCATACCTTCGTTGACTAGGTCCCGCAGTTACGCGCTCTTGAACACCCAGCAGCGCACGGTGAGTGGTTTGTTGAACAAGGCATTGCCGGCGCTTTGAGAGGCGCGGACCGCGCTGTACGTTGACTTGTTGGTTTCCAGCAGCTTTCTGCTGCGGCTCTCCGTCAGCAGGGAACGCAAGGTCTTGAGGTCGGCCAGGTTCTGGCGGTGGATGCTGGCCAGCTCGGCGAATTCGTTGAGATTTATGGCGATCAGCTTCGGGTCAGTGCTGTGGTTGACCTGCGGGCCATCGCCCAGACTTTCCAGGTATTCGTAGACTTCCCAGAATTCAGCCACCAGCGGGTGGTCGGCGCTAATCGCTGACTGGCGTTCCAAGGCCATGACGGTCAAAGCCTGCTGGGTAGTGACCCGCTGGTTTTCGTCCAACGGGCAAATCAGGCACAGGCAATCCACCAGGGCCATGATCTGGCTGTGGTTCTTGATGATCCGCTCGACGCGAATGTCCTTGAGCTTGCGCAGGTGCTGTTCATGAACCAGGACGCGCTCGGCAAATTTCGCCATGATCTGGGCTTCCGCGCGCACGGCCATTAGCAGGAAGTGGCTTAGCTGTTCTACTGGGATCAGGTTGAGGTTATCGGCCGCTGCTCGGCTCTCCGTGGTCACCTCTGGCCGCGCGAAGTGAGATTTGATAATCCGGGTCAGGATCGCTTCAGATGCGCTGACATCGGCGTTTTGGCTGATAGCGATCGCCCCGCGAAACGGCGGCTCGTAGGTCTCATTGCCGCTGGTTTTCATGCCCTTGGTACCGAGGGTGCCACCTCCGAAAAAGTCCTTCAGTTCATCCCAATCGAATCCCTTTGCATGCGCTTTATCCGGCTCATTACGGTCTCCCTCAATGAGCACCACTGGCATGTTGGATACCTGGCCCATGGCCCGCTGCCGGCCGGCGCGGGTTGACTTCGATGGGTCGAAACCTTCGTGTTCACGGCCCAGCAGTTTCCATAGAAAAGTGAGCAAAGTGGTTTTACCGGCGCCGGCCTCGCCCGTGACTTCCAGGAAGGGATATGACTTGTACTGAGCGCGGATCTGCTCAGCGAACAGCGAGCCAAACCAAAAGGCCAGGGCCACGATGCCCTTGGCACCGAAGCACATCCATAACATCGGAAGCCAGTCGCTGCGGTACTGCTTGGCGTCGCGTTGGATGTGCATGGCGATCGACTTCTGCAGCGTCTTGAGGCGCAGCTTGCCGAACTCAAAGAAGTCTTCCTTGTTGACCTGGCTGACCACACCGTTACGCACCGCGATATCGCCGAACACATAGGCGCCGTGTTCCTTGCTGTAGCCCACGTAGTCGATGGTCTCCACGGTTTTCAAGCCGTAGAGCTGGTCCTTCATAATCTTGTCGAGCTGCTGGCCGCTGCCGGTGAATACAGCGCCTGCCGCCATGCTGAGCAAACGTTTCTTGAATTCGCTGGCGGCGGCGACCTGGCCGCCGGTGAAGGTGTTTTTAACGCTGCCCCCGTCATGGGGGAAGTCCACGCGGAAGTAGTACCAAGACTCGTCGGTAACTTCGTTGCGCTGGAAGTACAGAGCCTGGGGGTAGCAGTTCGCAATTTCGACCACGCCACCGCATTGGCGCAGAGCCTTGTCACGGCGCTGTTTGTCGTTGAGCAGTTGGTCTTCCTGACGTTCGGAAGATTCCAGCGACTGCATGGCCTTGTGGAATTTCTCCAGGTCCATTTTGAACCAGTACATCCGGCTTTCGAACCCGAAAAAGAATTCATGGCGCTCGCTCCAGTCGTACATCAACACGCCTTTCTCTGAGGCGCTTTCGGCTAAAAGCAGGTCGCCGTGATAGCGGGCAGCCTTCAGATCCTTTTCGATCTGTTGGGCACGCTGTTCGTCGCCGTCGACAAACTGCCAGCGCTGATGCAGGTCATTCCAGTCAACCTTGCGGCTATCTGGTTGGGGAATCTGCGCTGCTTCGCAGACAAAACCGAGGGCGCGTGCCTGACGTACCCAGCGCTTGGTGTATCGATGGGCACCGGGTTCGTTGTCCAAGGCCCAGATCAGCTTGGGTAGCTTCCCGCCGCGTTGGCGAGCCAGCTCTTTAAGCGACTCCTCTGGATATGCACCGGAGGACATCGCTGACACTGCTGCAATGCCGTTGTGTACCAGGGCGATGGCGTCAAAGATGCCCTCGACAATCCACAGCTCTTTGACATCCAACAACTCGACGCATGGCGGGCACCACCACACGCCACGGGGGCTGTCGCCTGGTTTGAAGCGAGCCTTCATCTTGCCGAAGCGATGTGGGCGGTCAATTAACCGTTCCCAGTAGCCGCCTTTGTCCAGCGCGAACCGCACTGTGGCGCTGCCTTCGTTCAGCTCGTTGGAAAAGTATGAGTCCTGGGTAAACCAGCCCTGAATTACATCGAAGCGGAAACCCCGGGCGAATTCCAAGTAAGCACGGGCAGTAGCGTTTGGGTGCTGTTCAGTAGCCGGTGCACGGGTGCTCCAGTCATTGAACAGATCCTCGTAGAGTTCTTTTACGTGCCAGGTTTGGCCGCACTTACCACGGCCGCAGCGGATGACCCACGGATCATCGTGGAAAGCGAACAGCTCCTTTTTGTTGCAGGCAGGGCACTTGCCCTCTCGCATGTATTTACCGGTCTTGTACTTGAATCCATAGTCGGATTTCAGGCGGTCCAAGATGTCGGCGCGCAATTCGTATTCCATCTTCATCGTGGCTTACTTCACTTCGCCAAGGCTGTATTTAAGGGCGCCGATCAGGCGTTTTTGCGCGGCCATCACCGGGAAGGCCGCGAGCAACGAGTCATGCCGAAAACCCTCGGGGATCATGCGAAACCGATCGTCATACCAGTGCTCGTTGAGCAGTGCCGAGTACTGCACGCGCAGGTCCTGGAGCAGGGCCTCTGCCTGGTCACGGGGCAGTTTTGCGGTGACGGCGATGTCGATTTCCATGGTCCACCTCGGATTGCGGGCAAAGCTCACCCAAACCCATTGAAAACGGGGGCGGGCGGGGTTAGTCGGGGTTTACGGTGTTACGAGGCGCAGTCGGCGGTTTTCCGGTGCGTTGATGATGCGTTGGTAGATCAGGCTGACCGGGACGGCCCAGGTCATTCCGCTGGCCGGGTCTGTGATGACAGCCACGGCACCGGAGCTTGCATCGACGTCCAGCTGGTGGCGGTCGTTGTTGGATTTGAGTTCACCGTAGGCGCGGCTGATCAGTTTTTCAGCCATGTGCAAAGGCACTTCCAGGCTGGCCACCAAGTGCTGCACCGCGCGGCAGAAAAGCAATTGGTCGTTGCCGAGGTACTCGGCCTGGTGACGTTGCAAGAAGGACAGGCCAGCGGTTTGCATGGTCGCCTGGTATTCCTGGTAATCGGTATCGGTAGCTGTATTCATCACGCACGCTCCATTTCCAGTTGGTCCAGCAGGTCGGGTTGATCGTTCTTTACCGTGAGGTTTCGACGTGCAAGCAAACGCACTTTCGTAGGAGCCATCGGCAGCACTGTAAGTGGGCGGTCAATGCCCGACGGGCTGAGCTGATATTCCCAGACCAAGGAGCCGGAAAAGGTGGCGCCGCACAGCAGGTTGGTGCATTCCGAGTACATCGAACGGAAACAAGGCGTTTGCCCTTCGGAGGTGCGGATACGCATCGAACTGTTGCAGCAAGGGCAGACCAGTTTGTAAGTACTCACTGGACAGCTCCCGCGCTGTAAAGCTGGATGGTCGCGAACACCTCGGCATACCGGGCCGACATGTAGGTGATCAACGCGGCGACGATCGCGTCGGCCTCTCGCTTTTCGATAACCCCATCATCCAGGGCGGCGGACATGATCTGGTCGACCTTGCCCCGCTTGGCCGAAGCCTTGAGCGAGCGGCTGTACAGCTCCACGTTGTCCAGCGTTTCCGGGAGGCTCAACGGTACGAACATGCCGCCGTACATTGAGGCGATGTAGTCAGGGAGAAAGGCTGTTTTCGCGACCTGCTCCAACCGATGGATATGTTCGTCGGTAAGAGGGCGGCTGCCTGCGTTTTCGTAGGCCTGATTGTCGAACTTCTTGAGCGGCATCCCGAGGTTTGCGGCTGCGTAGGCGCGGCCACCTGGATAGGCGCTGATAACGGCCATGACCACGTTCTTTCTGCTGTCTAGAACTCGGCGTTTCATCTTCTGGTTTCCCCTTGGAGCCAGAGGCCCTAGTTTGTAATCACGCCGTCTTTGATCCCGAGCAGTACTGCTGCCCGGTGCGCTTCTCCACGACGACCTTTCTTGCGGCCGTTGAGCAGGTCGCTGACCAGATTTCTGTTCAGCTCATACTTTCGGCAGAACTCGGCAATGCTCACGCCTTTGCGGTCAAGAGCCGCGCGGGCTTGCTCGGGTGTAAGGGGGGCGGGCATAGTGTTCATGTGTGTTGGTTCGTGTTGATGTGGGGTCATTCTTGAATAAAAAAATGTTCAAGTCAATAAGGGTTGATCAAAAAAATGTACATTTCTGATGGGGTGGGCGATCGCCTGAGAGAAGAGCGCGACCGTTTGGGCCTGAATCAGACAGATTTTGGGGCGTTGGGAAGCGTCAGCCGAGGGACACAGAAAGCGTACGAACTGGGTACCAATTCGCCTGATCTGCGTTATCTGTCAGCGCTGGAAAAGGCTGGGGTGGATGTTCAATACGTGCTGACAGGCGCCAAGGCGCTGCTGTCAGAGGACGGGATTGATAGCGTCGAATCCAAAATTCTTGAAAGTTACCGATCGCTTTCCGACGGCGACAAAGCGTCCGTCGTGCGTCTCACCAATGCCCTGGCAATAGCGCCGGCTCATTAAGTTTTCTTCTGCATCACGGGCCGGTGGCATTCACTTGGCCGAGTTCTCTATGGACTACATCTGATTACTTCTCTACCCACAGCGTCCGTCGCTTTTTATTGCATGGTAGGGGTGGTGGCACATCCAAACATGCTGAGAATCGTTCGTTCGCCGGGTGTTTTCGACGGCACTACTGACGGTGCCGGGCACCCGTTACGTGTTGTAAAGGGAGTAGAACATGTCGGTGAACAGCGATGCAGAGACCAATCAAAACGGAAGCAATGAAGACCAGCGTTTGACCACCGCCGAGTTGCACCTCTTGAAGGGGTTCAGGCAGTTGAGTGAAGAACACCGGAACGACATCCTTCGGTTCATTGATGTGCTCTTGAACGCCCAGTAGAGGGGAGAAGCCCGGTACGCCGGGCTTTTAAATAAGGCAGATGCGGTGCGCATCATGTGCAAAGGCGCACTCCAGCTCACCACCTATTTGTATGCGACATGACCAGCCTTGTTCATCCAACCTGGCCGATGATTGCATCGTTTGGACCAGCATGCTTCGCACTATGGCCGGCAGAGAACGAACCTAGTTAGGCATGGGGTGATATCGGCTGGTCGCAAGGCGGATCGTCTGGTCGTGGAAGCTTATGCTGAGTTGCCCTCTCGATCGTATCTCTCCAAGTCATAACGGGAAATTGGTCACCGTTGATCGGCGGTTGAGTTCGCAAAAAATCGGCCAGATCAAAAGGCAGGCTGAAGTAGCGTTCTATCCACATAAGCAAATCCTTAAGCTTTGGAGGATTCAACACCTTTGCGCCCAGTTTGTGCTTACCAGCTTTGTGGATCGTCGATTTGGGATGAACTAAACGATTTCTCTGACTAAAGACTTTACGTAGCGTTTCGGCCTCGGCACAACCTGAAGGTAACACGTAGTTAGGTAGCACTGTTTTCGGACCATGCAACCATTTTTCCGGCGTCGGTTTCAACTCGATGAGTCGGAATTCATCCTCCCTATCAAGCATCGAGAGTGCCCAAGCTAAGGCAAGATTTATCTCAGCTTCACAAAGTGCCGCTGAGAGTATTGCCACCTCGGTATAAAGAATCATGATCCGCCCTAAGTAGCGGTGGGAAACTCGCTCTTCGGGTGTTTTGTCGATACCGGATCGACGTTTCGCTTCTTCATCAATCTCCACGTCAGACGCTTTGGGGTTCAGGGGGATCAGCTGTGCGCGCCACTTTTCATAGTTAGCGCTTGCCTCTACGGTGGCACAGGCAGCATCTTTTTTGATCTCGTCACGCAACGCGACAAACTGCGGCCAAAGACCTATCAGTACCTGTTCGAGCCAGTTGTCGTTTCCTACATGCCAGTTGGGGACCAAAACGGGGGCATTAGAAAGCTTCTCGCGAAACTCGTCCAAACCATCACCAATGATCAACGCCATGGTATTCCTCTCGGTCCGATGCCGGATGCATCGATGTTTTTGTAGGTGGTCAAGTTGGCGCAATCACTCATAATGCTGCTATTGCCGAAACGGCCATCGCTTAATAGCCTATGGAACTTGGCAACACGCCAGATGCAAAGGTATCAAGGAATGATCCAGAGAGGGGCTGCTGTGAAAACTGACGTATTGATTGATATTGGAGCTTGCGCGCTGTTGCTGGCGCTTTCCACAAATGCGCTCGCTGAACCTTGCGATACCATTCTTGCTGCCCTCCAGCAGGAACGCCATCTGTCCCTCGTCAAGCAAACCGAAGGCAAACAGACCACTGAATATCGTGACGGGCAGAACACTGCGCTGTCTCTCAGCTGTGCCATGAGCAGCCCTAACATCGCCATCACCTGGGATGGTCCAGCCCCGGACCAAGCTTTCTATGACCTTGTCGGTCGTGCTGGTAGTCTGGTTTCAATCCAGTCTGCGGCAGCGGTCGTGAAGGCGTCCAAGCAGTGCCGCAAAGAAGCACTGAAGGACGACAGTGAGATTGCCACTGTCGAGCAAAAAGGTTTGGCCGTCGAATGCCAAGCCTTCGCTCGTGATGGTGGTGGCACGGTCATTACTGTGTTTGGCGAATAACATCCCTACACCTTGGCCCTGCCGCTTGTGGGGCCTTCCACCTCGGCCTTCGCCGCCTGTAACCTCTTCCATTCCCGATCCACCGCGCGCTTCGCCGTATTCTTGTTGGCGTACAGCCACAGCAGCCGTCTCGGCTTTGCCTGGTCGCCGGCCGTCATGGTTTTCTCTTTGCCAGTTTTGTCGTCGCGGTAGTAGGCGATGATCCCGGTGTAATTCAGTTTGTTCTCTTCAGCCAGGTCGTCGACCGTGTCTTCCGGCAGCTTGCTTTCCAGCTCCAGGCTCATCGTGTAGCCGTTGTCTGGGCTGAGGTTGTGCTGCACGTTGCCGCCGTACCAGATGATTTCGTCGATTTCGTCCTTCACGCCGTGGAGCGTGTAGGTCAGTTCCGGGATCAGATCGGGCCGTCCCATAGCGAGCGTGTAGCTGAGCGTGGCGCTGCCACGGCGCAGGCGGTTGAATTCTGCCCGGGCCGCACGTAGGGCTGACTGTTTGTCGCTGTAGGTGTGGCGCAGGTCTTTGAGGTTTTCGCCGCCGCCGGCAATGGCTTCCTGTTTTTTGGCACTGTTCACGTCGTAGAAGTAGGCGCGCACGCCGTCGTAGCTATCACGGTCCGCCATCAGGTAGCGGTGTTGGTCACCGTCGGAGCGGGTGAGGGTGATGTGAGGCAGATCCAGGCCGCTGGCAGTCTTTCCACCACCGGCAGGCATGCACAACAGGCACCCGGCCTTGACGCTGGCCACAGCGTCGAATTCTTCGCCCAGGCGGCTGATCAGATTAGCGTCTGACTCGTTGGCCTGATCCAGCTGCAGGATGGGCAGGCCATCGAGGGCACCGGCAATGGTGGCGGTGAGGCCATTACCGATGGCGATATCGCCCAGGACGTCACCGAGGGTTGTATTGCTCCAGCTGCGTTCGCGCTTGGTCTTGAGCCCCTTGCGCAGGTCTGCCGAGCGGGCACGGATGCTCAGCACGTCCGGGGCGCCGCTGTGTTCTGTTTCGTCGACGGTGTAAGTGCCTTTATCGACTAGACCGGTGTCGCTCCAGCCCAGCCATAACCGCACCACAGCGCCTTTGGGTGGAATCGACAGCAAGCCGTCGTGGTCGCTAAGAGTGATGCTGAGCTGGTCGGCCTCGATTCCGCGATTGTCGGTTAGCTCCAGGCTCATCAGCCGCGGGCTGATGAGCTGGGCGATGTCGTTGCCGTCGACGGTCAGGCGGAAAGCCGGTACCGGATATGCCGCATCGCGCTTGTAGCGACCGACCGTGTCCTTCAAAAAACCGGTTACACGGGAAAGGGCGGCCTCGATCATAGCAACCCGCGCAGGATGTTCATGCCGACGGCAGTGCCTGCGCCGAGCAGGTCGATCCGGTCATCGTCGGTACGTGTGAGGGAAAGGTTAAACTCAATGCGCCGAGGCGTCCCATCGCGAAAGAAAAAGGTCTTGGTTTCGCTCAGGCTTTCGATGACCCACAAGCCGTATATGCGGCCACTGCCTTCGACCATGGGCCAGGCCGTGCCGGTGTTGGCCATTAATCGAAGGGTGTCCAAGCTGAGAGTGGTGCCTGCCAGTTCCGGGAGGAGGATACCTGGCAGCGTGATGGTGTCCTCGCCACGCCCGAGGAACTGCCGTGCAGGTGCTGCACCGATTCGGCTATTGCTTGCATGGCGCCAGTTGGTTTGGCGCTGCAGCTCCTGGTAGGCGGCGGTCGTGAGGCTGAAAACGAACATGCCAAGGGCGAGCATCATTGGGCATTACTCCAGATCAGACAGCTTGCTGCGCGTGCGGGCACTTTTCTCGCTAGCGATGCGGGCCAGCTCGGCACGCACAGCCCGGGCAATCGCTCGTGCATCGTCACCTGGGGCTGGGTGGATGTTGATTTCATAGTGGTCATGGCTGTCATAGCTAGGCGCCGCGAGCTGATTAATTGGGGGGCGTTCATCGATAGCGATTGCGGGTGTCGCTACCGTTCCCAGCGCCAACGTCCCAGCGGTGATGAACTGCTTGCCGAAGTTGATCAAGGCTGTGAGAGGGTTTTCCTCAAGCGGTGCTGGAGCCTGTGCAGTGGCGGGTAATGAAGGAATGAAGGGCCTGTCTGCAGAGTGCAATTGCGCGTATGGCTTCTTTTCTACCGCGATTGAAGGTGCCGCTGCGGTTCCCGGTGCCCGCGTGCCGGAATTGATGAACTGCTTGCCAAAGTTGATCAAGGCTGTGAGAGGGTTTTCCTCAAGCGGTGCTGGAGACTGTGCAGTCGTGGGCACGGAAGGGATCAACGGCCTGTCCAGCGCGAACCCTCTGGCGTCGCTGAGGCGTACGACTGAAACCGGATTACTATCACCGCTCGGGGTGGCGATCAGAGGGGCCGGGAACGCGGGTACTGGCAAGGACAGCTGTCCCGCTTGAGTGATCTGCTTGCTGAGGTCGTTGATCGCCCCGAGTGGACCTTTCTCGCCGGCTTCCAACCCTTGGGTCAATCCAGCCATAGTAAAGCCGCCCAGCTCCGCAAACACCCGCGACGGGCTGTGAATGCCAAGCTTTTCCTTGAACCATCCAATGGTCGAATCGCCGATCGATACGATGGTGTCCTTCACCAGGCCCATGCCGGAAATCAGGCCATTGACCAGGCCGTTGACGATCATGCTGCCGAATTCGGTGAAGCGTGAGGGCAGTTCAATGCCCAGGTAACTCAGTACTCCGGCAAATGCCTGATACACCAGCCCCAGAGGGCTGAAGTTCACAAGCGTGGTGATGATGCCAGCAATGCCGCCGTCGAATCCTGCCTTGATTTCAGTCCAGGCATTGCTGAAGTACAGCTTCACCGCGTCCCAGTTTCGGTAGATCAGGTACGCGCCACCGGCAATCGCGGCAACAACGGCGGCGATGATTAGAACAATCGGGTTTGCCGCCAAGCTCCACAGGGCCATACCGACCGTCCGAATTGCGGTCAGCAGTGCACCGCCCATACTCATGGCCAGCAAACGAATGCCCTGCATCAGCATAGGAAAGGCGTTTCTGGCGAGGCCAACCAACGTCGGGAACAGCCGCTGGGTTACTGCGACAATCCCGGCGCTCTTGAGGCCGAACAAGCCCATGCCGTAACTGACCACTGCGAAAGGACCGATCAAGCTAGCCAGGGTCAAGGCAAGCGCGCCAAAGACACCGGCCAGCACACCGACCACCATCAGGGTTTTCAACATGGCAGCGGCAGCAGCTGGGTTCTCCTTCATCCAGGCGGTAACGCCTTTAATCGCTTCGGTGATGCTTTTCAGTGCTTCGACGTAGGTGGGCAGAATCGCCGCGCTCATCTCCCGGTAAGCGTTGGCTTTCTGAGCGAGCAGCTCCAGCTCGACGCCCTGGGCGGTGTTCATACCCTTGTCGTAGAGCTGGTCGATGCCGTCGGCGCCGGCATTGAGCTTGGCGTTTTTGTGAATTTGCTCGCGTTGCAAATACATCTGCGCGAATAGGTTGGATGCGGTGCGGTTGGAGAAGATGCTGCCAATACTGTCCAGCACCTGCTTTTTATCCGTGATGCCTTTGGCGGCGAGCTGCGGCAAGAGGATTTTTTCCATCCATTCAAACTGGTTTTCCCGGAACAGCTCACTGC
The DNA here is from genome assembly GCF_020515595.1 of Pseudomonas sp. MWU16-30323. Taxonomy (NCBI): domain Bacteria; kingdom Pseudomonadati; phylum Pseudomonadota; class Gammaproteobacteria; order Pseudomonadales; family Pseudomonadaceae; genus Pseudomonas; species Pseudomonas sp. MWU16-30323. Next base: position 473,040 of record NZ_JAIWYM010000001.1, read on the forward strand.
CCTTGATTGCCCCAACATCGAGAAAGGCAATTTGTCCTGCCTTGTCGTGCTTGACCTTGGCCGGATCGACCAACCCCAATTTCTCCAGATTATTGGCCGCACGCTTGGTGGTTTTGCCCTGATAGATGTTGGAGTAGGCGCTCATCATCGCCGTACCGACGCGGTGGCCGCCCATTTCCTGCACCAGAGGTTCCATCTGGTAATAGAACGCCTCGTCCTTGATGCCTTTGGCCGCAACGCCACCGGTCTTGATCACGTTCAGCCATTCATTGGGTCCCACACGGCCACCAGTGGCGGTGAGGATGCGTTGCACGATATCGGCTTGATTGATGAACGCCTCTTTGCTTGCCAGGCCACCACGCAGCTCGATCACCTTGAGCATGTCCATGAACTTGCGTTCGTTCTCGGAGCCTTCTTCCTCGCCGTACATGGCGTGGTTCGCGAACTTCATTTTTGCCAAAGTTGGGGCAACCATTTCGGCTTCGTGCTCATCGGCGAACACCGTCATTGCATCCCGTACCAACGTCAGGTTTTCCGTAACGCTGGTGCCGTAGGTCTTCATGCGCTTGGCAAACTCGATTGCTTTGCCGGTGTCTTCTTTGCCCAGGCCCAAGGCGGCGACGCGGTTCTCTTCAAGTGCGAACTGCTTGCCTTCCTGCAAGGGGGCGTACAGACCACGACCGATGGCATAGCCGGTGCCCATACCAGCGGCGCCGGCCATCGCAGCATCCCCCGCGAACTGTTTGCGTCCGCTGTAAGTGCTGTCGAGTCGTGCTCGGGCCTTTGCCATTCGTTCCTGGGTGGCGTTCAACGCACGCAGGCGCCGGCCTTGCTCGCTGATGCTGTTATTCGTGGAGCTGATCTGCTCGCGCAGCTGACGTTCGTGGGCACTGAGATTCTTGGTGCTGATGCCGGCGTCGGAGAGCTTGGAGCGCAGCCGCTGAAGCAGCTCGCTTTGCTGCTGGTGTTCTTGTTTCAGACGCTGTGCTTCGCGCACCGCCGCGCGGACGTCCCTGGTCATGGCCTTGGTGGGTACGCCGGTCGCGGCGAATTGCTGGCTGAGGGCTTTAACCCGTTCGCGGGCTGCGTCGAGGGACTGCTTAGTTTCGTCAGCAGCAGTCTTTTGAGAGCGCCAGGCGCTCACGTCTTTCTGCTGGGTGTTGAGTTCCTTCAGGCGCTCACGGGCGGCTTTCAATGCTCTGGCGGTTTCAGTGCTGGCCCCGGAGATTTTCTTCAACGGGCCAGTGGCTTTGTCGATGGCGTCCAGCAACACGCGCAGTCTTAAATCATTCGCCATCGACACAGCTCCGCATTCGCGCCCGTTCGCGCCAGTCCATCAATTCCTGCAAGCCCAACTGATCCATGTCAGATGGTGCCCAGTGAAAAACCACGGCCAGGTCGGCCATGGCGTCCTCTACGCAACGAGGGATGCATCCGTTTTCACCGACTTCTGCAACAAAAAACCAATGACCTTGCTACCAATGGCGACCAGGTCGGCCGGGTCTAGGCCGGCTGCTTCAACTGCGGTAATGCCCGGGTTGCTGATGCGTGGGATGACCTTGATCAGGCTGGCGACATCCAGGTTCAGAAGATCGGACAGGCTCACACCGCGAAGCTCACCCGAGGAAGGTTTGCGCAGGGTGATGGTGTCGATGGTGGTGGTGCCACGACGGATCGGGGTGTCGAGGGTGACGGTGTTGTCGTCGGCCAGCGGCTGAACGTCTGGCTGGTCGGTGGCTGCTGCTTTGGCTGTCATTGGAAAAGCTCCTGATGAATGTTGTCGGTGGTTGAGTGTTGGGATCAGACGCCCAGGGCGTTGCGCTGTTTGGCGAGCATGTCGACGCCATTGACCTTCTCGATGAAGTTCAGCAGGTCGATTTCAATGATCTCGGTGCCGTCGACCGTCAGCTTGTAATAGCTGCAGGTGGTTTTGATGGTGTGTTCCGTGTCTTCGCCGGCTTTGGCTTCCCCCATCTCGATGTTTTCATGTCGCCCGCGCACCACGACTTCCACGGTGCTGACTTCGTCGGTGTCGTCCTGCTGAAAAGGGCCAGAGAAACGCAAGGCCACGGCCGAGGCATTCACCGCGCCGAACTGTTTCAAGGAGATGAGATCCAGACCACCGGTCTTCCATTCGAACTGGATACCGTCGTCGGCCATGCCAAGGTCTACTTTGACGGGACCGTTCATGCCTCCACCACGGTAGGCTTCCATCTTGCGGCCGAGCGGCGGCAGGGTGACGGACTTCACCACGCCCAAGTAGTTGTTGCCGTCGTTGAACAGGTTGAGGTTCTTGAGTTTGCGAGGCAGGGCCATGGCAGTGTTCTCCGGGATTCGGGTTCAGGGTGAACTCCCCTCGCGGGGAGGCCCGGTTTAGCTGTTGATGCCTTTGGCGAAGTCGATCAGGTAGCGGTCGGTGATTCGCTGGCGGAAGGTGAGGTCTTCCAGGGGCGGTACGGGCGTGTAGTCGTAATCCACCCAGAGCTTGCCGGCCTTGAGGGTGTCTTTGTCGTTGACGTCTTCCGGGTACCAGCAGCTGCCGCCGATCAGGTAGCCCTGCGATTTCAGCTCGCGCATCTTGGCGTTCACCCCTTCGACCAGGTCGCGCACGAGCGAGGCATGCATGGGACGGTCAACTGCCCACATATGCGCCTCGGCCATGGTGTCAGCGAGGATTTGTGCGGTGCGGGTGTAGTTCTCGAAAGCAAACTGCGGATCGTCGCTGCAGGTGCGGCTACCCCAGAAGCGAAAGCCGTTGGCGTTGATCAGGGTGGTGACGTCGTTGCTGTTGAGGTAGTTGGCGTCGGTGGCCGGGTTTTGCAGGTCCCAGAACACGTCGGCGCTGATACCAGTGACGCCGCTGACGGCGACGTTGGAGAGGGTTTTGTGCCAGCCCGTTTCCTGATCGATCTTCGCTCGCAGGCCGAGAGCCCGTGCTACAGCCGAGGCGTTGGCGGTCTTGTTAGCGACGGTGTCCCAACTGAGGAAGTCCGGCCAGATCACCATCATTTCACGGGAGCCGAAGTTTTCGCGGTAGGCGACCACCTCTTCCTTGGTTTTGCAGTTCCAAGCGCTGACGTAGGCGAATGCGCGCAAGTCTTTGGCGATGGCGCCGAGGGCGGTGGCCACCGGCAAACTGTCCAGGCCTGGCACGCCAAGAATACGCGGGGTCATGCCCAGGCGGGCCTTCGCGGCGAGCAGCGCTTTCATGCCGGTGTATTTGCCATCGGCAGTGGTTGTGCCAATAAGCGCGGTGGTAGTTGCCGCGTCGTCGGCGCCTTCCTTGACCCGCACCACGATGACATAGGGTTTTGTCTGGTCGGCGATGCCTTGCAGGCTCGCAGCCAGGGTGCCCTTCACGCCGGCCTTGCCGACAGCCGTTTGCACGTTGGTGATCAGGACGGGAGTGTCCAAGGGGAAAACAGTGGCGTCCGCATCTTCAGCCGTGCAAACCATGCCGATAACTGCGGTGGGGATAGTGCGAATGGGGCGGGTGCCGTCGTTGAGTTCGATGACCCGCACGCCGTGGAGATAATCGGCCATGGGTTGTGCCTGCGCTGTGATGGAATGACAGTGCACAGGCTGCCGCGCGCGCGCCGGTTGAGCGAGCGCTGGGGCTTGTAGGGAAGGGCATTACAGGGCGCCACGGCGGTAGCGCCCAAGAGGTATTGGTTATTGGACCTGGTCCGCGATCCATGCAGGCGCTTTCGGACGCAACGCGGTTGCGGGAAAGTCAGGGGACAACGGCCAGTCGCGCAACGCTTGGACGTAATCCAACAGTTCGCCTGACTGCGCGGGGGTCAGCGTCGTCTTGCGTTCGGAGTCAACTTCGTCTCGGTGCCGCTCGCGCAGCCATTTGACGCTTTCAATCTCAGCGTCGCGCCAGGCCCTTTCGGGTATAGCCGGGTCGAGGATAAAGGCGGGGTCAGGTTTTCCACCAGCCTTTAGCCACTTCTCGTAATCAGTCCAGAACCGATGTCCACGCGGAACAGTTGCCCCGTCAGGCAATTGAATAACGGTGTCTGGGTTTTCAGTCAGCCGATAGTTCATGACGACTCCTATAGTTCTGCGTCTGCGGTTGCATGGATGTAATAGGTTTGGGCAGCAATACCTACGTCGCTGTTATCAATAGACGCCTGACGGGTACCCACTATAAACGCCCGAGCATTTCCACTTGAAATCACGTCGCTGCCGGAACGCCATTGGCCGTCAGCCCCGCCGCCCATGGGCCTGTACAGGCGAACGCTCGGAGTTGCCCTCTTTTCTACCCTGAACGCCCAGTGCCCGACAGGCTGACTACTCGCACCACCCTGGCCGGCATACACAATGGAAATCAAGGCGCCGGAAATATCGACACCATTTTTGGGTTCGATGTTTTGCGAGAACGTTTTTTCAAAGTACCGCTGGCACAGAATCAGTTCTTCAGCAACTGGTCTCAATTCAAACTCAGTGGAGATATAACCGCTCTCTAGCTGCACACGGGCTAAATCTAAACTATATGCACCCTTACCCAGGCTACCGAAAACCAACTCAAGGTAATCCCCATCGGAGGCTCTTTTTTTACCCTTGATAGAGGGAACATCTAATGAAACTACATACTTTTTGAACTCGGTCGTTACGGTAATTTCTGTGCCAACACCTGCACCGCCATCTGAACCACCAACACCAAATGATTGACGCAAGATCACGCCACACTTGTGGCTAATCGACGAGCGCATATAGAACGAAACCGTGACGCTTTTGCCTGCACAAGTTTCTACGCCTTCGATTCTTTGGCTGATGTTGAGGCCGTCACTGCTACCCGAGCGCGAAACTCTTAAGCCATAACGTCCTTCGTCAAATCCTGCACCCGGCTCAAAAGCAAGGCGCTCCCAGGTTGCGGTCGAATTGGTGGGCATATAAACGATCCAGCGGTCAGGGCCGTAGAACGCTTGGGGCGGCCCAGACGCATTGCCAACCTGGCCAAGCGCGCCTCGCTGCCAAATATCGAAGTTGCCATTGATCAGACGGTTTTTACGAAAGACGTGAGCGGGGAAAGCCTGGCTGGGACTTTCGATCTGCGCTCGTACGGCTTCGGTATTGGTGACACGTTTCGAACGATCATCCACCGCCGGAGTAGGAACCGATAGGCCACCGGCCCACTGAAACGTCAGCGGCGTGGTACCCAGTATGATCGGGGCATCAGTAGTCAAGTGCCACAGAGTGTCGCCGTTGACGGTGCCGCGTTCGACATGCACCAGTAACCCAGGGGTCACTTCAACGCTGCTATCAGCATCAGCGGCACGGGGCCAGATATCTGCGGCGGTAAGATAGAGCCCATTGTCTTTGCTCTGTGCCTGGTCCTTCACCAACACACGCGAGCCGGCCGGCACTGCGATACCGTCAATTGTCTGTGCACCTGCTAGGACGATAGGGCCGGTGGTGGCGACCACCACTGACTGTTTCACGTCCTGTTGGTTGATTGCGTCGGTAATGGAGTCCGTAACGAACTTACGGGTTGCCAGCACCACTGATGGATCGATCAACAGGACTACGTTTGCAGCACTGGACACGATGAAGTTCACGCGCACGACTTGGGTACGCCCGGAGCCCTGGGACATCAGCGGCTTGTAGCTCGGCGCGCAGTTAGCCACGGCGACCAGGTCCCCGTCAGCGTCGTATAGGCCGATCTCCCGAATCCACCACCCACCTTCATCGGCGGGGATGATCTGTTCGGCAATCAGGATGTTTGGGTTGGCCGGATCGATCGATAGCTTGTTCAACTGCCGGCGTCGACGCTCGTTGATCAGTTTCTTCTGCGTCCTGTCGGGGATCGGGTCGGTGCCGTTGGCATCACCCACCCCCAGTTCCGTGAGTTTCCAGGGAATGCCCAGGGCGTCCGCATTGGCCTGTTTGGCTTCACCGACAGCGGTGAGAATCGCGAAGAATTGAGAGTTGGGATCGATCATGGGTAGATGTCCAGAGTGTCGATGGTGTGTTCCCGGCCGGCGGCGCGGATGTGGCACGCGAGGTCGATAACGCCCGGTACCGGCGGATAGATGTCGACGGTGTCGATGGTGTGTTCGCGACCAGCGGCGCCGATGACGCCAGTGGTAACGATGTCGCGGAGAACGGGCGGATAAACGTCGATCTCATCGCCGTCGTAAACGCTGGCGAAAATGTTGGTGGTCCCGGTGGTTTCGAGGCTGATGGCCAGACCCGTCAGGTGGCGGGTGACCGGCCTGGCGTCATCGATGAGCCAGGTCAGCTCCTGATACATCTCTTCGGTGATACCGGTTTCCAGCACGCCCACCTTGATGGCGAACGTCCCTGGCACGCCCAAGGGCGTGGTCTGCCACCACTCCAGCACCTCAATCAGGTAGCCCAGCGGCTCGACGACGCGGCGCAGTGCCCCGATGGTGCCCTTGCGCGAGTGGATGTAGTGGGATGAACGAATGGCGGCGCGCTTCGCCGCTTCCGTCCACTTGCTGTCCCAGCGGTCAACCGAAAAGGCCCAGGCCAGGTACGGCAGAAGATCGACGGGGCAGGTGCCAGGGTTGCAGAGCTGGCGTAGAGGGATCGGTACGCGCTGGATCTGCGCGAGCGCCTGCGCCGCTTGGCGTTCCAGCGGCGTGGAGTTCCCCGGCAGCAGCTGCTGGGCGGTCATTATTCGGCGCCTCGGGTGACGGTGACTTTGGTGCAGAAGGGCGCCTGGGCTTTGGTCGCGACGATATCGACCCAGCCTTCCAGCTCGACCTTGCGCACGCCCTCAACATGCAAAGCCGCATGCAGGGCTGACTCCGAGACCTCCATGCCCAAGCGACGCCGTTGGTGAACGTAGGCCAATAAACGCTGCTCGGCGGCTGCAAGGATCGGTTCCGACTCTGGCCCGCTGGAGAGCAGGAAGAGCTGGGCTTTGACCTGGTAGTTGAGAATCTCCGCGCCCTGGACAAGCAAACGGTCGGCCACCGGCCGGCGGTCTTCGTCGCTGAGGTATGTGTTGACCAGGGCGAGCAAGTCAGGGGAGGCCGTGCCATCGCCGAGCAGCGATTGCACCGTGACCACCGCCACTGCGGGCGACGGGCTTTCAGCGGTAGCGTCGGCAACCCGGCCGTCCGCTGCTCGGGCGTGGAAGATGTAGCTGTTGCGAGGGCCGGCGGTGCTCAGTCCCTCCCAGGCCATTTGCGCCCGTTCGCGTAGGCTGTCGTCACTCTCCATGAGCCTTGGCACAGGTGGCACCGCCGATGGCTTGCCTTCCTGAATGACCAGCTTTTTCACGTTGAAGTTGGCCGCCAGTTGTTCCAAGTCGGTCCCACGAGCGGTGGCGAGCAGGTTAGCCAGGGAGGCTTCGTTGACCCGTTGACGCCAGATGGTTTCGCGGTAGGCGTTCTCTTGCAGCAGTTTGGCCAGCGGCTCCGATTCCATGTCGAGTCGTGCGGCGATTTCAGCCTGTTCCTCGGCCGGCCAGAGGCTGATCATGTAAGCCTTGCGCTCGGCCAGGATCAATTCGAAGTCGATCTGCTCGACGATCTGCGGCGGTGGGAGCTGGCTGAGGTCGATGGCGGCGAAGCTGTTCATACACTGCCTCCCAGTTGCAGCGGTAAGCTGAGGCTCAGTGGTTCATTGGTGTCGACCACGCTGCCTTCCAGATCAATCACGGCTTGGCCTTGCAAGCTGGCCCCGGTGAACTGCACGCGGCTGAGGCTGATGCGTGGCTCCCAGCGCATCAGTGCCATGACCGTGGCGGCGTAGACCTGTAAACGGATGACATCGTTGAACGGATGGTCCACCAGCTCGGGCAGCAGGCTGCCATATTCGCGGCGCATCACGCGGGTACCGAGTCGGGTGGTGAGAATGTCAGTGATGCACTGGCTGATATGGGCGCGGTTGTCGATGGCGCCGCCGGTTTGTCTGTTCATGATGGGATAGGCCCCCCGGATTGATCGCCACCGGACTTGACGCCTGTGTGTGGGTGTTTGACCAGGCTGACCCCGGCCGCAACGACATCAATCGAGACGGTGACCTTGCCGGTGACGTTTTGGTTGCCTGTCTGGGTGTAGTCGCCCTTGTGTGTGATATCGCCAACCAGGTTTATGCCGCCCGTGCTGATCAGGTTGGTGGTGCCGCCGTCGACCAGGGTGGCGTTGAGGTGGTGGGCGACACTGTCGTACTCAATCACCGTGCCGTCGGCGTAGGTTCGACGATGTAGGCCGGCTCGGTTACCGTTGGCGGGAATGTGATCGCTGGGCAGGCCGGTGATGACGACACCATTTGCGAGTTGGCCGGATGGGCTGAACAGGATCACCTGTTCGTCGACGGTCGGTGGGTCCCACTCGCGGTCAGCTCCGGCGCGCAGGGCGAGCCATGGCAGCCAGGCGGTGGTCAGTGCCCCGGTTTTAACCTGCACGCGCGGGGGCTCCATCTGCACGGCGGCTATGACGCCGAAACGGATGAGGTTTTCGAGCATGCGGGCGAGGGCGGCGAGATCGTTCATGGCGCCGATGGTGATTGCTCGCGCGCGTCGAGACATCATCTGCATTTTGTAGGCGCCTTCGATACAGGCTACGTCTCAATCCTAATCGTGATGGCTTTTTGATATTTTGCTCTCGAGAACATGTATTATTCTGGGACTTTTATGAGCCAACTTTGGGCAGGGAAGACGTGATGAGTACAGGATCGGATAAGGTGAATGGTGATGCTGAGATTGTGCGTGAAGTAATAGTTCGTGAGAAACATAGTCGAGAGATGGAACTGTATCTGTGGGGGTTCGCAAGTGTTGGCGTATTAGGCGGAGTTTTTATCGATCTGCTTATAGGTCGAAATCCTGCGCAGGTCATGTCTGAGCGCTACAGCGACTTTATGATCGCGTTGATGGTGCTGTTCTTTCCAGTTCTTTTTAGATTGATATTTAATGCTTATCCTGTTGAGTTGTTGAGGCGGAAACGTTCATTGGCTGAGTCTTCAGGACTCTCAGAAGTGTCACAGTCTTCGGTTGTTACTTCTAAAATTAGAAGTGCGGAGGTTATAGCTTTGTCTGAGGTTATTGAACGAGGAGATCACGCAAATTTTTCAGCATCTGAACTTTTCTCATATTATGCTTCGACGTCGAGGAATTTGTCTCAGAATTTATATGGTAGGTCAGGTGTATATCTACTGGTAGGCGTTTTTGTAGCATTCTCAGGTCTCGCGTTTTTCTACATGGAAACGTTGAACTCCACTGCTTATAAAGGGGCTGAGCTTGTTATTGTTTTAGCACCAAAATTCGGGATTCTCTTTTTTATAGAGTTAGTGGCATTTTTCTTCCTTCGACAGTATCGATCCGCAATGGACGAATTTCGATACTACGAGGCAGTAAAACGGAAGCGGGAAGAAACTTTGGCGCTTATTCAACTTACCTTTGAGAGTGGAAAAGGTGCCGAGGTTCTGGAGCTGGTGAAAAATGGGTGCTTTTTCTCTGAAGGTAAGTTTTTGAGTAAGGACCAGACTACTGAAATTATAGAGTCGCGAAAGTTGGAGAAAAGCGAGCTGGAAGTGCTAGAGAAAATTATAGATATTGTTTCTAGTAGTAAAAAATAATTCGTTTGTATTGGAGTAAGGACTATATGAGGTGACTGAGTAGGTGATCGCGAATTAACTCGATGTCATCGTCCGTAAATCCAAGCAATTCGCGTTGCTCGTAGCGCACTTCAGGAGCGCCACGTTCAGCGCGGTCTTTCAGACCATATTGATGAACCCGAGAAATCCGGGCGATACGCCCGGTAAAACCGACTGAAACGCTGTTGGCCTCGCCTCGGATCTTCAGGTATTTCGCGGTTCTCAGTTTCTGGAACATCGCCAGCTTGCGGCGAACCCGCCCCTGTTTACCTCGCAGGTCCCGCTTTTTTCGAGGGGCGTACTTACTACCGTCCGGATTTTCCTGCGCTACCACGCGTTTCTGCTGGTTGCGGCGCAGTTTTTGGCCGATGCTCCGCGCAAGTTTGCTGCGCTCCCCAGGCTCCAGCCGTGCCAATAGCACCGCCGCCCATGTCTCCAGCGCTTCTAGGTTACTGGACATCTGGCACTATCCATTCACTGGTGTTGCCCTGGGCCCCGGGCTTCCAATTCGGATCGAGATAGCCAGCCACTCGCTGCGGTTCATTCGGATGTTTGACGGTGGTGTTGCCCTGGTCGTCGCTGCCCACGACTACGCGCTCTGTTAGCTGCAGGGTAATGCTGAGGTCCACCTTGTTCTTGTCCAGGATGTCGGCTTCGAACTGAATGCCGTCTTTGACCTTGTCGAGGTTTTCCAGCAGCTCGGACTGGTTGACGCTGAGCCAGCCCAGGATCGGTAGGATCACGCTGTCGGGGTGGCCGGCGAACTCGGTAAGGATGATCTGCAGGTCAAAGCTGTATTCAAACGACAGGGTATGAGCAGCGGTGCAACGAACCCTGCCGTTGTCGATGAAGATCAGCAGGCGGTCGGGGTTGTGCTTGAACTCCGCAACGGTGGCCAGCAGGTGGGCGCGCAGGCTTTCGGGCTTGTTCATGGTTGGGCCTGCTGGTGTTTGTAGACCATGTCTACCTGGGCGGCGCAATCGGCCCATGCAGCTTCGGCGCGGTCCTGATCGGTCAACTGGTCACCGTTATTGCGCGGGCTGGTCGCCGGTAGTTGGCACGGCACCACGGCCGGACAGCCAGTCACGGTAAGCTGCGGCGCCGGTGAGGGCGGGGCGCTCGCGCAACCGGCGAGCAGCGTCAGGCAAAGGCTGAGCAGCCCAGTCGCGTAGTTCGGAGTTTTCACGTTTCAGGTCCTCTATGGTTCGCTCGCGTTTTGCCAGGCTCAAGCGCAGTTGGTCCTGCTGAGTGCGCAGGTTGCTCTGTGCATCGCGCTCCTGCTTCAGGGTGGTGCTAAGCGTGTTGGCGGTCGCCAGGTTGCGATCGGCGTCATCGCGGGCCGTCTTGGCCGCATCTTTCGCCAATTGGGTTTGGCCCTCGGCGACGTCGATCCGTTTTTCCTGACCCCAGATCAGCAGCGCCAGGGCACCGAGCAGGGCGAAGCCGTATAGGGCCTGGCGCAGGGTGCTCACGCGCGGTACCAGCCGAGTTTGTTCATCGCGGCGATGTTGAGCTGCTTGATGGGGCCGCGCACGATCACCGCTCTGGCACCGTTCATTATCTGAATGGACTCGGCCAAGAGCTGCATGTCGTCCTGCTCGGACGACTCCGGCACCACCAGCACGTCACCGTCCTGCACCCGCAGTTTTTCTACCGCGTCGAAGTCGATCATGCCGCCACTCCTTGCCCACACTCGCAACCGGCGTGCCGCTCGTAGGCGCGCTGGAGCTTGGTGTCGTAGAGATTGCGCAGATAGTCCGGCCCGTTGTAGAGCTTGGCGAACTCGGCCCATTTGCGCGCTTTCAGAGCCTTGTGTAGCGTCGGGTCGGTCTCGATGAAGCGGGTGAAGGCGTCGAACTGCTGTGATTCGCCGGCACTCATTGCCGCGACAAAGTCCTGCACGCTGGCATAGCCGAGGCGCTTCCAGTGGAAACCCATGATCTGGAAGGCGCCCCAGGAAGCCGACTCTAGGGCGGCGGAGTCGTCAATCAGTCGGGCCATGGCCAAGCGCTGGTGCTCGGCGGTACCACCGATGTATCCGCCGGGCTTCGGGTTGACCAGGGCGGGGTTGGCCGTGGCGAGCTGGTCGGCGTGCCGCTTGAGTTCGGCCGGGTCATCGCCAGCGTTTCGAACCGTGGCGAGCTGGCGGTACATGATGTGGCGTTCGAACAGAATTACCGGCTTGTCGTTGTCGAGAAAGCCCTTCCCCTTGGATTCCACTTCGTTGACCGCGTAGATGCTCGCCAGCGGCACTCCGAGGCGTTCGGCAGCGAGCACCAGGTCATTGTTGCGCAGCAGCTGGGCGCAATCGCCGCCGGTAAGGCTGGTTTGCGTATTGTTGCCGGCTACACCATCGGCGACCAGACCGACTTTGACCTGGTAAGCGCGAACGGCAGCCTCGGTAGCATCGCCGTAGTCACCATCCGGCACCAGGCTGGCGCCGTGCTTGTTCAGGTTCTTTTGCAGCATCAGCACCGCTTGCGAGCGGTCACCGTGGCGAAGTGTGGTCATAGTTGCTCTACCTTTCGGTTGAAAAACTTCTTGGCCGCAGCGCGGGTGCCTTCAACGCCGAGCAGGCCGATCACTCCACCGAAAAATGGCGCGGTGGAGGTCGGGATGCCCAGCAGCGCCAAGCCATGGCTGGCGGCCAGTGCCAAGGATCCGCACAGCGGAGCCTCGACCACCATGCGGCGCAGGGTGCCGCCGCCGTACATGATCCGCAGGGCGGCGATGATCAGGGCGAGGACTCCGGCGTAAAGAGTCGGCCAGTTCTGTTCGAGCCAGGCGGCGAGCCAGGCCCAGGTGTCGGGACGGTCAGGCATGCGCTTCATTCCGTTGTCCAGGGTTGGTGGGTTCAAGGGCTTGGTGCTGCGGTGTCAGTCCCATAGGTTCACCATCTGCCGCTGGGGCGCGCTGGTTTGGACTTCGGGCATGTTGACGACAAGGCCTTGCGGCAGGATTGGGCCGTGGTCGGCCAGGCCTGGGTTCGCTTCAAGTACTGCCTCGGTGACGCCAGCAGTGCGGCCGTAGTGGCGCCAGCAGAGGGCGTCGACGGTGTCGTTCTGATTGGCGCGGACGGCGACAGGCATCAGATCAGCTCCACGGTGGTGCGGCTGCGGCCGAGGAAGTCGCGCACAGCCCAGCGCAAGTCGCGGCGGTAGTCGTCGATGTTGGGGGTAAGCTCTTCAGCTTTTTGGCTACCGGCATTGGTGGCGCTGTAGTCGCGGTAACGCTCGCAGACTTCGGCTCCGGTGCCGGCTTCGATCGCGCGGCGATAGAGATGAACCTTTACCGACACGTCTTTGATGCGGTCACCCGGAACTTCGGCCAGAGTGTTGTAGCCCGCAGCCTGTTGGGTCGTTCGCCATTCGCTCAGTTCGTTATTTAGATTGATCGCGGCGGCGATCACGGCAGTCTCCAGACGAGCCGGAGTGACGCTGGCGTCGATGCGCAAGGTGGAGCGTAAACCGTCTAAGTCAATCGACGGCCAGAATGGGTCGGTGTTGATGTGGCCGCTGTCGACGGTGCCGCTGGCAACAAATGCGCTCATGACTGCACTCGAAAAATAGGTCGCCGGTGGTCGGGGCTTCACGTTCAGGAGGAGCGGCCTGGCCGATCCGCCCCGAGCCGGCGGGGTGCGTGGGGACGCTCGGTTAGCTGCTGGTGGCAGCGTGCTTTTTCAGGAGGCGTTCTGCGCCATCCAAATCTTTCTTACCGCCGCAGCCGTCGTGCAGTTCGATGGCGCGTTTGAGCAGGTCAGTGCCAGCCTGGATCTGTCCAGGCTGGCCTGGCTCTTCGGCGGTGATGCCATCCAACGTCGCGCGGCCGGTTGCCAGGTACAGCTTGGCGCGGGCCTGGTCGGGCATGTCTTCGGCGTCGGTCAGTTCGACGGTGCGGTGCAAGATGCTCAGGTCGAAACTGCCATTGGCCTTTTGCGATTTCAGCGCGGCCGTGGCGATTTCTTCCGCCACCAGGCAACCGGTGGTGCGTTCGAAACGGTCCGGCATGATCAGCTTGTGCTTGAGCACGTAGTCGGCGATGTCCAGGGCACCGCTGTAGTCCTCGACGTCAATGCGCCAGACCATGACGGTGGTTAAGACGTCGTCCTGAGCACCGTTGCCCGATGCAAGTACTCCCTCGACATACGGGATGTACTCGGGCAACAACTGTGCCTTGAGTGCAGCCTTGCCCTCGTTGGACTGGATGGCTTTCAGGCGCAACCGGTCTTGCAGCAACTGATTCAACTGATGCTCATAAGCGGTCGCACCAGTCATGGATTGCTGCGGTGCTGTTTTCGCTGCTTCCATGGCCGCGCGAGCGCGGCGTTGGTGGGCTTGGGCGATGCTGAGTGCCATGGGATTAACCCTCGCCGCCGGCGTCTTCGACTGGGGTGATGTTTTCCAGCAGGCAACCCAGGCCGTATTCCTCGACCACGTACGCCTCGTTCGACGATTCGAAGTTGCTGACGCGGTTCCACTCCGGCTCTTCCTTGAGGTAGCGGCGGCGCCCGCCGATCTGCCAGTACACCGATAGGTTGGCGAAGGTAGTGATGAGGATCGTGCCTTCGGGGATGTACGGCACCTCGTACAGCGGCAAGCCCCCGACGCGGCGTTGCGAGATGATCAGATCGCTGGCCAGGGTGTTGGTCGAGTCCTGGTCCTTGTTGACCAAGGCCAGGAACTTGTCGTGGACCAGTTCGCGTCCTGTCAGCACCACCAACCCTGGATTGCGGCGGTACCAAGGGTCGAGCAACTGGATGGCGTCGTAGACAAGTGCGTCGATGTTCTTGAAGTCGCCGGTTTTGCCAATGGTGATCTTGCCGGCGACGGCACCTTCCTTCAGCACGCGGTCGGGCGCGTGGGTGCGGTACTGCTGGAGCCAGCCGATGTTGACGTCTTCCAACAGCGGGTGCGCGGTGCGGTCGGTCTGCTCGGCAGCCGAGGTGCCGTAGAAACCGATCTGGATACGGTCGAGCGCCTGACGTTGGGCGATGGCGCTGGACAGGCGGGTTTGGAAGTCCGGGAACTTGGCCCAGGCGTCGAGCTGTTTGTAACTGACGAAGGTATCGAAGTCGGTCTGCTCGGCCTTGTACTTATCGCTCGACAGAGTGCCGATGCTGCGCGGCTCACGTTTTTTGACGTTGGTGTTGGTACGGCTGGCAACGGTGCCGCCCACGCCCAGTCCGACCTTTTCGCCTTCCTGTTCATCAACGCCGATGACGTTGACCTTGGTCAGGAACTCGCTCGACTCCTGAATCTTGGTTTCCAGGCGCTGCTGGATGGTTGGGTCGACGCTGAATGTGGCAGTGGCCGATTCAACGCCGTTGAGCAGTGCGACCTGACTGAGGTAGCCGGTGAAGAGTTTTCGAGTGTCGTTACGCATGGGTGTCTCCGATGGTGGGCTGGGCGGTGTAGGCCGCAGGTCAGAACTCAGCCAGGGCTTGTTTGCCGCCGCCGGTTACCGGTGGTCGCTGGGTTTGGGAATGGTCTTGGGTTTTGCCGAGGGTGGTTTTCAGCTCGACCAGGTCTTTGCTGAGCTGCTCAACCTTGGTATTCAGCTCGCCGGAGAATTTCTTCTCGGCGGCGATTTGATCCGGCAGGTCTTTGACGTGGTCGGCAATCGCTTCGACGGCCTGGCCGATCTGGGCGAATTCGGCATCGTCCTTCGCCTGTTTGCCGCCGAGCAGTGCCTGCACCTTGCTGAAGAGCTGGGCGCCGAGGCTGGGTTTGTCCTCGATTTCCTCAAACTGCAACTCAGTTTCCACCGCCTCGGTGAACATCGATGTCGCGGAATAATGGCGGTCTTTGAATGGGCTGGATTCTGGCTTCTGCGCGGAGAAAGACAGTACATCTGTGCCCAGGCTGGCCGGGGAGTCGGTCACCGCCAGGCCGACGATGTAGGCCTCGCCGGTGTCCGAGAAGCTGTCGTCGATTTCGATCGAGGTGTAAATCTTCTGCTTTGCCTTGTTCATGGCGATCAGATCGGGCGTCGGCTCGACCTGGGCGAACAGGGCCAGCTTCTTCTGGCCGTTGATTTCCACTTCTTCGGTCTTGACCGCGAGCACGTCACCGTAGGCCTTGAAAGGGCTGTCGGGCAGCAGGCTGCGGAAGTGCTCCAGCCAGATGCGAGCACCATACGTGGCTGGATTGAAGTTCTTCGCCGCCTGTTCCAGCCAGCTGCGTTTGATGGTGCGCTTGTCAGAGGTAGCGCCCTCGACGGCGACGCGGAACCAATTGCTGCGGAATTTCTTCATGCGGGAATCCTCAATGCGTTGGGCGCTAAGTGCGTTGCAATGAGGGGCATGGTCGTGACGCGCGCGAGTTGCGGCAACGGGACGGGATTGTAGAGAGCGGGACTACAAGGGGCGGCGCTACTGACTCGCAGGCGCGGGCGGCAGCATCGCGGCCATGACTACGACTGAACTGCTCCCAATCGATCCCCGACGCCAATCCAAGTTCCTGTATTGGATGGGTTGGCGTATCTGCGAGATTGCCGAGGCTACGGGCGAAAAGGAAAAAACGCTACACAGCTGGAAGGCCCGCGACGAGTGGGACCGGGCGGATAACGTCGAGCGCATCGGTGGGGCGCTGGAAGCGCGTCTTGTGCAGTTGATCCTCAAGGAAGGCAAGAGCGGCGGGGACTTCAAAGAGATCGACCTGCTTCACCGGCAGTTGGAGCGACAGGCTCGCATCCAGCGCTTCCAGGGTGGCGGTACCGAAACCGAACTCAACCCCAACCTCGCAAAACGCAACGAAGGCCCGAAGAAAAAGACCCCGAAAAACGACATCAGCGAAGACCAGATCGAGCTGCTGCGCGAGGCGTTTATCGATGGATGTTTCGACTACCAGAAAGACTGGCATCGGGCGGGCAATCAGCGCACCCGCGTCATCCTCAAAAGCCGGCAGATCGGCGCCACTTACTACTTCGCACGTGAGGCGTTTATTGATGCGCTGGAAACCGGACGCAATCAGATTTTCTTGTCGGCTTCGAAGAACCAGGCCTACTTGTTCCGTGGTTACATCCAAGCGTTTGCCCGCGAGGTCATCGGCGTTGAGCTGACCGGTGATCCCATCGTGCTGCCGAACGGCGCCGAACTGTTTTTTCTCGGTACCAACGCGCGCACGGCTCAGGGCTACCACGGCAATTTCTACTTCGACGAATTCTTCTGGACGTTCAAGTTTGAGGAGCTGAACAAGGTTGCATCGGGTATGGCGATGCACAAGAAGTGGCGTAAAACCTACTTCTCGACGCCGTCGACCATGGCCCATGAGGCCTACACCTTCTGGACGGGCGAGCGCTTCAACAAGGGCAAGCCGGCGGCTCAGCACACCAAAGTCGACGTATCCCACGGGGCGCTCCAGCAGGGTAGGTTCTGCGAAGACCGGTTGTGGCGACAGATCGTCACCATCCTCGACGCGGAGCAGGGCGGTTGCGACCTGTTCGACATTGAAGAACTGCGGCGGGAGTACAGCCCGGAAGCGTTCGCCAACCTGCTCATGTGCGAATTCGTCGACGACGGCGCTAGCATTTTCCCGCTGACGGTGTTGCAGCCCTGCATGGTCGACAGCTGGGTCGAGTGGGCAGAGGACTACAAGCCGTTTGCGATGCGACCGTTCGGCGACCGCCAGGTGTGGGTGGGGTATGACCCGGCGGAAACCGGTGATTGCTCGGGTCTGGTGGTGGTCGCACCGCCTTTGGTACCTGGGGGCAAGTTCCGGGTGCTGGAGCGTCACCAATTCCGAGGCATGGACTTCGCGGCGCAGGCGAGCGTGATCAAAGCCGTCTGCGACCGCTACTGGGTGACGTACATCGGCATTGACGTCACCGGTCTGGGCAGCGGCGTGGCGCAGCTGGTGCGCCAATTCTTCCCCAATGTCACCACGTTCAGCTATTCACCTGAGGTCAAGACCCGCCTGGTGCTGAAGGCTTACGACGTGATCCACCGGGGCCGGCTTGAGTTCGACGCCGGCTGGACCGACATGGCGCAGTCGTTGATGGCGATCCGCAAGACCATCACCGCAGGCGGTCGCCAATTCACCTATACCGCCGGCCGAAACGACAACACCGGCCACGCCGACCTGGCGTGGGCGCTCTTTCACGCATTGCACAACGAACCGCTGGAGGGGCAGACCACTGCCAATACCGGGCGGATGGAGATTTTTTGATGTCGAACCGCCGCAGAAATACCAAGCAGGTAGCCCAGGCCGCCACGGTTGCAACGCAGGAGTTCATCCCGCGCAGTGACAGCAAGATGGAGGCGTTCAGCTTTGGCGATCCGTCACCAGTGTTGAGTGGCCGGGAGGTGTTTGATTATCTGGAATGCTGGTTTAACGGGCGGTGGTACGAGCCGCCGCTGTCGCTGGACGGTCTGGCACGGTCTGTGGGTTCCAGCGTGCACCTTCACTCGGGGCTGATGTTCAAGCGCAATTTGCTGAGCAAAACCTTCATTCCACACCGGCTGCTGTCGCGGGCAGCGTTCGAACAGTTCGCCCTGGACTTCCTGTGCCTGGGTAACGGCTATCTGGAGGGACGGCGCTCGATGCTCGGCCCGGTGCGCGAGCTGGTACCGCCGCTGGCGAAGTACATGCGCTCGGGCAAGGACGGCCGGCAGTTCATGGTCCAGGGATGGAAGGAGGAGCACGAGTTCGAACCCGGTACCGTTTTCCATTTGCGGGAGGCGGATCTGCACCAGGAAGTGTACGGACTGCCCGAGTGGATCAGCGCCTTGCAGTCGGCGTTGCTGAATGAGTCGGCCACGCTGTTCCGCCGCAAGTACTACGAGAACGGGAGTCACGCCGGTTTCATCCTTTACATGACCGACGCCGCGCAAAACGAAGCGGACGTCGATTCTCTTCGCAAGGCGCTCAAGGACTCCAAGGGGCCTGGCAACTTCCGCAACCTGTTCGTGTACTCACCGAATGGCAAAAAGGACGGACTGCAGATCATTCCGGTCAGTGAAGTGACGGCCAAGGACGAATTCAACTCGATCAAAAACCAGACCCGCGACGACGTGCTGGCCAGCTTGCGCATTCCGCCGCAGTTGATGGGCATCGTGCCGCAGAACGCGGGTGGGTTTGGATCGATTAGGGAGGCGGCGCAGATCTATGCGGCCAATGAGCTGGAGCCGATTCAGGCGCGGATGGCGCAGGTGAATGACTGGCTCGGGGAGGAGGTCGTGCGTTTCAAACCCTATGACATTCCCGTGGGGGCCTAAAACCCCCTGCGCAGAAAAAACGAGGCGACGAACCGGTGCGTCAACACCGGTTCGACGCTGAAACACTCGAACCAGCCGAGTGCTCCAACCAAGGCCTCGCCCCACTGCGCAGGGGGTGCGAAGCCTAAGCGAATCCAATTGTCGAAACAAGGATCACTTATGAGCACACCAATAATCCCGTGGATGGGCGGCAAGCGTCGCCTGGCAGATCGTCTTATTCCGCTGTTCCCGCCGCATGAATGTTACGTCGAGGTCTTCGCCGGCGGCGCCGCGCTTTACTTCATGCGGCCCCAGGCTGCGCCGGTTGAAGTCCTCAATGACATCAACGGCGATCTGGTGACGCTATACCGCGTGGTGCAGAACCACCTGGAGGAATTCGTGCGCCAGTTCAAGTGGGCGCTCAGCTCCCGCCAGGTGTTCGAATGGCAGAAGATGACCAGGCCGGAAACGCTCACCGACATCCAGAGGGCTGCGCGGTTTTTCTATCTGCAGCACCATGCCTTTGCCGGCAAGGTGAGCGGACAGACCTTCGGTACCGCCACCACTGGCCCTGCCATTAACCTGCTGCGGATCGAGGAGAACCTTTCTGCTGCCTGGCAACGGCTGTCGGGTACCTACGTCGAGAACCTGGGCTGGCTTGAATGCGCTGAACGGTACGACCGGCCACACACCTTCCATTACATGGATCCGCCTTACTGGCAGACTGCCGGGTATGGCGTGGACTTTCCCTTTGAAAACTACGAGCGGATGGCCGAGTTTATGCGGCGTTGCAAGGGCAAGGTGATGGTGAGTATCAACGACCACCTTGATATCCGACGTGTATTTGAGGGGTTCTACTTCGAGATGGTGGATATTCGGTACAGCACTACTAATCAGCGGCAGGGGAAGGCCGAGGTCAGCGGAGAGCTGGTGATCATGAATTGGGAACCAGCAGCGTTGGGAGGCCTTTTCTAATTTAGAAAGAGTAAAAACCTCTTTAGTCGCTTTTTGTGAGTGAATTTGGCGAGTTGATAGTGCTCGCCAAATTTTAAGTCATCTTATCGAAAAGTTTGTGAGTGATTTTACATGCCTAGTAAGTATGCCGTCGCGATGATCGCCCCACATGGATTGACCTAATCTTACGAGTTCATGGTCAGGTGGGAGCTTGTCAAACTCTGCATCCGGCATCAGACAATATTCTGCCCAAAGCATCATAACTATTAAATAGTGATCAGTTTTATTTTTATGAATAAAGTTTATCTCTTCACGTAATTGGGTAAAAGTTAATTCGCTTTTTACAATTCGTACAAATAGATCTGGCCTGATAGATTTTATGGTGCAAATCAGTATGAGGATAGGGGCCGTTGATTGTGAAGGCGATGAGAAGGAGCTAAGTGAGAGTGTGATATTTGCGAATACTTTTTCGATCTGTCGTAGTGAGAGGTTTAGATGGTTGGCGAGTCCTGATGTGAATCTGATAAAGTTTGTGTCGAGGCCGGAAGGTAGATCATGACGCGTATATAAACTCTCACAGTAAATTCTGATGTCGTTATGTTGTTCTTGTAGGCGTTTTGGAAGAGTTGCTTCTAAAGTGAGAAATTTTTGTAAGTATGTATGCGCATCAATGTTTGGTCCGTAAGTGAATTTTATTGATTCTTCAAGTTGCTTTTTATTCATTACAAGAACAAATGTAATGTTTTCTACAGAAAACAGATGTTTGACTTTTTCGAGTATTTCAACTGCGAAGGATGGGCGACATCTATCAAGTTCGTCGATTATTAATGTTAGTGGTGGGCCGTCCTCTCTGCCGGCGAGAAGGCTTGGTAAAGTGGACAAAAAATCCTTGAACGATTGAATGCTTTCTAAGTCATCTTTGTGGCTTATAAGTTTTTCTTTTATGAGGTTCTCTGCGGTGTTGCTAAAGCTGTCTGATACGTCTTTGCTTATGCTTTTCAAATCATCAATGTCGCTACCCTTTATTACTCCAAGGGTCAGCGCCTTGATTGCTATTTTTGTGCCCCACGAAAATAGTTGGGCGCCTACTTTTTTGGTTTTGTCTATAAGTTCTTTTATTATTGGGGTTGGAAGTTTTAAACTTGCGTAGTCCGTTATAGCGCTCGCAACCACCATGAACGCATCATCTGTATGATCATTGGCAAAAGCATCTATATATATGCTTGGAAGACCTTCATCTGTAAGCAAACCTTGCCACATCTTTACAAATGTGGTCTTACCTTCACCCCAACTACCGTCCAGGCCGATTACTAGAGGATCTGTCGAGTTTTTAATTATATTGGATAGTGAAACGCCGAAGCTTTTTCGCTCAAATAGATCACCCTCAAACTTTCCGTTGTTCGCTATGTTCAGGGGCGCGGCTACTAATTTCATGCTTCATCCTTGTGGCAGTGGTTAGGTGTGGTTTCAGATAGGGTTTATTAAGTTTGGCCCTTTATTACGCGTGTTTCCAACATTGATGTCAACTTTGAACCACTCAAAGCTTTCCGAAGGCTTCCCTTCAAACAATAACATTTGTTCAGCACGCTCTTTGGGCGTTGCCGGGTCCAACCATTCTCGGGCCAGTTCTGGTGTAAGCACTACCGGCCGTCGGTCGTGAATGTCCACCATGCCTCCAGTGCTGTCGGCAGTGATAATCACGAAACCGTCATCTTCAGCCGGGCCTTCATCCGCGTCCGGTAAATGGCCTATGGCCGCGCAAAGTATCGGAGCACCACCACGTTGCCGGATCAGATAAGGCTGTTTCTTGGGACCACCTTCGTCCACCCACTCAAACCAGTTGTCGATAGGTGTGATCGCGCGGTGCGGCCAGATCGCGCGGAAGAAAGGGCCGTGAGCCACCTTCTCGACGCGGGCATTGATCGGCGCTGCACGATCCTTGGCCCAGTGCGGGCGCCATCCCCATCGCACCATGTCCGCGTGCAGCAGATCACCCTGCAGGTGGAGCAGGGCGACTTGAGTTGTCGGGGCGACGTTGTACCGGTCCAGGGGCAGCTCACCCACGGAGTTCGCCAAAGCATTGGGCATGCTCAGTGCCGCAACGAAGTCGTGAATGCCGCTGTACTGGGAAAGTCTTCCGCACATGGTCAAGCCCTCAATCTGAAACCTGAGCTTAGACGATGTTTTTTGGACGAATGATGAGGCCATCAAGCAGTTCTTTCAGTTGATCGGCGCGTTTCTTGTCAGCCCTTGACGAGGTCGTCAGATCGTTGATCTGTTTGCGCATGGCGGCGGCTTCAGCGCCTCTCTCGGCGAGGTATCCACGGAACTGTGTTTTGACGGCCTCGGCCTCGGCCAGCATCTGCACCAGGCCGTGAATATCCTCCCTCGCTTTACGCAGCTGCAGGTTCAGTTCCTGGATCTCATTCTCCAGTAGGCGGGCGTGCTGTTTGTGCATTTCGAGAGGCGTGGGGATGCCAAGCCACCCGCAGGTGTCTTCGTCTATGTTCATGGGGGTGTGGTTCCGCATGCTGTATGTGCATACAGTAATCTAGCTTGGCAAATTGTGGGACTTTTGGCGACGAGCTGTAGGAGGTTGGGCAGTGGCGTGCTAAGTCGCGCAATTCGGGGAGTTGACGTGCTACAAAAGGGGCTGTGACGTGCTTCATCACCCGGCGCGCGCCGTCGTCCCCCCACCTCGCCTGCGGGCTAAATGGGTCATTTTTTCTGCACTTCTGCAACCCCCTCGCGACGGCCCAGGCTGGGCGCTTGGTTGGCGTTTTGGGAGAGGTGAAAACCTGCGGAACCCTGCGAGGGTAGGGAAATAGCTGAAGGGGTTTGGTGATGCTTGTAGGCTTTTTCAGGAAAGGCGTCGGAAAAAAGTAATTAGGAAATATGGCGTTAGGCAAGCGCCTGAAAGCCCCGGATTCGTTGGGGTTCGTGAATTACCTGGGTAAGTTATTTTTAGTAATCCTTTAAGTAATTTTTTATTAAGATGTTGATTTTAAAGGGTTTTATTGTTTTCTGATATTACCTTTAGTAGAAGTAATTGCATAACCTATTTATTACTTAGATATTACCTTTCCGCTTTACCCTCAAAGCCGCAGAAATAAAGGGGTAGGGCCGATTCTGTGGCTGAAATTGCTTGTCTTACCTATTTCCGACGCCGAACCCAAAAAACGCAATCGCTATACACGCGGCGCCTGCGCGCGCTCCTCTATGCACTCATGACGATCATGCGCAGATGCTCTCGCGCACATGGCTGTTGCCGCTTGGATGCGCTTGTCAGTCGTGTCGGGATTGGAGCGATAGAACCTTGAGCCAGGACGTCAGCATGGTGGCGTGCGCGGCCCGATTGCGGTGCAGATTTACAGGAGGGGTGGTACGAAAGTGGTACACGGTTTTCAGGCCGGCTCTGTAATGCACGGAATACGTGGCCTACAGGATTAGCAGTTCCAATCCATCATGGGGGCAACGCTGAAGCGACGGGACAGGGCTTGCGGTGGCGCTATGTCTGAGGGCATTGGGATCTGGGACGGAGATTGCGAAGGTTTGGCAGTTTATCAGGAATGGGTTAGAGGGGCTGGGGTTGATCGTGCGAGGCTAGATCAATATTAAATAAATCTGTCCCCTTTTCTTCGCTCAGAAGGTATACGCATTTGCGTGGCCGGAGAGACGTTTACAAAGGATGGCCATGGCTTAAGGCAACGATTGAGTCGTAATTTTCAGTGCGGCGGTCTCGGTGATGTCGGATTGAGTGCTTGCATTGAATGTGGTATAAAGCTGTAATTTTTGAGCGGGTTTTTTTAATGGAAGCTTCAGTCGCTAATATGGCTATAGTAAAAAATAAGACTGAAGGCAACGGCCTCTCATCTAGTTCGCATAAAGTTGTTAGTTTGTTCTGTGGCGCAGGTGGTCTTGATTTAGGTTTTACTAATGCCGGCTTTGAAGTTTGCTATGCGGCTGATTATGACTCTGCGGCAATAAAATCATATAACAGAAATCATCCTGGAGGTTTGGGTCGTGTTGTGGACCTCTTGGATACCACTGTAGAACAGCTTTGTGACGCTATAGTTGAGGTGTGTGGTGAGAGTCCAGAGATTTCCGGAATCATCGGTGGTCCTCCTTGCCAAGGCTTTTCACGTGGTAATGTAGGGCGTCATGCAGAGGATCCGCGAAATCAATTGGCTCTCAAGTATGCGGCTATCGTAAATTCTTTTTACCATAAATTCGGGTTGAAATTTTTTGTATTTGAAAACGTCCCAGAAATACGTGCTCAGAAAAATAAAGATTTTCTAGAGGGGCTGCGTGCGGAGCTGTCTCTGAACTTTGATATTTATGAGAAAGAGTTGAACGCTAGTAATTATCAAGTTGCCCAGTCACGCAGACGTTTGTTTATTGTCGGAGTCTGTAAGGCTTCTGGTGTTGGTGAGTTTGTATTTCCTGCATCATCTCCTTTGAAAGAAAAGGTTGTCAGTGATGTGATTAGTGATTTACCTGATCCTGTTTATCTATCTAGCGACTTGGTCGCGGAGTCGATTCCGTATCACCAGAACCACTGGACATCTCGACCGAAATCGAAGCGCTTTGAAACGGGGATAATGCCCGTCGGTGGCCGTTCATTTATTCAATTGGACTGGAAAAAACCAAGCAGGACGGTGGCGTATGGAAATCGTGAGATACATGTGCACCCAAATGGTAAGCGTCGTCTGAGTATTTTTGAGGCGCTGCAGTTGCAAGGTTTTCCTTTTAAGTATGTGCTTGAGGGGAATATGAGTCAGCAGGTCAAGCAAATTTCGAATGCTGTACCGCCGCCGGTAGCCGAGAAAATTGCAGAATCTATAATGGAACAAGTACTGTAAGGCAAATATGTTATGGAAGACGTAGCTGAGAACAGTAAACTATCCGAAGAGGAGATTGCTCTTCGGGAGCAGTTGTCGAAAACGAAGCTCTATGACGAGCCTGTGGTAGCTACACTGAAAACCAATGAGCGGGTTTTTGCTCGTATTACAGACGGTATTTATCGGGAGCCAGCCTCTGCAATTCGTGAGTTGATTGCGAACTCCTATGACGCAGATGCAACTGAAGTCCGAGTATTTACTGATGCCCCTCGATTTTCTCAAATAGTAGTCCGTGATAATGGTCATGGATTAGATGAGAAAACCTTAGCTCACATCATTTGTAATATTGGTGGGAGTTTAAAGAGAAGTAAGGACGGAAAGGAGCATGAGGTTACCAGTGAGGATGATAAAAATTTAAGTCCAAATGGACGACGCCTTATTGGTAAATTGGGTATCGGGCTGTTTTCGGTGTCGCAAATTACCCATCACATCGTTATAGTTTCAAAAGTTAAAGGCGCAGATAAGCGCTTGGTATGTGACATTATTCTTCGTCCTCAGTCTGAGGTTGTGGCTGAGGTTGATGAGGATACTTACGTCACAGGTAGAGCCGAAATTACCTATGTGCCAGCCGAAGATATAGAGCACTCGGGAACAGAAATTACCTTGCTGAAGGTTCGTCCTTTTGTAAGGGAGAGCTTGCAGTCCAAACTTACTTGGAATGCTATTCAGTTTCAGCGACAAGCTGAAGAGGATCCTGACGAGGTCGAGTTTGATCTTGAGGATGAGTTGAAAGAACTTCCTCGAATTCCAGATTTTCACATAGGAGAAGTGGATCCAAATGACAGCGAGCGGCTTATAACCACAGCTGTATTGCCTTGGTTGCCAGAAGATAAGCCTTTAGAAAAATTCAAGAAACTTGTGTTAGAAGTTTCTCAATTAACGGTTGATACCAAGCGCGGAAACGTAAAGCTCAAGGAAAGCATAGATTCTTACTTGAGGATGATATGGTCCATCAGTCTTTCCGTTCCGGTTAAGTATATTGAAAAGCACCCATTTGATATAAAGTCATCTGACAATGTTGATGTGTATTTAATTAGCAATGGAGGGCGCGGTAGTTCAGCTACAAAAGTTGAGCTTTCTCCAGGGGAAACACTTGAATCTAAGCTGCAGTTTTCTGCGAAGCGTACCGAGAGCGAATTGCCCTTTGTAGTGTTAATTGACGATATTGAGTTGCGCAGGCCTATTTCTATTGCAGGGGAAGCCGATAGAAAAAAAGGCCAACTTATGTTCGTTGGGAGTGCAAATCCCTCGTTGAGCAGCGTGCCTGAGAGCTATCGAGGTGGAGAGCTAGAATTTGAATATTATATGCTATGGAATCATAAAGTTGTTCCGCTAGAGCATAATGGTTGTCTGATTCGTATCAATGGTGCGACGGGCACTTTGTTTGATGCTGGCTTTCTTGAGTATCAGATATCTGAACAGACTCGCCTTAGGCAGCTAACTGGCGAGGTCTTTGCTATAAAAGGACTAGATCCGGCGCTAAATATAGATCGGGAATCTTATAATATCGCTCATCCGCATTATCAGTATTTAAAGAAGTGGATGCATAATGCACTTCGTCAGTTCATGAGTAAAAATAAAGCGCTGAGTAAGGGCGACGCTGCTGAGAAGAACAAAGCAAAAGTTGATGAAATAAAGGCTAGTATTGAATCTGTGGTTGAAAATTTTACGGATTCTAAGCCTGTTAAATTTTACTCTTCATCGAAGGGGGAGCAGCCCTCGCTTTTGGATTCTCCAGGTACAATTAGTATTGATCGCGGAGTTGTGCTTCCATCAGCTCGCTCTGTCTCCAGTACGGAGAAGGCTCGAATAGCCCTTCACGAAGATAAGCTCATTGCAGTTGCTAACATTTTAGAATCGTATGGTTTGTTGTCTAGTTTGAAGCCTGGCGAAGTAGAAAAACTCATCAGTGCAATCGGTAATATCTTTCTACTGGATGTTAAGAAATGATAGGCATGGATCGCGGAGACGAACTGGATTCGGGGCTTGGTTATGAAGATGTTAGCCATGCAAAAGTCACTCTTAAGAGAGATTTTTTGCCGTGGCATAAGCCGCGAAAGCAATATATTCGTAGTAATCAGTGGAATAATGTAATTGGTCGCTTAATAGATGTTCTTGATTTGAAGTCTAAAGCGAGGTCGTTAGAGTATTTGAGTTTGCCTGGCCCCGATTTGCTTGATGTTAGAGCTTTGTATTCTACTTGTGCGGAGAAAAAAGTCCGGATTAGGTTTACGGGTTTGAACGCGATAGCTGTAGAAGATAAGGCATCTACGATGGATCAGCTGATTTCGCTCGATGAACTCCGTGGGTTAGAGTTTATTGATCCTTCATCTGGAGTGCATCAAGATCAGCTTCAAAGGTTGTCAAATAAAAGTTCCATTGCTTATCAGAATGTTATTAAACAAGCCCCGACATACGATGTGATAAATATTGATCTTTGTGGGAGTTTTTTAGAGTCTCCACCTAAAGATGAGCAGAATAACTATTATGAGGCTCTTTTTGAGCTTCTTAGATTTCAAGCGGACAATCGGAGTGATGATTGGCTTTTTTTCATTACGACTCGCACCAATCAAGACATGGTTCATGTGGAAACCTTTAAGCGATTTGTAAAGGTTTTGGAGGATATTTTTGATGTTGATCAGGCTGTATACGATAAGTGTAATGAGCTAAATATATTTTCTGCTGATGTTTTGGTTGATCGTAAAATCGATATATCAAAGGTTGACAATCTCTCGTTCAATAATTTGGTAAGTGCAGGAATAGGCAAGTGGGTTTTAAGTGCTCTGACTTCTCAAACTCCATCTTTTAAATCAAAAATGTTAAAGTTGTTTGGGTATAACGTAAAGCTTGATCCTAATTCTACATGTGACATGATTTCTTTTGGATTTTGGTGTACTAAAATGCCTACTAAGGCAGTTGATGTGTTTGGGTTGGCGGCAGGCGGAGTAAATTTAAATAGTGAAGACTCTGAGGTTGCGGTTAGCAGGTGTCGGGTCTCTGTTATTGAGTCAATTTCTAAAATCGTTGATGTTGATCAGCACCTTTCAAATGATGAAGAATTTGAGCTCGCTCTCAACTCATCTGTAAGGCTGATGAAGTCTGCAAGATATGATGTGATTTCATATGTTGCTTGGGCTAGGAAAGAGCATGCTAAAGTTATGCGGTTACTGGCTGAGCGCGGATAGTTGGAAGTATAGGGGGCAGAGGCCTAGAAGACTCTGCCCTAGGGTTCTTATCTTCCCATCAGTTTTTCATGATCTGATTTCGCTCTAGCTCTTTGTTTATCTATATACTTGGCCAGATCAGATACATGAACAGTGCGGCTTTTTGAGATTCAGCTCCCAGCCTAACTATAGGGATATCTATTTCCCCAGCTGAGCATTTATTTTTGAATTTCTCAACGGTTAAATCCATATGATCGGTACGTACTTGGCTGAGTGGTATTACTGCTTGCCCACTGTATGAGGTAAATGGGACAGATTTATTTGATGCCTAATAATCTAGTTTCAATCTTAAATAAAATCGTCCCGTTTATTTCCAAAGAAAATTGCTGAAGTTGCTAGAAATAAAATATGAATGTCTTGGCTGTTGTTTCTTGGCTAAAGTCTGCTGACTTAAAAAGTTTCGGATTGTCTGTAATGCTATTGGAGGAGTTGAAGCAAGTTGTAGATGCTTTTTAATATCGCTTCGCTGGATTTATATTGTTTTGTGTTGTTCTTGTAACTATGTATTTTGATTTGATCGACATTGTTCTTTGAGAAAACTCCTACGCTTTTATCGGCTTGCCCTTCAGATCCCCCATAGCTAACCTCCTCAAGCCGCTACCAATCTAGCGGCCGGATGTGGAAGTCCGACCAAGCTGAAGGCGCTCAATCGCCAATAAACACCTACCGGCGTTTTTTTACGTCTGTATGATTGCTTATGGCGGCTGTGCGCGGGGCACTTCGGTGCGCCGGGTCCTTTAGCCCTGGTCTTCCACACCTGCGTACAGCTGCCACCCCTCATGTGGAAGTGAGATAGGCAGTTCCTTAAACGCTAAAGGAGCTTCGCCATGTACAAAATCACACCGAACCCGCCTCACGCCCCAAATGCCGCACCCACTGACGCCAAGCTTCAAGCTGCGGCTCAGCGTGCCATCCATCATTACTTGCCGTCATCCGATAACGACGTACCCGCCGAGCAACCTAGCAGCAACCTATTCCGCGTCAGCCCCAACATAGACACCGAAACCCTTCTAGCCAACGCCGCCGAAAACCTGGAATCCGCCAACCAAATGGCTGCAACCTTGGCTTTCGACCTAGAAGAACCCCACCGCGCTATCGTCTTGGGCATCCAGCAGCTAATCGACCTGAGTGTTCTACTCGTTGACCGAGCCTTGGAGCAAGTCGCGCCTGTAGGTAGCACGGCCACCGCCTGACGCCGAACCCTGCCGCCTTACCTCAAGGCGGCAACCTGAACCCATCCTGTCATCCTGCAAAGTTTCATAATTCCCTGCGCTTTTGAGGTCTACGATCCTCCTTGAGAGAGGACCTATACGCCTCCAGCCCAAAGGGAACTGAAAAATGATCTCCAATCTCGTCAAAGTCGCGATGATCGCTGGCACGTTGCTGTTGGCCGCTTGTTCGACGGGTTCGTCGGACGTGAGTAGCGACCCATGTTTTTCAGGGGGATGCCAGGCCTTTGGGGACCATAGCCCCAGCAAGGCCGCCAAGATGAATTTTGGGGGCAATGCGCTGGGGAGTAGTTACGGGGAGTATGGTTCGGGGTTGATGCATGATGACTGAGTGAGCGGGTGGGGCAGCCAGTTACTCAGTGACTGACCCACCGCTTTCGCGAGCCAGCCCGCTCCCACATTGGATCGTGGGTGGGCTTTAGTGACCGCCTTTCATACGTCGGGCGATCAGGTAGATGCCCAAGCCCACCAGTGCCGTGGCAGCGCCGATGTAGCCCGTGCTGGTCCACCCATACCCCGCCGTAATCGCCATCCCGCCAAACCACGGCCCCAGCGCATTCGCCAGGTTGAACGCCGCGTGGTTGGACGCCGCCGCGAGGCTCGGTGCTTCATGCGCAATGTCCATCAAGCGGATTTGCAGCGGCGCGGCCATGGCGATCATGGTGCCGACCAGGCCGATGCCCAGCAGTACGCCCCACAGCGAGCTGGCGGCGAAGGTGAAGAAGATCAGCACGGCCATCGACCACACCATGATCCAGCCCACGGCGCGAAATTGCAGGCGATCAAACAGCTTGCCGCCGGCGATGTTGCCGATGATGCCGCCTACGCCAAACGCGGCCAGACCGAAGGGGATCCACTGCGGCGAGACTTTGGTCACTTCGAGCATGGTCGGCGCCAGGTAGCTGAACACGCAGAACATCCCGGCAAACCCAATAGCACCAATGGACAGCGCCATCCACACCTGTGGTTTGGTGAAGGCGCGCAGCTCTTTGCGCGGGTCGCTGCGGGGTTCGTCGTGGCGGTCCGGTACGAATTGCCAGACCAGCGCGATGGTGCACAGGGCGATGGCGCTGACCAGCGCGAACGCCGAGCGCCAGCCCAGGTGTTGACCGAGGAAGGTGGCGATGGGGTTGCCGAGCAGCATGGCCAGGGTCAGGCCCATCATCACCCGCGCGACCGCGCCGGCACGTTTGTCGTTGGGCACCATGCTGGAGGCGACCACCGCGGCGATGCCGAAGTAGGCGCCGTGGGGCAGGCCGCTGATAAAGCGGAAAGCCACCAGCGAGCCGAAAGTCGGGGTAAACGCCGTGGCCAGGTTGCCAAGGGCATACAGCCCCATCAGCAGCAGGAGCATGTGTTTGCGCAGCAACTTGGCGCCGAGGATCGCCAGCAGCGGGGCGCCGACCATCACGCCCAATGCGTAGGCGCTGATGGCGTGGCCCACTTGTGGCTCACTGAGGTTGAGGTTGTGGGCGATGTCGGGCATCAGGCCCATGATGGCAAATTCGCCGGTGCCGATAGCGAACGCGCCCACGGCCATGGCCGCTTCCATTTTGGCGGCGCTGCGCGCGGGCAACACGTGCCCGGGTGTTTGGTGGATAGACATGGATCGCTCTGTTTGGATGGATGACACGGTGGAGAGCCGCCGATGCTACGCAAGCAGCGACGAAGGTGTCTAGAACAGCCTTTTTCGGCAGAGTTCCATCCCTGTGACCCCACGTCGCGCCTGTCGAGCTTGACACTGGAGCGTTAAAACCCGCGATTTAGAGCTGTCAATTGGCCAAACAGCGCATACCGCCTGTTTGCCGTGATATTCTGCGCGCCGTCTTGGTCTAGTCTTTCTCCGGTGCGTACACCCGTATACGTCCCGGCGGTTGGCTGTCGCCCAGGTAGCTGAAGCCAATAATGATAAGAAGTCAGCGCAGAAGGGACATAAAAGTGAGGTCGATACGTCGGCCTTGTGTGCCCACCCTGCGGTCCCCGAATGAATGTGCAAACCCCGCGGTGCGTTGCCTGGCGCAGCGTGATTGAGGGTTGCCCATGATCAGGGGCGGTGGGGCGGATGGCGTTTTATCATAGGTGCTACTGATGTTTAAAAAAGTAAACACTGCCCTGCTGGGGCTGGCTTTGTCGATGGGGATCACTTCCGTTCACGCGGAAGAGGCAAAGAAAGTCGATGTGCTGCTGATCGGCGGCGGCATCATGAGTGCAACCCTGGGTGTGTGGCTCAATGAGCTGCAACCGGATTGGTCGATGGAGATGGTCGAGCGCCTCGATGGCGTGGCCGAAGAAAGCTCCAACGGCTGGAACAACGCCGGTACCGGTCACTCCGCTTTGGCTGAGCTGAACTACACCCCGGAAGACAAGAACGGCAACGTTGAAATCCCGAAAGCGGTCGAGATCAACGAAGCGTTCCAGATCTCCCGTCAGTTCTGGTCCTGGCAGGTTCAGCAGGGCGTCCTGAAGAACCCGCGTTCGTTCATCAACTCCACTCCGCACATGAGCTTTGTGTGGGGCGATGACAACATCAAGTTCCTGAAGAAGCGTTACGAAGCGCTGCAAGCGAGCCCGCTGTTCGCCGGCATGCAGTACTCCGAAGACCCGGCGCAAATCGCCAAATGGGTCCCGCTGATGATGGAAGGGCGTGACCCGAACCAGAAAATCGCGGCCACCTGGACCCCGATCGGTACGGACGTGAACTTCGGCGAGATCACCCGCCAGTTCGTCGCTCACCTGCAAACTACGCCGAAGTTCGACCTGAAACTGTCGAGTGAAGTGCAGGACATCACCAAGAACGCCGACGGTTCGTGGCGCGTCAGCTACAAAAACCTGAAAGACGGCACCAAGACTGAAACCGACGCCAAGTTCGTGTTCATCGGCGCGGGCGGCGGTGCACTGCACCTGCTGCAGAAGTCGGGCATTCCTGAAGCCAAGGAATACGCGGGCTTCCCTGTTGGCGGTTCGTTCCTGGTGACCGATAACGCAACGATTGCCGAGCAGCACCTGGCCAAGGCCTACGGTAAAGCTTCCGTTGGCGCACCGCCGATGTCGGTTCCGCACCTGGACACCCGCGTGCTGGATGGCAAGCGCGTGATTCTGTTTGGCCCATTCGCGACCTTCTCGACCAAGTTCCTGAAAGAAGGCTCGTACCTGGACCTGCTGACCAGCACCACCACCCACAACATCTGGCCAATGACCAAAGTCGGTATCCGCGAATACCCACTGGTCGAGTACCTCGCTGGCCAACTGATGCTGTCGGATGACGACCGCTTCAAGGCGCTGCAAGAGTACTTCCCGAACGCCAAGAAAGAAGACTGGCGCCTGTGGCAAGCCGGTCAGCGTGTGCAGATCATCAAGCGTGACGAAGAGCAGGGCGGCGTCCTGAAACTCGGTACCGAAGTGGTCAGCTCGGCTGACAACACCATTGCAGGCCTGTTGGGTGCATCGCCAGGCGCTTCCACCGCGGCTCCGATCATGCTGACCGTGCTGCAGAAAGTGTTCAAGGAACAGGTTGCTTCGCCGGCCTGGCAGGAAAAGCTGCACCAGATCGTGCCTAGCTACGGCACCAAGCTGAACGACAGCCCGGAAGCTGTGGCTAAAGAATGGGCCTACACCGCCAACATTCTGCAGCTGACGCCTCCGCCAGCGATTCCGCAACTGACTGCTCCAAAAGCCACCGAGGCTGCCAAGCCTGCGGCTGAGCCGAGCAAGCCAGCTTCTGACATCGCGTTGTAAGACGTTGGCGAGGTCCTGATTCAGGATCAAACCGATGTAAAAAAAGCCCGCTGAACCGGTAACGGTCAGCGGGCTTTTTGCAGGTGTTACCAGCGCACGGGCAACTCGACCTGGCGCTCTGCAGCTGCCAACGCGGCTTTCAGTCCCTCTTTATCCAGAGGTATGCAGTACGCCGGTTTGGCGCGTTCAAACCGCCAGCTCTCATCCAGCCCACCGGCATCTACTGCGTCGAAGCCGATCTCGTCCAGCAGGGCGATGACTTGCGCCTTGGCGGCCGGGTCGTCCGCTGCGACCGGGAGTGCACGCCGGTCCGGCGCACCGCGGGTGCGGGCGTCCTGGGTCAGGTCCGGCGCCAGGATGGCATTGAACACTTTCACCACCTTCGACTGCGACAGGTGCTCGGCCACCAACCGGCTGGTGGTGGTTTCAAAACGGTCGAGCACGGGAATATGCCCGTCGCGATTCGGGTAGTAGTTGTTGGCATCCATCACGGTTTTGCCTTCCAGCCACTGCGCCGGCACGCTGCGGTAGTGCTCGAACGGAATGGCCAGCAGCACCAATTCGCCAAATTGCGCCGCGTCTTGCGCAGTGCCCACTTGAACCCCACGAATGCCACTCAGCACGCTGCTCATGGACTGCGGGCCACGGGAGTTGCTCAACATCACTTCATGGCCGGCGGCCAGCGCCAACTGCGCAACGGCGCGTCCGATAAAGCCTGCTCCGATGATGCCAATTTTCATGTCGGTGCTCCTTGGTTGAGAGAGTCGTTATGATGATTGGCTACTGGATGAGGATAAATGGCCGTTCTGGTCTGGGTGTTGTTACTGGGAGTAGTGAATGATGGACCGCCTTTCAAGCATGAGTGCCTTTGTGATGGCTGCCGAGCTGGGGTCCTACGCCCGGGCCGCCGAGCGCCTGGAGATGTCGCCGCAGATGGTGGCCAAGCATGTGGCGGCCCTGGAGCAGCGCCTGGGCGCACGCTTGCTCAATCGCACCACGCGCCGGCAAAGCCTGACGGAACTGGGAAGCGCGTACTACGAGCGTTGCAAACATATCCTGACGGAAGCAGAGGCGGCGGACTCCCTCGCGCAGATCATGAACGACACGCCACGGGGCAAGCTCAAGGTCAGCGCTCCCGTGACCTTTGGCTCCTACAGCCTGATGCCACTGGTGACCGAATTTTTACGGGACAACCCCGAGGTGGAAATCGACCTGCACCTGACCGACCGGTTTGTCGACCTGGTGGAGGAGGGCTACGAGGTGGCGTTTCGCATCGGCCCGCTGGCGAACAGCAGCCTTACCGCCAGGCCGCTGCAGCCCTACCGCCTGGTGGTCTGCGCGTCGCCGGAATACCTGGCCGAGCGAGGCACGCCACTCACGCCCGCAGACCTTGAACACCACGAGTGCCTGGGATACGCCTACTGGTCACGCCCGGCTGATCGCGAATGGTCGTTCTACCAAGGCTCCATCCTGCACAAGGCCCAGGTTGCCAGCCGCCTGCACGTGAATGAAAGCCGGGCGTTGATGACTGCGGCGCTGGATGGCTTTGGCATTGTCCTGGGGCCAGAAGATTTTTTACGCTCGGCCCTGAAGCGTGGCGAACTGGTGCGCTTGCTGCCAGGGTTTGAAGCGCCAAGTCGGCAGATGCATCTGCTCTACACCGCGCACCGCCAGCGCACCGCCAAGCTGCGGAAATTTGTCGACGCGGTGCTGCTGCGTTTCGGCCCGCCTTGATCCAAGGTCAGTTTTTCTTTACCCAGCGTCCACCCGTGGGTTCAGCAAGCTGACAGTTGGCACCTGTTAAAAAGTCTTATAGCCAAGCAGGAGCGCGGCTGGAACAAGGGGGCATTTTTTTACCGTTATAAACGCTGGGCGGTGACGCCCGAGGATTCTGTATGTTGTTACGTTATGCGGCATTGGCGGCTCTGGTCGTCGCGGCTTCCGGGTGTGTAGAGGAGCGGGTCGTGCATGATCGACGACCGGTGCAGCGTGAATATGTAGAAGTCGTCGCACCGCAACCGCCGCCGGTGCAGGTCATCGAGGTCGAGCCGGAAGGGCGGCCAGGTTATTTGTGGTCGCGCGGTTACTGGCGTTGGGAAGGCGGACGCTATGTGGCAGTCCACGGCCACTGGGAGCCGGTGCGGCCGGGTTATCGTTACGTTCACCCGCATTGGGAGCAGCGTAATGATGGCTATCACTGGCAAGGCGGCGGTTGGGTTCGCTGACCGTTTTCCAATGGCTTAAATCGGCTTCTGTGTACCCAGAAGCCGAACTTCCCTGAGCAGCGCCGCGCCTAGCTGGCCGGTGCCAAGCTCCTTGTAACCCACGGCTTTTACATCACCGTTCTCTTCGGCCTGGATGAGGATCACCGGTGTTTCCTTCCCTGTGCCTTCGTCAACATGCATCGCGTATTGCGGGATATCCAGCTTGATCGGCGTGCCTGCCGCCTTGCCCTTCACATTGATCAGAAACGCCGCACAACCGCTGTCCACATCCTCGCTGGTGGCGGAACGGCCGCTGACGAAGCAGGTGTCGGGCAGGTCGGGCCAGGTGATGGCTTCGGCGAGGGCGAGGGAGGGCATCAGCGTCAGGAAAAGTAGCGGAAGTTTGCGCACTTTGGTTCTTCCAGATTTGGGTCAGTCGTCATGCATATGACGGGGATAGGCCAAAGTTTTGTTGTTCATGACCAGGTTCCTTGGGCAAACTTTTGGATGCGCTGAGCAGCGCCAGGCGGTAAAAAGATAGCCCAACCGCTTTCTTCCCGGCATCGAATACTGCTGCTCAAAGAGATACAACATATGACCGACCGCCACCTCATCATCCCCACCTCGATGCACCCCATCGTCGAACGCGCCGGCTACGTCCCGGCGGTAAAAGTCGGCAAGACCCTGTACTGCGCAGGCCAGGTCGGCCGCACGGAAAACCTGGAAGTCATCACCGACCCCGAGGCGCAGTTCATCGCAGCCTGGGAGAGCCTGCGGCTGGTGTTGGAGGAGGGTGGGTGCACCTTCGAAGACGTGGTCGACATGACCACCTACCATGTGAACCTGAGTGAACACATGGCGGTTTTCCGTGAAGTGAAAAACCGCGTGTTCCCCCGAGGGTTGTGCGCCTGGACGGTCATTGGCGTATCAGAACTGGCCAATCCAGGCTTGCTGCTGGAGATCAAGTGCGTAGCGGTTCAGCGCTGACTCACTGCACCACGCGGTAGCACGGTACGTAGGCGGCGCCGCCTGGCAGTTTCATCCGGTGCTGCTCCACAAACGCCTTCAGCAACTCGTCCAGCGGCTTCATGATCGCCGGGTCGCCATGGATCTCATACGGCCCGTTCTGCTCGATCAGGCGGATGCCCTTGTCCTTGACGTTGCCCGCCACAATCCCCGAGAACGCTCGGCGCAGGTTGGCCGCCAGTTCATGGGGCGGCAGGGCGTGGCTCAGTTGCAGGCTGGCCATGTTGGCGTGGGTCGGGTCGAACGGGCGCTGGAAGCCTTCGTCGATCTTCAGCAGCCAGTTGAAGTGGAACGCGTCATTGCGCTCGCGGCGGAACTGTTTGACCGCTTTCAAGCCGGCGGTCATTTGCCGCGCCACTTCAGCCGGGTCGTCGATGATGATCTGGTAGTGGGCCTGGGCTGCTTCGCCCAAGGTGGCGCCGACAAACGCGTGCAGCTGTTGCAAGTACGGCGCGGCGTGTTTCGGCCCGGTGAGGATCACCGGGAACGGCACGTCGTGGTTGTCCGGGTGCATCAGGATGCCCAGCAGGTACAGGAACTCTTCGGCAGTGCCGGCGCCGCCCGGGAAGATGATGATGCCGTGGCCGACGCGCACGAAGGCTTCCAGGCGCTTTTCGATGTCCGGCAAAATCACCAGCTCATTGACGATTGGGTTCGGCGCCTCGGCGGCGATGATCCCAGGCTCGGTCAGGCCCAGGTAGCGCCCGCCGGTAATGCGTTGCTTGGCGTGGGAAATGGTCGCGCCCTTCATCGGTCCTTTCATCACGCCGGGGCCGCAGCCGGTGCACACATCGAGGCTGCGCAGGCCGAGTTCGTGGCCGACTTTCTTGGTGTATTTGTATTCTTCGGTATTGATCGAGTGCCCGCCCCAGCACACCACGATCTTCGGCTCCACGCCCGGGCGCAGGGTGCGGGCGTTGCGCAGCAGGTGGAACACGTAGTCGGTGATGCCCTGGGAGCTGCTCAGGTCGATGCGCTGGCTGTCCAGTTCGTTTTCGGTGTAGACGATGTCACGCAGGGCGCTGAACAGCATTTCCCGGGTGCTGGCAATCATTTCGCCATCGACGAAGGCGTCGGCCGGGGCATTCAACAGTTCCAGGCGCACGCCACGGTCCTGCTGGTGGATGCGCACTTCGAAATCTTTATAGGCGTCGAGGATGGTCTTGGCGTTGTCGATGTGCGCGCCGGTGTTGAGAATGGCCAGGGCGCATTGACGGAAGAGGGTGTAGATGCTGCCGGTACCGGCTTCGCTCAGTTGCTGGACTTCACGTTGCGACAGCGTTTCAAGGCTGCCTTTAGGGCTTACGGAGGCATTGATGACTTGTCTTTGGGGCATTCTGATTCCCTGAAAGCACGGCCACCGGACCATGCAGGGCCAGTGGCTTGAGGATAGTGCGCGCCGTGTTCGGTCGCATTGGACTGGCATTTTCCCCGGCACGGGAGCCGAGCGCAAACACCGTCGCGCACCATCATGCCGCAGAAGTTACTGAATCAGCTTCCAGTTTTTGTAGAAAAACCGCCGCAAGGTAAAGACCGCTCCGGCAAAGCCCGCGATCAGGCCGTTGAGCAACGACGGCACCAGGGTTGGCCGCACGATATCGATGAACAGGCAGTAGCGCTTGGCGTCGTTCTTGTTGAAAGAGGCGTGCATCAGCGTGTCATCGAAGATAAACAGCGGGTCATCGTGCCAGTAGTGCTTGTGCTTGCCGACCTGGATGTACACGCCGTCGTGATGGGGCGCCGGTGCCATGTTGTAGAGCACGCGGAACATCATGCGCAGCGGGCCGAAGTGAAACGAGGTGGAGCGGTTTTCGTTGAATACCGACACGCCGATGGTTTTCACGTAGGGCAGTTTTTCCCGCAGTTGCGGGATATCCAGGCTGGTCTCGATCGGGCGGCCGTACCATTGGAAAAACAGCATGCCGCGTTTTTTCTCGGCCATGCGCTCATCCAGGTACTGGATGATCTCGTCCTTGTTGGCCATGGCGTCGTCGATCACCTTTTGCAGGTCTTCGCGCCAGGCCGGCGGCAGGTCGTTCATTTTATAAACGTGGCGATTACGCTGGCTCAACAAGTCGAACAGCGTGTTGAACGGCGCCAGCAGCCAGGTATTGCGCCCGTTGCCGATGAAATACTTCTTGATGGTCGCGCTGTCGTACAGGCCATTGCGCAGGAAGTCGTACAGCCCGCAGAACACCACCAGCAGCAGAAACACCAGGGTGGTCTTCGGAAAGCAATAAATGAACAGCAATACGCCAAGGGCCCAAGCGGCGGATGCCAGGCGTTTGCGGATGACACTCTTACTCATGAAACTGGGCTCCATCGGACGGTTTTCGATTGCTTCAAAACCGTCTGCGGTTGACTGGCAGGCCAGGCGAAGGTGTCAGTCAACCCGTGGGCATCATGCCCGAGCCGAAACATATCGAAATAATGTGGTCATGATAGGGTGTTATCGCCCTCACGTGGCGTTTTAAATGCTGGAAATTTGTGAAGTCGCTGCACAGATTTTTACCGTTGTCCCCCTAAAATGCCTCGGCGGATGGCCAGGTCGGCCGTGTTGCGGATAGCATTTTGTGAACAGAAGATTTGCGACTATCGTGACGCTTCGGTTTTCCGGGCGTCATAGACCGGTACGATTGACGCTGTAATGGCCACCATTGGCCTTCGGCACCTTGGAAGAGGCAGAAATTTTATGATCATCAAACCGCGGGTTCGTGGCTTTATCTGTGTGACCGCTCACCCGGTTGGCTGTGAAGCGAATGTCAAAGAGCAGATCGACTACGTGACCGAACACGGTGCCATTGAAGGCGGCCCGAAAAAGGTGCTGGTCCTCGGGGCTTCCACCGGCTACGGTCTGGCTGCGCGCATCAGCGCTGCCTTTGGCTGCGGCGCCGACACCCTGGGCGTGTTTTTTGAGAAAGAAGGCGAAGAAGGCAAGCTCAGCTCTGCCGGCTGGTACAACAGCGCCGCCTTCGAGAAGTTTGCGCTGGAAAAAGGCCTGTACGCCAAGAGCATCAACGGCGATGCGTTCTCTGACGAGATCAAGCGCCTGACCATCGAAACCATCAAGAAAGACCTGGGCAAGATCGACCTGGTGGTCTACAGCCTGGCCGCGCCACGCCGTACCGACCCGCAAGGCGTGGTGCACAACTCCACCCTGAAACCGATCGGCAAGGCCGTGACCCTGCGCGGCATCAACACCGACAAGGGCGTCGTGGTCGACACCACCCTTGAGCCGGCCACCCAGGAAGAAATCGACGGTACCGTGAAAGTCATGGGCGGCGAAGACTGGCAGTTGTGGATCGACGCCCTGCGTGACGCCGACGTGTTGGCCGAAGGCGCCAAGACCACCGCGTTCACCTACCTCGGCGAGAAGCTGACCCAGGATATCTACTGGAACGGTTCCATCGGCGAAGCCAAGAAGGACCTGGACAAGAAAGTCCTGACCCTGCGCGAAAACCTGGCGGCACTGAAGGGCGACGCCCGTGTGTCGGTGCTCAAGGCCGTGGTGACCCAGGCCAGTTCGGCGATCCCGATCATGCCGTTGTACCTGTCGCTGCTGTTTAAAGTGATGAAAGAGCAGGGCACCCACGAAGGTTGCATCGAGCAGGTCTACGGCCTGTTCAAGGACAGCCTGTATGGCAAAGAGCCCAAGCTCGACGCCGACGGCCGCCTGCGTGCCGACCTCGCGGAGCTTGAACCGAAGGTTCAAGACGCGGTAGCGGCCCTGTGGAATCAGGTCTCCGACGACAACGTCAACGAGATCAGCGATTTTGCCGGCTACAAGGCAGAATTCCTGCGCCTGTTCGGTTTCGAGATCGACGGCGTGGACTACGACGCTGACGTCAATCCGACCGTGAAGATCAAGGGCCTGGTTCAGGCTTAAGCGCTTGCGGTAACGAAGAAGCGGCCTCCCGGGGCCGCTTTTTTGTGCGCGTCCGCCGAAACCTTTCCCTATGCCCGGGCCAACTACCCGTTCCTGCAGTATTTTCGCGACATCGTAGTGTCCGGCGAAATCAAACTGATCAAGCCCGATCCCGCGATCTACCACGCCAGCCTGGCGCAGGTGCGCGCCCATCTGCCGGATATCCAGCCGGCTGAAGTGGTGTTTATTGACGACGTAGCCGGCAATATCGAGGCGGCCATTGCGCTCGGTTGGCAAGGGATTCACCACGTATCTGCCCCGCAGACCCGTGAGCGCTTGATCGAACTGGGGGGGGAGCCTCTAGCGCGCCCACTTCTCCATGACGAAATCCACGAATGCCCGCAGCTTGGGCAGGCGATAGCGGTCCTGGGCGTAGAGCAAGTGCATTGGCCGGCTGGGCAGTTGGTAGTCCGTCAGTAATGCCACCAGTTTCCCGGCCCGCAAGTCTGGCTCGACCAGGGCGTCAGGCAACATCACAATGCCCATGCCTTCCAGGGCAGCCTGGCGCAAGGCCTGCGAACTGTTGATGGTCAATGAGCCGGAAACCGGAATTTCCA
Organism: Pseudomonas sp. MWU16-30323; assembly: GCF_020515595.1. Classification (NCBI taxonomy): domain Bacteria; kingdom Pseudomonadati; phylum Pseudomonadota; class Gammaproteobacteria; order Pseudomonadales; family Pseudomonadaceae; genus Pseudomonas; species Pseudomonas sp. MWU16-30323. Next base: position 513,561 of record NZ_JAIWYM010000001.1, read on the forward strand.
CTTCGCCCTCTGCGCCGCGCATTCGCCACAACTTGTCGGCGTTGCGCCAATCGTCGGTCGCCGGGTAAGCGAACGCCAGGCAGTCATGTTGCTGCAGATCATCGGGGCGTTGAGGTGTGCCACGGCGCGCCAGGTACGCCGCAGAGGCGCAGAGGGTGATGGTGTAATCCTGCATGGGGCGGGCAATCAGGCTTGGTGCGTCCAACTCGCCCAAGCGGATGGCCACGTCGAAGCCGCTGTCGACCATGTCCATCCGCTGGTTGCTCAGCACCACGTACAGCTTGATCTGTGGGTAGCGCCGGGAAAATTCGCTGAGCGCCGGTGCCAGGCGTTCGGTGCCGAAGGCCGGGGGTGCGGTGATCCGCAGCAGGCCCTTGGGCACGTCACTGTTGGCTTGTTCGGCCATCTGCTCGGAGTCGGCCACCAGGCCCAGCACCTCCAGGCAACGCTGGTAATAAATCCCGCCAAACTCGGTCAGGCTTTGCTTGCGCGTGGTGCGCTTGAGCAGGCTGACCCCCAGGCGTTGCTCCAGGGCGCGCAGGTGATTGCCGACCATGGTGGTGGACATGCCGCACACCTGCGCCGCCGCCGTCATGCTGCCGGCTTCCACCACTTTCACGTACACCGTCATCGCCTGGAACAGATCCATTATCAAGCCCTGATTTAAAGTGATCGCAGTGTTGTGCAGTTTATCCAGCTCAGGTGGCTAACGATACTGGTGCATCACTACGATGCACTGGAGCCTGATGCCATGACCGCCGCCTGCCTGATGACCACTTATCAACCGTCGCCCCTGAGCTTTACCCGTGGCCTTGGCACGCGCCTGTGGGACCAGCAGGGCCGTGAATACCTGGACGCGGTGGCCGGTGTGGCGGTGACCAACGTCGGTCATTCCCACCCACGGCTGGTGGCGGCCATCAGTGAGCAGGCGGGTTTGCTGCTGCACACCTCCAACCTCTACAGCATCGACTGGCAGCAGCGGCTGGCCCAACGACTGACCCTGCTTTCCGGGCTGGACCAGGCGTTCTTCAACAACTCCGGTGCCGAAGCCAACGAGACGGCACTGAAGCTGGCCCGGCTGCATGGCTGGAAAAAGGGCATCGAACAGCCGCTGGTGGTGGTGATGGAGAATGCCTTTCACGGGCGCACCCTGGCCACCCTGTCCGCCAGCGACGGGCCTTCCGTGCGGCTGGGGTTTCAACAGTTGCCGGGGGATTTTATCAAGGTTGGCTTTGGGGACTTGAAGGCGTTGGAAGCCGTGACCCAGAAGTTTGGTGCGCGGATTGTGGCGGTGCTGCTGGAGCCGATCCAGGGCGAAAGCGGTGTGCAGGTCGCGCCGCCGGGCTATCTGAAAGCCTTGCGCGAGCACTGCACCCGGCAGGGCTGGTTGTTGATGCTTGATGAGATCCAGACCGGGATCGGCCGCACGGGGCGCTGGTTTGCTTTCCAGCATGAAGGCATCGTGCCGGATGTGATGACTTTGGCCAAAGGCCTGGGCAACGGCGTGCCGATTGGCGCGTGCCTGGCTCGGGCCTCCGTTGCCCAGTTGTTCACCCCCGGCAGCCACGGCAGCACCTTTGGCGGCAACCCGCTGGCCTGTCGCGTGGGGTGTACGGTGCTGGAAATCATTGAAGAGCAAGGCTTGCTGGACAATGCGGCGCAACAGGGCGAGCGGTTGCTGGCGCGCCTGCGGGTGGAATTGAGCGAACATCCCCAGGTGCTGGCGATTCGCGGGCAAGGGCTGATGATCGGCATCGAGCTGGCAAGCCCGCATCGCGACTTGGCCCAGCGTGCGGCGCAAGAGCATGGCCTGCTGATCAACGTCACGCGGGGCAAGATCATTCGCCTGCTGCCGCCGCTGACCCTCGATGGCAAGGAGGTGGAAATGATCGTGCGCGCACTTTCCCGGCTGCTGGACTAGACATGGATGAGGCTGACGCGGAGCGTCACTGGCTGCATTCCCACGCAGAGCGTGGGAACGATCCTCAAACGGGGTAGCCGGAGCCCACCTGCACCCCGTTCAACCATTCCTGGTTCAGGGTCTCGGTATCCCCCAGGTAGTCCAGCAACCAGGCCATGGCCGGCGACAGTTTGTTCTGCGCCCACGCCACGCACGACGGGCTGGCGGGGAAGGGCCGGGACAGTTGCAGGGCGCGCAGTTCGCCGCGGTCGATCCATGGCTGCACCAGGTGTGCCGGCGCCATGCCGACGCACAGGCCGTCCCGCAGGCAATCAATCGCCGAAGCCCAGTGCGGCACCACCAGACGACGCTGGTTATCCAGGGTCCAGGTGTCGCGCTTGGGCAGGTTGCGCGAGGTGTCGGTCATGCACAGGGAGGCGAAGGGCCGCAATTGGTCATCGCTGAGCAGGCCTTCTTCCGCCGCCAACGGATGCCGGCTGCTGACCACGCACAGCCAGTTCAGCAGGCCCATGTCGCGAAACGTGAATTGACTGGCCACCGGCACAGCGCTGGTGGCGCCGATCACGATGTCGGTGCGGTCATCGGCCAGGGCATCCCACACACCGTTGTACACCTCGTATTCCATCAGCAATTCCACCTCCGGGAACTGCCGATAGAAATCCAGCACCAGTTGCCGGCAGCGCTGCTGTTTGACGATGGAATCCACCGCGACCTTCAACTGGCCACTCCAGCCATTGGCCACTTGCTGGCACAGTCGGCGGGTGCCGAGCATTTTTTTCATGACGCCACGGGTTTCGTCGACGAACAATTTACCGGCGGGCGTCAGCTCCACGTCCCGATGACGTCGGACAAACAGCGGCACTGCCAGCCATTCTTCGATTTGCCGCACGGTGTAGCTGATGGCCGATGGCACGCGGTGCAGTTCCTGGGCGGCGGCGCTGAAGCTGCCGTGGCGGGCCACCGCATCCACGACATCCAGGGAGTATTCAGACCACATGGGGTTTGCCTTCAAAAATATTGATAAGAGTGTTCAATTATTATCGCTTCACAGGGAAATGCTCAGCTTCATAATAGGCGCCAGTCAGCAAATAGTTTGATGGCAGTTTATACAAGGCTTCAATGAAAAATTCTTTTGGATTCACCTGGTACCTGGCGGGGCTGAGCATGCTCGGCTATCTGGCCATGGATATGTACTTGCCGGCGTTTGGCGCCATGGGCGAGCAACTGCAGATTTCCCCCGGCGCGGTGGGCGCAAGCCTGAGTATTTTCCTCGCCGGCTTTGCCGTAGGGCAGTTGCTGTGGGGGCCGCTGTCCGACCGCCTGGGGCGCAAGCCGGTCCTGCTCACCGGCCTTTCCCTGTTTGTGCTCGGTTGCCTGGGCATGTTCTGGGTCGAGACTGCACCACAACTGTTGGCCTTGCGTTTTGTCCAGGCGATTGGCGTGTGTTCCGCTGCTGTCAGTTGGCAGGCGCTGGTGATCGACCGCTACCCGGCGGACAAGGCACACCGGGTGTTCGCCGGCATCATGCCGCTGATGTCACTGTCGCCGGCCCTGGCGCCGCTGCTGGGGGCGCTGATGTTGAATCACTGGGGCTGGCAGGCGATCTTCGGTGTGTTGTTGGTGGTCTCGCTGCTCCTGCTGCTGCCTACGTTGTTTCTCCGGCCGCTGCCGAAACGCCTGACAACCGATGCCGAACCTTCCCGGCTCGGCTATGGGCAATTGCTCAAGTCGCGGGTGTTTACCGGCAACGTGATGATCTTCGCCGCGTGCTCGGCCAGTTTCTTCGCCTGGCTTACCGCTTCGCCGTTCATCCTCGGCGGCATGGGCTACAGCCCCAATGACATCGGCTTGAGCTACGTGTTGCCGACGCTGTCGTTCCTGATCGGTGGCTACAGTTGCCGCAGTGCGTTGCAGCGGTTCCAGGGCAAGACGTTGTTGCCGTGGCTGCTGCTGGCGTACTGCATCAGCATGGTCGCGTTGTACCTGGTCGCGACCTTGACGGTGCCGACGCTCGCCACCTTGCTGATTCCGTTCTGCCTGATGGCGCTGGTCAATGGCGCGAGCTACCCGATCGTGGTGGCGAATGCGCTGATGCCGTTTGCGGAAAATTCCGGCAAAGCGGCAGCCTTGCAGAACACCTTGCAGTTGGGCCTGTGCTTTCTCGGGAGCCTGATTGTGTCGTCGATGATCGACCAGCCGCTGTTGATCACCGCGATCGTGATGCTGGCGACCGCGCCATTGGCCGTGTTGGGCTACTGGCTGGCGCGGCCGAAGGTTGACGATGCGGATACCGACCTGGTGCGCGCCCGCTAGAACGTCACTTCCATGTTCACCGTCGGCGTTGATGTGCGGCTGCCCCGGCCGCCGTCCACGCCGAACTTGTTATGCCAATACTCGTAACCCACCCCCAGATACAGGTTCGGCTTGACGCTCTTTCCCGGGCGCACCGCTACCATCAGCGCGGTGCGCATCAGGGTTTCCGGCGCCGTATCGCGGCCATGGAAGTCCTCGCCCTTTTCCCCGACGTGATTGATAAACCCCTGAAACTTCGCCCCATGGTTGCCGATCTCGAAAGGCCGCATCCAGGTCAGGTTGAGCATGTAGGTGTCGTCGAAGGTGTGGTCGGGTTCTTTCGCGCCCGGGATGCCGGAATGGTTTCTTTCCTTGTAGTACATCAGGCTCAGGTCCAGCACGCCGACGGTGTTGAACTTCAAGGTCGGGCCAATCACCAGTGCACGTTTTTTCGCCGAGGCCAGGTTGTTGTTGCGGTTGGCGTCAAAGCCGAAGGTGAGGGCGTAATCCTTGATCACCCCGGTGCCCTGCGGCACATCGAATACCCGTGAGGCATACAGCTGATGCCGGTACACGGCATACACTTCGCTGCCGCCGTGGTCGGTGCCCTTGCGTGGGTCGCGGCTGTCGGACAGGAACACATCGAGGTTCAGGTAATTGCTGCCGTACTGGTAGCCGCTGGCGTGGGTGAAACTGTAGATGCGCTTGCTGAATTCATCCGGGTTGTTCGGATTGGTGAACTGCTGTCCGTAGCGAAATCCTACGCTGTTGTTCATCCATTCCAGCGCGACAGCCTCCCCGCCGCCGAACAGTGTGAGTAATACGGTTGCGCCGTGCAGTGCCTTTTTCATTGTTTTAATTCCTTTGGCGTTTTGGCTCATGGCGACCGCGCAAGGGTCGCCGGGCGCAGTATCGGCACATCCGTTGTGGGTTCCAAAGAACAGAATCTCGCCTGGGCCGATGCCGAAACGGCAGCACTGAAGCTGGCCTGAGAGTCAGGAAATACGCGGCGCGGAGGGCGTTTCCTGATGTTCGCGCAAGCTGATTTCTTCACTGAGCAGATGGGCCATGGCTTGCACCGCCATCGGCAAGTCCCGGTCTTTGCGGGCGTACAAGCCGAGGTCGCTGAAGATCCCGCCCTGGTCGCTGAGTGGGATGTGCAAGAGTTCGCCACGGGCCAAATCGGCCTCCACGCCAATGCGGGTCTGGAACGCGATGCCCAGTTGCTGGCGCGCCAGTTGCCGAGCCAGTTCCATGGAGTTGCTCTGCAGCAGCGGTTTGTTCGCCGCCGCCGCACGCTTGTGCAGCGGCGCAATCAGGTGATGAACCGAGAGTTCGCTCTTGGCCTGGATCACCCCGTGTTCACAGCAACGTGCATAACTCACGCACTCCTCGCCGGCCAATGGATGCCCCGGCGCCATCAGCGCACCCAGGCGGAAATGGCCGACACACACCTGGATGGTTTCGCTGCTGCGCGGTAAGGCAAAGGCCAGCCCCAGGTCAGCCTGGCCGTTGACCACCGCGCCGGGAATCGACTGCGAACCTTGTACCGTGACGCCAATGGTCACCTTCGGATAGCGCTCACGCATGCGCTTGAGGGCGGCGGGCAGCAGTTCCACAGTGGCGCCTTCCACCGTGGCGATTTCCACATGGCCGGTCTGCACGCCGTTCAAGCCGTCCAGTTCGCCGCGCACGCGCTCCACATCCTGCAACAGGACACTCACGTGGCGGGTCAGGATCTCACCGGCAGCGGTCAGGCGCAGCCCGCCGGGCAGGCGCTCGAACAGTGCCGCGCCCACTTCGTCCTCCAGCTTGAGGATCTGCCGGTTCACCGCCGAAGACGCCACGTTCAAGCGGCGCGCGGCTTCGCGGATCGAGTGGCAGCGGCGAACCATGTCGAAGTAGTAAATCGCCGGGGCGTGAATGCGCAGCTTGCGGTTGAGCATTTTTTTTCAAGTCCTTGTGCGCAGTGCTTCGAGCCACGGGGCAGGGCGGCTGAATGGATTTTTGTAACGCCGTTGATGGTCTCTTTGTGAAACTGATTGTATACAACTCTATGGACATCCAATCTTTCTATTGCATACAGTGAGTGCACAACAAAAACAGAGAACCCCTCACCATGACTATCCCGAAGGCGTCACCGCAGCGGCCAGAAGACGAGAATCTCGGCGTCGCGGCCAACATGGCTTACGGTCTGCAGCATGTGCTCACCATGTACGGCGGCATCGTGGCCGTGCCGTTGATCGTCGGCCAGGCGGCCGGGTTGTCCCCCGCCGATATCGGCCTGCTGATCGCCGCGTCGCTGTTTGCCGGCGGCCTGGCCACGCTGTTGCAAACCCTCGGGTTGCCGTTCTTCGGCTGCCAGTTGCCGCTGGTGCAAGGGGTGTCCTTTGCCGGGGTGGCGACCATGGTGGCGATCGTCGGCAGCGACGGCGCCGGCGGTATCCCGGCGATACTCGGGGCGGTGATGGCCGCGTCCTTGATCGGCTTGCTGATCACCCCGGTGTTCTCACGAATAACCAAATTCTTCCCGCCGCTGGTCACTGGCATTGTGATCACCACCATCGGCCTGACCCTGATGCCCGTCGCCGCCCGCTGGGCCATGGGCGGCAACAGCCGCGCCGCGGATTTCGGCAGCATGCCGAACATCGGTCTGGCGGCGTTGACCCTGGTGCTGGTGCTGCTGCTGAGCAAAATCGGCAGCGCGACCATCTCGCGGCTGTCGATCCTGCTGGCAATGGTGATCGGCACAGTGATCGCGGTGTTCCTCGGCATGGCTGACTTCTCCAGCGTGACCCAGGGCCCGATGTTCGGCTTTCCCACGCCCTTCCATTTCGGCATGCCAACCTTTCATCTGGCGGCGATCATTTCGATGTGCATCGTGGTCATGGTGACCCTGGTGGAAACCTCGGCGGACATTCTCGCGGTAGGTGAAATCATCGACACCAAGGTCGACTCCAAGCGCCTCGGCAATGGCCTGCGCGCGGATATGCTGTCGAGCATGTTTGCGCCGATCTTCGGCTCGTTCACCCAAAGTGCCTTTGCCCAGAACGTCGGGCTGGTGGCGGTGACCGGGGTCAAGAGCCGTTATGTGGTCGCCACCGGCGGGATATTCCTGGTGATCCTCGGCCTGCTGCCGTTCATGGGGCGGGTGATTGCGGCAGTGCCGACTTCAGTGCTGGGCGGGGCCGGGATCGTGCTGTTCGGCACCGTGGCAGCCAGTGGTATCCGGACCTTGTCCAAGGTGGATTACCGCAACAACATGAACCTGATCATCGTCGCCACTTCCATCGGTTTTGGCATGATCCCGATTGCGGCCCCGAGTTTCTACGATCACTTCCCGAGCTGGTTCGCGACCATTTTCCATTCGGGGATCAGTTCGTCGGCGATCATGGCGATCCTGTTGAACCTGGCGTTCAACCATTTCACCACGGGCAACTCGGACCAGCAGTCAGTGTTTGTCGCCGGGACGGAGCGCAGCCTGTGCTTCCAAGATGTGGCGGCGTTGCGGGACGGGGATTACTTCAGCGGCGGCAAGCTGTTTGATGCCGAGGGCAAGGAGATTCCGTTGCTGGCAGAGGTGCCGAAGAAAGCGGCGGTGCACGGCAGGGCACAGACCAGCGAGGTGTAACAGCAAATCATTGTGGCGAGGGAGCTTGCTCCCGTTGGGCTGCGAAGCGGCCCCAGCTTTTGCGACGGCTTCGCAGTCGAGCGGGAGCAAGCTCCCTCGCCACATAAACGGTGTCATCAGCTGACTTTTCTGTGTGGCACCGAACACGCCTCATCCAAAAACTGCACCACCGTCCCCATGCACGCCTGCCGCTCTTCAACATGGGGCATGTGGCTGGAGTCTTCGAACAGCGCCCAGCGCACGTCGGCAATCTCATCCAGGAACGGCTTGACCACCAGCGGCGTGGCCTCGTCATGGCGACCGGAAATCACCAGGGTCGGCACATTGACCTTCGACAGCCGGCCAATCACGTTCCAGTCTTTCAAGCTGCCAATCACATGGAATTCCGTCGGGCCGCTCATGGCGTGGTACACCGTCGGGTCCGAATCCACTTGGGCGAAGGTGCGCGCGACTTCTTCGGGCCATGGATTGACCCGGCACACGTGCTGGTCATAGAAAATTCGTGAGGCGGCCAGGTATTCAGGGTCTTGGTAGGTGCCGGCCTGTTCGTGCTTGAGCAGGGTCTCGTGCACCCCTTCAGGTAGAAGTTTGCGCAGGCGGTTGGCCTCGGCGACCCAGGTCCGCATGCAGGTTGGCGAGTTGGCCGGGATAAACGCGCGCAGGCCCTTGGGTTGCAGGATGGCGTGTTCGCTGCCGAGCATGCCGCCCCAGGATTGCCCCAGGATTGCGTAGTTGTTGCTGATCTGCAGGTGGTCCAGCAGGTTGTCCAGTTCTTCCAGGAACAAGCCGACGGTCCAGAAGGAAGGGTCTTTGTCGGGCAGGTGCGTGGAGCGGCCGTTGCCCAGTTGGTCGTAGTGAATGACCGCGTGGCCACTGGCAGCCACGTCCTTGTAGGCGTCGACATAATCATGGGTGCAGCCCGGGCCGCCATGGAGGATGACCAGCGGCGTCAGGCCGCTGTCCAGGTTGCCGGTGATTCGGTACCAGGTATGGTAGTCGCGAAAAGTCGCATAGCCTTCGCGGATGGTGTCGATGAATTCCATTTCGTGCCCTGCCCTGAGAAAAAATGATCAGGTACACGATAGTCGGCACGTAAAGTTTAAGTAACTAGCAAAACAGCTAGGTTTTTCCTTCGGCTCAGTCTTCCAGCAACCGGTAATGGGTGGCGCGCACGACCGCTTGCACCCGGTTCTTGGCCCCCAGTTTGTGCATGGCCGACGCCAGGTGCAGGGTGACGACTGCCAGGGAGCGGCTCAATTGCGTGGCGATTTCGGCGGCGGTCAGGCCGTCGGCGGCCCATTTCAGGCATTCGCGCTCACGCTTGGTCAGGCGGATATGCGGGTAGGAGCGCAGTTCCTTGCTGAACAGCGGGTAGGCCGCTTCCTGCAACGCGTGGGTAATCAGGCTGAATTCCGACAGGGTCTGGCGGGCGTCCTCCAGCACCGTGCTGGCCTTGCCGGTGCGCAGGCCGGTCAGCGAGGCGAAGCCGCCCCGGGGCAAATGTATCGGCACGCTGACGCCGCAGGTCATCTGCCGGTCGTGCAGGTAGCTGGATACGGGGGCGTGACACGGGTCGATGATCTTTTGCAGCGCCGTGTCGGCCTTGGCTTCGTAGGACCAGACAAAGGGTGAAACCGTCGACAGTGCCAGATGCTGCACCGGATCGATCTGATAAAAGCCGGCGCTGCACCACAAGCTGTACCAGTCGGGCGGCGTATTGCGCAGTTGCAGCACAGAAGGGGTGATCAGTGCACCATTATGGTCAATGGGCACGGGGGTGTAGTCGTAGACCAGCGCATCAAAACCCAGGTCCTGGGCCAATACGAGGGTGTTGTCCATCTGTTCATCCAGGCTCCTGCCGGGGATGAGACGGTCATTAAAGGCAGTTAACCTGGCCAGCATCCGTTCTGCTCCCGAATTCGTTTGAATCTCGTCTTGCTGCAAGTAGAATGCCACGCCCCGGCGAAGGACTGCCAGACCAAACCTATAAGAATTACCAGGTTATGGACGCGCGGCATCCTCGGTAGTGTTGGCCTTTAAACGGCCACTATCCCCAGGGCCGACACACAACAAGGAATGTCTGCATGTGGCGTGAAATTGCCCCCGACCAGCAGTACAACGTGCAAGTCGATGGCCACAACCTCGTGGCCTACAGCTTTGGCGAAGGCGACGAGGTGTTGCTGTGCCTCAATGGCGGCCCAGGCCTGCCTTGCGACTACTTGCGCGACGCCCATGGCTGGCTCAAGGACAACGGCCTGCGAGTGGTTGCATTCGACCAGCTTGGCACCGGCGCATCAGCCAGACCGACCGATGTTTCGCTGTGGGAAATCAGCCGTTATGTCGAAGAAGTCGAGACCGTGCGCCAGGCCCTCGGGCTGGGGCGCGTGCACCTGCTGGGACATTCCTGGGGCGGATGGCTGGGCATCGAATACGCCATTCACTATCCCGACGCGCTGAAAAGCCTGATCCTGGAAAACACCGTCGGCGACATTCCGCACCTGTCCCTGGAACTGGAACGGCTGCGCGGCGCTCTCGGTAGCGAGACCGTGGCGATGATGCAACGCCATGAAGCCATGGGCACCCTCGACCATCCGCAGTACCAGGCCGCTATTACCTTGCTCAACTACCGCCATGTCTGCCGCCTGGACGAGTGGCCGGCGCCGGTCCAGCGTTCCCTCGGCGACTGGAACATGGGGCCCTATGAAACCATGCAGGGCCCCAACGAATTCCTCTATATCGGCAACCTCAAGGACTGGAACCGCATCCCCGAGATGGCCGAATTCAAGATGCCGATACTGATCACCACCGGCCAGCACGACGAACTGACCCCGGCCTGCGCCATGCGTATGAAAAGTGCGGCCAGGCACGCTGAATTGCACGTGTTCCCCAACAGCAGCCATATGCCGTTTTACGAAGAGCCCCAGGCTTACTTCCCGGTGTTGCTGGACTTCCTTGCTCGTCACCGAGGCTGACGGATGAACCTGGCGCGTTACCGTTTTGTGCTGTCCCGGCCGCTGCAATTGCTGCCGGTGCTGTTTGGCATCAGCCTGATCACCTTCGTGCTGGTGCGCTCGATTCCCGGCGACCCGGCGCGGGCGCTGCTGGGTTCGCGCAGCACCCCGGACGCCTTGTTGAAGATCCGCGCCCAGTACGGCCTCGACCAGCCACTGTGGCTGCAATATTTCTACTTCCTGAAGAACCTGCTCAAGGGCGACCTCGGCCAGTCCCTGCTGTACAAGGTCGACGCGCTGAAACTGATCGTCACCCGCATCGAGCCGACCCTGTTCCTGGTACTCGGCAGCGTGCTGCTGGCGCTGTTGATCGCCGTGCCGATGGCCACCGTGGCCGCACGCAATAAAGGCGGCTGGGCGGATAACCTGATCCGGCTGTTTACCACGGTCGGCCTGGGCATGCCGGCGTTCTGGCTGGGCTTGATGTTGATCCTGTTGCTCAGCGTGCAATGGGGCCTGTTCCCGGTCTCCGGGTATGGGCGCACTTGGCTGGACAAGGCGCACCACATGGTCCTGCCGTGCCTGACTATCGCCCTGGCGCTGTCGGCGGTGCTGGTGCGCAACCTGCGGGCGAGCATGTTGATGGAATTGCAGGCCGATCACGTCACCGCCGCCCGGGCGCGCGGTTTGTCGGAGGCGGCGGTGTTTCGTCGCCACGTACTGCCCAATTCCCTGGTGCCGGCGGTCAACCTGCTGGCGGTGAACATTGGCTGGCTGATCAGCGGCACGGTGGTGATCGAAAGCCTGTTCGCGATTCCCGGCATTGGCCAGTTGCTGGTGCGCGGGATTTTCACCCGCGACTACATGGTGGTGCAGGGCGTGGCGATGGTGCTGGCCTGTGCCACCGTGCTGGTCAACTTTGTTGCCGATGTGGTGACCGTCGCGCTGGACCCACGAGTGAAGATGCAATGAGCAGCCGCCCATTGATTGCCCCGTGGCGCTTGCGCCTGCGCTTTGGTTTTCGCAATGGCCGGCTGACGGCGGCCTGGGGCCTGTTGATTCTGCTGACATGGCTGGCGCTGGCCGTGTTCGCCCCGTGGATCGCACCCTTTGATCCGATTGCGCAAAATACCGATATCAGTTTGCTGGGCCCCAGCCTGGCCCATCCATTTGGCACGGATAACTACGGGCGAGACATTCTTTCGAGGGTGGTCTGGGGTGCACGCATCGACCTGCAACTGGCGGTGGTCGGGGTGATCTTTCCGTTCCTGATCGGCACCTTTGTCGGCGCGGTGTCCGGTTATATCGGCGGGCGTTTCGACAGCTTCTGCATGCGGGTGATCGACGTGATCCTCGCCTTCCCGTTCCTGGTGCTGATGCTGGCGATCATGGCGATTCTCGGCCCGGGTTTGAAGAGTTTCTATATCGCCATGGCGCTGGTGGGCTGGGTGTCCTACGCGCGGCTGATCCGCTCGCAGATCCTGGTGCTCAAGGAAAGCGACTTCGCCCTGGCCGCCAAAAGCCTGGGCTTTGGCCATGGGCGCATTCTGTTTCGGCATTTATTGCCTAACGCGATGTTCGGCTCGATTGTGTTTTCCATGTCTGACGCGGTGCTGGTGCTGCTCAACGGCGCAGCCGTCAGCTACCTCGGCCTGGGCGTACAGCCGCCGACCGCCGAGTGGGGCACCATGGTTGCCGAAGGGCAGGCGTTTATCACCACCGCGTGGTGGATTTGCACCTTCCCGGGCCTCGCCATCGTGACATTGGCCATGGGGTTCAGCCTGCTGGCCGATGGTGTGGCGCAAGTGCTGGGGGATCGCTCATGAGTCTTCTGCAAGTGCGCGACCTGAGCGTGATCGCCAACAACACCGGGCGCGATGTGACCTTGGTGGACCGAGTCTCCTTCGACCTGGCCGAAGGTGAAATCCTCGGCCTGGTGGGCGAAAGCGGCTCAGGCAAGACCATGGCCTGTCGCGGGCTGATGCGCTTGCTGCCGTCCCCGAGCTTGCGGGTGCAGGGCGGCTCGGTACGTTTGGCCGGCCAGGAGTTGCTCACGCTGGATGATGCCGGGATGCGTGCGGTGCGCGGCGGGCAACTGGGGATGATTTTCCAGAACCCCAGCAGCCACCTCGACCCGTTGATGCGCATCGGCGAGCAGATCGCCGAAGGCATCCGCCTGCATCAGGGCGCGTCGAAAAAAGACGCGCGCTTGCAGGCCATCGAGGTGCTGCGCCAGGTTGGTATTCCCGATCCCCAGGCGCGAATCGACAACTATCCCCACGAGTTTTCCGGCGGCATGCGCCAGCGGGCGATGATCGCCGTGGCCCTGGGTTGCAATCCCAAAGTGCTGATCGCCGACGAGCCGACCACCGCCCTCGACGTGACCGTGCAGGCCCAGATTCTGCGCTTGTTGTTGGACCTGCGGGACCAGCGCGGCCTAGCGATCATCATGATCACTCACGACCTGGGCGTGGTGGCGCAAACCTGCGACTCCATCGCCGTGATGTACGCCGGCCGCCTGTGCGAACACGGCAGCAAATACGAGCTGCTGGCGCACCCGCAACACCCGTACACCGCCGGCCTCATCGAGTGCCAGCCCGCCACCAGCAGTGGCCATGCCTTGTTGCGCACCATCGCCGGGCAGCCGCCGTTGCTCGATGCGTTGCCCAAGGGCTGCAGGTACAACCCGCGTTGCCCACAAGTCGGCACCTTGTGCACCGAGCGGCTGCCGGAAGGCGCGCGGGTTGCCTGCCACTATCCCCTGGGAGTTCGCCCATGACGCTTTTGCAGGTGAATGACCTTGAAGTGCGTTTTGCCGCCGCTGGCGGTGGCCTGTTTGGCCTGAATAAACAGTGGGTGCGGGCGGTCAATGGGGTGTCGTTGACCCTGGCGGCCGGCGAAACCCTTGGGTTGGTGGGCGAGTCCGGCAGCGGGAAAAGCACCCTCGGGCGGGCGATCCTGCACCTGAATTCCATCAGCGCCGGGCAGGTGGTGTTTGACGGCATCGACATGGCCCACGCCGGGCCTGTCGACATCGCGCGTTTGCGGCACGAGACGGCGATGATCTTCCAGGATCCCTACGCGGCCCTGAACCCGCGTCTTACGGTCGGCGAAACCATCGCCGAAGTTCTGCGGGTGCAGCGCAAGGTGACATCGGAAAACATCCCGCGCCGGGTCGACGAATTACTCGACCTGGTAGGCCTGCGGCCCGAGCTCGCCAGCCGCAAGCCCGGCTCCCTGAGCGGCGGCCAGTGCCAGCGCGTCGGCATCGCCCGGGCGCTGGCGGTGGAGCCACGGCTGATCATCGCCGACGAATGCGTGGCTGCCCTGGATGTGTCGATCCAGGGCCAGATCATCAACCTGCTGCTGGAACTGCAACAGCGGATGAACCTGGCGATCCTGTTTATCGCCCACGACCTGGCCATCGTCCGCCGCCTGTGCGACCGGGTGGCGGTGATGTACCTGGGGAAGATCGTCGAGGAAGGCCCGGTGGAAGCGGTGTTCACCACGCCGCGCCATCCCTACACGGCAGCGTTGATCCAGGCGATCCCGGAGATTGATCCGTACCGCCCGTTGCCCAGCGAACCGTTGCCGGGCGAGCCACCGAGCCCGCTGAAATTGCCCGGTGGCTGCGCCTTTCACCCGCGTTGTCGGCATGCACGAGCCGTGTGTGCCGAGGTATTGCCGCCGACTCACGTTGTGCAAATGCATCGGTACAGTTGCGTGCTTGAAGAACCTTTGCTTTGAACCCTTCCTGCCGTTCATGAACAACCGCCGTTATAGACAAGGAGTTATGACATGCAATCCCGTCACTTGAAGTTGCTCGCCGCCGCCACACTCACCGCGTGGTCGCTGACCGCCGGTATCGCCCACGCGGCCGGTGTACTCACCATCGGTTGCCGTGAAGACAGCACCACCTTTGACCCGATCAAAAGCGCGCAGAACCGCGACACCTGGGTGTTCGCCAACGTCTACGACACCCTGGTGCGCGTGGACAACCTGGGCACCAAGATGGAACCGGGGCTGGCCGAAAGCTGGGACATTTCCAAGGACGGCCTGACGTACACCTTCAAACTGCGGGCTGCGAAGTTCTCGGATGGCTCGCCGATCACTGCTGACGACGCCGCCTTCAGCCTGTTGCGCATTCGCGACAACAAGGCCTCGCTGTGGAGCGACCCGTTCAGCCTGATCAACACCGCCAAGGCAGCTGATCCGCAGACCCTGGTGGTGACCTTGAAAACCCCGGCGGTCGCTTTCCTCTCGCAACTGGCTTCGCCGACGGTGTCGATCCTGTCGGAAAAAGCCATGACCAAGATGGGCGAAGACGCCTACTCGGAAAACCCGGTGACCTCCGGTGCGTTTACCGTGGGCGAGTGGCGCAAGGGCGATCGGGTGATCCTGAAGAAGAACCCGAACTTCTGGCAGGCCGGTAAGGTGAGCCTGGATGGCGTGGAGTGGGTGTCGGTCACTGACGACAATACCCGCATGCGCATGGTGCAGAACAACGAACTGGACACGGCGATCTTCGTCCCGTTTTCCCGGGTTGAAGAGCTGAAAAAAGACAAGAACGTGGTGGTGCACTCCGACCCGTCGACCCGTGAAGATCACCTGTTGATCAATCACGCCCACGGCCTGCTGGCCAAGCCGGAAGTGCGTCAGGCGCTGGACATGGCCATCGATAAACAATCGCTGGTGAAAACCGCCACCTTCGGCCAAGGCACCGTGGCCTATTCCTACATCCCCAAAGGCTCGCTGTACCACTACGCCAACAACCTGCAACGCCCGTATGACCCGACCGAAGCCAAGAAACTGCTGGCTGCTGCCGGCGCCGAGGACTTGAAGCTCAACTACGTGGTCAACGCCGGCAACGAAGCCGACGAGCAGATTGCGGTGATGATCAAGGATCAGTTGGCCAAGGTCGGTGTAACGGCCAACCTGCAAAAGGTCGACCCGACCCAAAGCTGGCAGATGCTGGTGGACGGTGATTACGATATTTCGGTGATGTACTGGACCAACGACATCCTCGACCCAGACCAGAAGACCACCTTCGTACTGGGCCACGACACCAACCAGAACTACATGACCCGCTACAAGAACGACAAGGTCAAGGACCTGGTGGCGGCCGCACGGATCGAGGCGGATCCGGTCAAGCGTGAGCAGATGTACGTGGACCTGCAGAAAATGGCGAAACAGGATGTGAACTGGATCGACCTGTACTACAGCCCGTACATCAACATCTCACGCAAGAACGTGAGCAACTTCCTGCAAAACCCGCTGGGGCGCTTCACCCTTGAGGAAGTGGTGAAGAACTGAGTTTTTAACCCCACCACAAACCAATGTGGGAGCTGGCTTGCCTGCGATGCCGGCACCTCGGTGTTTCAGTTACACCGCGGTGATGCTATCGCAGGCAAGCCAGCTCCCACACAGACCGTGTCAGCTGTTATTGCGCGTCAAACGCCTGCCCATTGATGCCCGTACTGTCCGGCCCCATCAGGTACAGGTACACCGGCATGATTTCTTCCGGTGTCGGGTTATCGGTCGGGTTCTCCCCTGGATATGCCTGGGCCCGCATGCTGGTGCGGGTGGCGCCCGGGTTGATGCTGTTGGCGCGCACCGGTGCGACGTTGTCCAGCTCGTCCGCCAGGGTTTGCATCAGGCCTTCGGTGGCAAACTTCGACACCCCGTACGCCCCCCAATAAGCCCGGCCCTTGCGGCCCACGCTGCTGGAAGTGAACACCACCGACGCATCCTGGGACAGCTTGAGCAGCGGCAACAGCGTGCTGGTCAGCATGAACATCGCGTTGACGTTCACGTGCATCACCCGCATGAAATTCTCACCGGACAACTGCTCGATGGGCGTACGCGGGCCGATGATCGAGGCGTTGTGCAGCAGGCCGTCGAGGTGGCCGAATTCCTTTTCGATCATTGCTGCCAGCTCATCGTATTGATGGGGCAGGGCGGTCTCCAGGTTGAACGGGATCACCACCGGCTGTGGCTGGCCGGCGGCTTCGATTTCGTCATACACCTGGGCCAGGTTGGCTTCGGTCTTGCCCAGCAGCAGTACGGTGGCGCCGTGGGCCGCATAGGTTTTTGCCGCTGCGGCACCGATTCCGCGACCGGCGCCGGTGACCAGGATGACCCGGCCCTTGAGCAGTTCTGGACGTGCGGAGTAATCAAACATAAACAACCTCGACAAAGTTCACAGAAAATCCATGTGATTGATTGCGGCTAAGGCTGGCTAAGGCTTCTGTGGCGAGGGAGCTTGCTCCCGTTCGACTGCGCAGCAGTCGCGAAAAGCGGGGCTGCTTCGCAACCCAACGGGAGCAAGCTCCCTCGCCACACAGTTGCATCAACCTCAGGCAGTCCCGATCAGCAGCTGCACAGCGCGCTATCCAGCACTTTGCGCAATTCCAGCGGGTGATCCACCACCACGTCGGCACCCCAGTTGCGCGGGTTGTCGTCCGGGTGGATATAGCCGTAGGTGACCGCCGCAGTGCGGGTGCCGGCGTCGCGGCCCGACTCGATGTCCCGCAGGTCATCACCCACGAACAGCACGCTGGCCGGGTCCAGGTCGAGCATCTTGCACGCCAGGATCAACGGCTCCGGGTCCGGCTTGCTGTTCTTCACGTGGTCCGGGCAGATCAGCAGCGCCGAACGTTCGGCCAGGCCCAGTTGCTGCATGATCGGTTCGGCAAAGCGCAGTGGCTTGTTGGTGACCACGCCCCAGATCAGCTTGGATTTCTCGATATCCACCAGCAGCTCTTCCATGCCCTCGAACAGCTTGCTGTGGATCGCGCAGCCCTTGAGGTAACGCTCCAGGAATTCCTGGCGCAGCTCTTCAAAGCCTGGGGACTCGGGGTCCATGGAAAAGGTCACGGCGACCATCGCCCGGGCGCCGCCGGAGATTTCATCGCGGATGTGCTGGTCGTTCATCGGCGCCAGGCCGCGGTCAGCCCGCATGGCCTGGCAGATGGCGATAAAGTCTGGCGCGGTGTCCAGCAGGGTACCGTCCATGTCGAAAAGAACCGCTCGCAACTTCACAGGCTTACTCCTCGCGCAGGGTCTGGATCATGTAGTTGACGTCAACGTCGCTGGCCAGCTTGTAGTGCTTGGTCAGCGGGTTGTAGGTCAGGCCGATGATGTCCTTGACGGTCAGCCCGGCCTGGCGGCTCCAGGCACCCAGCTCGGAAGGGCGGATGAATTTCTTGAAGTCATGGGTGCCGCGAGGCAGCAGCTTCATGATGTATTCGGCACCGATGATCGCGAACAGGTAGGCCTTCGGATTGCGGTTGATGGTGGAGAAGAACACCTGGCCACCGGGCTTGACCATGCGGAAGCAGGCGCGGATCACCGAGGAGGGGTCCGGCACGTGCTCAAGCATTTCCAGGCAGGTGACCACGTCGAACTGCCCGGGCATCTCTTCGGCCAGCTCTTCGGCGGTGATCTGCCGGTATTCAACGCTCACGCCGGATTCCAGCTGATGCAACTGGGCCACGGCCAAGGGGGCTTCGCCCATGTCGATACCCATCACGGTGGCGCCGCGCTGGGCCATGGATTCGCTGAGAATCCCGCCGCCGCACCCTACATCCAGTACCTTCTTGCCGGCCAGGTTGACGCGTTCGTCAATCCAGTTGACCCGCAGTGGGTTGATGTCGTGCAGGGGTTTGAACTCGCTTTCGCGGTCCCACCAGCGATGGGCGAGGGCTTCGAATTTGGCGATTTCAGCGTGGTCGACGTTGCTCATGGGGAATCCTCTAAATCTGATAAAACGGTTTGCCGGCCCTGGCATGCGTTGCCAGGGAGGCGTTATTCGCTGTGTCCGCTGATGCGCTGGCCCCAGGCGATGGCCGTGGCGCGCACCTGTTGTTCATCCAGGCGGGTCAGTTGCCGGTCGTCGAGCAATTGCTTGCCGCCGACCCAAAGGTGTTTCACACAATCGCGTCCGGTGGCATATATAAGCTGTGAGACCGGATCGTAGATCGGTTGTTGCGCCAGGCCCGACAGGTCGAAGGCCACGATATCGGCGGCCTTGCCGACTTCCAGCGAGCCGATTTCACTTTCCAGGCCCATGGCCCGAGCGCCGTTGAGGGTGGCCATGCGCAAGGCGCGGTGGGCATCCAGGGCGGTGGCCGAGCCGGCGACGGCCTTGGCCAGCAACGCGGCGGTGCGGGTTTCGCCCAGCAGGTCGAGGTCATTGTTACTGGCGGCGCCGTCGGTGCCTACTGCCACATTGACGCCGGCTTGCCACAGGCGTTCCACCGGGCAGAAGCCGCTGGCCAGTTTCAGGTTGGACTCCGGGCAGTGGATCACGCTGGTGTTACTTTCTACCAGTAAAGCCAGGTCGTCATCGCTGATTTGGGTCATGTGCACGGCCTGGAAGCGCGGCCCCAGCAAACCCAGGCGGCCAAGCCGTGCCAGCGGGCGTTCACCGCGCTGTTCAACGGACTGCTGCACTTCGAAGGCGGTTTCATGTACGTGCATGTGGATCGAGGCGTCCAGCTCCTCGGCGATCATGCGGATTTTTTCCAGGTTTTCATCGCAGACGGTGTACGGCGCGTGGGGGCCGAAGGTGATTTTGATCCGTGGGTGATGCTTGAGGTCGCCGAACAGTTCGACGCCCTGGCGAATCGCCTCGTCGGCGTCAGCAGCACCGGGAATCGGGAAATCCAGGATCGGGATGGCGATTTGCGCGCGGATGCCTGCGTTGTGCACGCGTTCACTGGCGACTTTCGGGAAGAAGTACATGTCCGAGAAACACGTGATACCTCCTTTGATCTGCTCGGCGATCGCCAGGTCAGTGCCGTCGCGCACGAAGGCTTCGTCGACCCACTTGGCCTCGGCGGGCCAGATATGGTTTTCCAGCCAGGTCATCAGCGGCAGGTCGTCGGCCAGGCCGCGAAACAGCGTCATGGCCGCGTGGCCATGGGCGTTGATCAGGCCAGGGCTGAGCAGCATGCCCGGCAGTTCGCGCACTTCGGTCGCGGCAAGCTTCAGGGCCGCGGCGCGTGGGCCGATAAATGCAATACGCCCGTCACGAATGCCCAGGCCGTGCTCCTTGAGCACTACGCCGGCAGGCTCGACAGGTACCAGCCAAGTGGGCAGCAGCAATAAGTCGAGCGGGGCGGCAGTCGGTGTCATCGAGGGCAGTTTCCCAGGCATCTATAGAGAACGGCGAAGTATACCCGAGCGTCCTGGCTGGCGGATCGCTATAATCGGCGGCTTTTGTTCATGAGTGCGGGGTGAGGGATGCGCGATCGACTGTTGGCAGCGGAGAAAGTGAAGGCCATCGACTGGCGTGATGGCGCACTGTACCTGCTCGATCAGCGTATTTTGCCGTCTGCGCAAACCTGGGTCGCCTGTACCAGTGCGGCGCAGGTGGCCGAGGCCATTCGCTCGATGGTGGTGCGCGGTGCGCCGGCCATTGGCATCAGTGCGGCATATGGCCTGGTGCTGGCCGCTCGCGCTCACATCGCCGAGGGCGATGACTGGCAAGCTGCCTGGGAAGAGGACTACGCATTGCTGGCGGATACCCGTCCGACGGCGTCGAATCTTTTCTGGGCCATGAAGCGCATGCGTGACTGCCTCGATCGCCTCAAGAAACACGCCGACCCGCTGGCGGTACTGGAAGCTGAGGCGGTAGCGATTCACCAAAGTGATCGCGAAGCCAACCTGACCATGGCGCAGCTGGGTGTTGAGCTGATCCGCAAGCACCAGGGCAACGTCCAGGCGATCCTGACCCATGGCAATGCAGGGGCGCTGGCCACGGGCGGCGTGGGTACGGCCCTCGGCGTGATTCGCGGGGCGTTCCTGGAAGGCATGGTGGAGCGAGTCTATGCCAACGAAACCCGGCCCTGGCTCCAAGGCTCGCGGCTGACGGCCTGGGAGTTGGCCAATGAGGGCATCCCTGTCACCGTGAATGCCGATTCGGCGGGTGCGCATATCCTCAAGACCAAGGGCGTGACCTGGGTGATCGTCGGTGCCGACTGCATTGCGGCCAATGGTGACGTGGTCAGCAAGATCGGCACCTATCAGTTGGCAGTGTGCGCCATGCACCACGGCGTGCGCTTCATGGTGGTGGCAGCCAGTTCCACCATCGACCTGATGGCGGCCAGTGGTGATGACGTGCCGCTTGAAGAGCGCGACGCCCGGGAGCTGCTGGAAGTCGGCGGCACCCGTGTAGCCGCCGATGTAGACGCCTTCAATCCGGTATTTGACGTGACGCCAGCGGACCTGATTGATGTGATCGTCACTGAAAAAGGCATCGTCGAGCGCCCGGACACGGCGAAGATGGCGCAATTGATGTGTCGTAAACGCCTGCATTAAGGCAATTCGCCTCCAAAAAACATCCGGGATCCAGTTCTAAGCCCCTCTCGTCGCCGTCAAGCCTGTCATCCGTCAACTTACTATGCTCCATGCGCATCAGGGGGATAGGTGCGTGGCGGCGATTGTGATAACATCCGGCGGTTTCCAGGGTCACCCCAAGGGGTAACCTTCAATGCGCAGATCCGTGTCATAACTCGTTGATTTGTCGTAAGTCGTTGCCAGGCATCATGCCGGCAGCGGCGAGCTTCGTTCGTCCCATAGGATGTGACGAGGTTTCACCCGAAAAAGGAATCAGGCTTCTCATGGGCGAACTGGCCAAAGAAATCCTCCCGGTCAATATCGAAGACGAGCTGAAACAGTCCTACCTCGACTACGCGATGAGCGTAATTGTCGGTCGGGCACTGCCTGATGCGCGCGATGGCTTGAAGCCCGTGCACAGGCGTGTGCTGTTCGCGATGAGCGAGCTGGGTAACGACTGGAACAAGCCGTACAAGAAATCTGCCCGTGTTGTCGGTGACGTGATCGGTAAGTATCACCCTCACGGCGACACTGCGGTGTACGACACCATCGTTCGGATGGCCCAGCCGTTTTCCCTGCGCTACCTGCTGGTAGACGGCCAGGGCAACTTCGGTTCGGTCGACGGCGACAACGCTGCGGCCATGCGATACACCGAAGTGCGCATGACCAAGCTGGCGCACGAGCTGCTGGCTGACCTGCACAAGGAAACCGTGGACTGGGTGCCGAACTACGACGGCACCGAAATGATCCCGGCGGTCATGCCGACCCGTATTCCCAACCTGTTGGTCAACGGCTCCAGCGGTATCGCCGTGGGCATGGCCACCAACATCCCGCCACACAACCTCGGTGAAGTGATCGACGGTTGCCTGGCCCTCATCGACAACCCTGAGCTGACCGTCGATGAGCTGATGCAATACATCCCCGGCCCGGACTTCCCGACTGCCGCGATCATCAACGGTCGTGCCGGCATCATCGAAGCCTACCGCACCGGTCGTGGCCGCATTTACATGCGCGCCCGCTCGATCATCGAAGACATCGACAAGGTCGGTGGCCGTCAGCAGATCGTCATCACCGAACTGCCTTACCAGCTGAACAAGGCGCGTCTGATCGAGAAGATCGCCGAGCTGGTTAAAGAGAAGAAACTGGAAGGCATCACCGAATTGCGCGACGAGTCTGACAAAGACGGTATGCGCGTGGTGATCGAGCTGCGTCGTGGCGAAGTGCCTGAGGTGATCCTCAACAACCTCTACGCCCAGACCCAGCTGCAAAGCGTGTTTGGTATCAACGTGGTTGCGCTGATCGACGGCCGCCCGCGCATCCTGAACCTCAAGGATCTGCTGGAAGCCTTCGTGCGTCACCGCCGCGAAGTGGTGACCCGCCGTACCGTGTTCGAACTGCGCAAGGCCCGTGAACGCGGCCACATCCTGGAAGGCCAGGCGGTTGCGTTGTCGAACATCGACCCGGTCATCGCCCTGATCAAGGCCTCGCCGACCCCGTCGGAAGCCAAGGAAGCCCTGATCAAGATGCCGTGGGAATCCAGCGCCGTAGTGGCGATGGTTGAACGTGCCGGTGCCGATTCGTGCCGTCCGGAGACCCTGGATCCACAGTACGGCCTGCGCGACGGCAAGTATTTCCTGTCCCCGGAACAGGCCCAGGCCATTCTGGAACTGCGTCTGCACCGTCTGACCGGCCTGGAACACGAGAAGCTGCTGGCCGAGTACCAGGAGATTCTCAACCAGATCGGCGAGCTGATCCGCATCCTCAACAGCGCCGTGCGCCTGATGGAAGTGATCCGCGAAGAACTGGAAGTGATCCGCGCCGAATACGGCGATGTGCGCCGCACCGAGATTCTCGATGCCCGTCTCGACCTGACCCTGGGTGACATGATCCCGGAAGAAGATCGCGTCGTGACCATCTCCCACGGCGGCTATGCCAAGACCCAGCCGTTGGCTGCGTACCAGGCCCAGCGTCGTGGCGGTAAAGGCAAATCGGCTACCGGCGTCAAGGATGAGGACTACATCGCTCACCTGCTGGTTGCCAACAGCCACACCACGCTGCTGCTGTTCTCCAGCAAGGGCAAGGTGTACTGGCTGAAAACCTACGAAATCCCGGAAGCGTCCCGCGCCGCCCGTGGTCGTCCGTTGGTCAACCTGCTGCCGCTGGACAGTGATGAATACATCACCACCATGCTGCCGGTGGACGAATACACCGAAGGTCACTTCATCTTCATGGCCACCGCCAAGGGCACCGTGAAGAAGACCCCGCTGGAATCCTTCAGCCGTCAACGCAGCGTGGGCCTGATCGCCCTCGAACTGGACGAAGGCGACGTGTTGATCAGCGCGGCCATCACCGATGGCGAGCGTGAAGTCATGCTGTTCTCCGACGGCGGCAAGGTCACGCGCTTCAAGGAATCCGACGTTCGCGCCATGGGCCGTACCGCCCGCGGTGTGCGCGGCATGCGGCTGCCGGAAGGGCAGAAGCTGATTTCGATGCTGATTCCGGAAGAAGGCAGCGAGATCCTCACCGCTTCCGAGCGTGGTTATGGCAAGCGCACCGCCATCAGCGAGTTCCCGGAGTACAAGCGTGGTGGCCAGGGCGTTATCGCCATGGTCAGCAACGACCGCAATGGCCGCCTGGTCGGCGCGGTCCAGGTGCTCGACGGCGAGGAAATCATGCTGATTTCCGACCAGGGCACCCTGGTACGTACCCGGGTTGATGAAGTGTCGAGCCTGGGGCGTAACACCCAGGGCGTGACCTTGATCAAGCTGGCCAAGGACGAAAAACTGGTCGGCCTTGAGCGTGTCCAGGAGCCATCGGAAGTCGAAGGCGAGGAGCTGGAAGGCGAAGAGGGGATTGCGCTCGAGGGGCAAGTGATCGGCGATGCCGATGACGGCGTCGACGAGCCAACACTCGACGCTGCCGCAGACGAAGAAGAACCGCAGGAATAAGCGGACACACAGGGGGCGGATGAAGATTCGCCCCCTTGTTGTTTGTCCCTTTTGAAATATTGAAACCCCGATTTATTGCACCACCCCACCAGATCAGAGTGAGATTGGATGTGAGCAAGAGAGCCTATAACTTCTGTGCCGGTCCCGCGGCGCTTCCTGAAGCAGTCCTGCAGCGCGCGCAGGGTGAACTCCTCGACTGGCATGGAAAAGGCCTCTCCGTGATGGAAATGAGCCATCGCAGCGATGAGTTCGTGTCCATCGCCACCAAGGCCGAGCAGGATATGCGCGACTTGCTGGACATCCCGTCTGACTACAAAGTGTTGTTCCTGCAAGGCGGCGCGAGCCAGCAGTTCGCCCAGATCCCGCTGAACCTGTTGCCGGAAAGTGGCACTGCCGACTATATCGATACCGGTATCTGGGGGCAGAAGGCCATTGAAGAGGCCTCCCGTTACGGCCACGTCAATGTGGCGGGCACTGCCAAGCCTTACGACTACTTCGCCATTCCTGGTCAGAACGAATGGAAACTGTCGAAGGATGCGGCCTACGTTCACTACGTAGCGAACGAAACCATCGGCGGCCTGGAGTTCGACTGGGTGCCGGAAGTGGGTGATGTTCCGCTGGTGTGCGACATGTCCTCGGACATCCTCTCGCGCCCGATCGATGTGTCCAAGTACGGCATGATCTACGCCGGCGCGCAGAAGAACATCGGCCCGAGCGGCATCCTGGTCAACATCGTCCGTGAAGACCTGCTGGGTCGTGCACGTTCGCTGTGCCCGACCATGCTCAACTACAAGGTCGCGGCCGATAACGGCTCGATGTACAACACCCCGCCGGCCTTCGCCTGGTACCTGTCGGGCCTGGTGTTCGAATGGCTGAAGGAGCAGGGCGGCGTGGCTGCCATGGGCAAGCTCAACGAAGAGAAGAAACGTACCCTGTACGACTTCATCGACGCCAGCGACCTGTACAGCAACCCGATCAACCTGACCGACCGCTCGTGGATGAACGTACCATTCCGCCTGGCGGACGACCGCCTGGACAAGCCATTCCTGGCTGGCGCCGACGAGCGCGGCCTGTTGAACCTCAAGGGCCACCGTTCGGTAGGTGGCATGCGCGCCTCCATCTATAACGCTGTGGATATCCACGCCGTCAAGGCGCTGGTGGCTTACATGGCAGAGTTCGAAAAGGAACACGGCTAATGTCTGAGCAAGAACTCAAGGCCCTGCGTGTACGCATTGACAGCCTGGACGAGAAAGTCCTGGAGCTGATCAGTGAGCGCGCGCGGTGCGCCCAGGAAGTTGCACGGGTGAAAATGGCGTCCCTGGCTGAAGGCGAAGTGCCGGTTTTCTACCGTCCGGAGCGTGAAGCCCAGGTGCTCAAGCGCGTGATGGAGCGCAACAAGGGCCCGCTGGGCAACGAAGAGATGGCGCGGTTGTTCCGTGAAATCATGTCTTCGTGCCTGGCGCTGGAACAGCCGCTGAAAGTGGCTTACCTGGGCCCTGAGGGCACCTTCACCCAAGCCGCGGCCATGAAGCATTTTGGCCACGCGGTGATCAGCAAGCCGATGGCGGCGATCGATGAAGTGTTCCGTGAAGTGGCAGCCGGTGCGGTGAATTTTGGCGTGGTGCCGGTGGAGAACTCCACCGAAGGCGCCGTCAACCACACCCTCGACAGCTTCCTTGAGCACGACATGGTGATCTGCGGCGAAGTCGAGCTGCGTATCCACCACCACCTGTTGGTGGGTGAGAACACCAAGACCGACAGCATCAGCCGCATCTATTCCCACGCCCAGTCCCTGGCCCAGTGCCGCAAGTGGCTGGACGCGCACTACCCGAATGTGGAGCGTGTGGCGGTGTCCAGCAACGCCGAAGCGGCGAAGCGGGTCAAGGGTGAGTGGAATTCGGCGGCCATTGCCGGCGACATGGCCGCTGGCCTGTATGGCCTGACGCGCCTGGCCGAGAAAATCGAGGACCGCCCGGATAACTCCACGCGCTTCCTGATGATCGGCAGCCAGGAAGTGCCGCCGACCGGCGACGACAAGACGTCGATCATCGTTTCCATGAGCAACAAGCCTGGCGCGCTGCATGAGCTGCTGGTGCCGTTCCACGACAACGGGATTGACCTGACGCGAATCGAGACTCGTCCTTCGCGCAGCGGTAAATGGACTTATGTGTTCTTTATCGACTTCGTCGGCCATCACCGCGACCCACTGGTCAAGGGCGTGCTCGAGAAAATCAGTCAGGAAGCCGTGGCACTCAAGGTGCTGGGCTCTTACCCGAAAGCGGTTTTGTGAGGCTTTAACATGAGTGGCAACTTCCTCGCCCTGGCACAGCCGGGCGTGCAACAACTGTCGCCTTACGTTCCGGGCAAGCCTGTGGACGAGCTGGCGCGTGAGTTGAATCTGGATCCGTCGAAGATCGTAAAGCTGGCCAGTAACGAAAATCCGATGGGCCCAAGCCCCAAGGTTTTGGCTGCGATTCGTGATGCGCTGGCTGAACTGACCCGGTATCCGGATGGGAACGGTTTTGAACTCAAGTCCTTGTTGGCGGAAAAGTGCCGCGTTGAGCTGAATCAGGTGACCTTGGGTAACGGCTCCAACGACATTCTGGAGCTGGTCGGCCGTGCCTATCTGGCGCCGGGCCTGAACGCCGTGTTCAGCGAGCATGCGTTTGCGGTCTATCCAATCGTCACTCAGGCCGTTGGCGCCGAGGCGCGCGTGATTCCTGCGAAAGACTGGGGGCATGACCTGCAGGCCATGCTGGCGGCCATCGATGAGCAGACCCGCGTCGTGTTTATCGCCAACCCGAACAACCCGACCGGCACCTGGTTCAGTGCCGAGGTGCTGGACAACTTCCTGCAAGACGTGCCGGAGCACGTGCTGGTGGTACTGGACGAGGCTTACATCGAGTACGCCGAAGGCAGCGACCTGCCGGATGGCCTGGACTTCCTCGCGGCTTATCCAAACCTGCTGGTCTCGCGTACGTTCTCCAAGGCTTACGGCCTGGCGTCGCTGCGGGTCGGCTATGGCCTGTCCACCCCGGTGGTGGCCGATGTGCTGAACCGCGTGCGCCAGCCATTCAACGTCAACAGCCTCGCGCTGGCGGCGGCTTGCGCCGCGGTGCAGGACGCTGAGTACCTGGAGGAAGGTCGTCGCCTCAACGAAAGCGGCATGCTGCAGTTGCAGGAAGGCTTCCGTGAGTTGGGCCTTGGCTGGATTCCGTCCAAGGGCAACTTCATTTGTGTCGACCTGGGTCAAGTGGCCGCTCCCGTGTTCCAGGGCCTGTTGCGTGAAGGTGTGATCGTGCGTCCGGTGGCCAATTACGGCATGCCGAACCACCTGCGCATCACCATCGGTCTGCCTGCTGAAAACAGCCGCTTCCTCGAGGCGCTGGCCAAGGTTCTGGCTCGTGGTTGATGTCACTGCATTGCAACCTGCTGTGCCTATGATCGGTCGCCTGGTGGTGGTCGGTCTGGGATTGATCGGCGGCTCCTTTGCCAAGGGTCTGCGGGAAAGCGGCCTGTGTGGCGAAGTGGTCGGTGTGGACCTGGACCCGCAATCGCGCAAGTTGGCGGTGGAGTTGGGCGTGGTGGATCGCTGTGAGGCGGACCTCGCCGTTGCCTGTCAGGGGGCGGATGTCATTCAGTTGGCGGTGCCGATCCTGGCCATGGAGAAGTTGCTGGCGCTGTTGGCTGGCATGGATCTGGGGCAGGCGATCCTGACCGACGTGGGCAGTGCCAAGGGCAATGTGGTGCGCGCGGCGCGGCTGGCCTTTGGTGGCATGCCCGCGCGCTTTGTGCCCGGGCACCCGATTGCCGGGTCCGAGCAGAGTGGGGTAGAGGCGTCCAATGCGCAGCTGTTCCGTCGCCATAAAGTGATTCTGACGCCGCTGGAGGAGACTGATCCTGCGGCATTGGCCGTGGTGGATCGGCTCTGGCGCGAGCTGGGGGCGGATGTCGAGCATATGCAGGTCGAGCGCCACGATGAAGTGTTGGCAGCGACCAGTCACCTGCCGCATTTGCTGGCGTTTGGCCTGGTGGATTCGCTGGCCAAGCGCAACGAGAACCTCGAGATTTTCCGTTACGCCGCCGGTGGTTTCCGCGACTTTACCCGGATCGCCGGCAGTGACCCGGTGATGTGGCACGACATCTTCCTCGCCAACCGCGATGCAGTGTTGCGCACCCTGGATACCTTCCGCAGCGACCTCGACGCCTTGCGCGACGCGGTGGATGCGGGCGACGGGCATCAGTTGTTGGGCGTGTTCACCCGTGCGCGGGTGGCGCGGGAGCATTTCAGCAAGATTCTGGCGCGTCGGGCTTACATGGATGCGGCTGCAAGTGCGGATGACCTGGTGTTTCTGGCCAACCCCGGTGGCCGCTTGAGCGGGCAGATTCGGGTGCCTGGGGATAAGTCGATCTCCCATCGCTCGATCATGCTCGGCTCCCTGGCGGACGGTGTCACCGAGGTAGAGGGTTTCCTGGAGGGTGAAGATGCCCTGGCGACCTTGCAAGCGTTTCGCGACATGGGTGTAGTGATTGAAGGTCCGCACCATGGGCGCGTCACCATTCACGGGGTTGGCCTGCATGGCTTGAAGTCGGCGCCAGGTCCGATCTATCTCGGTAACTCCGGCACCTCCATGCGGCTGTTGTCCGGTTTGCTGGCGGCCCAGAGCTTTGACAGTGTGTTGACGGGTGATGCCTCGCTGTCCAAGCGTCCGATGAATCGCGTGGCCAAGCCATTGCGGGAAATGGGCGCGGTGATCGAAACCGGGCCGGAAGGGCGCCCACCGCTGACGATTCGCGGTGGCCAGGCACTTAAGGGGCTGACCTACGCATTGCCAATGGCCAGTGCTCAGGTTAAATCCTGCCTGTTGCTGGCTGGGTTGTATGCGGAGGGGAAAACCTCGATTACCGAGCCGGCGCCGACCCGTGATCATACCGAGCGGATGTTGCGTGGGTTTGGTTACCCGGTGGAAGTGGCGGGTGCTACGGCTTCGGTCGAGTCCGGTCACGCGTTGACCGCAACCCATATCGAAGTGCCCGGGGATATTTCCTCTTCGGCGTTCTTCCTGGTGGCGGCGTCGATTGCCGAAGGCTCCGAGCTATTGCTTGAGCATGTGGGCATCAATCCGACCCGTACCGGGGTGATCGATATCCTGCGGCTGATGGGCGCGGATATCACCTTGGAAAACCAGCGGGAAGTGGGTGGTGAGCCGGTTGCGGATTTGCGTGTTCGCGCGGCGCCATTGAAGGGGATCGAGATTCCTGAAGCTCTGGTTCCGTTGGCTATCGATGAGTTCCCGGTGCTGTTCGTGGCTGCGGCGTGCGCCGAAGGCCGGACGGTATTGCGCGGGGCGCAGGAGTTGCGGGTCAAGGAGTCTGACCGGATCCAGGTCATGGCCGACGGTCTGCTCGCCCTGGGCGTGAAGTGTGAACCGACACCTGATGGGATTATCATCGACGGTGGCGTGATAGGCGGCGGCGAAGTCCATGCCCATGGCGATCACCGGATTGCCATGGCCTTCAGCGTGGCCTCCTTGCGAGCGGCTGCGCCGATTCGTATCCATGACTGTGCCAACGTGGCTACGTCTTTTCCGAATTTTCTTACACTGTGTGCCCAAGTCGGCATCCGTGTTGCCCAAGAGGCTCAATTGTGAATATCAAAGCACCGGTGATTACCATCGACGGGCCAAGTGGCTCGGGCAAAGGCACGATCGCCGGCATCCTGGCCAAGCGCCTGGGCTGGTGCCTGCTGGACTCCGGGGCGCTGTACCGCTTGCTGGCGTTTGCTGCACGCAACCATGGTGTCGACCTGACCAACGAAGAGTCGCTGAAGCTGCTGGCTGCGCATCTCGACGTGCAGTTCGTCGGGGCGACGGAAGGTCATCCCCAGCGCATCATCCTGGAAGGGGACGATGTGACCGATGACCTGCGTAACGAACAGGTCGGTTCCTGGGCTTCCCAGGTCGCCGCATTGCCGGCGGTGCGCGATGCTTTGCTGCAGCGCCAGCGGGCTTTCCAGGAGCCGCCGGGTCTGGTGGCCGATGGCCGCGACATGGGCACGGTGGTGTTTCCCGAGGCGCCGCTGAAGATTTTCCTGACTGCCAGTGCCGAGGAGCGGGCCCGCCGCCGTTACTTGCAGTTGAAGGGCAAAGTCGATGGTGTTAGTCTGTCGAGTCTGCTAGATGAGATCCGTGCACGCGATGAGCGTGATACCCAGCGTGCGGTAGCCCCGCTCAAGCCGGCGGCTGACGCCATACAGCTGGATTCCACGGAGTTGTCCATCGAGCAGGTGCTGGAACGCATCTTGAGTGAAATCGCCATTCGCGATATCGCCGGGTGACCAAGAAGGCTGCAGGGGACCAGTCATAGTCCTGTGGTGCTTCTTTTAATTGAAACTGACCCACACCGTCTGGGGTGTGGAGATGGGCGTATTCTTCGCCCTTATCAACAGGAATTAAAATGAGCGAAAGCTTTGCGGAACTCTTTGAAGAAAGCCTAAAAACCCTGAACCTTCAGGCAGGCTCCATCATCACCGGTGTTATCGTTGATATCGATTACCAAGCTCGCTGGGTAACCGTTCACGCTGGTCTGAAGTCTGAAGCTCTGATCCCGCTGGAACAGTTCTACAACGATGCTGGTGACCTGACTATCAATGTCGGTGACGAAGTTCACGTTGCTCTGGACTCGGTTGAAGACGGTTTCGGTGAAACCAAGCTGTCCCGTGAAAAAGCCAAGCGCGCTGAATGCTGGATTGTTCTCGAAGCAGCCTTCGCAGCTGAAGAAGTGGTCAAGGGCGTTATCAACGGTAAGGTTAAAGGCGGCTTCACTGTCGACGTTAACGGCATCCGTGCGTTCCTGCCAGGTTCTTTGGTCGACGTTCGTCCTGTGCGCGACACCACGCACCTGGAAGGCAAAGAACTCGAATTCAAGGTCATCAAGCTCGACCAGAAGCGCAACAACGTTGTCGTTTCCCGTCGCAGCGTCCTGGAAGCAGAGAACTCCGCCGAGCGTGAAGCTCTGCTGGAATCCCTGCAGGAAGGCCAACAAGTCAAAGGTATCGTCAAGAACCTCACCGATTACGGCGCATTCGTCGATCTGGGTGGCGTCGATGGCCTGCTGCACATTACCGACATGGCTTGGAAGCGTATCAAGCATCCATCGGAAATCGTCAACGTTGGCGACGAGATCGATGTCAAGGTTCTGAAGTACGATCGTGAGCGCAACCGTGTCTCCCTGGGCTTGAAGCAGCTGGGCGAAGATCCATGGGTCGCTATCAAGGCTCGTTACCCAGAAAGCACTCGCGTCACCGCGCGTGTTACCAACCTGACCGACTACGGCTGCTTCGCAGAGCTGGAAGAAGGCGTAGAAGGCCTGGTACACGTTTCCGAAATGGACTGGACCAACAAGAACATCCACCCTTCGAAAGTCGTACAAGTCGGCGACGAAGTGGAAGTTATGGTTCTGGACATCGACGAAGAGCGTCGTCGTATCTCCCTCGGCATCAAGCAGTGCAAATCTAACCCATGGGAAGATTTCTCTGGCCAGTTCAACAAGGGCGATAAAATCTCCGGCACCATCAAGTCGATCACCGATTTCGGTATCTTCATTGGTCTGGACGGCGGCATCGACGGCCTGGTTCACCTGTCCGACATCTCCTGGAACGAAGTTGGCGAAGAAGCTGTTCGTCGTTTCAAGAAGGGCGACGAGCTGGACACCGTTATCCTGTCGGTTGACCCAGAGCGCGAGCGTATCTCCCTGGGTATCAAGCAACTGGAAAGCGATCCGTTCTCCGAGTACGTTCAAGAGAACGACAAAGGCGCAATCGTTAAAGGCATCGTGAAAGAAGTTGACGCTAAAGGCGCCATCATCACTCTGGCCGACGATATCGAAGCGACTCTGAAAGCCTCCGAAATCAGCCGTGACCGCGTTGAAGACGCGCGCAACGTTCTGAAAGAAGGCGAAGAAGTAGAAGCCAAGATCATCAGCGTTGACCGCAAGAGCCGCGTAATCCAGCTCTCCATCAAGTCGAAAGACGATGCTGAAGAGAAAGAAGCCATCCAGAGCCTGCGCGACAAGCCAGCTACCTCTGAGCCTTCTGCTGGTCCTACCACTCTGGGCGACCTGCTGCGTGCACAAATGGAAAAGCAGAACTAAGTTCTGTCAGACCATAGAAAAAGGGCGACTTCGGTCGCCCTTTTTTGTGCCTGGGATTTGGTGTTGTGCGCAGCGTCTCCTTGGCGTTCTGCGGCAGGAGCGCTGTCGTCGCGCTGGCAGTGCATTCGCGATTGTAGGCTCTATCTGGCAGTGACCGCGCTGGAGTGGCTCCAGTGAGGCTGAGCGAGAGCTGGCTGTCGTGGGGCACAGTGACAACTCTCTTCGAGTTACACCCCAAGTCTTTGAATATAAGTCAATACATGGGCTGTTCAAATTCCTCCGGTCATGCTAAAACCTTCGAAGCGCTTTTCCTAGCTGCTTGAAAAAGAAGGGAAAAATATGACGAAGTCGGAGTTGATCGAACGAATTGTCACCCATCAAGGGCTGCTCTCATCCAAAGATGTGGAGCTGGCCATCAAGACCATGCTTGAACAGATGTCACAGTGCCTGGCCACCGGCGATCGGATTGAGATTCGTGGGTTTGGTAGCTTTTCGCTGCATTATCGGGCGCCGCGTGTGGGGCGTAATCCTAAGACTGGCCAATCCGTTAGCCTCGATGGCAAGTTCGTGCCTCACTTCAAGCCGGGCAAGGAATTGCGTGACCGGGTGAACGAAGATGAGGAAGAAGGCGTCTGAGTGTTTTTGGGGTAGGAGAAGGTTATGCGTGGGGTTAAGCGCGTTGCGGTTGTGCTGGTGGTGCTGATTGTTGCTTTGGTAGTAGTGGCATTTGTGCTGGAGAATCAGCAGAGCGTGACCCTTTCATTCCTGGGGCTTGCTACTGGGCAGGCACCGGCGTCGGTATTTATTGTGCTCGCTTTTATTGTTGGAATGTTGCTCGGGCCACTATTGGGGGCTTTGTTTGGCCATCGCCGCCATAAGGCCGCTGCTGCGGGAAGGATCTAGTCGCGGTTCCAGATTGCTTTGCAAAGGCTCATGAGGGGGGCTGGATACCGTTCGTCAGATAATTTTATTTAAATTGAGTCTCGATCGATGCAGGGTGCCGTATTGATGCGGTCGCTGTAGGAACCTATGGGGACGTTACATTCAGTGTTATCTCGCCCATTCAGAATTTTTCCCCTTTTTTGTTCTCCTGGAGCGAAGCCGTTCAGGGTTTCCCCTAGTGCAGTAGGAGTATTCCTACGAATATGTCAAGACTTGTAATGTATCGGATAGCTGGCAAACTGAGATCAGTTCTCGAAACGGGCAATTGTGCGCTAAAAACTTGGCAGAGACGCCGGGACTTAGCGGCTAGATAAACAGAATAAAAGAACCCACACAATTAAGTCTGCATAACGAGCCAGCAGTTTCTCTTTGAAGGCAGGTCTTTGTTGTGAGTAGTAGTTTTCGCGCTCCACCCGTACCACCGTCCGACGAAATCGATGTCGTCGCGCTAATTCAAGCGATTTGGCGGCAAAAAAAACTCATCATGATCATGGCGGCTGGCACTGGCTTGCTGGCTGGCATATATGCGTTCACGGCCACTCCGGTGTATCAGGTAAGTAGCGTCTTGCGCCCTGTTGCCATCAACGAGCTGGATGCGCTGAACCGGTCAGAGGTTTATACGCTTCCTCCCAGTGCTGCGCTTTTAAAGGTCGGAACTTCGCTGGAGTCTTATGAGACAAGGCTCGGGTTCTTTCGTGAACATCAACAGTTGTTCAAGGCCTTTGTACATCCAGGGCGGAGCTTGGAGCAAAGTTTCGAAGAGTTTAATCGGAACTCCATCAATCTTTCCTCATCGGACACGAAAAATACCGATGCTCTAAGTTCATTTCTAAAACTTGAGATGAATTACCCTGAAGGCGTTGATGGTGTTTCTATTCTTAATGGCTTTGTAGCCTATGCCGTTGCCGTCGAGCGCAAGCAAGTTGCCGCGGACATTGATGTGATCGTGAGAAATCGGCTCAACGAGCTACAAGGCAAGTTAGAGGCGGCACGCTCAGGTTATTTAAATGATAAGCAGAGCAAAATTGCCTCTTTGCAAGAAGTTGACGTTTTGCGCCGTTCTCAGTTAATGGATGAGCTAAAAGCCCTTCGTGAGCAGTTGAAGACCCAGCGCACTTACCGTATAGCCCAGCTGGATGAGGCTATTGGTATCGCGCGTTCGTTGGGGATTGTTAAGCCCACCACGCCTACGTCTTTGGGTGACTCGGCGGGTTCGAACGTTAGTGTTATGCGAACAGAGATAAACAATCAGCAAATCCCCCTTTACTTTATGGGGGTGGATGCACTAAAGGCTGAGCGTGCGGCGTTGATGGCGCGCAAGTCAGACGATTTCACCGAGGGGCGCATCTCGCAAATAGCAAAAGAGTTGCAATTGCTCAAGTCAAATCGGCAAATTGAAGTGCTAAATCAGCGTAAAAATGAAGATATTTTTCTTGCGGGCATAGAGCCGTTGCGCGCCGAAATCGTCCGGTTGAAGAACCTTAATGTCAACTTGGACAATCTCAAACTTGTCGTTATTGATCAGCAGGCCCTGGAGCCATTGCAGCCGCTGAAACCGAAAAAAACACTGATCATTCTGTTTGGCCTGATTGCGGGCGGTCTTCTCGGTGGGGTCATCGCACTTGCGCGTGGCTGGGCGGCGAGTCGTCCTGCGATGGTGAGTCTTCCCATGAGGGTGGAAAGTCCTCAGGCTAAGTGATTCCCTGGGCGGCTATATGCTCGCCTTTACGCCTGATCCAGGTTCTCCTGCGAGTGCGTTCTATTCTTCCTGAGGGTGCTGGAGGAGCGCTTTTTCGTTGCCTTCATGTGGGAACTCGGGAGATAACAGAGCATCCTATGAGCAATCGATGCGCTTGGATGTTCGCGTGAGAGGCCTGGCATCTCGCTCAACCCAACATTGAAGTCAGGATGGCCTTTATCGTCCCATGGGCTTTTGAGTGCGGAGCAACGATAAAAACGGTAAAATCTCGAGTCAGAATTTTGTCATTTTGTCTTGTGCCGCCTTAATAAATGGAGTCACATCGGATGGACCCTACGTTCAAGCCAGTTATTTCTTCGGGGGTTCCGGAGAGTGCTCGTCGACTGTTTTGGGAGGTTTTTTTTTCCTCCAGAGGGCGGGGAATCGACCTGCTCACCCATTTTCCTTGGATGTCGTGTGTCGAAAAGGTCTCTTGTGTCGAAATCAAGGACTCATCAGGCTCTGATGAGACAATCGCTGCATTAGTCATTAGAACCCTGGATGTCAGCAAAGACGTTTCTGTTGGGCTCATAGGTTTAGTCTGTGTGGATGAAAAATCCCGTGGAAAAGGCTTGGCTTCGAGCTTAATGAGCAGCGCCATAGAATTTGGCCAGCACCGAAATCTGGCTGCATTGATCCTGTGGACGCAAAAGCCGGAGGTTTATACCGGTCAAGGGTTTATCACCGATGAGCGAGACCGCTTCGGCCATATTCAGTTGATGCAAGAGCAACGCAGCACGTTAGAGTATACGACGCGCGACTGGCCCGACTCATCATATGCCGGCGAGGCTGAGCGTGGCCTTCCTCCTTTTGCGACCGGCGGGCAGATGATCTCAAGCGAGAACGCGGGAATCATCGTGCTCGTAGCGGGTGGAGGACTCAGCATAGCGGACTGGTTTGGGAAGAAAAAAGATGTTGTCGATTTGATCAGGGCATCCATGCCGGATCGCTGTTCTCTCAACGTTGGTGAAGAGGATTCTTTAATAGCCGAGTTGGAAGAACAGGGCCTTGAATTTGATTTAAGTCCAGCGGCCATTAGGATGGTTAGATATTTGGGCGTCGCTGCTCCTGTTGAACTACCCAACATTAAATTTCTTGATCGGATCTGAAAAATGTCAAATGTAAACTCACCGATTCCTCTAGTGAAAGTTGCGATGCCGCGGCGCGAGATTCTGATGCCTGCCTTGGAGTCGGTGCTATACAGTGGCATGATTTCCGAGGGGGAGTATGTTTATCGGTTTGAAGACGTTTTTGCCGAAACGTTCAAACTGAAAAATGTCTTGGCCACCAGCAGTGGTACTGCGGCACTTCACTTGGCAATGATTTTGTCGGGCGTTAAAGCCGGTGACGAAGTCATCACGACTTCCATGACTGCTGAGCCAACTAACACCACTATTTTGCAGATGGGGGCGACCCCGGTATTTGCGGATGTTGAGCGTGATACGGGGAATCTTTGCCCCGATGCAGTAGAAGCTGCTGTGACCTCCAAAACAAAGGCCATCTGCGTTGTTCATTACGCGGGCTATCCTGCCCGTTTAAAAGAGCTGAGGGAAATTGCCGACCGTCACAACCTTTCGCTGATTGAAGACTGCGCTCATGCGTTGGGGGCTGAATATAACGGGCTACCGATCGGTACAGTCGGCGATTACGCTATTTTTTCTTTTCAAGCGATTAAGCATATGACCACCATTGATGGCGGTATGCTTATGATGAAAGACCCTAGCCAGATGGGCGACGCCCGTAAGCTCCGTTGGTTTGGTTTGGCAAAAGGTGTGCCGCGCACTGAAGTTGATATCACGACGGTTGGTTATAAATACAATATGCACAACGTCGCTGCGGTGATTGGCTTAAAGCAGATTGAAACAATTTCACCTCTATTGAAAAGACACCAAGACAACGGGCGTTTTTTTGACGAAGCCTTGAAAGAGATTCCAGGTTTGTGTCCTGCCCCAGTACAGTCAGCGGTGAACCCTGCTTACTGGCTGTATACACTT
The DNA here is from genome assembly GCF_020515595.1 of Pseudomonas sp. MWU16-30323. Classification (NCBI taxonomy): domain Bacteria; kingdom Pseudomonadati; phylum Pseudomonadota; class Gammaproteobacteria; order Pseudomonadales; family Pseudomonadaceae; genus Pseudomonas; species Pseudomonas sp. MWU16-30323. Next base: position 550,470 of record NZ_JAIWYM010000001.1, read on the forward strand.
CTATCGGATGATTCGTCTGAAGTTGAAAAGCTGTTAGCTGCCAGCGGGGTGATGGCTTCCAAGCTCCATCGTCCAAATCACTTTCATTCTGTATTCAAGCCTTTCGCAGGTGCTATGCCCGGTCTGGACGATTTTTACAAGCGGTTGATCCATATTCCGTGTGGCTGGTGGGTGTCTGTTGAGGATCGTGAGCGTATTGTCGACGTACTTAAGCGCGGTTGAAGAGAGAAGTCAGGATGTCTAAGGTATTGCCTCTGTACGGTGTGGTCGGTCTTCCCGAAATGGAGGCTGTAGCTGTGGATATACTGCGCTCTGGCAGGATCGCAGGTGGAGAGTGGGTTGCAAAGTTTGAGACGGGCCTAAAGAGCATCGTCGGGATGCCCCACGTAGTCTCCACAGTAGACATGACGAGTGCTTTGTTTCTCGCTCTGCATCTGGCGGGGGTGACACAAGGCGACGAGGTACTCACGACTGCATTCGCTTGTTTGTCCACCAACTCAGCAATCGCCCAGGTCAAAGCCACCCCCGTTTGGGTCGATGTAACCCCTGGGAATGTAATTGTGGACTTGGCGGATCTGGAATCGAAAATTACTGATAAGACCAAAGCCGTGATTTTGTATCACGTAGCGGGATACCCAGGACCCGCGAAAGAAATCAGTGATTTATGCAAAAAATACAATCTTGTGCTCATAGAGGATTGCGATAATGCTCTTCTGGCGGAGCAAGATGCGCTCACCGTAGGCACACACGGCGATTTTGCTATTTACTCGTTTTATCCTAATCGGCAGATCAATACGACTGAGGGTGGAGCATTAGCCTGCCGCAGCGAGCTGATGGCGACCAGGGCCCGTCATTTGAGGCGTTTTGGTATCAACTTTGATCACTTCAGAGCTGCGTCGGGGGAAATTAACCCGTTGTCCGATATTCCCGAGATAGGCTGGGGGATAACTCTAAATAATCTCTGTTCTGCGTTGGGCTGCGCGCAATTCGAAACGCTTATGGCCAGGCGGAATATTACTCTTAGGAATGCTGGTCTGTTGCAGACGCTCCTCGCAGATATTCCGCGACTGAAGCCTGTTCCCGTACGTGAATCTGACAAACCCGCCTATTGGGTTCTTTTAGTATTCGTTGAAGAGAAAGAGCACGTAATCAGTGAGTTAAAAAAGCGCGGCGTGATGGCTTCTGGTGTACATCAGCGCAATGATATTTATAGTGGGTTTGATGGTAAACGCTGCCCGTTACCCAATACAGATTATTTACAGGACCATATTATCGGCATTCCGTGTGGGTGGTGGTTGGAAGAGGCTGATGTGCTATATATTGCCAATGCTTTGAAAGAAGTGGTTAATATGAAAGTTGATAAAAGCGCATGAACTTGCGAGCCTCTATTGTCGGTAAAATGTTAATGCTGTACGTGGGAAGGTCTTCCGGCTTGATCGTGGCCTTCCTTTTTTTGCCTCTGTATAGCCGTTTGCTGGGAAGTGCGCAGTTCGGGGTAGTAGCGGTGATTCTATCGCTTCAAGCGCTTCTGGTAATGATGGACCTTGGAATGTCCACGCTGATAGGGCGAGAAATTTCTGTTTCCTCCGCTGATGACAATGGATCCATTCTTGGTCAACTGCGAACTGCTGAGTTAAGTCTGTCCGGATTTTACGCGGCTTTGCTACTGCTTGCGGTAGCGTTGAAGTTTTTTTATATCGGCAATTCTGCTTCCTGGTTAGTAGTTATAGGCGCAGTAGTTTTATTTTGGCTTCTCGTCATGCAGAATTTATACTATTGCAGTTTGATTGCGCGCCGCAGTTATACGTTAGGTAGTGCAATACAAATCGTCGGTGTTGTATTTCGTGCATGTGTAACTGCCGCTGCATTGTATTATGTGTCGGCTACGCTGGAAACATTCATCGTCACACAGTTGGCTGTCACCGCTGTCCATTGGTGGTTTTCACGTTTATTCATTACGAATGCACTTTCCAGCAAGAACGGTGTGCTTCTCGAACTAAAACGTCCAACGCTGAAGGACGCACTGGCGCTCACAAAAATGGGGGGTGCGCTAGTTTTGTTTTCCGCTGCGGGTGCGGCAGTAACCCAGTTGGATAAGCCGATCATTTCAATGTTCGCATCCGCCAGTAGTGTTGCGCCTTACTATTTGGCTAGCTTGTTGTGTATGACGCCTATTTCTATTCTGGCGGGACCGGTTAGTCAGTATTTTCAGCCAATTTTCTTGCGTGAGACCGCGAGAGGAGAGGCAGGTGCCGCACATAAGACAGTGATCAGATTTGCGCTATCGGTATTTGTCGTTACCGCATTGCCAACCTTTATCTTGTGGTGGTTTCGTACACCTATTATCGATCTTTGGGTTGGTACAAGTGATAATAACTCCCTAATTGCAACCTATGTTGCAATTCTGCTTCCAGGCTTAGCCATCGGTGCATTTGGCTTTATACCCTATAGCTTGTTGATTTATTCCAAAGACTATCGTTATCAAGCCCTGATTTCTGCGTCGCTGACTGTTATTACGTTAGTGCTCGCGACGGTAGCCGCAGTGGGAAGAAATATTGAAGCGGTTTGCTATATTTACTCCGGCTACCATACCGCTTCGACAGTGCTGTCTTGGATCAGGGCGTCCCGTCTGCCCGCTGTAAGACCGTACGCGATACGCTCAGCATTGTTGGTGCTTACCCTGGTTCTCGCATCTGTTTCAGTTTTTGGTTCTGCTTTATATATACTTAGTTGATAGGTGGGTCGTACTATGTTTGATAACAAAGTTTTAATGATCACAGGCGGTACCGGTTCGTTTGGTAATACCGTATTGAATCGGTTTCTGAATACTGATGTCAAAGAAATCATCGTATTTAGTCGGGATGAAAAGAAGCAAGAAGATATGCGTATTGCTTTGAATAATCCTAAAGTGAAGTTCCATATTGGTGACGTACGGAATTATGAAAGTATCAACCGCGCCATGGCTGGTGTGGACTACGTGTTTCACGCCGCAGCCCTGAAGCAGGTACCTTCGTGTGAATTTTATCCAATGGAAGCAGTACTGACGAACGTTACCGGGACCGAAAACGTTTTGAATGCTGCGATTGACAATAATGTTAAACGCGTTGTGCTCCTCAGCACTGATAAAGCAGTGTACCCAATTAATGCAATGGGTATTTCCAAAGCAATGGGCGAAAAGATTTTGATCGCTAAGTCTCGGACTGTCCGTGAAGGCGGCCCGGTCTTTTGCGCCACCCGCTACGGGAACGTGATGGCGTCACGCGGCTCTGTGATTCCTCTTTTCGTTGAAAAGATCAAGGCCGGCGTACCGCTCACCGTGACTGATCCAAACATGACTCGTTTTTTGATGAGCCTGGAAGACTCTGTTGATCTTGTACTTCATGCATTTGAGTATGGTGAACAGGGCGATATTTTCGTTCAGAAGGCGCCCGCCAGCACTATCGGTGACCTGACTATTGCACTTAAGGAGTTGTTTGCCAGTGATGCCGCAGTGAATATCATAGGCACTCGCCATGGTGAAAAGCTCTATGAGTCGTTGGTGTCTCGTGAGGAAATGGCCAAAGCTAAGGACATGGGCCGTTACTATCGTATCCCTGCGGATAACCGTGACCTTAACTATGATAAATTTATTATTGAAGGTCATCCTGAGGCCAATGCGATCGACGACTACACTTCTCACAATACAGAACTACTGAGCATTGAAAAAATTAAAGAACTGCTGATGACGTTGGCTTACATTAAGCAAAGTATCGGTTAATAGGTATGACTCTATTAAGTGTAATCATACCAACGCATAACAGGGCCAAATATGCTGTGCAATCTATCCGGTCTATTCTGGAGATTTCACAGGATATTCAGGTAGTCGTGTGTGACTCAAGTCCGGTAGACGATATTTCCAGTCATTTTGCGGGCGAGTACTCGGCATCCCGTTTAAAGTTGGTGCGATCCGGACAAGGCATAAGTGTGGTAGATAACTTTAATCTTGGCTTGGACTCTGCCGATGGCGAGTATCTGATTTTTATTGGAGATGATGATTTCGTCTCCAATGAAGTCATGCAAGTCGCTGCGTGGGCGAAAGAAAAGCATATCGACTCTTTGAAGTTCAGTTTCCCTGCGCTGTATTATTGGGATGACTTCAAACATTCAACCCGTGGTGACATGTATTCTGGAACGGTACACATCACGCCGTTCAATGGTGCAGTGACTTCCCACGACCTGAAAGCATCAATGACCTACGCCGTTGACAATTTCGGCGGTGGCGTTTTTGACATGCCGCGTGCGTATGCCGGCATGATATCGGCGGACTTGGCTCGCAGGATCAAAATAAAGTACGGTAATTTATTTGGCGGGGTCAGCCCCGATATCTATAGTTCATACCTTATTTCTAATGAGTCAACGAATTGTTTTCTCATTGATTACCCGGTGATCGTTCCAGGTGCATCAGGTGTCAGTACTTCCGGGCAAAGCAGTTCGGGCGGGCATTACGGAAAGCTCAGAGAGAACGCGCATATTGCACCGTTTAAGAATCTGGTTTGGGATGAGCGCATTCCAGAATTCTACTCTGTGCCCACTGTCTGGTCTTACTCGCTTCTAAAGGCGATAGAACAAGTGGAGATGGCTGATCGGGTTCGAATTCGGCCAAATTTCGGTCGGTTATTGGTCAAGTGCTTTTTGTATTTTCCCGGCTCGTATAAACAGACGTTCGCCTCTTTAAGGAAATCGGCTTCTTTATATGGCTACGGCAAGATTGTCGGTCAATTGATCGGTTCTGTTTGGTCCGAGTTTCTTTGGGTCGTTTCGCGGATTGCCAGTCGCCTGCGCGGCCGAAAAGCGGGGGGTAGTGAAGTGGCGATTTTGAAAGGCGAAGCAACTTCGTATTCGGCGAAGAAGGCGTTGCAAACATTTCTTGAGGGGCACGGTGTCAGGCTACAACTTCCACGTTAAAAAAATAGGGCGGTCTAAATAAGCGTTAGCTGTGTTTCTAATACTCTAACGCTGGACAGCGAAGTTTTGCTAAGGCTGGGTGGTCGGTATGTTTGATTAAGGAGTGCAGTGTAAACGTGGAGCGTCGGTTGTTGCCTGTCGTGCACGATGAAGGTGCTTTGAGTGTGTGGAATGTTATTGGTCCAAACCTTAGCTTTTTATGAATTGATTTTGCAGCGATGTGAGGTTTTATGGCCTTCTACATTTTAAGTACCTTGTTTTTTGTGTGTGTAAGTACGCTGGGTGGCCAAATAAGATGGCCTCGTACGTTTGTCATCTTTGGGTTGATGCCAATGATTTTGCTTGCCCTGTTGAGGGGCAATGTCGGAGTCGACACTGCAGTCTACTTGCAGGAAATTCAGAAGATAATTGAAGCTGGGGAATATACGCACACATTTGAGCCTTTTTTTGAAGGGTTGATTCTGCTGCTCTCCAGTGTTTTAGATAACCCAAGGGCAATACTGGCTGCGTTAGGCGCGTTCACAACTTTATTTTTGGTTTTGGGGGTGATGGACAAAAAACAGTCACTGTTTATTTTTTGTGCTTTTATCATACCGACCTATTACTTTGATATGGTCATGAACGGCATACGGTATGGTCTTTCTTTTGCTATTGTTTTTTGGGCGCAGCGATATTTAAGGGAGTACCAGGTAAAAAAGTTTATTGTGTGGGTGGTGGTCGCAAGTTTGATTCAGAGTTCCGGAGGTGTGCTGGGGCTTATGCTCTATGTTCTTTACAGTAGGCAATGGAAGGTATTAATCGGATCAGGCATTTTGTTTGGAGCGGGGTTTGCTGCTGCTTATCCGTATTTTATGGCGAAGCTGGAAAGTTACTCTGAAATATACACCACGTCGATTTTTTCTGGCCTGTCGACGTTAGCGGTCACGGCATGCTCGTTGTCTATATGGATGCTTGATCCTGGAACTCGCAAGAATACCTTGCCTGCTTGTTTGGTTCTATTGGGATTGTCCTTTTTCATGTTTGGCCTAGCACAATATTCTTATGCTGGATTACGCTTTTTGCAATTGATAAGTTTTGGGACGTTTTTGTATTTTGCAATATCCATATCTGGCGAGCGTGTTGTGCTTTCCAACATCACTAAAATTACACTTGTTGCTGTAGCTGTTATTGCCTTTGTACTGAAGATGAAAAACTTTTCGGACAGTGTTGGTGAGGGAGCTTCACCTTTTGTTCCCTATATGTTTTTTTGGGAGTAAGTATGATGCCGCAATCGTTATGTTCCATTATTGTGCCCATGTATAACGTCGAAAATTATATTGAGCGTTGCTTGGCAAGCTTGGTGGCACAGACGTATAAGCCTATAGAAATTATTATCGTGGATGATGGCTCGACGGATAATTCCCTGAATGTCTGTGAGCGTTATTTCGACGGCGTCGATAATGTAAAGATTTTGACTCAAGTCAACAGTGGTCAGGGTGTGGCGCGCAATTTTGGTGTAAGCGTCGCTTCGGGTGAGTATATCGTTTTTGTGGATGCTGACGACTGGATAGATGAAAGTCTTTGTTCTGATATGATTTGTCGTATTGAAGAAAATCAACTCGATTTTATTAGTTATGGTTTGGATTTTATCGATCAGAATAACCAGGTCGTTCATAAAATTGACAGTTTCAAGTATTCAGAGTTGTCGGGCGAAGCTATCTTTGTCGCGGCCATGCTGGATGATTCGGTGCTGTCCAGCCCTGTTAATAAGGTATACCGGCGTTCGTTTATTAACGCGCACGGTATTGAATTTCCGCCCGTTAGAGCTTGTGAAGATATGTATTTTTCGCGAGCGATTTCATTTTTCTCGTCAACCACTGCCTTTGTTTCCAAGGTCTATTATCATGCCTTGGTGAGAGACGGCAGCACCAGCCGTGCAGTGGGCGAGGTTTTCTTTGCCTCTCTGATAAAGACGTTAGAGCTGGAAAAGCAATTTTTGATGAAAAATGGCGTTTGGGAAAAATACGACACGTTGTTTTCCGCTCATGCCTCCAAGCAGGTTGCTCATGCGTTGGTGCTTGCCGCGTTCAGGGTGCCAGCTTATGGAGATTATTCACGCATTGTCGTTGAACTCCGTGGGCTCCCGGTGATCAAGAGTGCCAGGCGTTCAGACACTTACGCGTTACTCGGGCAGAAACACAAGGTGGTTTTGGCGCTTGGTCGATCAGCTCTATTGCTGCGTGCAGTGGCCAAGATGGTAAAGTTTTGTGGATACTCTCCTTACTAAGAGAAGGTTATTAAAGTGCTAAAGGTCTATGGTGTTTGGGGGGGGATAAAGCTGCTGGGTGACCTCATCTATACAAAGTTGTTTTATCGAACAGCGAGAATAGTTAGGCGGCCTTTTTATATTCGCGGCCGTAGTCATGTGACAATCGGTAAAAATTTTACGACAGGCGTGGGGTGTCGGATTGATGCATTCCCTACAATACCGGGAATTTGCCTAAGCGTGGGCGATGATGTACAGATCAATGACTATGTGCATATCGGTGCGGTTCAATCAATAACGATCGGCAATCGGGTTCTGATTGCTAGTAAAGTCTTTATTAGCGACCACAATCATGGGGTCTATAAGGGAAGTGGCAAGCATTCTTCGCCTTTCGAGAATCCGGTTACCCGCGAAATTGCTGCTGCTCCCGTTGTTATAGAAGATGACGTTTGGTTGGGGGAGTTTGTGTGTGTATTGCCAGGGGTGACGGTTGGGAAGGGCAGTATTGTTGGTGCAATGTCTGTTGTTACTCGCGACGTTCCACCCATGAGCATTGTGGTGGGCTCGCCAGCGAAAGTGATAAAGGTATATAACGCTGAAAACTCGGCTTGGGTGGATGTATGACGGTAGTTAGCAGTTGTTCATCGAAACGTGCGCAGGTGGCGGTGTTGCTGGCTGCGTACAATGGCACCCAGTGGTTGCAGGAGCAAGTGGATTCCATTTTGAATCAGCAAGGTGTCGATGTGACACTTTTCGTCAGCGTTGATGTTTCTTCTGATGGAACCGAGGCGTGGTTTGAAGAACTCGGCAAACAGGATGCTCGCGTTCGGTTGTTGCCTTACGGTATGAAATTTGGTGGTGCGGCGAAGAATTTCTTTCGACTGATTCGCGATGTTGACTTCAGCAATTTTGATTACATTTCATTTTCCGATCAGGACGATATTTGGATTGATGACAAGCTATTCACGGCTCACGAGAAACTGTCGAACTCTGAATATTCAGCTTATTCCTGCAACGTGACGGCGTTCTGGCCGGATGGTCGTCAAGTGATTCTTGATAAGTCCCAAAAACAACGCGAGTATGATTTTGTATTTGAAGCGGCGGGGCCTGGTTGCAGCTACGTGCTTAGCGTTTCGCAAGCGCTCCGTTTCAAAGCGTTTCTTGTGGAGAACTGGTCGGTCGCGAATGAAGTATCCTTGCACGATTGGTTAGCCTATGCGTGGTACCGTTCTAACAAGATAGCCTGGTTTATTGATCCTTCCTCCAAGATTCTCTATCGCCAACATAGCAATAATCAGGTGGGCGCAAATAAGGGGATCAAGGCGCTTGTCGCGCGTTTGGCGTTGATGAGATCTGGATGGTATCGAAACGAAATTTCCAAGATTTCCAGCTTGTTGTCGACCAATTTGCCACAGTTGCCTGTTGCGTTGGTTCGCCGTGGCGAAGTGCCTTTTTCATTTCTTGTAAAAAATCTAAACAGCACCCGGCGACGTTTTCGAGATCGCGTTCTTCTGGCGGTAGTTATCGTTTTTGGAATTTACTAGTGCGGGGGCTATGTTGATGACCAAGGTGTTTGTGACAGGCGCTTCTGGATTTTTGGGGCGGGCATTAATAGAACGATTGGCTTTTCTGAATTTTTCTTGCACTGCCGCACTTCGACAACCGTTGGGATCAATCCCGGCCAGTGTTGAGCGTGTAAAATTCGATTCGCTGGATAATACATTTAACTGGTCGCCTGTGTTAGCCGGTCATGAGGTGGTTGTGCATTGCGCTGCTCGTGTACATGTAATGAACGATGCTTCTGCTGACCCTCTTGTCGAGTTTCGCAAGGTCAATGTTTCGGGCACCTTGCACTTGGCAGCTCAAGCGGCGGCGGCCGGCGTCAAGCGATTTATTTTTATTAGCTCGATCAAAGTAAACGGTGAGGCTACTCAGGCGGGCTCACCGTTCACTGCAGACGACGTGCCGTCCCCTCGCGACCCATACGGCGTTTCCAAGATGGAGGCGGAACAAGGATTGCGAGCAATGGCTGAGAAGACCGGTATGGAAGTTGTGATTATCCGCCCTGTGCTGGTCTATGGGCCGGGCGTCAAGGCTAACTTCTTGAGCATGATACGTTGGATGGACAAAGGTATTCCCTTACCCTTCGCTGCGATTGATAACCGCCGGAGTCTGGTGGCACTGGATAACCTGGTGGATTTGATCGTCACCTGTATTGCTCATCCAAACGCGGCTAATCAAACGTTTCTGGTCAGTGATGGTGACGATTTATCAACTGCCAGCCTGTTGAAGAAGATGGCACAGGCATTGAATAAGCGTGCCAATCTTTTCCCAATGCCCGGCTATATGTTGCAGGCCGCCGCAACGTTGGTGGGCAAAAAAGCGATTTCGCAGCGACTCCTGGGGTCGCTGCAGGTCGACATTTCGAAAACCAGGAATCTGTTGCAGTGGCAACCGCCGCTGTCGGTTGACGCCGCGCTGAAGGTCACGGCGTCACATTATATGGAGCTTAAAAAACGATGATCTATGGGTATTTTGCTGTCGTCGTTTTTGCATTGTCGGTCGGATTGACTTGGGCATTGAGGCGTTATGCGCTGTCTCGAAGCATCATAGATATTCCAAATGCCAGAAGTTCACACTCGGTGCCAACGCCTCGCGGCGGTGGTGTTGCGATTGTGGTGGCATTTCTGCTTTCCCTGTTGGTACTGGGGTATGCGCAACTTGTACCGGCTGCGATCATTATCGGTTTGGGCGGCGCAGGTGCGCTGATCGCGATTGTCGGCTTTATGGACGATCATGGTCATATTGCTGCACGTTGGCGTTTGCTGGGACATTTTGCCGCGGCGGCCTGGGCGCTCTTCTGGTTAGGCGGATTGCCGCCCCTTCAAGTCATAGGCTTCAGTGTTGACTTTGGCTGGATCGGGCACGTTCTGGCAGCGTTCTATCTGGTGTGGATGCTCAATCTTTATAACTTCATGGACGGGATTGACGGCATTGCCAGTGTCGAGGCTATTTGTGCCTGCCTAGGCGTATGCCTGCTTTACTGGTTAGCCGGGTTGGATCACCTTATTTGGTTGCCATTTATTCTCGCGATGGCGGTAGCAGGTTTCCTGTTTTGGAATTTCCCCCCTGCGCGCATTTTCATGGGGGACGCAGGCAGCGGATTCCTTGGGATTGCCCTTGGAATTATTTCAATTCAAGCGGCGTGGGCTTCATCGCAACTGCTTTGGGCATGGTTGATCCTGTTAGGGGTTTTTATCGTCGATGCCACTTACACATTGATCCGTCGGCTGCTGCGTGGTGATAAAGTCTACGAAGCCCATCGCAGCCACGCCTATCAGTATGCATCCAGGCAGTTTGGCACGCATCGCCCGATAACCTTGGCGGTGGGGGCTATCAACCTGTTCTGGCTATTGCCTTGGGCTGCGGCGGTTGTATTGTTACAACTGGACGGCTTGGTGTGCCTATTATTGGCTTATCTGCCGCTGGTTGCATTGGCTATCAAGTTTCACGCGGGGTCACTTGAGAAGGTCGTTTGAGTGTATTGCGACTTTTTTCAGGAAAAATTCGCTAAGAAACGTAGAATGAGCGCTGGCGAGTAAATAGCAGGAGCAGTCTGAGTGAACGAAGGGATTATGGGGAGGTTACGGACGGTTCTTTTGGGCCTTCCGCGGCGTAAGAAACGGCTTATTCAGGTGTCTACCGACATATTTGTCGTGTGGGCGGCCTTGTGGCTGGCATTTGTCGTAAGGCTCGGCTTTGATGAGATGGTCAACCCGCTGAAGGCCCATCTGTGGCTGTTTCTCGCTGCGCCAATAGTTGCCATTCCCTTGTTTGTCCGTTTTGGGATGTACAGGGCAGTGATGCGTTACTTTGGCAATGATGCGTTGATAGCAATCATCAAGGCCGTGAGTCTTTCTTCCCTCATTCTGGGTGTGTTGGTGTACTGGTACGGCAACCATCAGACTGTCGTCCCGCGTTCCATTATTTTCAATTACTGGTGGCTCAGTCTGATCATGGTGGGTGGACTGCGTTTGGGCATGCGTCAGTTCTTTCTCGGGGACTGGTTCGCTGCCGCTCAACACGTGCCGTTCACGAATCGTGAGGATGGTCTGCCACGGGTTGCCATTTATGGCGCCGGTGCCGCGGGCAACCAGTTGGTCGCGGCTCTGCGTATGGGACGTGTGATGCGTCCAGTGGCTTTTATCGACGACGATGCCAGCATCTCAGACCGTGTCATTTCTGGCTTGCAGGTCTTTAAACCCAAACACATCCAGCGGATGGTCGACATCACTGGTGCCCAGGAAATATTGCTGGCCATCCCTTCCTCCAATCGCGGTCGTCGTCGGGAAATTCTCGGCTACCTCGAGGGCTTTCCACTCCACGTGCGCAGTGTTCCAGGGTTCATGGACCTGGCCAGTGGTCGGGTCAAGGTGGATGACATCCAGGAAGTCGATATCGCCGACCTGCTTGGGCGTGATGCGGTGCCTGCGCAAGCCGAGTTGCTGGAGCACTGTATCAAGGGGCAAAGCGTCCTGGTGACCGGGGCGGGTGGTTCGATCGGTTCCGAGCTCTGCCGACAGATCCTGGCCTTGCGTCCGACCACATTGCTGCTATTTGAGCACAGTGAGTTCAACCTCTACAGCATCCTTTCGGAGCTGGAGCAGCGTGTCCATCGTGAGTCGCTGCCGGTGAAGCTGTTGCCGATCCTGGGCTCGGTGCGCAATCAGTCCAAACTGCTGGATGTAATGAAAACCTGGCGCGTGGACACTGTCTACCATGCCGCAGCCTACAAGCATGTACCGATGGTTGAACACAACATCGCCGAAGGCGTATTGAACAATGTCATCGGCACCTTGAACACTGCACAGGCGGCGTTGCAGGCGGGTGTGTCGAACTTTGTGCTGATCTCCACCGACAAGGCTGTACGCCCGACCAATGTGATGGGCAGTACCAAGCGCCTGGCCGAGTTGACTCTGCAAGCCCTTAGCCGTGAGTTGGCACCGGTATTGTTCGGTGACAAGGCGAACATCTCACGGGTCAACAAAACCCGTTTCACCATGGTGCGATTCGGCAATGTGCTGGGTTCATCGGGATCGGTAATTCCGCTATTCCACAAACAGATCAAGTCAGGTGGCCCGCTCACGGTGACCCACCCGAAGATCACACGTTATTTCATGACCATCCCTGAAGCCGCGCAGTTGGTGATTCAGGCAGGTTCCATGGGCCTGGGTGGTGACGTATTCGTGTTGGACATGGGCGAGCCGGTGAAAATAGTCGAGCTGGCAGAGAAGATGATTCACCTCTCTGGCTTGAGTATTCGCTCCGATAAGAATCCCCATGGCGATATCGCCATAGAGTTCTCGGGCCTGCGCCCCGGCGAAAAGCTTTACGAAGAGTTGCTGATTGGTGACAACGTGGTAGCTACTCAACACCCGATGATCATGAGCGCCAATGAAGATCATTTGGCTTGGGATGTACTCAAGGTCAAGCTGACCGAGTTGCTTGCTGCTGTGGATCAGGACGACTACACCCGCGTGCGCCAGCTTCTACGTGACACTGTCAGCGGTTACGCCCCGGATAGCGAAATCGTCGACTGGATCTACCAACAACGCCGCCTGGAACCCTAAACTCACACCCTGTAACTCACCCATTTTTGACTCACTCCAAACATCACCTAAGTTTGAAAAGCAGCTTCGGAAAAGCTGCTTTTCCCTTATCGATGTCATGGAGCGTCACCAATGCATAAAGCGTATCTCTCATCCCTCATCTTCGCCTTCCTCACCAGCCTCTCGGTAGCCACCACAGCCGCACCCGCCACCAAACCCGAGAGCCCGACCCCCATCGCCACTCAAATGACCAAGGTCGAGCAATCCACCAAAGTCAGCCTCAACTCCGCCGACGCTGAAACCCTGCGCCGCGACCTATTCGGCATCGGCGCAGCCAAAGCGAAGGCCATCATCGCCTACCGTGAAACCAACGGCCCCTTCACGGCGATAGATGAGTTACTGGAAGTAAAGGGAATCGGCAAGGCGCTTCTGGAAAAGAACCGCGACAGGCTTGAGGTGAAATAAGAACCTGAAAGCAGGCGGGGAGGCCGGTCATCGACCGGCTTTCTTTTGCTCAACAAGCTCCGCCTTCAAGCTTCCCCGCACCACATCAAGAATCCGCGTCGCCAACTCGGCGCTCTTCACACTTCTCGCCAACACCAACGCCCCCACCAGCGTCGACATCAGCACCAGGCTCTGCTCCCCGGCATTCGGGCTGCCAAGCGCCGCTTCTACCTGCTTGAGTCGCGCTTTAAGCACCTCATCCGTCGTGCGGCTGTGCTGCCCACGCAACCCCATCTCCGGAGACATGGTCGTCAGCGGGCACCCTTCATGCGGCGAAGTCTGGTGCCATTCCGACAGATAGCTGTCGATAAACGCTTCCAGCGGCCGCTCCTGGCTAAACAGCTTTTCGCAATACGCATCCAACTCTGCCGCTGCCGCCTGCAACGCCTTCTCCACCAATTCATCCTTGGACTTGAAGTGCGCATAAAACCCACCATGGGTCAGGTTCAGCGCTTTCATCAGCGGCTGCAGACCTGTCGCACCAATGCCGTCGCGGCGAAAGCGTACCGAGGCTTCCTTGATGATGCGCTGGTAGGTTTGAGCTTTGTGGTCTTGTGAATAGCGCATAGGAAGGCCTCCGAAACATCAGGCCATATTAACCAAGCTTGGCGGGGCATACGCGGGTGTTTACAAAATTGTGCGGCTCAACGGGGAGCCGCTTCAGCCTCAGCGATCCTGGGCATCCTTGGAGTCCGCCTGGGCATTTCGCTCTGCCACGCGCTGGCGTTGTTCTTCGGTCAATTCAACCTTGTTGGCGCTGTCTCGCAGCATCAACAAACCACCGACGATCGAACCGATCGCGACCACTAATATCAACCAGGCATACCACGGCATAGGGCTCTCCTTGAGGCAGCAAACCGTGGGGGGAATTTCCCACGGTAATGACTGCTTTGAGTAACGGGCTTTGTTAGTAGTTCATTGTAGGCCCGTTCTGCCTCGGTAACCTTATAGCCCGGTCAACATTGCATCGGCCGGTGCATCGGCGCGATCTTGCGCGGTCAGTTGGAAGTACACGAACCCCACCGCCATGAAGCCCAGGAAGATCAGGCCGATCAGCGCGTTGAACCATGCCATCGCCACCAGGCACACCACGGCCAGTACCAGCGCGATCCCCGGCACGATCGGATAGCCCGGTGCGCGGAAGGTGCGTTCCAGCAGCGGTTCGGTCTTACGCAGTTTGAACAGGCTGAGCATGCTCATGATGTACATGACAATGGCGCCGAACACGGCCATGGTGATCATTGCTGCGGTCAGGGTCATGCCGCCCAGGTTGATCAGTCCGTCGCTGTAGATGGCGGCTATACCGACGATGCCGCCGGCGATGATTGCCCGGTGCGGCGTCTGAAAGCGCGACAGTTTGGCCAGGAAAGAGGGCAGGTACCCCGCGCGCGCCAGGGCGAAGAACTGGCGGGAATAACCGAGGATGATCCCGTGGAAGCTGGCCACCAGGCCGAACAGGCCGATCCACACCAGCATGTGCAGCCAGCCCGAGCTGTCGCCGACCACGGTTTTCATTGCTTGGGGCAGGGGGTCGTTGATGTTCGACAGGGTGCGCCAATCGCCGACGCCGCCGGCAAAGAACATCACGCCCATCGCCAGGATTACCAAGGTGAGGATGCCGCTGATGTAGGCCTTTGGAATGGTGCGCTTGGGATCTTTCGCTTCTTCGGCGGCCATGGCGGCGCCTTCGATGGCGAGGAAGAACCAGATGGCAAAGGGAATCGCCGCGAACATCCCGGCAATTGCCGGCGCGCCGAAGGTGTCGGAGCCGGCCCAGCCATTCAGGGCGAAGTGGCTGAAGCTGAAAGCGGGAGCGACCACACCCATGAACACCAGCAGTTCGGCCACGGCGAGCACGCATACGACCAGTTCAAAGGTCGCCGCCAGCTTCACGCCAAGAATGTTCAAGCCCATGAACACAATGTAGGCGCCGACGGCCGCGTGTTTCGGGTCGAGGGCCGGGAACTGCACATTCAGGTAGGCGCCAATGGCCAGGGCGATAGCGGGCGGGGCGAACACGAATTCAATCAGTGTTGCCAGCCCGGCAATCAATCCGCCTTTTTCACCAAATGCCCGGCGGCTGTAGGCAAACGGGCCGCCGGCGTGAGGAATCGCGGTAGTCAGTTCGGTGAAGCTGAATATAAAGCAGGTGTACATGGCGGCGACCATCAGTGAGGTCACCAGGAAGCCCAGTGTTCCTGCCACGCCCCAGCCGTAGCTCCAGCCAAAATATTCTCCGGAAATCACCAGTCCGACGGCGATGCCCCACAAATGCAGGGTGCCCAAGGTGGGTTTGAGGTGTGTGTTCATCGTGTAGCGCTCCCTGAACGGTTTGGAATGTTTCAGGGCATTGCAGCGGACATGCCATTAGCCAATGCGGTGTCGTAAAGGCGCCGAACTGTCGCCGAGGGAACGGTTTGGCGTTTGAATCATCTCAAGCGCTGCACCAGATGAGGGCGTTGGTGTCTGGTCTGACGCTATCGCGGGCAAGCCCGGCTCCCACATTTGAAGTGCATACCCCCCGTAAACCCCGCATAAACCCACTCTTTACGCCGTCTTTACGCCCCACCCCTACCGTCGCTCTCGTTCCTTTACGCCACTCCTGCGGACAATCCTCCTACACGCGGCAGTCGCCGCACGACGGAGAAACTTCCATGAGCGTTCTGGACGGGGTGTCACTGCTGTTGGCTGTGGCGCTGTTCATTTATCTGCTGGTTGCGCTGTTACGCGCGGATCGGAACTAGGAGCAGGCTATGCACAGTTATGACTATTGGCTGATCATCGCCTTCTTTGCCTTGGTGCTGATTCCGGCACCGGCCCTGGGGCGGTTCTATTACAAGGTAATGGAAGGGCAGCGAACCTGGCTCACGCCGGTGTTCGGCCCGGTCGAGCGTGTTTGCTATCGCCTTTCGGGGGTCGATGCAGACCAGGAACAGAGCTGGCAGAAATACGCGCTGGCGTTGCTTGCCTTCAACTTCGCGGGTTTCCTGCTGCTGTTCGCGTTTTTGCTGTTCCAGCAGTATCTGCCGCTGAACCCGCAGAAATTGCCGGGTCTGGAATGGACACTGGCGTTTAACACCGCGATCAGTTTCATGACCAACACCAACTGGCAGAACTACAGTGGTGAAGCGTCCCTGAGCTACCTCAGCCAGATGGCCGGTCTCACCGTGCAGAACTTCGTCAGCGCCGCCACCGGCCTTGCCGTGCTGGTTGCGCTGTGCCGTGGGATCGGTCGCAAATCCACCAAGACCTTGGGCAACTTCTGGGTCGACATGACCCGCGCTACCCTCTACGGCCTGTTGCCGTTGTGCCTGGTGTTTGCGTTGTTCCTGGTCTGGCAGGGGGTGCCACAAACCTTCGCTCATTATGTGAACGCGGTGACCCTGCAGGGCGTTGACCAGGTGATCCCGCTGGGGCCTGCTGCCAGCCAGATTGCGATCAAGCAATTGGGCACCAACGGCGGTGGCTTCTTCGGTGTCAATTCGGCGCATCCTTTTGAAGACCCGACCGCCTGGGCCAACCTGTTCGAGCTGGGCGCAATCATCCTGATCCCGGTCGCGCTAGTGTTCACCTTTGGCCACTACGTGAAAGACCTGCGTCAGAGTCGGGCGATCCTCGGTTGCATGCTGGCCTTGTTCATCATCGGCGGCGCAACCGCGATGTGGGCCGAGTACCAGCCCAACCCGGCGCTGAACAACCCGGCGGTTGAACAGGCCGCGCCGCAGGAAGGTAAAGAAGCGCGCTTCGGCACCACCGGCACCGTGTTGTGGTCGGTGGCGACCACCGCCGCGTCCAACGGCTCGGTCAACGGTATGCAAGACAGTCTCAATCCCCTGAGCGGGATGGTCTCGCTGGTCAACATGATGGTCGGCGAAGTGATCTTCGGCGGCGTTGGTGCCGGCATGTACGGCATGTTGCTCAACGTGTTGATTGCGGTATTCCTCGCCGGTTTGATGATTGGCCGTACACCGGAATACCTCGGCAAGAAACTCCAGGCCAAGGAAGTGCAACTGCTGGTGGTGACCTTGCTGGTGATGCCGGTGGGCACCCTGGTACTGGGCGCCATCGCTGCGACCCTGCCGGGCCCGGCCAGTGCCATCAGTAACCCTGGGCCCCACGGTTTCAGCCAGTTGCTGTACGCCTATACCTCGGCCAGTGCGAACAACGGTTCGGCGTTTGGCGGCTTCAGCGCCAACACTACGTTCCACAACCTGATGATGAGCCTGTCGATGTTGCTGGGTCGCTTCGGCTACATCCTCCCGGTACTGGCCCTGGCCGGCAGCCTGGCGATGAAGAAGACCGCACCGATTGGCCAGAACAGTTTCCCGACCCACGGCCCGCTGTTTGTGACCCTGTTGACCGTGACCATTTTGCTGGTGGGCGGCCTGACCTTCCTGCCGACGCTGGCACTTGGGCCTATCGCTGAACACTTGAGCATGGGCTTCTAAGGGGATATGAAAATGAATATGCCTGCAAAAAACGCGGCTCCGGTGAAAACCCAGGAGCCGGCCAAGACCGCAATGTCGGCCCTGTGGCGCCCGGCGCTGGTCCAGGCGTTCGTCAAGCTGGACCCGCGCCAGCTGCAACGCTCGCCAGTGATGCTGGTGGTGGAACTGACCGCGATCCTCACCACCATCCTGTGCTTCGTGCCGGATGTTGCCGTACCGACCTACGTCGCCGTGCAAATCGCCGTGTGGCTGTGGTTCACCGTGCTGTTCGCCAACTTCGCCGAAGCCTTGGCTGAAGGTCGCGGCAAGGCCCGTGCCGACAGCCTCAAGGCGGGCAGCGAGGGCCTCAGCGCCCGTCGCAAGGAAACCGACGGCAGCTTCAAGGTCGTACCGGCCACCAGCCTGCGCAAAGGTGATGTGGTACGCGTGGTCGCCGGGGAAATGATCCCGGGTGACGGCGAAGTCGTCGAAGGGATTGCTGCGGTCAATGAAGCGGCGATCACCGGCGAGTCCGCTCCGGTCATCCGTGAATCCGGCGGCGACCGTTCGGCCGTCACCGGCAACACCCGCCTGGTTTCGGACTGGTTGATGATCCGTATCACCGCCAACCCGGGCGAGTCGACCCTGGACCGTATGATCGCCCTGGTGGAAGGCGCCAAACGTCAGAAAACCCCCAACGAAGTCGCGCTGGATATCCTGCTGATCGGCCTGACGCTGATCTTCCTGCTGGTGGTGGTGACCCTGCAGCCGTTCGCCCACTTCGCCAATGGCAACCTGCCGCTGGTGTTTCTGGTGGCGCTGCTGGTGACGCTGATTCCGACCACCATCGGCGGCCTGTTGTCGGCCATCGGTATTGCCGGCATGGACCGCCTGGTGCGCCTCAACGTGATTGCCAAGTCCGGCCGCGCGGTGGAAGCGGCGGGGGACGTGCACGTACTGCTGCTGGACAAGACCGGCACCATCACCTTCGGTAACCGTCGCTGCACCAACGTGATCGCCGCGCCCGGTGTCAGCGGCAAGGAGCTGGCCGAAGGCGCACTGCTGGCGTCCCTGGCGGACGACACGGCCGAGGGTAAATCCATCGTCGAATACCTGCGTGGCCTGCACCCGCAAGCCGAGCCATCGACGGATGCGTTGACCTCCGTACCGTTCAGCGCGGAAACCCGCCTGTCCGGCGTCGACTACCAGGGCCGTGTGTTCCGTAAAGGTGCCGTGGATTCGCTGCTGGCCTTCATCGGCCTGCAACGCCGCGACCTGCAACCGGCGCTGTCCCGGGAAATCGACAAGATCGCCCAGAGCGGCGGTACACCGTTGCTGGTCTGTGCCGACGGCAAGTTGCTCGGCGCGATTCACCTCAAGGACGTGGTCAAGCCCGGCATCCGCGAGCGCTTCGCCGAGCTGCGCAAGCTGGGGATCCGCACCGTGATGGTGACCGGCGATAACCCGCTGACCGCCGCCGCGATTGCTGCTGAGGCCGGTGTGGATGACGTGCTCGCCGAAGCCACTCCAGAGAAGAAGCTGGCGCGCATTCGTCACGAACAGAACGACGGTCGCCTGGTTGCGATGTGCGGTGACGGCGCCAACGACGCCCCGGCGCTGGCCCAGGCGGACGTCGGCATGGCGATGAACGACGGCACCCAAGCCGCCCGTGAAGCGGCCAACATGGTCGACCTCGACAGCGACCCGACCAAGCTGCTGGACGTGGTGCAGATCGGCAAGGAATTGCTGGTGACCCGCGGTGCACTGACCACCTTTTCCATCGCCAACGACGTGGCCAAGTACTTCGCGATCCTGCCGGCGCTGTTCGCCTCGATCTACCCGCAACTGGGTGTGCTCAACGTGATGCACCTGCAAAGCCCGCAGAGCGCGATCCTCTCGGCCATTGTGTTCAACGCGTTGATCATCGTGGTGCTGATCCCCCTGGCACTGCGCGGTGTACGTGTGCAGGCGGCGAGTGCGGCGGCGTTGCTGCGCCGCAACCTGCTGATCTACGGCCTGGGCGGGATTGTGGTGCCGTTCGTGGGCATCAAGGCGATCGACATGCTGTTGACCGCGCTGCACCTGGTTTGACTCGATGCCTGCAGGTACCGGCAAACCGGTGCCTGCAGGTTGCAATAACCGAATTGAGGAATTTGAAATGTCCAACATAATCCGCCCGGCCCTGAGCCTGCTGGTGTTGATGACCCTGATCACCGGCGTGGCTTATCCCCTGGTTGTTACCGGCGTGGCGCAAGTCGCATTCCCCGACCAAGCCAACGGCAGCCTGGTACACGATGCCAGCGGCAAGGTTCGTGGTTCGAGCCTGATCGCCCAGGATTTCACTGGTGACGGCTGGTTCCACCCGCGACCATCTGCCGGTGCGTTTGCTACGGTTTCCAGCAGCGCCAGCAACCTCGGCCCAAGCAACCCAGCGCTGGCCACTCGTGTATTTGACGATGCCAAGAAACTGCTGGTGCCAGACCAGGGCCCAGTGCCGATGGCATTGCTGACTACCTCCGGCAGCGGTCTTGATCCACACTTGCCACCGCAGGCGATTGCCTATCAACTGGCCCGGGTAGCCGCCGCACGTAATCTGCCGGTGGCCACCCTGGAGCGCTTGATGGACGAGCACATCGAAAGCCCGTTGGTGGGGCCGCCGGTGGTGAACGTGCTGGCGCTGAATATGGCCCTGGAAAAACTGTAAGTCGTGGCGCCGCCAATCGCGGGCAAGCCCGGCTCCCACAGGGAAATGCACTCCAATGTGAGAGCCGGGCTTGCCCGCGATGACGGCATCACAATCACCACATCAACACCTGAAGGAAGACCGCCCGCATGAGCGACTCCGGCCGCGCCGATGCCCTGTTAGCCGATCTACCCCGGGACGGCCGTGGCCGGCTCAAAGTCTTCCTCGGCGCCGCCCCCGGCGTGGGCAAGACCTACGCCATGCTTCAGGCCGCCCACACCCAACTGCGCCAGGGTGTGCGGCTGATCGCCGGCGTGGTGGAAACCCACGGCCGCGCCGAGACTGAAGCCTTGCTCAGCGGCCTGCCACAACAGCCGCTGCTGCGCTCCGAATACCGCGGCGTGGTGCTGGAAGAAATGGACCTCGACGGCCTGCTCGCCGCCAAGCCCAAACTGGTGCTGGTGGACGAGTTGGCCCACAGCAACGCCCCCGGCAGCCGCCACGAAAAACGCTGGCAAGACATCCAGGAATTGCTCGCCGCCGGCATCAACGTCTTCACCACCGTCAACGTCCAGCACCTGGAAAGTCTCAACGACCAGGTGCGCGGCATCACCGGCGTACAAGTGCGCGAGACCTTGCCCGACTGGGTCTTGCAGGAAGCCGACGAACTGCTGCTGATCGACCTGCCATCCCGCGAACTGCTGGAGCGCCTGCGGGACGGCAAGGTCTACGTGCCGGAACAGGCTCGTGCCGCCATCGATGCGTTCTTCACCCAGACCAACCTCATGGCCTTGCGCGAACTGGCAATGCAAACCGCTGCGGCCCACGTCGACGATGACCTGGCCCAGGGTTACCGCCAACTGGGCCAGGCCGCACCCGCCGTGCGTGGCCGGTTGTTGGTGGGCGTGGATGGCGATGCCCAGGCTGAACGCCTCGTGCGTCACGCCAGCCGCGTGGCCCAGCGTCGGCATTTGCCGTGGAGCCTGGTGCATGTGGATAACGGCCGGGTGCGGGATGAACAATCGCGCCTGCGCCTGCAAAACGCTCAGCAACTGGCCGAGCGCCTTGGTGGTGAAGTGGTGTTGCTGCGGGCGGGTGAGGTGGCGAAGACGCTGATCCAGCACGCCGCCGAGCGTCGCGCCAGCTTGATCCTGGTGGGGCAGTCCCGGCCGCGTTGGCATCGCACCGTGTTTGGTGGTGGCCTGGCCTCACGCTTGCTGCGCAATGCCCGGGGCCTGGAAATCAACGTCCTCGACAGCGACGAGGTCCCGGCCCCGCCGCGCCTGCCGGATGTGCGTGGGCTGGTGTGGTTTGACTATGCCCTGGCCGTGGTCGCGACGGTCATCGCCGCTGCCGTGGCGTGGGGAGTATCGAGCGTTCTGCCGTTGCCCAATATCTCGCTGGTGTTCCTCGCGGCGGTATTGCTGGTGGCGGTGCGCAGCAGCCTGGGCCCGGCGCTGGCCACGGCGGCACTCTCGTTTTTGACCTACGACTTCCTGTTTATCCCGCCCAGTTTTTCCTTCGCGATCCAGCGTGAAGAGGACGTGCTGACGCTGTTGTTCTTCCTGCTGATGGCCGCGCTCACCGGCAACCTGGCCGCGCGCCAGCGTCGGCAGTTGCAGGCGTTGCGCGATACCCAGGAAGAAACCACCGAGTTGCTCGACCTGTCCCGCAAGCTCACCGCCGCTACTGATCGCCAGGCGGTGATCAGTGCCGCCGCGCATCACCTGGAAGGCTGGAGCGACCTGCAATTGTGCCTGCTCAACCGCGACGGTCAGGGTGACTGGAAGGTCGAGACCGGTGGCCCGATCACCTTCACCGAAGCCGAGCGCGCCGCCGCCGATTGGGCCTGGCAGCACGATCAACCGGCCGGCATGGGCACCGGCACCTTGCCGTTCGGGCGCTGGTGGTGGTGGCCTTTGTCCGGCGAAGAAGGCCCGTTGGGCCTGCTGGGTGTCAGCCCGAAAGCCGGGCTTGAACTGAGCGGCCAACGCCGTCGTCTGCTCACCGCCTTGAGTCAGCCATTGGCCCAAGCTTTGGCCCGTGCGCAGCTCGGCCAGGAACTGGAAGCGGCACGCTTGCATGGCGAAACCGAGCAATTGCGCAGCGCCTTGCTGGCCTCCGTGTCTCACGATTTGCGCACACCGCTGACCTCCATGCGTGGCAGCATCGACAGCTTGCTGGCCCTCGGCGAGGCGATTCCCCTGGAAGACCGCCGGGAGTTGCTGGAAGGTACCCGTGATGAAGCCGAGCGCCTGGATCGCTACATCCAGAACCTGCTGGACATGACCCGCCTGGGCCACGGCGCCCTGAAGCTGGCGCGGGATTGGGTCTCGCCCGGCGACATCGTCGGCAGCTCCCTGGGCCGTTTGCGTGCGGTGCTGGCGCCGCTGCAAGTGACCACTGATGTGCCGTCCGAGCTGCCATTGCTCTACGTGCACGCCGCCTTGATCGAGCAGGCACTGGTCAACGTACTGGAAAACGCCGCACGCTTTTCGCCGCCACAAGGCCGCCTGCAACTCAGTGCTGGCGTGCAGGGTAATCAATTGTTCTTTGCCGTTGCCGATGAAGGCCCGGGTATTCCCGAGGCGGAGCGCGCGAAGATTTTCGACATGTTCTACACCGCCGCCCGCGGCGACCGGGGCGGGCAGGGTACCGGTCTCGGCCTGGCGATCTGTCAGGGCATGGTCGGTGCGCACGGCGGGCATATCAGCGTGGCCGACGGCATCGAAGGCCGCGGCACCTGCATCACTTTATTCCTGCCATTGCAGGCCCAGCCTGGCCTGGAAAGCGAACCTTGAGCTACCCTCTTTTTTTCACGGATTTTGATTGGACACCATGAGCCAGACTGCGACGATTTTGGTCATTGACGACGAACCGCAGATCCGCAAGTTCTTGCGTATCAGCCTGGCCTCCCAGGGCTACAAAGTGATCGAGGCCGGCACCGGCAACGAAGGCCTGGCCCAGGCCGCCTTGAGTAAACCGGACCTGCTGGTACTCGACCTCGGCCTGCCGGACATGGACGGCCAGCAGGTGCTGCGCGAGTTTCGTGAATGGTCTACGGTGCCGGTGCTGGTGCTGTCGGTGCGAGCCAGTGAAGTGCAAAAGGTCGAGGCGCTGGATAACGGCGCCAATGACTATGTGACCAAGCCGTTTGGCATCCAGGAGTTTCTTGCGCGGGTACGGGCATTGTTGCGCCAGGCGCCGGCGGGGGAGGCCCAGGAAGCGGCATTGCGTTTTGGCCCGTTGACCGTAGACCTGGCCTATCGGCGGGTGTTGCTGGACGGTGTCGAAGTGGCGCTGACCCGCAAGGAATACGCGGTGCTGGCGCAACTGGCCCGCCATCCCGGGCGGGTGATTACCCAGCAGCAACTGCTCAAGGATATCTGGGGCCCGACCCATACCGAAGACAGCCACTACCTGCGGATTGTGGTGGGGCATCTGCGCCAGAAACTGGTAGATGATCCGACCCAGCCACGGTTTATCGTGACTGAGGCCGGGGTGGGCTATCGGTTGTTGAACACCGAAGCTTAAGGGTGGTGCTTAACCTGTGGCGAGGGAGCTTGCTCCCGCTGGGCTGCGCAGCAGTCCCAAAATCCTGGGAGCGCTTCGCACTCCAACGGGAGCAAGCTCCCTCGCCACAAAAGCACTGCTCATCAAACTTCAGTGCTGCTCGCTCTCATACCGGTCCAGCGTATCGCTGGCGATCTCCCGGCCCAGCGCGATCAACTCCGGCGCCTTGTAGAACTCGAAAAACCGGCATACCCGCTTCGGCACGTTGATCAAAATATCCGGCGGATACCCGGCGATCTTGTACTGCGCCAGCGACGTCTGCATCACCTCGAAACTCTGGTTGATCAAGTCCAGCAGCGACGCGGGCCCCACGTTATCGATGATGAACGAGCCGGTCGCCGACTTTGGCGCGCCGGCCTCTTCCGGGGCGGCCGCCGGTTGTTGTGCCTCGGGTTCGGCAGAGTCCAGCCAAGGGTTGATATCGGCGGCCTGGGCCAGCAGCGCTTCCTGTTCCAGCATCAACAACTGCTCGGCCTGCTTGCGGCGAAACGGCAAGTGCGAACCCAGTGAGCGCACCAGGTTGTCGAAGCGGCTCCTGAACGCCGGTGGACGCTGGATCACCGGAAGCTTGTACTGCTTCTGGTTGGTGGAGTTGAGGTTGACCGCAATGATCAGGTCGCAATGGCTGGACACCACCGGCACGATCGGCAGCGGGTTCAGCAGGCCGCCGTCCACCAGCATGCGGTTGCCCTGCATCACCGGGGTGAACAGGCTGGGAATCGCCGCCGAGGCCCGCATGGCCTGGTGCAGGCAGCCTTCCTGGAACCAGATTTCCTGCTGGTTGGTGAGGTCGGTGGCCACGGCGGTGTAGGGAATGCGCAGGTCTTCGATATTGATCTCGCCGACAATCTTGCGGATCTGCCCGAACACCTTTTCGCCACGAATCGCCCCCAGGCGAAAGCTCACGTCCACCAGGCGCAGTACGTCCAGGTAGTCGAGGCTTTCGATCCAGTTTCGATACTCGTCCAGCTTGCCCGCGGCATAGATCCCGCCCACCACCGCACCCATGGAGCAGCCGGCGATGCAGGCGATGTCATAGCCGCGTTTTTCGATTTCCTCGATCACGCCGATATGGGCGTAGCCCCGGGCGCCACCGGAGCCCAGCACCAATGCAACACGTTTCTTCATGACCTGATCCTTCGCAAAACAGGTGCCCACAATGCACCCATCGAGGGTCGGGCTTCAATCATCACGGTCACAACCGAATATTTTCGCGAGGGAGCCATTGGGCTCGGGTATGCTCTGGCAATCGGCACTGCGGATTCAGGCAGTCGGATAAGGCACTTTTCGGTGTAGGCAACGTCTACACCAGTGACTGTTTTTTCTTTTCTTGAGGTGTCATTTGATGAAAGCCTGGATGTGTGTACCTGTGATCGTGTTGGCCCTGGCCGGTTGTGCCGGGAAAACTGCTTATCGCGACAGCTGCGGCACGCAACTGGACGCTGCGTGGCACGAACTGGACCTGGCCAAGGCCGAAGGTTTTGCCGGTACTGTGAGTTACTCCAAGGCTCTGTCGTTGTTGACTGGCGCCAAGACCCAGCAGCAGTTCGAAGCCTTTGAAGGTTGCTCGGAAAAGGCCGAGAAAGCGCGTTTCTATATTCGTGAGTCGCGCGCAGGACGTTGATCCTGATCAGGGTGCCAAGGAAAGGTAGTCGATAGTGTTGTGTGGCGTTTGCCCAAGCAGGCGCCCGTTCTTCAACAGGGGAAACAGGCATGGCAGCGTTGGTAGATCAGCTAGTCGCTCAGGTCATCGGCCTGGAAGTAGGGTTACTGAGCTGCCAGGCGCGCCTCGCCGCCGTCACGGACGACGAGGCCCTGCACGATCTGCGCACCACGGTGCGGCGGTTGCGCAGCCTGTTGCGGCCATTGCGCGGGTTGCCCGGCGTCGAGCAGCTCGAACAGGCCGCCAGTGCCGTGGGCCAACTGACCACGCCGTTTCGCGACCGTGAAGTGTTGGCGGCGTACCTCCACCAGCATGGCCATCACGAAGCAGCTGAGCGGCGTATGCGGCAGCAGCCAGCCACCTACCGCTCGGTGGCACAAGGGCCGGAGCTGGCGCAACTGCTGTTGATCCTCGAAGCATTCCCCCGCTTTATCCGCGCATCCCAACGGCAGAAATTGCTCAAGGGCTTGCGCACCCGCATTGAAAAACGCCTGGCCAAGCAATGGAAAAAACTCGGCGACGCGTTGCACGATCCCAACCATGACCGCCATCGTCTGCGCCTGTTGATCAAGCGTGTGCGTTATGCGGCCGAGGCTTATCCCGAGCTGGATAAGCTGCCCCGCAAAGCGGTGTCCCGTCTCAAGGCCGCCCAAGGCGCCCTCGGCGATTGGCACGACTGCTGGCAATGGCTGGCGCAAGCCGGGCACGAACCTGATTTGCAGCCGTGCGTATCCGGCTGGCACCGCACCATGGCCGAGGCTGAAGGGCAGGCGGACCGTGTGCTGGATAAACTGAACGCCGACTGCTTCGCTTGAACCTGCGGCCTATCTGTCCGGACTTTTGGCTGGAATAGGCGCTGTATGGCGCAGGCCGGGTGGTTAAGATCCCTCAATTCTTTTTTCAAGTTGAGATCGCCATGCGCTTCAGTGATTTGCTCGACGCTGCCCGCAACCACCCGCTGGACGTTTCGATCCCGGCCGAATGGGCCCAGGGCCGTGCCACGTTCGGCGGCCTGGTCGTGGCATTGGCGTACGAGGCCCTGCGTGCGCAGGTCCCGGCGGATCGCCCGTTGCGTTCGCTGGCGATTACCTTTGTCGGCCCGGTGGCGCCGGATGTGTCTGCCCGCTACGAAGTCGAAGTGCTGCGCGAAGGCAAGGCTGTCAGCCAGTTGCTGGGCCGTGTGGTGCAGAACGGTGAAACGATGACCCTGGTGCAGGCCAGTTTTGGCGCGTCGCGGCCGTCGCAAATCGACGTCGCCGCTGAACCGGCGCCCACCTTCAAACACTGGGATGAGTGCCAGGAGCTGCCCTACGTCAAAGGGGTGACACCGGAATTCATGCGGCACCTGGCGATGCGCTGGAGCGTCGGCGGCCTCCCATTCACCGGCAATAAATCCCGTGAGATGGGCGGTTGGGTGCGCTTGCGTGGCGATGTGAAAGAAGAACCGCTGACCGAGGCGCATATCCTCGCGCTGGTGGATGCGTGGCCACCGTCGGTGTTGCCGCACCTGACCCAACCCGCACCGGGTAGCACCCTGACCTGGACCATCGAATTCGTCCAGCCGTTGCAAACCCTCAGTACCCTGGACTGGTGCCAATACCGGGTCCACATCGAGCATGCCCGCGACGGCTACGGCCATGCGGCTGCGCAGCTGTGGAGCCCCGACGGCCAGTTGATCGCTATCAGCCGCCAGTCGGTGGTGGTGTTCGCCTGAGCCCTCAGACCAACAGGTGTTGATCGTTGGAGGCATCGCTGGCGCGTGCCTCCAGGCTGCGACCGTGATGCTGCAATGCCAGCGCGGCAACAATGCCGACAACCCCGATCGCGACGCTCGCCAGGTTCTCGCTGAACACTCCGGACACCATCAGCAGAAAGCCGATCACCAGCAGCGGCAGCGCCAGCAACTGCAACACTTGATTGGTCGCGTGCTGATGATTCTGCGGGTGAGTGCGCCATTGCCAGGCGGGGAGATTTGGATGACGTTTGCCCATGATCGTGATTCCTCTGTCCGTTGAAACATCTTGAGCAGAGTTTAGGTCGGGGCGGGGCGGGGCGGCGAATCAAGGATGGCTATGGGCGCCATAGCCATCCACTTATGGTTTACAGCTTCAACTGTCCGATGGCCTTGCTCAGTTCCCCGGCCAGGGTTGCCAGCTCATTGCTGGTGGTCGCCGAGTCCACGGTTTGTTGCACGGTGTTCTCGGTGACGTCACGGATGCTCACAACGGCTCGATTCATTTCCTCGGCCACATGGCTTTGCTGTTCGGCCGCCACGGCAATCTGCGTATTGCTCTCGCGCATCTGCGCCACGGCGCCGGTGATTTCAGCGAGGGCGATCCCGGCCTCTTGCGCCTGTTGCACGCAGTCGTCGGCCTTGAACGAGCTTTCCTGCATAAAGTCCACCGCGTCCCGGGTGCCGGCTTGCAGGGCGGACACCATGCGGGTGATTTCATCGGTGGAGCTTTGCACCCGCTTGGCCAGGTTGCGCACTTCGTCGGCCACCACGGCAAAACCCCGGCCCATTTCGCCGGCGCGGGCGGCTTCAATGGCGGCGTTGAGGGCCAGCAGGTTGGTCTGTTCGGCGATGCTGTGAATCACCCCGACCACGCTGTTGATTTTCTGGCTGTCCTCGGCCAGTTTCTGGATCATTTCAGCGGTCTGCTGCACGCCGGTGGACAGCCCGGCAATCGAGCGCTGCACCCGGCTGACCACCTCCTGGCCGCTGCCGGCGAGGGTGTCGGCGGTCTGGGACAGGTCGCGGGTGGCGCCGGCGTGCTGGGCGATGTGGTGGACGGTGGCGGTCATCTCGTTGATGGCGGTGGCGGCCTGGTCGGTTTCGCTTTGCTGGCCGAGCATGCCGTGTTGCACCTCGTTCATGCTGCTGGCCAGGCGTGCGGCGCCGTCGTCCAGTTGCCTGGCGGTGCGCGCGACGGTGTTGACCACCCGTTGATAACCCG
Organism: Pseudomonas sp. MWU16-30323; assembly: GCF_020515595.1. Taxonomy (NCBI): domain Bacteria; kingdom Pseudomonadati; phylum Pseudomonadota; class Gammaproteobacteria; order Pseudomonadales; family Pseudomonadaceae; genus Pseudomonas; species Pseudomonas sp. MWU16-30323. The sequence goes on from NZ_JAIWYM010000001.1 coordinate 579,075, forward strand.
CCTGCATCGCGTTAAAGGCACTGGCCATCTGCCCGACTTCGTCTTTACAAGCCAAGGGCACGCGGGCCGAGAGGTCGCCGGTTTTTTCGACGTGCAGCATCACGTCTTTCAAGGTATTGAGCTGGCTGAGCAGAAAGCGGATCAGCAGCTGTGAGGCGCCGAGCATGGCCAGCATCAGAATCATCACCGCCACGGCGTAGTTGGCGAAACGGTCTTCGAAGACTTGGCTCAAGCTGGGTCCGTAGGCCAGGACGGCGACCTGCTGGCCGTCGGCGCGGGTGATCACTTCGGCGCCCATCAGCGGGTTTTCGCCGAACAACGGCATGTGATTGAAATCCACCCAGCCACTGGCGGTGGCCAGGGCTGACAGATTCTCGTCGCCCAGTTGTGGGGCTTTGCCCTTGGCATAGGTCAGCCAGTGCTCGCCCTTGGGCAGCGGTTGGCTGGCGGGCCAGGCACTGAGCAAGCGCGCCTGGGCTTGCGCCGAAGCCTGGGAGGCTTGGCTGCGAGCCTGTTGTTCGAGCTGCACGGCGTACAGCACCAGCAACAGGGTGGTGATGAAGGCGACCGCGTTCACGGCCCAGAATTTGTACTTCAGTGAGATGTTGCTAAGCCAGGCACCCATGGAAGGTTTTCTCTGATAGCGGAAACAGTATTGGCAAGGTGCCATTATTGTGCCGCTATCGGCCCGGCAGGTTTTGATATGGGTCAATGCGCCGCGTCAATCCGGCACAGGCAATCCAAAAAAGGCACGGGCGCAGGCCGTGCTGTGTTGCGCCAGGTCTTCCACGGTTTCTTCACGGTGCAGGGCGACTTCCCGCAGGACTTCCGGCAAATAGGCGGGTTCGTTGCGACCGTGTTTGGGCTTGGGCCGCAAGGTGCGGGGCAGCAGGTAGGGCGCGTCGCTTTCCAGCATCAGACGGCCCCGGGGAATTTCCCTGACCAGCGGATGCAGGTGCGTCCCACGGCGCTCATCGCAGATCCAGCCGGTGATGCCGATGTGCAGGTCCAGGTCGAGGTAGCTGAACAGCGCGCGCTGCTCGCCGGTGAAGCAGTGCACCACGGCGGCCGACAGGTGATCACGGTAGTCCCGCAGGATTTCCAACAGGCGCTGGTTGGCGTCACGTTCATGAAGAAAAACCGGGAGTTTCAATTCCACGGCCAGGGCCAGGTGTTCTTCGAGGACTTTTTCCTGCTGGGGGCGCGGCGAGAAATCCCGGTTGAAATCCAGCCCGCATTCACCCACCGCCCGTACACGGCTTTCCTTGAGCAGACCGCGCAGGCGCTTGGCGCTCTCGGCGTTCCAGTCACTGGCGGAGTGGGGGTGGATACCGGCGGTGGCGAACAGGCGTTGGCCGCTTTCGTCCAGCTGCTGGCACAGTTCCAGGGCCTGTTCACTGCCGTCGACACTGGTGCCGGTGAGCACCAATTGGCTCACCCCGGCGGCGTAGGCGCGGTCGAGAACGGCCTGGTGCTTTTCGTCGAAACTTGGGTTCGTCAGGTTGACGCCGATATCAATGAGTTGCATGGTGCTACCTCCGCCTGCGGTCGGAAAGCATATCAGAGCTGTAGATTTATAAGAAAAGCCAAGAACTACAACGAGTTAAAGCTGTCTTTGAAAGTCGCAAGTAACACCGTGTTTGGTTTGTCGCCATCTGCCGTGCCACCCTTGCGCCCAAAGCCTGCGCTCATGGCGCTCTGTTTCTGTCCCCCAACGCCTCGTTTTTCGCGAAGCAATGGGCAGTATTCTTTCTTCCGGAGAGCGGATGATCCGACCCTCGGCGTTGCTTGTGTTGTGCCTGACGTTACTGCTGCCCATGGCGGCGGTTGCGCGTCTGGACGGGCCGCTGGAAGTCACCAAGCCCGGCAAGGTCCGGGACCTCGCGCAGATCCGCAGCAGCCGCACCTTGCGAGTGCTGGTCAACCAGAGCCGTAACAGTTCCGGCGAAGTCCAGGGCCAGGCCATCGGTGTTGAATACCACCGCCTGCGCGCTTTCGAGCAATACCTCAACGGCCATGCCCGTGACGGTGAGGAGATCAGCCTCAAGATTATTCCCAAGGCCAAGGACCAGTTGATCGGCGCGTTGGCGCGCGGTGAGGGTGACCTGGTCGCCCCCGGCGAATTACTGGATATGAAGGCCGCCCACAAGATTGCCACCAGTGACCCGATTGCCAGCGACGTGCCGCTGTGGCTGGTAGGGCTCAAGGGTGAGCGGCGGTTTACCAAACTCGAGCAATTGTCCGGGCGCACGCTGGCCTTGACCACCGGCAGCGCTGCGTCGGACGCGATCAATCAGGTCAACCAGAAGCTGGCGCTGCACAAGTTGCCGCCGGTGAAGGTGGAGTGGGTCGATCCCAGCCTGGCGGTGGAAGACGTGCTGGAGATGGTCCAGGCCGGGATTTTCCACCTGACCATTGTCGAGCGACCAATTGCCGAGCGCTGGGCGAAGATCCTGCCCAAGCTGCGGTTTGACCGGCAAGTAGCGATCAGCGAGCCGGGCGAAGAGTATTGGTTTGTGCGCCAGGATGCCTCGATGCTGCGAGCCAGCATTGATCGCTTCCTCAAGACTTACCACACGCCGTCCGATCAGGACGTGGCGTTCCAGCGCATTTATCGCCGCCTGTACCAAGTGCGTTATCCACTGGCCCGTGCTGACCGCCAGCGCCTGGAAAAACTGCGCCCGGTGCTGCAAAAGCATGCCCGCGAGCAGGGCATGGACTGGCTGAACCTGGCCGCGTTGGCGTTCAAGGAATCGGCCCTCGATCCCGGCGCTCGAAGCAGCGGCGGCCCCACCGGATTGATGCAGATCACCCCGTCGGCGGCACAGCGGGTTGGGGTGAACAACATCGAAAGCCTGGACAGCAATGTGCAGGCCGGCGCGCGATACCTGGCGATGATCCGGCGCAAGTTCTTCTCAAGCCCAAAGCTCAACGAGCGCGAGCGCATGGCGTTTGTGCTGGCGGCCTACAACATGGGGCCCGAGCGGGTCCAGGGAATGCGTGCCGAAGCGCGGCGGCGGGGGCTTAACCCAAACCAATGGTTTTTCCAGGTCGAGCGCATTGCCATGGAGCAGGTGGGAATGAGCGGCGTCAGCTATGTTAATAGCGTGAACAAGTATTACCTGGCGTTTGATCGGGAACGGGAGTCGTTGGAACCCGCAGCGCCACGGGTTGCCTCACGGAAATAATCTATTAATTCGATCATTATTAGCCGCTTTATCGGCTTTTATCATTGTTTAAACTGATTAATATAGCGGCCAACCCAACCCCTACCTTGAAAAGGATTATCAGCATGAGCCCATTGATCACCCGCATCCTCTCGACCCGCGCCGGCTACGGCCTGACTGTCCTGCGAATTTTTGTCGGGATCATCTTCGCCGCCCACGGTTCGCAAAAGCTCTTTGGCTGGTTTGGCGGCGGCGGCCTGGCGGGCACTGCCCAGTGGATGGAAAGTATCGGCCTGGCCCCGGGCACCCTGATGGCGGTGCTGTCCGGTGGTACCGAGTTCTTCGCCGGGCTGGCGCTGATCATTGGCTTGCTGGCGCGGCCAGCGGCTCTGGGCCTGTCGATCATTTCCCTGGTGGCGATTTTCTCGGTGCATATCCATAACGGTTTGTTCATGGCCAACAACGGCTACGAGTTCGCCCTGGCGCTGCTGGGCGGTACGCTGGCAGTGTTGTTGGAAGGTGCGGGCAAATTGTCCGCAGACCGCGCCATCACTCACTGATACCGCAACCCCCCCTTAAAAGGCCCGCCCAGTGCGGGCCTTTTCGTTGCTCGGGATTCTTGACACCGCCCTACAGGCTTCTCTAGGATGTTGCCCATGCGCCGATTTAAACAGCTAATTGCGGGGCGCCACCGGTGACTGATCACAGTCCCGACAGAAGCCAGAGCCCTGGGCCCGCTTCGAAATTCCGCTAAAGCGCTGGTTCGGTGTTGCCTCTCACCTGCCCGCAGACTTTTGAGGCAGAGACACGACACAATGAATGCACTACGCCCCCTCATACGCCTGGCCCCGATCACCGCGGACCTGACCCAACGCAATCCGAAAATCCTCTTGGGCGGCAAGCATCAGCCGACGTTGCTGCGCTATCTGGATGGCTGGCCGCGCCGCACGGGGCGGCCTTCGGCCTTTCTGATCCAGTTTGTCGAAGACGGCGACTCCCTTGCACGCTTTGCGTCCAACAGCTTCGACCTGGCCGTCATTCAGGCGCCCAGTGCCAGCGACGCGGGCGAAGTGATACGCCAACTGACCCGCATTGCCCGGCAAGGACTGATCGCCCGGCGTTGAGCCCTCAGTAGAATGCTGCTGAAGTCAGGTGCCGGCGACGGCGACGCGACACGAGAATACCCCCCGCAATCAGGCACAGTATCAGCGGTACAGGCAAGATATTGAGCAGTTTCACTTTGCGTTCCAGGGCGTGAACCTCGGCGTAGGACTGGACCTTCAGCGCGTGAATTTCCATGGGGATTCGCAACCGCTCCTTGTTGAGCGCTTGCAGCAGTGTGTTGGAGGTTGCCGCCTGGGGGCCCGGGGAAATTGTCCGGGGGTTGAGCAGTTGCCATTCCTTTTCCGTTTGTTCCAGGCGTTGCGCCAGTTCGGCGGACTTCTCACCGTAAGCCAGGGCTGCGTCTTCGCGCATTGCCTGCAGCACCTGCAGTGATCGAGCACCGCCTGTGCGGGGGCGGATGTTCATCAGTGCATCGGGCGCTGCCAGGTTATCCAGGGTGTTCAATACAAACATCGCGTTATCTGACAACGGGCCACCCGCCGCGCGATGCTTCGGGAGCATTCCAGACACACGATCGCTGAGCAGGTCAGTGTCGGCGACCACGACCACATGGATGTTCGCAGCCTTTTGCAAGCCGGCGTTATGCCCACTGATGCCGTCAGGAAAGGCGGAATAGGCGGGCCCTTCGACGCGTGCGGCGATCACCTGTTGTTGAGCGCGAGCGGTTGTCTCATTGATCAGTGAATTGAGCTGCGCTGGCAGGGCGAAGCGCTCTGTCTCGAACAGCGCGGCGTGCGCGGAGCTTTGCAGCAGCGGGGTGAACGTCATGCGGCTTCTCTTGGCAGGGGCCAGGGCGCCGCTGCTCAAGACGTTGACGTTGTGAAGTTTCCAGGTGCTGATGTCATCCTGTGCCATCGCCTGGCGGGGCAAGGTCAGTGCCGCGGGATGGCGCACAGGCGGCTGGCCTGTGGTCAGGATCACCGAAGTGGCATAGTCGCGATCGGCGATCACCTTGTTCGCGGGCATCTGGATGCCCCAGGCGGACAGCAATGCTTCCAGCCTGGGGTTTTCCGGGGTGGTGACGCTGGTGTCCAGCCCGACAAGCGGGTCGATAAACATCATCAACTTGCCTGCGCCCAATACAAACTGGTCTATTGCGAAAAGGGTTTGGTCAGGCAGGTTGCCGGGATGAACCACCATCAGGGTTTTGACGTGTTCAGGAATTTGCGCGATACCCGGCTCCAGGCTCACCACGTTGAACTGGCGACGGATCTCCTGCAACACCTGCCAGGGCGGCGTCTTAACGCCGTTGCGTTCATCCCGCTCACCGTTGATTGGCAGCCGGGAGATCACGCCCATGACGGGTTGCTCGGGGTGGATCACCTTATGAATCAAATGGCTGATTTCATACTCCAGCAGTGACTCCCGGTCCGGGCTGAATGACGGGATGCTATGGGGCGCATGGCCCGCGCTGGTACCCACGAGGCCGAAGAATCCCTGTTGTTCGTCAAGTCCCAGTAACCTGGCTTTGTATTCATCTTCAGAAAAAGGGGTGGGGTTGATGAGGTGCAGGTTGATTTTGCCCTTTGCGGCTTTTTCATATTCCTTGAGCAATAGCTCGACCCGTTTAGCGTAGCTTTCAACGGCGTTGGCTTTGTGTGCTGGGTTGCTTGAATTGAAGAAGTACAGATCGACCGGCCCTTCCAACGAATCGAGCAAGGTCTGTACAGGATCGGAAAGTGTATGGATGTTCTGTTCCGAAAAATCCAGCCGTGGATTTGGAAGTTTCAGTGCCCAGACCAGGTTAAAAGCGAGAAACAGTAACAGGAGCGTGATAATTGTGAGGCTGGCACTTAGTCGCGTTTTCATCGTGATGTGTCCTTCTCAACCGTTCCTTGCATTCAGGGCAATGACCGTCGCGCCAAGAAAGGCGATGATCATACTGATGAAGTACAAACTGTCTTGAAGAGCCAGTACTCCTTGGTCAATGGCGTCAAAACGCACAGAGGGGCTCAGGGAAAGAACACGGTCAATGAGCCATATCGGTACCTGACGTTCAATGGCATCAATAATGGATGACAGCCCGCTGGCGGTCAGGAGCAAGCACAGTGTTACCGTGAATATGACGGCGCGATGGTGGGTCAGTGTGCAAATAAAACAACCGACTGATAGATAACTGCCGGCCAATATCCAACTTGCCAGGTATTGTGACGCAATAACCGTGTTGTCCGGATTTCCAAAATAATTGACCGTGATAACTATTGGAAAGGTCAATAGCAACGCCAGGCCGGAAACAATCCAGGCCGCCAGGAACTTCCCGACGACTATTTCGAAACCAGTGACGGGCAGGGTTTTCAGGAACTCCATGGCGCCCGTGGTGTGCTCGTCTGCCCAAAGGCGAGTGCAAAGAACAGGTGTCAACATTAAATAGAGCCATGGGTGCAGTTGGAAGAAACCCTGCAAGTCAACGCTGCCGAGTTCAAGAAGCCGGGTGGTATGGATGCCAGAGACCGCCGCGGCCGTCAGGAAAGCTGCTGTGCTCAGATAAGTGACGGGAGCCGAAAAATAACTGACAAGTTGACGCTTGAATATGACGGGTAGAAGTTTCAAATCGATGCCTCCTGGCTCATATGGTGAACAACGTCATCCAGGCGCCCGGCCTCCAGGTTCAGGGCATTGAGCTTCCAGCGGCGATTGGTGATCAGTGCGTTGATGTGGGGGTAAATGATTTGCCCCGGCAGGGCGAGTACAGTCACTGTGCCCGGGGTCTCGCGGTCTTCCTCGATGCCGGCGACCCCGGGTAATACCGCCAGGGCCAAAAGGTCCAGCGGTGTGTCGGCAGCAAGGGTGACCGCCTGGTGATGACGGGAGCTGCGCTGCAGTTCGGGCACCGAAGTGTCTGCCACCAATCGGCCGTCGGCTATTACCAGTGCGCGGGTACAAATACCGGTCAGTTCTTCCGGCGCACGGGATGCGACAATGATCGTCATCTCGTCGCTAAGCGACTTGATGAGCATTCTGACTTTGTGTTTCTGGTCGGCATTCAGACCATCTGTTGGCTCATCGAGCAACAGCAGGCTGGGGTCATGCAGGATTGCCTGGGCGATGGCTACCCTGCGTTTCAACCCTGCCGTGAGGGTTTCCACCGGGCTTTTGAGTATGCGCCAAAGCTCAAGTCGTGCGACCGCGCGGTCAATCATCTTGCGTTTTTCCGCGCCGCGGAATCCGCGTATTTCGGCAATGAAACCGAGAAAGGCCTTTACGCTCATTGCACCATGGCTCAAGAGTCGCTCTGGCTGGTAGCCGGTGACTTTCTTTGCCTGGAATGCATTCAGGGCGATATCGTTACCGAATATTTTTACATGGCCTGAAGAGGGAGTAGTCGAGCCTGCGATCATTTTGATAATCGTTGTTTTTCCCGCACCGTCATTTCCAAACAGCCCCAGGCATTCCTGGGATTGGGCGCTGAATGAGACGTCATGGATAATGTTTTTCCCGCCCATGTTTTTTGTCAGGCTCGTTATCTCGATCATTATGCTTTTCTACTGAATGGATATGGCAAGGCTGGATTAACCTGCATGAACAGCAGGTTGTGAATGTTCGAAAAGTCAAAGCGCGACATCTTTTTTATTGAGGCACTTCCGGTATCGGGCTGTTAAAAAATGGTACGTTCAATAAACGCTCTTGGAAACGCTGAGTGGCCTAAATAAGATAAGTCCTACATGTCAGGCGATGGCTCGCTGAAACAATTGTTATGCGTTTGATGCTTTAATTACTGTTGTTGTCTGTTTGGCGTTTTTTGAGTGTTACGCCAATTTTAAATGGAGCCTGATCGTCATGCTGCTTCTACGTACCCTTGTTCTTGAACAGTCCGGGCATGATGCGCCGGTCAACGGTGCACTGCTTTGTGGTTTTGCGGTGGCGCAGATCTCTTCAAACTTTCTTGCCTATAGCCTGGATGAAGAGACAGAGCCTGGTAGTTCACGGGTATACATCGCAGCGTTGCGTAAAAAGTCCGAACGTTACTTCCTGGGGGCGATAGACTCCAAAGAAGACTTGCAAATAGCGACCCATGTATTCAAGCAAATCCTGACGCTTGCGGCTGCGCCCGGGGGAAAAGCCGCAAGCAGCGGCGAGACTCAGATTCCCTATCATTTTGTTGATTTGAAAGGTTGTAAGTTACCCCCGGCGAGGCCTGAAGATCATCACTCGTTGACGATCAAGAAATCCCTGGTGATGAAGGTGATTACCCTGGGAACGTCGGCGCCCGGTTTGCCCGCCATTGAAAGCAACACGTTGATCGTGCCGTCGATTCGTTTTTCCTCAAGAATGGTGTCTCCCCCAAGGTCCCTGGATCCTTCCGAGCCTGCACAGTCATTGCGCGAGCCGGTGCCGCAGGCACCCGAGGGGGCGTTCGAGATATCCGAGCCACTCGTTGAGGCGCCACCACAGGCACCGGTCGAGGCGCCTGCTGTCGCTGCACCCGCGCAGACTCCGACGGTCCGACATCCTGAACCGGTCTCCCAGGCGCCACTGCCCGTGCCTGCCCGGCACGAGTCTGCCTCGTTGTTTGAAGTGGAAGATACGCTGGCCAATCTTTCCCGATTGGCGCAAGAACTGTCGCAGCAAAAGCTCAGTGTGCTCAAGCAAGAGGAAGCGCTTGAGCAGTTACGCCTCGAACTGAACCAGGAAAAGGCGGACATTGAGCAGGAGAGTCAACGCAGTGCCGAAAGGATTGCCGAAAAGGAAACGTCCCTGGAACAGTTGGCCCGCACGCTGGCCGTTCGGGAGGAGCATCTGGCTGGCAGCTCGGCGCTGAACCAGACAGAGCAGCGTCGAATGGACGAGCGTGCGCGCTACCTGGAGAGCCAGGAAGCCCAGTTGCATGACCGTGACCTTGCGGTGCGCCTCAAAGAGCAACAGCTGACGGCTGCGCTGCTCCAGTTGCCTGTCCTGCGGGACAACCTGAGGGTTACGCTTCAATCCCTGGATGAGTCACTTGCATGGCTTGGCGAGAACGGGCGCAGCCAGCCTGAATGCGGCCCGATCCAGACGGAGGCTGACTGATACGCGTCGTTGCCCGAATCCGCCGGTGGGTCTGGCTACTTTCCCGAGTTCATTTATCATCGACCCCCACCGTCGACATCGGGCGTTAAATACGTTGTGCCTGATGCGGCAGTGGGTCGGAAAAATGCAAACTTCCAGGGGATGTAGAGCTTTTGAGTACCAAGCTGATTACCAAAGAAGGTCATGAAGCCCTGAAAAAGGAGCTTGATTACCTGTGGCGAGAAAAGCGTCCTGATACCACCCGTAAAGTCACGTGGGCCGCCTCCCTGGGAGACCGGAGCGAAAACGCCGACTATCAGTACAACAAGAAGCTGCTGCGGGAAATTGATCGCCGGGTGCGTTATTTGCGCAAGCGCCTGGAAGACATGCGTGTGGTCGAGTACATGCCCGAGCAGGAAGGGAAGGTGTTTTTCGGCGCCTGGGTAGAGATTGAAAACGAACAGGGCGAGACCAAGCGGTTTCGCATCGTGGGATACGATGAGATCTATGAGCGTATGGACTACATTTCCATCGACTCACCCATGGCCCGGGCACTGTTGCGCAAGGAAGTGGATGACGAGGCGCTCGTGCAGACCCCGAGTGGCGAAGTGTGCTGGTGGATCACCGCTATCGAATATGTGAAGTGACAACGGATGGCCCGTACGCATGAACGCGTGCGGGCCATCTGCGTTTTCAGCCCTCGCGCAGCACCGTCAACGGGCTGGCATTCAGTGCACGGCGGGTGCCGAACACGCCAGCGCTGCCGATCAGCACGGCGCCGATCACCGGCAGCAGCAATAGCCACGGATGCGGGTGCCAGGTCAGGTCGAACGCGTAGCGGTACAGCACCAGTGTCACCAGTTCGGTGCCCAGCGCTGCCAACAGCCCGCTGACTGCGCCCAACAACCCGAACTCGATACGCCGGGCCTTGACCAGCAACTTGCGCTCAGCCCCCAGCGCCCGCAGCAGCGCGCCCTGGCGAATCCGCTCATCGAGGGTTGCCTGGAGCCCGGAGAACAACACTGCCATCCCCGCCGCCAGGACAAACAGCAGCACGTACTCCACCGCCAGGGTGACCTGGGCCAGGATGCTGCGCAGTTGTTCCAGCAGTGCCTCCACCTGCAGGATGGTCACCGCCGGGAAAGCCCGGGACAGGTCAACGATCTGTTGGTCATGGCCGGGTGCGAGGTAGAAGCTGGTCAGGTAGGTGGCCGGCAGGTCCTTCAGGGTGCCGGGCTGGAAGATCATGAAGAAGTTGGGCTGGAAGTTGTCCCAGTTGATTTCCCGCAGGCTGGTGACCCGCGCTTCACGGTTTTCCCCGCCGACGGTAAACACCAGGTGATCGTTGAGCTTGAGTTTCAGGCTGTCAGCGACCTTGGCCTCCACCGAAACGCCGGGAATTTCGTCGGTCGGTTGCGCCGTCCACCAGGAGCCCGCTGTCAGCTTGTTGCCCGGTGGCAGGTCGGCGGCCCAGGTCAGGCTCAAGTCTCGCTGCACTGCGCGATCGCCGCTGGAATCCTTGCTGACGATCTCCTGCACCGGAGCGCCATTGATGCTGATCAAGCGTCCCGGCACCACCGGATACAACGGAGCAGACTGTGCCTGCAATTCCAGCAGGTGTGCGCCGAAGGTGTCTTTGTCGGCAGGCAGGATGTTCAGGGCGAAATAGTTGGGGGCGTCCTTGGGCAACTGGTTTTGCCAGGTGTCCAGCAATTCGCCCCGCAGCAATGCGATCAGTCCCATGGACAATAGGATCAGCCCGAATGCGAGGGACTGGCCCGCCGCCGCCAAGGGGTGACGCAGCAACTGGCCCAACCCCAGGCGCCAGGGCAGGGAAGCCCGTGCCAGCAGGCGACGCAGGCTTTGCAACAGCAGCAGGAGCAGGCCGCCGAGAACCAGCGCGGCAATCACGCCGCCACCCAGCAGGGCGAAGGTCAGCACCAGGTCGAGGCTCAAGCGCCACATGATCAGGCCCAGGGCGAAGAGTGCGGCGCCGTAGACCATCCACGTACTGGAAGGGATCGGCAGCAGGTCGCGTCGCAATACCCGCAGCGGTGGCACTCGCCCCAGGGCGGCCAGCGGCGGCAGGGCGAAACCGGCGAGAGCGACCAGCCCGGTGCCAATCCCGGCAACGGCCGGCAACAGCCCGCCGGGTGGAACGTCCGCCGGCAGCAGGTCATGCAGCAGCGCAAACAACCCCAATTGCGCCAGCCAGCCGAGCAGGGCGCCGGTCAGGCTGGCCAGCAGGCCCAGCACGGTCAATTGCAGGCTGAACAGCAACATGGTCTCGCGCCGGGACAGTCCGAGACAGCGCAACAAGGCACTGGCATCAAAGCGTCGGCTGGCGAAGCGGTTGGCCGAGAGCGCCACGGCCACGCCGGAGAGCAGCACCGCCACCAGACTGGCCATGTTCAAGTAACGTTCGGCCTTGCCCAAGGCGCCGCCGATCTGCTGGTTGCCGTCGCGCGCATCCTGCAGCCGCTGGTTGGCAGCCAGGCCGGGCTTGATCAGGTCGCGATAGGTTTGCAGTACGGTGCCGCCTTGGGGCGCGCGCCATAGGTCGCGATAACTCACACGACTGCCGGGCTGCACCACGCCGGTGGCCTCGAGATCGGCCAGGTTGATCATCACCCTGGGCGTCAGGCTATAGAAGTTGCCGGCGCGGTCCGGCTCGTAGGTCAGTACGCGGGCCAGGCGCAGGGTCTTCATGCCGACGTCGATGCTGTCGCCGATTTTCAGCCCCAGCGCTGTCAGCAACCGTGCTTCCACCCAGGCTTCGCCGGGCCTGGGCGAACCTCCGGGAGTTTCCTTGCCGAAGGGCTCGGCGGCGCTCTTCAACTCGCCGCGCAACGGATACTCGTCGTTGACCGCCTTGATGCTGGAGAGCTGGATGCCGTTGTCGGTGGCAATAACACTGGAGAACTCCACGACCCTGGCGTGTTGCAATCCCAGCTCGGTACCACTCTGGATTTGCTCGGTGCGGGCGGGTGAACTGCCTTCCAGCACCAGGTCGGCCGCGAGGAATTCCGTGGCACGCAACATCATCGCGCCGTTCAGGCGTGCACCGAAGTAACCGATGGCGGTGCTGGCAGCGACGGCCACCAGCAGGGCGAAGAACAGCACGCGCAGTTCGCCGGCGCGGGCATCGCGCAGCAACTGTCGAAGGGCAAGGCTGAACAGGCGCAACAAGGGCAAGCGTGCCATCAAGGCTCCAGGGGCGCGACCATCAGGCCGGCTTCAAGACGGATCAGGCGGCGGCAACGGTGGGCCAGGCGCTCGTCATGGGTCACCAGCACCAGGGTCGTGCCGCTTTCTTTGTTGAGTTCGAACAACAGGTCGCTGATGCGCTCGCCAGTGTGGCTGTCGAGGTTGCCCGTGGGTTCATCGGCGAACAGCACGTCCGGTTCGGCGGCAAACGCCCGGGCAATCGCTACCCGTTGCTGTTCGCCGCCCGAGAGTTGGCGCGGTGAGTGGGTGAGGCGCTGGCCCAGGCCGACACGCTCCAGCAGGTGCTTTGCACGCTCGCGGGCGTCCTTGCGGCCATCCAGTTCCAGGGGCAGCATCACGTTTTCCAGGGCATTGAGGCTGTCGAGCAACTGGAAAGACTGGAATACAAACCCCACGTGCTCGGCGCGGATGCGTGCCCGCTGGTCTTCGTCGAGGGTGCTCAGGGCTTGGCCGGCGAGGGTGACTTCGCCACTGCTGGGCAGGTCAAGGCCGGCCAGCAGGCCGAGGAGGGTGGATTTGCCGGAACCGGAGGCGCCGACGATAGCCAGGCTATCGCCCTTGTTCAGTTCCAGGCTCAGTTCGTGCAGGATAGTCAGTTCACCTTCCGCGCTGGGAACCACTTTGCTAAGGTTTCGCGCGGTGAGAATGCTTGCGCCCATGGAGAATCCAATGCGAATGTGGTTTTTGAGTGCTGGCCTGGCCCTGATGTGCATGGCCCAGAACGCAGCGGCGGGTACAGTCCTGATCGTTGGGGATAGTATCAGTGCCGGTTTCGGGCTGGATACCAGCAAAGGGTGGGTAGCGCTGTTGGGACAACGGCTCAAGAGCGAAGGTTTCGACGATAAAGTGGTCAACGCCTCCATCAGCGGTGACACCAGTGCCGGAGGCCTGGCGCGGCTGCCGGCGGCGCTTGCAGAGCATAAGCCGGACCTGGTGATCATTGAGCTGGGCGGCAATGACGGCCTGCGTGGGCAGCCACCCGCGCAATTGAAACAAAATCTTGCATCGATGATTGACCAGTCCAAGGCCGGCGGTGCCAAGGTGCTGCTGCTGGGCATGCAGTTACCGCCTAATTACGGCCCGAAATACACCACCGCGTTTGCGCAGGTTTACGGGGAGCTGGCCAAGGAGAAAAGCGTCCCGCTGGTACCGTTTTTCCTGGAAGGAATCGGCGGCCATCCCGAGCTGATGCAGGCTGACCAATTGCACCCGGCGGTTGGCGCGCAGGGCAAGTTGCTGGAAAATGTCTGGCCAACGCTAAAACCACTGCTATGACGCTTTTCTAGCAGCGGTCTTTCGGCTAAGGTGGCGCCCCCCCGATTTGGAGCCCCCGATGTCGCGTCCTGCCTGGTCACTGTTTGCCTACCAACTGATCGAGCCTGACGAACAGCTGGATCTGTTCGCCTGCCAGGAAGTCCGGGTGCATCTGGTGACGCGTCAATTGGAGTTGGGCGGGTCCATCGACCGCACGCTCTGCGGTACGTTATTGCCCGCCCAGCCGCGTTGGTCGTCGGTGGATCGCTCGATCTTCCAGGACCAGCGTTTGTGCCCCCTGTGCCGGGCGATCCTCGAGTCGCAAAAACGCGGCACACCGCCGATCTGGCCAGAGCTGCGCTTCGAACTTTGAATATGGGTGCCCGCCGGGCAGCCGTGTACAATCCATTTTTTACAACCCGTCGATCTGCGAAGGAATTCCCGGATGTTGTCGCGCCTTTCCGCCGTCACCTGCTGCCTGTCTCTTGCTGCACTCTGCGCGGCTGGTCCTGCTGCAGCCTTGCAGTTGCCTTTGCCGCCACCGGGTGAAGATATCGTTGGCCAGGTCCAGGTGATCAAGGCCAAGTACGAAGATACCTTCGCTGACCTGGGCACCACCTACGACCTGGGCTATTCGGAGATGGTCGCGGCCAACCCGGGCGTCGATGCCTGGTTGCCAGGAGCGGGTACCGAGATCGTGTTGCCGACGCGTTTCATCCTGCCGCCCGGCCCCCGTGAAGGCATCGTGATCAACCTGGCGGAATACCGGCTCTATTACTACCCCAAGGGCCAGAACGTGGTGTACACGTTCCCGTTGGGGATTGGCCGTGAAGGCTGGGGTTCGCCAGTGGCTCACACCACGATAACGGGCAAGATCCCGAACCCGACCTGGACCCCGCCAGCCTCGATCAAGGCCGAGCACGCCGCCAATGGCGACCCGTTGCCCAACGTCGTGCCGGCCGGCCCGGACAACCCGCTGGGGCCCTTCAAGTTCACCCTCGGCACGCCGGGCTACCTGATCCACGGTTCCAACATGAAGTTCGGCATCGGTACCCGTACCAGTCACGGCTGCTTCCGCATGTTCAACAACAACGTGCTGGAAATGGCCGACATGGTGCCGGTGGGTACGTCGGTGCGGATTATCAACGACGCCTACAAGTTCGGCGCAGCCGGTGGCAAGGTCTACCTGGAAGCGCATACGCCATTGAACGACGATGGCACGCCATCGGTCGTCGACAAGCACACTGCGGTGATCAACGCCTTGCTCAAGCGTGAAGACCTGTCCAGCAACCTGCGGGTCAACTGGGACCAGGTGCGTGACGTCGTGGCGGCTGAAGACGGTATCCCGACGGAAATCGGCGTGCCGGGCGGGGCGCCTATGGTGTCGAGTACGCCGGTCGATCTGCAGCAATAAGCCTGCACGATCCATAACCCGTTATCGCCTCGCGCGGTGACGGGTTTTTTATTGTCTGGAATCCAGCCAAATGGCGGGCAAAAAAAAGCCGATCCAAGAATGGACCGGCTTGATAACAACCCCGGAGGATTATTACTTGCGGCTTGCTTTTTCAAGCATGCGCAGAGCGCGCTCGTTAGCTTCGTCAGCAGTCTGTTGTGCTTTTTGAGCAGCAGCCAGAGCTTCATCAGCTTTACGATAGGCTTCGTCTGCACGAGCCTGGGAGCGAGCTGCTGCGTCTTCAGTTGCAGTCAGACGAGCTTCGGTTTCTTTGGAGACGCTGCTGCAACCGGTAGCCAGAACTGCGGCCAGAGCCAGAGCAGAGAATTTCAGAACGTTGTTCATCGTGTTCCCCTTCAAGGACTTTCTATTAAATGGCTACTTTCTCAGAGTGAGCTAATAGCCGGCGTACATACTACCCATTACTTGTAGTAAGTAAACTGACGTAGCGCAAGAAGCAAAAAAAATTCTCGCGCCCAATCTATTTTGGCTAATCTTTTCAGAGTCTGTATAAAAAATATCCAGATTTTTGCACTCGGCCGAGGATTGGATCCAGCCTGAAAGGGCCGGCTGGCATGTGTTAAGCCATGTAAACATAAGTCATTTTATATATCGTCCCTGACACTATTGTTCAGATTGTCTTTCTGGTCTTCGGTATCTTTTGTGCATGTTGAGGTGACTTTAAGAGCGCGTGTTCGTCTCAAGCTTCAACTGCCGGCAATGTTCAGGCCATCGACGTAAGGCATCTCGATTGGCCCTTTCTATGTCCGCCAGCGCAACGGAAGACAAGCGCGTCTTGAGCAATTGTGCGATTGACGCCTACTATTTCCCTGTGCTGGTTGTGAGCGCTAGTGCAAGGCACTGGCCGCTTTTCTCGTTGTCGAAACCGGCACCGGGTGGCGTAGATGTTCCTTCGCCGGAAAAACATCGGTAAGGTAGGGGTCAGAAACCAAGACCCGCGAGGAGTAGTGATGAGCGAGGCGTTGTCCATCCACCATGACCAGGCTGGTCATCAGTTCGAGACCAATGTGGACGGTCATCGTGCCTATCTGACCTATATGGACCTTGGGAAGCAGACCCTGGATATCTATCGCACCTTCGTGCCCAACGCATTGCGCGGCCGTGGCATTGCTGCCGCGCTGACCGAGGAAGCGTTGAAGTTCGCCGAAGAGGCCGGTTATACGGTGATCCCGTCCTGCTCCTACGTTGAGCGCTATATGGAGCGCCACCAGCGCCATGCCGCAAAGCTGTGAGCCTTGAGTAGGGCGGGACGCAGAGCATCCCAGGATGCATTCCCACGCAGAGCGGGGCAACGATCAAAAAAAACGCCGGGTTCAGCCCGGCGTTTTTGTGTCCGCAGTGTTTGCTCAGCCGCGTTGGCGCTTGGGCAACACGTCCTTGAGCTTGGCATGCATGCTGCGCAAGGTGGTCTCGGTGGCAGCCCAGTCAATGCAGGCATCGGTGATCGACACGCCGTATTGCAGGTCGGCCAGATCCTTTGGAATCGCCTGGCAGCCCCAGTTCAGGTGGCTTTCGACCATCAGGCCGATGATCGACTGGTTGCCTTCCAGAATCTGGTTGGCCACGTTCTCCATCACCAGCGGTTGCAGGGCCGGGTCCTTGTTGGAGTTGGCGTGGCTGCAATCGACCATGATGTTCGGCTTGATCTTCGCCTTGTTCAGCGCCTGTTCGCACAGGGCCACGCTGACCGAATCATAGTTGGGCTTGCCGTTGCCGCCACGCAGTACCACGTGACCGTAGGCATTGCCCTTGGTGGTGACGATGGACACGCCACCTTCCTGGTTGATACCCAGGAAACGGTGCGGGCTGGACACCGACTGCAGGGCGTTGATCGCCACTGTCAGGCCGCCGTCGGTGCCGTTCTTGAAACCGACCGCCGAGGACAGGCCGGAAGCCATTTCCCGGTGAGTCTGGGATTCGGTGGTACGTGCACCAATCGCCGACCAGCTGATCAGGTCTTGCAGGTACTGCGGGGAAATCGGGTCCAGGGCTTCGGTTGCCGTCGGCAGGCCCATTTCCGCCAGGTCCAGCAGCAATTGACGACCGATGTGCAGGCCATCCTGGATCTTGAAGGAGTCGTCCAGGTACGGGTCGTTGATCAAGCCTTTCCAGCCGACGGTGGTACGCGGCTTCTCGAAATAGACGCGCATCACCAGGTACAAGGTGTCGGACACTTCTGCCGCCAGCACCTTCAGGCGCTCGGCGTACTCGTGGGCAGCCTTGAGGTCATGGATCGAGCACGGCCCGATGACCACGAACAGGCGGTGGTCGGTGCCGTCGAGAATCTCACGGATGACTTCGCGGCCCTTGGTGACGGTCTGCAGGGCAGCGTCGCTCAGGGGGATTTCGCGCTTGAGCTGATCGGGTGTGATCAGGGTCTCGTTGGATTCGACGTTAAGGTCGTTGATCGGTAAATCAGCCATCGTGTTACTCGTCAGGGTCACGGGTGCCGGCCGCCAGCGATCCCCGTGCGGCGGAGCACAGCATGATTTAAGTGCAGCGGGGAGCCGAACCTTAGCGCGTTACAAGGCTGCGAGACAATGGGCAAAGGCCGCTTTAATCCCGCGGCGTCTGCACAAAAAGTGCAATGGGCGCCCGCCCGGGTAATTGCATGCGACGCCGCCCAGGCCGATAGTGTGCAGCCGTTGGCGGGAAATGCCGGAAATGGGACGTTGGGTTAATTCGACAGCGACATCATCAGGGTGAGGAAAGAAACGACCCATGCACACGGACTCCGAGCACCGTCCAGTTGACGGCGGTGGCAGCAGCATAGTGAAAGAACTGCACCTTACCGATCTGGATATCGACCAGCAATTATTGGGGCTTCCCGGCACCTCGCTGGTGGTGTTCACTGGTGACGGATGCTCGCGCTGCCGCTTCCTGCACCAGCAACTGCCGGGTTGGGACTTGCCGGTGGACCGGGTCTGTTGGGTGGATGCTGGCCACAATGGCGGCGCGGTAGAGCGCTACGAGATCTTTCATCTGCCCGCGTTGTTTGTGGTGTGCGACGGGAAATTCCATGGAATATTAGCGTCACTGACGCGTCTGACCGCCGGCGACCTGACGCAAGGTGTGCAGCAGGCGCTCAAACGACTACCAGAGGAATTGCCATGACCGAAGTTGCAAAAACACAGTCGCCACGGATCGGGATTATCGGCACCGGGGCCATCGGTGGCTTCTACGGGGTGATGCTCGCGCGTGCCGGCTTCGATGTGCATTTCCTGCTGCGCAGCGAGTACGCGGCGGTCAGCGAGCGCGGCCTGCAACTCAACAGCACAATCCACGGAACCGTGCACCTGCACCCGGTGCAGGCCTATGCCCGCGCCGCAGACATGCCGCCGTGCGACTGGCTGCTGGTGGGCACCAAGTCGACGGGGAATGTCGAACTGGCTCCAACCATCGCCCAGATCGCCGCCCCGGACGCCAAGGTGGTGCTGCTGCAAAACGGCCTCGATGTCGAAGACAGCCTGCGGGAACACTTGCCGCCGTCGCTGCACTTGCTGGGTGGCCTGTGCTACATCGGCGTGCACCGTTCCGGCCCCGGAGTTGTCGAGCATCAGGCGCTGGGCCGGGTCAACCTGGGTTACCACAGTGGCCCCGCGGCCAACGATGACACTCATCGGCAGGCCATTGTCGAAGCAGGCGCCGCGCTGTTTCACCAGGCCGGTATCGACTCCCAGGCCATGGCCAATGTGCATCAGGCACGCTGGCATAAACTGGTGTGGAACGTGCCTTACAACGGTCTCTCCGTCGTGTTCGGCACTGGCACCACGGCGATGATGGCGGATGAATCCAGCCGTGAACTGATCCAGGCGCTGATGGCGGAAGTGGTGCAGGGCGCCCACGCCTGCGGGCATGAAATCCCCGCCAGTTACGCCGGGCAGATGTTCACCATGACGGAAAGCATGGATGACTACCTGCCCAGCATGTATCACGATTACGTGCACAAGCGCCCGCTGGAACTGGCGGCGATTTACGCACGCCCCTTGGCGGCGGCGAAGGCGGCGGGTTGTGAACTGCCAAGAATGCAAGCGCTGTACCAGGCCTTGAGTTTTATGGATCGGCATAACCGCTGATGGGAGGCAACACCATGGCAAAGGGATTGGGCGACAAACTGGTGCTGGCGATTTCCTCGCGGGCGCTGTTCGACCTGAGCGAAAGCCACAAGGTCTACCTGGCCCAAGGGGTCGAGACGTATCGCAAGTACCAGATCGACCACGAGGATGAAATCCTCGAACCCGGCGACGCCTTCCCGCTGGTGAAGAAACTCCTGAGCCTCAACGCCAGCCTCGGCCGTGCCCGGGTCGAGGTGGTGCTGGTGTCGCGCAACAGTGCCGACACCGGCCTGCGCGTGTTCAATTCGATCCAGCATTACGGCCTGGACATCTCCCGCGCCGCCTTCGTCGGCGGGCGCAGTCCTTATCCCTACCTGGCAGCGTTTGGCTGCCATCTGTTTCTGTCCACCCATGCCGAGGATGTGCGCAGCGCCCTGGATGCCGGGTTTGCCGCAGCGACCATCCTGTCGGGCGGCGCACGTCGGGCCTCCAGTGCCGAATTGCGGATTGCCTTCGACGGCGACGCGGTGCTGTTTTCCGATGAGTCCGAGCGTATCTACCAGTCGGGAGGCCTTGAAGCCTTCCAGGCCAGCGAGCGGGAGTCGGCGCGCGAGCCGTTGCGCGGAGGTCCGTTCAAGGGGTTCCTGGCGGCGCTCAACTTGTTGCAGCGCGAGTTCCCGGACGAGTCCTGCCCGATCCGTACTGCACTGGTCACCGCCCGTTCGGCGCCGTCCCACGAGCGGGTGATTCGCACCCTGCGGGAATGGGATATCCGTCTCGACGAGTCGCTGTTTCTCGGTGGCCTGGAAAAGTCGGCGTTCCTCGAGGCCTTTGCCGCCGATGTGTTTTTCGATGACCAGGAAGGGCATTGCGAGAAGGCCCGGGAGTTCGTGGCCACCGGGCACGTCCCCCACGGCATCAGCAACGAGTTGAAAATTCAGACCGAGGGCTGAGCACTGCCAAAGGCGCTGCTAAGCTGAATCAATCCCCGCCATCCTGGCTACCCAGGAGGTTCTATGATTCGTTCGATGCTGTACGCCACTGACCTCGGTCTCTATGCACCTTATGTGATGCAACATGCCCTGGCGCTGGCACGAACGTTCAAGGCCGATCTGTATGTGATTCACGTGGTCGAGCCCATCGGGCTGTTCGCCGAATCGGTGTTGCAGAGCTACCTTGATGAGAAGGCCTTGAGTGAATGGCAAAGCCAGGGCCTGACGACAGTGATGGCGACCATCGAGCAACGGGTGCTCGACAGTTTTCGCGAAGAGCTGGGGGAAGGGGAGCAGGACCTCAAGTTGATCCGTTCGGTGCGGGTGATCCAGGGCGACCCCTGTGAAGTGATTCTCGACCAGTCGCAGAAACTCTCTGTGGATTTGTTGATCGTAGGTAGTCACAGCCAGGCGGTCGGTGTGGCGACCCCCCTGGGAAGAACCGCTGCACGGGTGCTGCAGCTGTCTCAGGTGCCGGTGTACCTGGTGCCACTTTTACAGCGCCGCCGCAGTGATGACGTGTGATGGGTAAAAAACGATAAAAAGTTCTAGATTTATCAGTCTGACCTTTAATATAGTTATATACCGTCGCTGATACCCGTGGCGTCTATCCGCTTTGAGGGACACATATGAAGCTTCAACAACTGCGCTACATCTGGGAAGTGGCGCACCACGACCTCAACGTTTCCGCTACCGCTCAAAGCCTTTACACCTCGCAACCCGGTATCAGCAAGCAGATCCGCCTGCTCGAAGATGAGTTGGGCGTGGAAGTGTTCGCGCGCAGCGGCAAGCACCTGACCCGCGTCACCCCCGCCGGTGAGCGCATCATCACCACCGCCGGCGAGATCCTGCGCAAGGTCGAAAGCATCAAGCAGATCGCCCAGGAATTCTCCAACGAGAAGAAAGGCACCCTGTCGATCGCCACCACCCACACCCAGGCGCGTTATGCGTTGCCGCCGGTGATCAGCAGCTTTATCAAGCAGTACCCGGACGTGGCGTTGCACATGCACCAGGGTTCGCCGATGCAGATCGCCGAGATGGCCGCCGACGGCACTGTCGATTTCGCGATTGCCACCGAAGCCCTGGAGTTGTTCGGCGACCTGGTGATGATGCCGTGCTACCGCTGGAACCGCTGCGTCGTGGTGCCTCAAGGTCACCCTCTGGCCAAGCTGCCGAAGCTGACACTTGAAGCCCTGGCTGAATACCCGATCGTGACTTACGTATTCGGTTTCACCGGTCGTTCGAAACTCGACGAAGCCTTCAGCCATCGCGGCCTGACGCCGAAAGTGGTGTTCACCGCTGCCGACGCCGACGTCATCAAGACTTATGTACGCCTGGGCCTGGGCGTCGGTATCGTCGCCAAGATGGCGGTCGACACCAAGCTCGACAGCGACCTGGTGGTGCTCGATGCCAGCGAACTGTTCGAGTCCAGCGTGACCAAGATCGGTTTCCGTCGCGGCACCTTCCTGCGGGGGTTCATGTGCGACTTCATCGAGAAGTTCGCGCCGCACCTGACGCGCGAAGTGATGGCCAAGGCCATTCAGTGCCACAACAAGCAGGAACTGGAAGAACTGTTCGACGGCGTTGAACTACCGGTTCACTGATCGGCTTACTTGACCTCGGTAACAGCAAACTGTTGCCGAGCGCCCTCCACCAGAATCTCCACCTCATCCCCTTCGAACTTGCCCAGCAGGCTTTTGCCCAGGGGCGAGCGTGGGGTGATGACGGTCACCGGTTGCCCCACCACATCGACCTTCAAGCCTGCGCCGTCCGGCGCCAGGAATAGCCACTGCTGGCGATCGTTTTCATCCACCAGCCCCAGCAATGCGCCCACTTCGATCCCGCGCTGGTCATCGTAGGTACGCAGTTGCATGGTCTGGCAGAGCGTCAGCGCCAGCTTGATTTCCTCGACGCGCCGGGCCTGGCCGGCGGCCAGGTAAGACGCCTCCAGTCCCAGGGTGTCGTACTTGTTCTCGGCGATGTTTTCTTCGTGGGTCGCGGTTTCGTACGCGGTTTGTGCCGCGCGCTGGGCGATATCGAGATCGACCGCGAGTTTGTCCAGGACCAGTTGGTGAACGGCGTGCTTATTCATGGGCGGCTTTCGTGATCAATTGCAAAATTGCAGGACGTTGGCCCGGCTCTTGTCGTTGGGAGCGTTCTGGTCCTGTTGCAGCCAGAACTGGCATTTGGGGTTGGACAGGTTGCGTGGGTTGTTGCGGGCCTGGTCCAGGGTTTGCTGTTGCTCCTGCTTGCGCAGGTTCTCCTGGTACTGCTCGAACATGCGGTTCGGCGGCTCCGGTGCAACCACCTCCGGCTTGCCCAGTTGCTGCACCACTCGGGCCACTGGGGCTACGGTTTGCTCAGGCAGGTAGCGGGACGCCAGCCACAGGCTCAGCACAATGGCGATAAACCCCAGCCACAGGCCGAAGGCCACGGCGATACTGAGTTTGAACAGTGAGAACGAACGATCAGACATGATGGCCTCCTGGCAGGCACGTGCGGCATGGCGCCGATTGTCCCACAGCCGCGCGCAGAATAATCGCGATCAACCCTTCGCAATCGAGGCATTTATACGGACAATCGAGCCTTTGAGCGTTGGAGCCCGGAATGAAAGCCCGCTGGGATATTTTTTGCAGCGTCGTCGATAACTACGGCGACATCGGCGTGACCTGGCGCCTGGCCCGGCAATTGGTAGCGGAACACGGTTGTGGGGTGCGCCTGTGGGTCGATGACCTGCGGGCGTTTGAACGCATGTGCCCCGAGATTGATGTGCAGGCGCACCAGCAGTGGCAAGAGGGCGTTGATGTGCGCTACTGGCCTTCCGACTGGCCGGCGACCGAGGCGGCCGACGTGGTGATCGCCGCGTTCGCCTGCCAACTGCCGCCTGACTATATGGAAGCGATGGCCGCACGCGAACGCCCGCCGCTGTGGATGAACCTGGATTACCTGAGCGCCGAGGACTGGGTGGTGGGTTGCCACGGTTTGCCGTCGGTGAAATTCAAAGGCGTGCAAAAGTACTTCTTCTTTCCGGGGTTCCGTCCCGGTACCGGCGGCTTGCTGCGCGAGGACGGGCTGCTGGAACAGCGCGATGCCTTCCAGCAAGACGCCATCGCCCGGCAACAGTTTTTGCAGGCGCTTGGGGTTTTCCCGGCAGCCGGTGCGCGACTGATGTCGTTGTTCGCCTATGAAAACGCCGGGCTGGCCAGTTGGCTCGACGTGCTGGCGGCCGATGGGCGCGCTACCCATCTGCTGGTGCCAGAGGGACGGATTCTCGGCGATGTACAGCGCTGGCTGGGTGTGGAGTCGCTGAACGTCGGCGATGTGCACCGGCGCGACGGGTTGACCGTGCAAGTGCTGCCGTTCGTGCGCCAGGAGCAATACGACCGCCTGTTGTGGTGCTGCGACTTCAACGCCGTGCGCGGCGAAGACTCGTTTGTGCGGGCGCAATGGGCCGGGCGGCCGCTGTTGTGGCATATCTATCGCCAGGACGAAGACATTCACCTGGACAAGCTGGACGCCTTTCTCGAGCTGTATACCGAAGGCTTGTCACCGGCCGCGAAAGTCGCGTTGGTCAGCCTTTGGCAGGCCTGGAACGCTGATGGCGATATGGCACATAGCTGGAAAATGCTGCTGGAACACTGGCCTGAAGTGACCGCGAATGCCGAGAAATGGGCTCTGGAACAAGGCTCGCGGACCGATCTTGCGACGGCGCTGGTACAGTTTTATGTAAATTGGATATGATACGCGACCTTGATTTTTGTAAATCCCATCCAAATTTCGGATATTCGCAATGAAAACTGGTAAAGAACTGAAACCCGGTACAGTGATCCGTCTCGAAAACGACCCTTGGCTGGTTCAGAAAGCTGAGTTCACCAAGTCTGGTCGTAACAGCGCAATCATGAAGACCAAGCTGAAGAACCTGCTGACCGGTTACAAGACCGAGATCGTCTACAGCGCCGATGACAAACTGGACGACGTGATCCTCGACCGCAAAGAAGCGACCCTGTCCTTCATCAGCGGCGACACCTACACGTTCATGGACACCACCGACTACACCATGTACGAGCTGAACGCTGAAGACATCGAAGCCGTTCTGCCATTCGTGGAAGAAGGCATGGAAGACGTCTGCGAAGCTATCTTCTTCGAAGACCGTCTGGTTTCCGTAGAGCTGCCGACCACTATCGTGCGCAAGGTTGCCTACACCGAAGGTTCCGCTCGCGGCGACACTTCGGGCAAGGTGATGAAGCCTGCCAAACTGGCTAACGGTACCGAACTGCAAGTGGCCGATTTCATCGAAATCGACGACCTGATCGAGATCGACACCCGTGAAGGTGGTTCGTACAAAGGTCGCGCCAAGAAGTAATTCTTGCGCCACCGTACGACAAAAAAAGCCCGACCATGAGTCGGGCTTTTTTGTGGGCGCGGTTTGATTCAAACGGTCACGTGCAGGCGCACATCGACGTTGCCACGGGTGGCGTTGGAGTAGGGGCAGACCTGGTGGGCCGCGTCGACCAGGCTTTGTGCTTCGTCCTGGGCCAGGCCGGGCAGGCTGACGTGCAGGTCGATGTCCAGGCCGAAACCGCCGGGGATTTGACCGATGCCGACGTGGGCAGTGATCGAAGCGTCATCCGGGATCTTGCGTTTGGTCTGGCTGGCGACGAATTTCAATGCGCCGATAAAGCAGGCGGAATAGCCGGCGGCGAACAGTTGTTCCGGGTTGGTGGCCTGGCCACCCGCGCCGCCCAGCTCTTTTGGCGTGGAGAGTTTTACATCGAGGATATTGTCGTTGGAAACAGCGCGACCATCGCGGCCGCCGGTGGCGGTGGCTACTGCGGTATAGAGAGTTTGCATGGTGATTTCCTCGTCTTTATTTGCGCTAATTATTTGCGCGCTAAGTAAGTGGCGAGGTGAATGTATCGCGCAAATAGTTAGTACGCAATATATATTTTGAAAATATTTTGCCTGCCTTGATGGCGAGGCTCTGCACAAACAAATGTGGGAGCGGGCTCGCTCGCGAATGCAGTGGATCAGTCAATGCATCTAGTGACTGTCACACCGCATTCGCGAGCAAGCCCGCTCCCACATTTTTGATGCGTGGTGCCTTTAGAGGGAGACTTTCAGGTTTTTCCGCAGCGCCAGCAAATCGCCCTGCAGTTTGCGCAGTTGTTCGATGTCCATCCCGCTGGCGCCCAGAATGCACTGCGGAATATCCATCGCCTTGTTCCGCAGGGCACGCCCGGCATCGGTCAACTCAACCACCACCACACGCTCGTCTTCCCGGCTACGGGTCCGGCTGAGCAGGCCTTCGGCTTCCAGGCGTTTGAGCAGCGGCGTCAAGGAACCAGGATCCGTCAGCAGGCGATTGCTGATTTCGCCGACGGTCAAGCCATCCTCTTCCCAGAGCACCATCATCGCCAGGTACTGCGGGTAGGTGAGGCCGAGGGCTTGCAGCAGGGGTTTGTAGACTTTGGTCATCAACAACGAGGTGGAATGCAGGGCAAAACACAGTTGGTTGTCGAGCAGCAAGGATTCGCAGGTATCGAGGGGCTTGGTCATGGCAGTGCCTTAAAACGTGTCTGGTTTCGAATCTAGCGGGCAAATGTTTAACGCGCCAGACAATTCTGTCCGCTTGGTCAGCCGAAGGCGCTTTGCAGCGCAAGATCCCACGGCGGCACGGGGCTGAAGCGTGCCTTGAGGTATTCCAGCAATAACCGGCTGCGGGCGTTGGCGTGTTGCTCCAGGCGCAGGGCATAGATGCCGGCGGTTTCAGGCGTCGGCAAACCGTTCTCGCAGAACAGCGGCACCAGTTCGCCGCGCACCAGGTATTCACTGGCGAGCCAGGTCGGCAGGTGGGCAACCCCAAGTCCGGCCAGCGCCCCGGAGAGCAGGGCTTCGGCGTTGTTGGCGCTCATGCGAATGCGTTGCGGGCGGTAGGTGGTCTTGCGGCCGTCCAGTTCAAATCGCCAGGCGAACATCGGCGCCAGGCCTTCCCAGTCCAGGCCGTCGTGTTCGTTCAACTGGCTGGGATGAGTCGGGGTACCACGGCTTTTCAGGTAGGCCGGGCTGGCGCAGGCGATGCGCACGATACTGGCCAGGGGCGTGGCGATCAGCCGGGTATCGACGATATGCCCGGCCCGCAGCACCAGGTCGACTTTGCCCAAATGCTCGCCTTGCATGTCAACAAAGCTATCGATCAAGTGCAGGTGTACGTCGAGGCCCGGGTACACGTTAAGAAAGTCAGCAATGGCAGGCGCCAAGTGCCGTCGCCCGAAGGCGGCCGGGGCGTCCACGCGGATCAACCCTTCAGGCGCATGGCTCAGCGACACCGCTTCGGCCCGCGCCAGTTGTAACTCGCTGACAATCCGGCGGGCGCGCTCGGCAAACGCCAGGCCGGCAGGCGTCGGCACCACGGCATGGGTGCTGCGTTGAAACAGCCGGCTACCCACCGAGCCTTCCAGGCTGTCGATGCGCCGCGCTACCGCTGAGGGCGTGAGCGGGTGACGCCGCGCGGCCGCGGAAAAGCTGCCGGTTTCCAGTACGTCGAGAAACAGGCTGAGTTGATCGGTCAGGGTGTTGGGGTTCATCAGCGTCTGCTTATGCGAAATTGGCACAGCCATTGTGCGTTGCTGTGCGTTTCCGCGCCAGAGCCGACTGCGTAGCATGCAAAGCCTGGGAATAGGCGGGGGCGAAGTGGTGACAGATTTAGCGTTGTATTTGGCTCTGGGTGTCGCGTTGGGCACTGTTGGCGGCTTGTTCGGTATTGGCGGTGGGCTGATTGCGATTCCAGTGCTGGGGGTGTTTTTTGGCCTGGACCAACAGATTGCCCAAGGCACAGCCCTGGTGATGGTGGTGCCGAACGTGATGCTCGCGTTGTGGCGTTATCACCAGCGCAACCGGATTGAACTGCGTCACGCATTACCGCTGGGCGTGATGGGGTTTGCCTTCGCCTGGCTGGGCTCGATCTGGGCGGTGGGCATTGATGCGGGTGTGATGCGCGTAGGGTTTATCGCCTTTCTACTGGTATTGGCGTCCTACAACCTGCTGCGAATGTTTACCCACAATGCACCGCCTTCAGCGCAGATGCGTTATTCCTGGCCGTGGCTGGGGGTGCTGGGCGCGGCGTCCGGATCCATGGGTGGCTTGTTTGGCGTAGGCGGCGCGGTAGTGGCCACGCCAGTGCTGACCAGCATCTTCGGCACCAGCCAGGTGGTCGCCCAGGGGCTGTCGCTGGCCCTGGCGCTGCCGAGCACCAGCGTGACCCTGGTGACCTACGCCTGGCACCATGAAGTGGATTGGCTGATCGGCGTGCCCCTGGCCGTCGGCGGCCTGCTCAGCATCAGTTGGGGGGTGAAAGTTGCCCACGCCATGCCAGAGCGTATGTTGCGCGGACTGTTCTGCGGGTTCCTGGCGGTGTGTGCGGTGATGCTGACGTTTAAAGTTTAAAGCCTTCGAGGATGTATTCGGCGAGGCATTCGGTGATCGGCGAGGTGGTGCGCGGGTTGCGCAACAGCCGCAGATTGACCGACGGCAGCGGTGGAAAGCCGTCCGCCGCGCCCAATATGCGCAGGTCTTCGGTCACCAGGCTTTCCATGTTGATCGTGACGGCCAGGCCGGCACCCACCACCGCCAGGATCGCGGCCCCGTTGGAGCTGTGATACGCCAGTCGATACTCCTGCCCCTGTGCGTCCAGCGCGGCGCGTGCCCACTGCGTGCAAAAGCTGTCGAGGCCGGAAATGGCCAGGGGCAGGGCGGTATGCTCATCCATGCAGAAGCAGGGCGCCGCCACCCAGACCATGCGTTCATGGCGCAGCAGTTCGCCGATTTCATTCCCCGGTTCGCGGCTGATAACCGTCAAGTCCAGATCCCGGCGCTGCATCAGCACCGGCGACGATTCGCAGTGCATTTCAATCTGGATCAGCGGGTAAGCCTTGGAGAAGCGCTTGAGAATCCCCGGCAAGTAGCGCATCACGTAATCGTCGGGCGTGCCGATGCGCACCAGCCCGACCATGTGCGGCTCACGCAGGGTGTTGAACACCTCGCTGTGCAGTTTCAGAATCCTGCGGGCATAGCCCAGCAGCACCTGGCCTTCGGGCGTCAGCCGCACCTGACGGCCATCGCGCTCGAACAACTTGCGCTGCAACACATCCTCTTCCAGGCGTTTCATCTGCATGCTCACCGCCGATTGGGTACGGTTGACCTGCTCGCCGGCGCGAGTAAAACCACCCTGATCAGCGATGGCGACGAAGGTGCGCAGCACTTCAGTGTCGATACTCGGGTAGCTGGACAATCGATCAATCTCCGAGATGTATTGCATAAGAAACATTCGTTGGATTGATCATAGCGCCAGGCACAGACTTCAGTCATCCCCACTGGAGGGCGAGATGATGAAAGGTCAAAGAGGCTTTGTACTGATGGCGAAGCGGCCGTTTTCCGGGCTGCTCCAACTGGGTTCCCGGTGGCTGACCGTGCACCGTGAACGCCAACTGTTGATGAGCATGAGCGATGAGGCGCTCAAGGACATCGGGCTCAACCGTGGCGATGTCGAGCAGGAAAGCCGCCGGCACTTTTGGGAAGATCCGCTGCGAAAATGACGCGGGATGCAGTAGGGTGGTTCGCGAGCACACAAGGAGAGTCCCATGCCCGCAGAGTTATCCTTTTCCCTCAAGCAGGCGCGGCGCCTGGCGCTGGCTGCCCAAGGCTTTTCCGGGCGCCAGCCGCCGGCGTTGATCAAGGCCGCACAGGTCAACCGCCTGGTTGAGCGTTTGGGTGTATTGCAGATTGACTCGGTGAATGCGGTGGTGCGCTCACACTACCTGCCGCTGTTTTCCCGGCTGGGTAACTACTCTCCGTTGATTCTTGAACAGGCCGCCTGGAGTTCCGGGCGGCGGCGTTCGCTGTTCGAGTATTGGGGGCATGAGGCTTCGCTGTTACCCATGGCGCTTTACCCGTTGATGCGCTGGCGCATGGAGCGGGCCGCCCAAGGGCAGGGCATCTACCAGCAAATGGCGCGGTTTGGTCGCGAGCAACAGGCCACTATCGCGCGGGTGCTGGGCATCGTTGAGCAACAAGGCGCCTTGGGGGCGGGCAGTTTGTCGACCCGCGAGGAACGCGCCGGCCCCTGGTGGGACTGGAGCGATGAAAAGCACGCGCTGGAATGGCTGTTTGCTGCCGGCCAGGTGACCGTGGCCGGGCGTCGCGGTTTTGAGCGGCTGTATGACCTGCCGGAACGCGTGATTCCGGCCGACATTCTCCAGCAAGCCCCGTTGGACGAGGCCGAAGCGCAGCGCGGCTTACTGCTGCACAGCGCCACGGCGTTGGGGGTGGGCACCGAAAAAGACCTGCGCGACTACTTCCGCCTCGACCCGGCCGACAGCCGTGGGCGCCTGGCGGAACTGGTCGAGGACGGGCAATTGATCACGTGCGAGGTTCAGGGCTGGAAACAGCCGGCTTATTGCCTGCCCGCGCCAAAAGTCCCGCGCAAGGTGCCCGCCAGCGCGCTGTTATCGCCTTTTGATTCGCTGATCTGGGAGCGCAGCCGTACCGAGCGTTTGTTCGATTTCCGCTATCGGCTGGAGATCTACACGCCTCAGGACAAGCGGGTGTACGGCTATTACGTGTTGCCGTTCCTGCACAACGAGCGAATCGCCGCGCGGGTGGACCTACGGGCGGAGCGGGCGGCCGGACGCCTGGCGGTGCATGCCGTTCACGAGGAGGAGCCGGGGCTGGACGAGGAGGGGATGCAGGCGCTGGCCCTGAATCTGCGGCAGATGGCCGACTGGCTCGGGCTTGAGCAGATCCAGCTCAATTGCCAGCGGGCCAGTGCGGCACGGTTGCGGGTGGCGCTCTTAGCGCTTGACCTGTTTTAGCGTCTCGGCGATCAGGAACGCCAATTCCAGCGACTGATCGGCATTCATCCGAGGGTCGCAGTGGGTGTGATAGCGGTCCGACAGCCCGTCTTCGGTAATCGGCCGCGCGCCGCCGATGCACTCGGTGACATTCTGGCCGGTCATCTCGATATGAATCCCGCCGGCATACGTGCCTTCGGCTTCATGCACCTGGAAGAACTCCTTCACTTCGCTGAGGATCTGCGCGAAGTCCCGGGTCTTGTAGCCGCTGCTGGCCTTGATGGTGTTGCCGTGCATCGGGTCGGAACTCCACAGCACCTGCTTGCCTTCACGTTGCACCGCGCGGATCAGGTTCGGCAGATGGTCGCCGACCTTGTTCGCCCCCATGCGCGCAATCAGGTTCAGGCGGCCCGGATCGTTGTCCGGGTTAAGGATGTCGATCAGGCGGATCAGGTCATCGGGATTCATGCTCGGGCCGACCTTGACCCCGATCGGGTTGTTCACCCCGCGCAGGAATTCGACGTGGGCACCGTCCAGTTGGCGGGTGCGGTCACCGATCCACAGCATGTGTGCCGAGCAGTCGTAATAGTCATTGGTCAGGCTGTCGCGGCGCACGAAGGCTTGTTCGTAGTTCAGCAGCAGCGCCTCGTGGGCGGTGAAGAAACTGGTCTCGCGCAGTTGCGGCGAGCTGTCCATGCCGCAGGCACGCATGAAGGCCAGGGTTTCGTCGATGCGGTCGGCCAGTTGGCTGTACTTCTCGGCCAGGGCCGAGTTGGCGATGAAGTCCAGGTTCCACTTGTGCACCTGATGCAGGTCGGCAAAACCGCCCTGAGCAAAGGCCCGCAGCAGGTTCAGGGTAGCGGTGGACTGGTGGTAAGACTGCAGCAGGCGGTCCGGGTCTGGCACGCGGCTTTTTTCGTCGAAACCGATGCCGTTGACGATATCGCCACGGTAGGCGGGCAGGGTGATGCCGTCGATGGTTTCATCGTTGGAAGAACGCGGCTTGGCGAACTGGCCAGCCATGCGCCCGACCTTGACCACCGGGCAACCGGCGGCAAAGGTCATCACAATCGCCATCTGCAGCAGCACCTTGAAGGTGTCGCGAATCTTCGCCGCCGAGAACTCGGCAAAACTCTCGGCGCAATCGCCACCTTGCAACAGGAACGCGCGACCCTGGGTCACCTCGGCAAACTGACGGCGCAATTCACGGGCCTCACCGGCAAACACCAGCGGCGGGTAACTCGCCAGGTTCTGCTCGACCTGCGCCAAGTGCGCAGCGTCAGGGTACTGGGGTTGTTGCTGGATCGGCAGGGCGCGCCAGCTGTCGGGGCTCCAGGGTTGGCTCATCATGAACTCGAGTGATTTGCGGTCGGGCCGTCATGTTATCAGCAATTAGTACGTGACCTGCTGCCGCCGGTTCGCCGACAATCCCGCCTTTCCCGTTGGCACGCCGTTAGGAGTTGCAATGTCTGAGGAGCGCGTCGAGCGCCTGCTGGCCGAGGTCCATGATGACTTCGGCATGATCCGCGTGCTGGAAGTGGCCGATTACCGCTTTCTCGAGTTTGGCGATGCCATCGAGCAGAGTTGCGTGTTTACCGCTGACCCGAGTTGGCTCGAGTACGACTACACCCGGGCGATGCTGATTGGGGCGTTGTGCCATGAGCAGCCGGAGAGTGCGTTGTTCCTGGGCTTGGGCGCCGGGACCTTGACTCAGGCGTGCCTGAAGTTTTTGCCTTTGGAAGATGTTGAGGCCATTGAGTTGCGGCCTGATGTGCCGCGCCTGGCTATTGAGTACTTGGGGTTGGATGATGATCCTCGGCTGTATATCCGCGTTGGGGATGCGTTGGAGTTGCTGCCCACTGCGGAGTCGGCGGACCTGATTTTTGTCGACCTGTATACGGATGTTGGCCCTGGAGTGGGGCACCTGGCCTGGACGTTTCTGGAGAACTGCCAGAAGAAGCTGAATCCGGGGGGCTGGCTGGTGATTAATCAGTGGGCTACGGATGATGGCAAGCCTTTGGGGGCGGCATTGTTGCGTGGGTTGTATCACCGACATTATTGGGAGTTGCCGGTGAAGGAGGGGAATGTGATTCTTTTGGTGCCGGCGGACCTGGATCAGGAGCTTGATCTGGCTGCGGTGTCTGCGCGGGCTGAGGGGTTGGCGTCGCGGTTGGGGTATTCGTTGCAGTCGTTGATTAAGGCGATTCGGCCGGCTACGTAGGGTTTTGA